>JAFVVQ010000050.1 GCA_017502085.1 Clostridia bacterium | reverse complement strand
CATTTCAATTGAATACGATTTTATTGGATTCATACCGCTGAACGAACTTATGCAAAAGAAAACGGCGTGACCGAAGTCACGCCGAACCTTGAAAATATTCAATTTTCAGAAATTAAACAGAAACTGTTTTACGAACCCCGCGGATTATTCCGTCGGCTTTGGTGATTATTTGATTATCAGAACATTGCTACAATCCAGTTGAAGATGAATATAACGTGAGATGAGAGCCAATGAAGTGAATCCCAGATGAAGTAGAAGAAACGGAGTGAGAAATACTTGACGGGTGTGTTGATGATTTCGATGAGCTTTTCAGCCTGGGCCTTGTACTCGTTGAGCTTTGCTTTTTCCGCTTCGCCCATATTCTCATCTGCAAGGAGTTCATCAATCTTTGCTTTGAGAGCTTCAATATCGTCTTCCCAGAATATTGTTACTCTCTTTTCGTCAAACATTTCAAGCTCAATGCCGATATCTGCAACCGTCTTTTCTGCTGCTGCGATTTCTTCAAAAAGAGCCTCAAAGCCTGCCTTGATTTCATCATATTCAGCTTTCTGCTCATCGGTGAGATTATCAGGATTTACCTCTTCAATTTCGGCAATCTTATCTTCAATAGCCGTCTTGTCGTCGCTTGAAACATTTTCAGGATTGAAGTTGTTTTCGATACCCTTGATTTCTTCAAGCTTTTCTTCTGTTTCGGTAATCTTATCTTCAAGACCTTCGATATCCTTAATCATATCTTCGAGAACAGTCTTTTCGTTTTCGGTGGTATTGTCGCTGTCGATAAGATTCTGAATATCTTCTTTGAGCTGTGCAAGGTCTTCGCTGTCGGAGGATTTGACAGTTTCTTCCGCGTAGGAGTCAGCGTTCTTGCCGAGTTCATCGATTTCAGCCTGAGTGTCAGCAATCTTCTTGAGAAGAGCATCAAGCTTTGCATCAAGCTCAGCAAGCTTTTCTCTTTCACCATCAGTGATATTCTGACCGTCTGTGAGAGCCTTGATATCAGCCTTAAGCTGTTCAAGGTCTGCCTTGTCGGTTGACTTAACAGAATCCTCACCGTAGGAGTTTACGGAATTTGTTATTCTTGTGATTTCTTTTGCAACATCGGTGATTCTGATTTCAAGTTTTTCAATCGTCCAAAAAATATCGCTTGTTTTCTTTTCCTGTTCATCTGTCAGATTGTCAAAATAATAATCATAGAAATAGCCGACACTATTCTGGAAACTTTCCAAATCAGCATCATCATCTGATGTTACGGTATTAATATCATATTTCGCCAAATCATTCTCAAAGCTTTCAATATGATTTGCAACGCTTTCAATCATTTTGAGAAGTTCAACGCAATAAGATTTATTGTTATCCCACTCGTTTCTCTTTTCTTCATCAGCATAATCTCTGAATGCATTGTCAAACTGGTTATAAATATATTCAATCTTTTCTCTATCGGTTTCCTTTACATTCAGAGGGTGCAACTGGTCAAAATCGACACCATTCATATCAACAGCGATTTCATAAGCAATCTTTGCTTCACCCGTGAAGTTGCCCGTACCTGTTACCGTGAGCAGATATACACCGACGTTTGTTGCTTTGTTGCCGCTTACGGTGTAGGTCGCTTCGGGAGCGGAGCCTGTCGGAAGCACCTTTTCAACGGTCTGGGTCTGCTCTGTGCCGTTATAGGTGAGAGATTCGCCGAGAAGGATAAATCCGTCGGAAATATCCTTTGCGGTAATGGAGGCGACGGTAAATGCATTATAAATGTCTTTGTCCGTTTCAGGAAAGCTTACCATGCCGTCTTCAGGGAATTCATAGTTATTCAAATCATCTCCACTTACGGTATAAGAAAGAATAACTCTTATATTTTTGCCGACATTTGAATCGGTAAAAATTCCGTTGCCGATTTCAATTTTAACGTCATCACCTTCAACAATGCCGTTAAGAGTAACTGTTGCCTTTGAAATATCAACAGAATTCGTTCCGTCATAAACCTTGTCAGGTGCGGTGGCGGTGGCGGTTACGAACTTCTTTTCGATTGTGAAATCTGCGGTTGCCTCTGCAGAATTAATCTTGTCTGTTTCGGTAACTGTGATTCTGACTGTGTATTCTCCTGCGTTTACGGGAGCTTCGGTTGTGTAGGTTGAATCGTCTGAATCCTTTACCTTGAATTCAACGGTTTCGTTATAGTCAATATTGCTTGCCGCAGGCGAAGAATCGCTTGATTTGCTGATTTTATAGTCTGCGGTTACGGGCTTGCCGTCATAAACCTTGCCGAAATCAGAAATTTCAATCGTTACATCTGCTTTTTTGACGGTAAGAGGAATTGTGACTTCTGCAGGAGCATCGCCTTCGGCATAGGCTTCGCCCATCGGATTGAAGCCGACCGTGATTACGTATTCACCTGCCGCGAGGTTTTCAAGAACATCGGATGAAACTATAATCATATTTCCGAGAACTTCGTAATTTTCAGCGGCGAGAACGGTTTCGCCAATCTTAACGTAAGCAACGGTGTTGCCGTTGAGGTTGAGATTGAATGACTGGCTTGCATTTTTGGTGAGAACATAAACAACCTCATCCTTGAAGGATGTGTCGAGTGTGCTGTCGGTATAAAGCACGATACCGTCGGAATTTACGATTACATATCTGCCCGAATTATCAGTTACCTTTGCGTAGATAATGTTTTTGCTGTTGGGACTGATGCTGACTGCACCTGTATATTCAACCCATTCAATATTTCCGAAATCTGTGATTTTTTCGGTTGCAACAAAGTATTCAACGTATGCAATGCCGCTTTCGGAATCGGAAGCAGAAATGCTGAACGCTTTTGTTTCCTTAAAGAACAGACCGAATGAAATCGCAGTTGCATTTGTATTCCATTTATATTCGCCGATTACGATTTCGGCTTCAGGGTCATTAAGGTCAACAGCAAATTTACCAAGCTCAATTTTTGCAATATATCCTGTTTCTGCCTGCTTGAGATAATAAACCACCTTTTCTTCGTTTCCAAAGGTGACTTCGCTGCCGTAGATGCCGTCAGCCAAAGTGCTGATTGCATAGCCTTCAGGAGCAGTTACGGTTACTTCGCTTGTGTACCAACCGTTTTCGCCCTTTGTGCCGCTGAACGTTGCATCGGGTGCGCCGTCATACCACTTGATTTCGTAGGCGTGGTTGACGGTTGCGCCGTTTACAGTGTAGTTTGAATCTTCAACAACTGCGGTTGCGATATATTTACCGATTTCGGTGTTGGTTTTGTTCTGTGTGATTGCCGCGGGATTTTCATCGCCGTTTACGTCAACATATTTCGCTGTTACTTTGTGGGGATTGCCTGTGTAATAGAACACGTCGCCTTCCCA
Organism: Clostridia bacterium; assembly: GCA_017502085.1. Taxonomy (GTDB): domain Bacteria; phylum Bacillota; class Clostridia; order Oscillospirales; family Acutalibacteraceae; genus CAG-177. The sequence continues at coordinate 158,631 of JAFVVQ010000050.1, read as the reverse complement.
GATGATATCAACCGTTGCGGGCTTGATTGTGAAATTCTTGATGATTTCGCCCGTGTAGATGCTTTCGGTAATATCACCCGAATTCGAGCTGTTTCCGATATCCTCACCGCCGCCTGCGATACCGCCTGCCGCCTGACTGATACCTCTTACCGTTACGGTTGCAATACCTGCATTAACGTTGTTTGCAAATGTGAGTGTATAGTCCTTGCCCTCTGTGAGAGTTTTGCCGCCGACTGTTACGATAACCGTGGGCTTGTGCTCCGTGCCGCTGTAGGTGAACTGAGTTTGGTCAAGAGTGATAACTGCTTCGGAGAGGTCAGCACCCTTGCTTACTTTAACGTAGCCGTTAATGATTTTTGCATCATCTGCAACATCAATAAGCTTACCGTCGGCATCTTTGTAGTAATAATCCTCTGCGAGGAATGCGTTTGCAGTTGCATTATAAGCAACAAAGCCGTTGGGGAATTCACCGCCCTTGAGGATAAGGGCTGCACCTTCAGTACAGCCAACAGTCCATTTTCCACCCGTAAAGCTGCCGCCGGTTACTTCAAGCGTACCGCCGAGCAGATTAAGTACCTCATAATCATCACGGTCTATTGTGCCACCGGAAATATATACAGTGTTAGAATTAGTGATGCCTTTAATCTCGCCATCGTAAATGTAAAGCGTACCGCTGTTTTCAACTGCGCCGGAGTTTGAACTTTTCAGAACACCGTTATAAACATAAACAGTGCAGTCACTAAAATTTGCTATCGCCCCATAGTTGTCAGCTTCAACCGTTCCGTCATTAAAATACAAAACACCGTAGTTGTCAATGCCGCCGTCGCCCTTGATTATACCTGATTCAACAGTGAGTTTACCGGAATTATCAATACATTTCGTATACATGCGTTTAGTTTCAACCGTACCGCCTTCACCGCTGTCCTTAATTGTTAAATCGGCTTCATCGAAAATATAGAGAACTCTGCCGTTTTCGTTAATCAAGTTATTACCGTTAAGGTCAAGGGTGAACTTGCCGGAGCGAATAACCTGCTCTGCGGTAAGTGTAATATCATCAAGCAGGGTGAGTGTGCTGCCCTCACTGCCCTGTGCCGCTGTGATTGCATCTGCAAAGGTTTTGTAAGTACCGACAGCGTTGCCGTCCTTATCGGTTACGGAAGCAACGAAACGCTCCTTAACCTGAACGTATCCTTCAATCTTTGTTGCATCATCTGCAACGGTTATCTTATTGCCATCTTTATCATAGAAAGCATAGCCCTCTGCAAGGAATGTGTTTGCGGTTGTTTCATCAATAACAAAACCGTTCGGGAATTCGCCACCCTTGAGGATGAAGGTTGCTTCGGAGTTAAAATCAACTGTCCATTCGCCGTAGGGTGTGCCGCTGAAATAACCGTTTGAAAAGTCTGTTCCCGTGAAGCTGCCGCCGGTTACTTCAACCGTGCCTTTAAGAATGTTTAATGCCGCATAGTCGTTACCGTTAAATTCACCGCCGGAAATATAGGCTGTGCCGGTATTTAATAAAGCTGTATTGCCGATTATTTCGCCACCATAAATATAAATCTCACCGTTGCCGTCGTTTTGAACGCCCTCACCTCTGTCTATGCCCTCAAAAACACCGCCGTAGATTTTAGCTGTTCCTTTGTTAGTTATTGCACCATATGTATAAGACTCAAAATTACCACCGTTAACGGTGAGTGTGCCGTGGTTTGAGATGCCTGAGCCATTACCCTTTATAGTACCGGATTCAACGGTAAGCTCAGCCGAGTTAAGAATTCCATAACAATAATCGCCGCCTGTTTCAACTGTACCGCCTTCGCAGCTGTCCTTGATTGTTATGTTTGCATCGTAATAAACCATTAAAGCATCATCAGTTTTGTTAAGAATGGTTTTGCCGTTAAGATCAAGAATAAACTTGCCCGAAGAGATTCTGGCGGTTTCGGTAAGCGTAATATCATCAAGCAGTGTGAGTGTACTGCCTTCGCTTGCGGATGCCGCTGTAATTGCATCAGCAAAGGTCTTATACGGTGAACCTTCAAGCTCGTTACCGTCTTTGTCGGTTACGGAAGCAACGAAACGCTCCTTGACCTGAACATAGCCGTCGATAATTTTTGCATCATCTGCAACGGTTATCTTGTTGCCGTCCTTATCATAGAAAGCATAGCCCTCTGCGAGGGATGTGTTTGCGGTTGTATTAGCAACAGCAAAACCGTTGGGGAACTCACCGCCCTTGAGGGTGAGGGTTGCATCTTCACCAAAGTAAACAGTCCATTCGCCGTAGGGTGTGCCGCTGTAATAACCGCTTGCAAGGTCTGTTCCTGTGAAGCTGCCGCCGGTTACCTCAAGCTTACCGCCAAGCAGATTGAGTGCCGCATAGTTGTCGCAGTCTATTTCGCCGCCGGAGATATAGGCATCGCAACCGTTTATGATGCCGTCAATCTCGCCATCGTAAACATAAAGTGTACCGTAGTTTCCGATTGCGTGTGATTTAGCGTGTTTCAGCACGCCGTCATAAACATAAGCCGTGCCGGTATTATAGATTGCCGAATAGGTAACAACCTCCACCGTGCCGTCTTTAAAGGTAAGTGTACCTTTGTTGTCAATACCGCCGGCGCCCTTTATGATGCCCGATTCAACGGTAAGTGTACCGTAATTCCAAATTACAGAACTTCCGTCGTTCATGCTTTCAAGAGTGCCGGTTTCACCGCTGTCCTTAATTGTCAAATCAACTTCTTCATATATATACAGAACTCTGCCGGTTACGTTAATCAGGTTTTTGCCGTTAAGATCAAGCGTGAACTTGCCTGAGCGAATATTCTGCTCTTTGGTAAGCGTAACATCATCAAGCAGGGTGAGTGTACTGCCCTCGCTTGCACTTGCCGCTGTGACTGCCTCTGCAAAGGTATCATACGGTGAGTCCGAAAGCTTATTACCATCCTTGTCGGTTACCTTTGCGGCTGCCTGCATTTTGCAATAGTAACACTTGCCGTTTTCGTCGTAGTCGTGCGTATAACATATAAAAGCAATATCTGAAGGATAAACCTTTGTGCCTACAGTTGCTTTGCACCAATATGATTTTTCATGCTCGGGGGTCTGTAAAGTTTTACCGGTTTCACCTTTAAGTGAAATTTCTTTTATGACACTGAAATTTAATTCAACGTCATTTTCCGGATCAACAAAACGCGTAAAAATTTCAATCGTCTCATCTTCATCGATTGTAACCGTTGCAGTTTTATTTTCCTTGTCTAAACGCAAACGGTAAGAACCTGCCTCTATAACTGCATACTCTATCTCTGAGACTGTTGTGACCTTTAATATGTCACCTTTTTCAAAATCATATGTAAACAAAAGGTCTCTTTCTTCAGTCGTATATTTACCAATCTCATTTTCATTAACCTCATACCATTGGAATGAAGCATCGGGATTGTTGAATTCAACGGTGTAGTTATTTTTATCAGAGGGCTGCTGAGTAAATGCGTTTTTCAAAACATAGATATACTTTTCACCTGTTGCTTCGTCATATTCTGTTTTTTCACAGTATACTTCGCCGTACTTAGTTAAAAAGTTTATCTGATAGTTTTCCGCTTCCTGAGCAGATTTGATTCCTTCAAAAATTTTGATTTTGCCTTCTTCATCAATTTCTGCGTCAACCGTAAAAGATTCACCTGTATAGTCTGTCACGTCAATAACAGTTTTCGGTGTATCGCCGTCCATAAGATCGGATTTAACCTGAGCATAACCTTCGCCGTTTTCAATCACCGTACCGTCAAGGTTAATTGTCAAATCCGAAAACATATAATTAAAGAAAGCATAAGCGTTGCCCTTGATTTTTCCGCCGTAAAGATTTGCGTCTCCGTATGACGCACTTATAATATAGGAATCTGTAAGCGTTGAAGTGTTTTCTACAGTACCGCTGTAAAGGTTAAATGTTCCGCACTGTGTGTCAGTTTTACCGATATATACGGTCTCTATCCATGAAGAAGTAAGCTTACCCGTCCCGGCATCGGATGTGTCATAAAGAGAAAATTGATGGGACAACAACAACAAATAACAGTCTTTCATATCCCATACATATCCGTTAAGGTCAAGAGTGACATCACCTTCTCTTGCTCCTATATAATATGCTGACGTAACGTCTCCCGTAAGCTTATAATTACCTGCAGGGAGAATAAGATCATTATTGTAATAACCGGTAATCTCAAGTGCCTCACCGTCAACATAAACCATACCGTCCGAATCTGCCGTAATCACCTTTGCGTTGATAAGTTCACCGCATACGTCGCAGAATTCGTTGCCGTCTGTGTCGGCGTGCTCTGTACAATCCTTTTCGGTAATCGGATCCGCACCGTCTGTTGCCACAGCAACAGGTGTAAACGGAATGGCCGTCATAATCATCAGAAGCGAGAGTATGGCCGCCAATGATTTTTTGATTTTCTTTTGCATAGGGTTTCCTCCTTTGTATGTAAATACAAATTATTAACGTAATTAAAAAGCATTTTCTTTTTCAACATATTCTTTGAACTCGTTGAAAATGCGTTTGCCGATTGAACAGTAATCCATTGCAAGAACCTTATCAATCTTTATCCTGCGGATTTCTTCGGGCACGTTGTAAATCATCATAATTGCGTTCAGCGCACCCGAAATACGTGTTTCAAGCGGTACGGTTATATCAATGGCATTCAGCGTTGCGTATTCAATGCCTGCAACAAGAATTTCCGCTTCTCTGAACTGTTCGTCTGTCCAATCGGGACAGTATTCCGCAAAAACTTCCTTTGCCCTTGCGGTGTCGTTATTATGAATAATTTCAAGACATTTCGGACTCTGATATGACGAGATAAAAAAGTCTTTCGCAACTTCGCTTTCTTCACAAGCCGCCGCCATTGTCATCAGTTCAAAGCAAAGGGCAAGCAGCGAACTCATACCCTCATCTGCTTCTTCCTTTATCAGTTTCCATTGAAAATTGCATAGCATTTCAACAAGTTCGGCAAGCAGAGATTCTTTTGACGGAAAATAGAAAACTATATGCCCGGTGCTTGTATCAAGCTCGTCTGCAATCATTCTGAATGTTGTTGACGAATATCCCTTTTTAATGAATCTGCTCGTTGCAACCTGAATAATCTCCAGTTTGGTTGTGTTGACTTTCCTTCTGCCGATAATAATCACTCTTTCCTGTAAAATTGTATATATACTAATTTGACTATGTGTAAATTATATACAAATTTGGTTGTATATGTCAACATATTTTTTTGATTTGTTTAGTTTTATATTCATATAGCAAAAAAGACTGCACGGGGTCATCCCATGCAGTCTTTGGAATTTATATATCAAACGCCTGAAACCGTTGATATGTAAGGGATTTACTCAAGCCGTTTCTCCAAATCCAACATAGCGGAAATGTAGTTTTCTGACTGTGTCAATGTTGTCTGTAACGGGTCGCCTTCGCGGATACGCATGGTGCGGCGGATTTCCTTGGGGATAACGACTCTTCCGAGGTCGTCGATTCTTCTGACAATACCTGTGGCTTTCATTTTATATCTTTCTCCTTTTTCAGACAAATCTTGATGTTATTGTCTGCAAAAGGATGTAATTTATACTGCCGTTGTTTACTTTTTTGTATATTCGTTGTGTAATAACAACATAATTATAAAGGAGAATTATTCATGAAAAAAGGTAAAGTCAGAATAATTATTGGATTTATACTTGTTCTTTTACAGCTATTAAGTGTTTTAGGTAATGCAAAATCGGGAGCAAAAATATCATTAAGTTTTGATAATCCTAATATTTTTTTATATGATTTAATATGGTTGTTCTCCTATTTTTTGGTAGGTATATCGGCTTTGTTGATTAGGCTTTTTGGGAATGATTACGGTAGTAATGTTCTGCCTTTTAAGGGATTTTCCGTTTGCGTGGCTTGCTCAGTTAACGTCGATGGCGCTGATTAATATTGTATTTTTTGAAGGTCAGGTTTTCCCGATTGAAGTTTTCGGCAAAATTTTTGAAATACCATCTCAGGGTTTTGCTGTTTTTGCATTGATACCCATTTGGCTTTACGGCGGCAGAAAAGGTTGCTCGAACAAAATGATGCAGTACGGTTTCTATGCATTTTACCCCGTGCATATGTTGGTGCTTTACCTGATAAAATACTTTGCATAAATATCTGCCTTTAGCAGACGAATGATCTATTATAGAAGGACCGTAATCCTGTCTTTCGGCAAGAGGTGTTCGTTTTAATTATTCATAATCTTCAACAAAATATGCGTTAGTGTTTGCTTTTTTCCCTGATGGTCCTATCACTTCAATTCGGAAGTATGTATCCTCATTCTCCAGTTGAAAATCTGCTTGAGTTACGTATTCACCCTCAGGGGCGTGCAATGCTTTTGAACGTCTGCCTGCAGTTGAAAGTGCTATGCGTTGAGCCTGTGAACATTCAATGTGAACCTTGCCGTCTTCCAAAGTAAGCTCGAAAATTTTAGGTTCACGGGTACAATAAAACGACCCGCTCTGCATAGCGGAGATAACAGATTCGTAGCTGAGCGAATCACAGAGAAAAACTGTTTTACCCCCAAAACTGTCGCAACGCACATCGCCAAAAGGAAATTCATTATGATTATCGTCTGCCATAGTACAAAACAGTCGTTTTCCGCTACGGAGCATTTCATCATAAACCTGCTCCTGACCGTCGTCACCGCCCTCAATAAAAACAGAGTTATTATATATTTCAACAATACTGCAACCTTCAAGGTTACGGTAATCGTCGAGGCATTGCATTGACCAGTAGGGGTGGTTATAGGCAACGATGAATCCCAGATCCCTGAGCTTATGTATGTATTCGTTTACCGCCTTCATATCTCTGTAATCGGGTGTTGCGGGCAGTGTAACCTCTTTGTCACCATTGATATTGAATGCGTTAAGATGATAGCATCTGCGGAACTGACTGCTGCTTACAATATTGTCGCTGATATCTGCCTCAAAGGAATTTATGGCAATAAAATCATCCGTGCAGAAATCGCTGTGATCAAAATAATTATCGTGGTCTGAAAATGCAACAATACTGTATCCCTGCGCTTTATATGCGTCACGGATTTCTTCGGGGGATTTTCTTCCGTCAGAGAGTGTGGTGTGGCAATGCAGGTTTGCAACGTATTGGTTTTTATCTTTAGAAATCAATGTGTGTTTCATACACTTCTCCTTTAATACATATAAATATAATTTTATCTTAAAAGAACTGCAACCAAACCTTTCGGTAAGATTGCAGTTCTTTTGGCTTTTTTACCGTGCCGTTTCAGTCTGTACCACTTAATTGTTATCACTGTTCTTTGTTTTTATTCTGTAATAATCCGAAGGTACGCCTGTATCCGGACCGAAAACAGTTTTAAATTCCACTGCTTTTCATTCCCTTTTGATAAGAGGTTTATTATTTACACTTTTTTATCGCGCTGTCAACCGCTCTGAGAAGGGAATCTTCGTGAGTTGAAGGCAGGTCACAGTTATAATGCCATATCATAACTCCGCCGAAACCGTTGTTGATTGCGTACTCTGTTTTTGCTTCTATAACTTCGGGAGTGTTGAACCAGAAATCTTTGTTTGTGTTGTCACAATGATACCAGCCGTTTTCGTCAATCCCTTCGTAACAGCCGTTATATCCGTACCAATAGGCTGACATATCTGTGGGTCGTGAATAGAACGGAAGTCCGATATTGACCTTCTCAAAAATCATGCCCTGAAATCCGAGCCTCTGAACAGCTGCTACTGTGTCTTCATAAGTGGCATGTCTGCCTTCACCGTCTACCATGTCGTAAATCATAAGCTCAAAAGTATCAATAGCGTTGAGGGCTTCACGGGTAAAATAAATGTTCCAGTAGTTGCCTGCTACTCCGAGAGTGTAGTTGCCGAGCTTCTTATCAAGAGAAACGAGGAAGTCGTTATAATACTTCCACGCGTTGTCTGAAAGAGGATATTCATAGTCAAAATGAACTCCGTCAAAATCATATTTATCAAGCACGGCGATGATATTGTCTTCAAGAACACCGCTTGTGAAAGCCTTGTTGTGTTCATTGCTCTGAGCTTCCATCTGTTCTTCCCATACATCCGAATCAGTTACACCCCACGGCCCGAGGAAGTTGAGTGTAATGCTGATATCTCTGTCGCCGATTGCCTTTCGGATATTGGCAAGTGCGGTTTCAAGAACGGGCTCATTGCAGATAACCTCACCCTTATTGTTAAATGATGCACATTCAAAAAGAATGACGTCGGTTACAATATCAAAGTCTTCCGGATAAAGACTGTTTTCGGACTGAACATATTCGCCCCTGATATATGTTGTAACTTTGAAGTCGTCAACCTTTTCAATGAAAGAAAGTGAGGTTATGCCAAAAAAATTTGCAACAACAAGTGCAATTGATGTTAAAAATGAAACTGTTTGCTTAATAAGAATTTCCATATCGCTTAGTCCTTTTCCTGATTATTCTTCCGAAATTGCCGCATATCTTGCTTCAATTTCTTCGTAATGAGTATAGTTTTCAGCCTGTTCGATAAGATTTTTCGCATCGGTATAAGGCTTTACGGCTCTTTCGTAGATTGAAACCGCCTTAAGATATGCTCTGAGCTCTTTTCTTACCTTTATGCTTTCAGCAAAGCTGTTTGTTTCTCTGTTCTGAAGTTCCTCTTTTACAGATTCATCAGGAGCAACAATATTATCAATTCCGTATTTTTTAATAAGAGAAGCGGCTTCTTTCTTGACCCGTGCATTTTTGATTGCATCGGAACGGATTTCTTTTTCTGTTTCAGTTGATTTCGGCAGACTTCTGGCATTTCTCATTCCTTCGCGAGTATTTTCATAGAAATAAAGATTTCCGTTTGCGTAGTCGGCTCTTGCCTGCGTTAATCTTGCGATACCCGCTTCCCCCGAGAATTTGTTGAGATCCTGCATAATAATATCGGCTCTCTCTATGGCAAGGTTGGTTTCTTTTATTGCCTTCTTTTCTGCTTTTGATGCGGTTTTATCTGCCTTGACTTTTTCTTTGCCGAAATTATCATTTGCCTCACGGATAATCTCCATAGCCTCTTCAAGCTCGCCGTCTTCAAGAACACCGAGAGAATAGTTTTCAAACATAGCTCGGATTTTAAGCACATCAACATATGCTTTGTGCTTGTTTTCAGTAAGGTCATAGAAGCAGAACGGAATAAGATTGAGGAAAGCGCCAACTGCGGAGCATATAATAAGCACCTCAAAAAGATTATTGCGGATTGTGTCATCATAAAGTACGCTGTAATCCTCAAGCAGACCCATTTTTTCATAGATTGCGGGATATACCATACCTGTAAAGAAGCCGATAATCGTTCCTATCATGCCGAGAGGTCCGAAAAGTCCGTCAACTCTGACACCCGTTTTCCACTGGTGATAGTCCCTCATATCCGCACTTATCTGGTGCTGAACTATATTCCAGAATGTGCTTATAAACGTGTTAAAATACCAGAGAACGCAAATCAGGATGAGATTGCGGTATGTAAAATAAAGAATAATGAGAACGAATATATTAATTGTGTTAGATGTTATGAGAAGATTTCTTTTGCCCATCACCTTGATCGCAAGCGGCGCAAGAAGCATCGACCACAGTGCCGCATTGCCGATAACGGTGTTTGCAAGACCGAGATAGGAATCGTATTGTCCGTTGTGTGCATAAACAAACGACCAGTTAAGAATGATGCCGTAGCCCGATTCAAGGAAAACAACCCATGCAGCCGCATGAATAATCCAGTAATACTTATTCTTTGCTACCTCACGGATAGCATCAAGCATTCTGACGGGCTCAAGCTTCTTTTTGGGAAGAATAAGTCTTTCTTTTACCTTACGGAAGAAAATTGTGCTGATAATAAAACCTATTATTGTGAAAACCGGAAAAATAACACGGTAGGTCCATATGTTGTCAAGACCCCATGTCATGCCTGCAATCATCGGAATGAACAAATTTGAAATCGTCGGTGCAAGGGAATAGATAACCTGCGAAATGCTCATTACGTTGGCTCTTTCCTGAGCATTGGGCGATATTATCTGCTGAAAATAGGTGTAGCTTTCATTGTAGAAGCAAAGGAACTGACTGAGCAGAAAATACATCAGCCAGACAACAACCGCTTTTGTCGTATAGTTGAAATATTCATACGGAAGCCATACAAATATCATTGATATCAGAACAATGGGCAGTCCTGTTCTTTTTATAAAAGGCAAAAATTTTCCGCCGGGAATATGATGGTTGTCATAATACCAGCTTCGGAAAATACCGATAGGAATGCCGATAAGATTGGCAACGGTGAGCATTATCTGCAAATCCATGGGACGGAGTCCGATGCTTGCACCGACAAGGAAATTACCTGCACTCAGACCGATTTGACCTGCAAGAAGCATTGCCCAGTTCACGCCAAAACCTGCACCGCTGATTGCAACAACTTCTTTATAAGGAATATAATTACCTTTGGCAGGTACATTCCAATATTCTTTAACAGTACGGATTGTGTCCTTCGCTTTTGCAAAAATGCCTGTTTTAGCTTCGCTTTCCATATAACGAAAACCTCCGTATAAAATATTATAAGTTAAGTATATCATAACTCTTTTTGGGTTACAAGTCCAAAAAGCTGTTATAACTTTAATGATTTATTCATAACACATTTGTCAGTCTGCACTTAAAAAAGAAGAATAGTTATCAGAATATTGATTTATCTTTTTTAAAATGCTATAATTTTATAAAATAAAATCCGGAGAGTGGAAATATGACTTTAGTCAATAAAGTTAAAGATGGTTTTTCTTATGTAAAAACTTACTGGAAAACGCCACCGTTAGGCAATTATATGAGCGTTAAAGAGATTGCATCTCTTGCCGGCGGCGGTATGGGTATCCGATTCATTACCCAGTGTGTTTCATCGGTGCTTTTATCTGCCACCAACGTTTTTGTGGGCAATACCATCGGTATTGAACCGATGAAACTATATTACATATATCTTATTGCGGTTGTTATCAGCTTCCCTCTTACAATGGTAAGAGCATATATAGTCGATAACACAAGAAATAAAAAGGGTAAATACAGACCGTATCTGATTTCAATGGGCATTCCTACCGTATTATTATCAATCGGTTATTTCTGGATGCCTTATGAAAAAATGGAGAGTCAGGTTACAAAGTGCGTTGTTGTTCTTCTCTTCAACATCGGTTTCCAATTCTTCTATAATTTTCTTTATGAAGCATACTACAATTATGTAGTCGTTCTTTCTCCCAACACTCAGGAAAGAGCAAATGTTTCATCTGTCAAAGCGGTTGTTGAATCCTTTGGACCGTCAGTTACAGGTATCATCATTCCGCTTTTTGCAAAGAACTTTATAGGTACCGATAACCTTAACGATATCAGAATTTACAGATACATCTGGGTGCCCATTCTTATTCTGGGTCTTTTCCTCAGCATTATCGTTTATGCAAATACTAACGAAAAAATAATTCAGGCAAAAACCCATGTTGTGCAGATCAAGTTTATGGATGCTCTGCGTGAGGTTACAAAGAACAAGTATTTTTGGATTACATCGCTTGCAGGTTGGTTAGGCTTCCTTGAGGGTGCTTGTTTCAACATTCTCAACTGGCTTTACTCATACCAACACGCTTGTACTGCAGGTCAATATGCTCTTATTACTACCGTTTACGGTAATGCATCTCTTTGGGGTATGCTTTTGGCTCCGATTGCAATTAAGAAAATCGGCAAAGGAAAAACTCTCCTTCTGATAAATACATTGAATATCATCTTTATCGGTGCTATTTATCCTATTGTTAAATATTCCGATATGAGCATTATGATTTGGCTTGTTCTTATCTGCCTTTGGATGAATGCACTTGTCGGTGCTTTCGGACATATCCTTACACCAAGCATTAACGGTGATATCCGTGACTACCAGCAGTATGTTTCAGGCGAAAGAATTGACGGTATGTTTGCTGCTGTCGGTCTTATCGGCAGTATTGTTACAATGGCAACAAGTTCCGTTCTTCCCGCTATTTACGAAAAAGTCGGATTTAACGAAACAAAACTTCAGGAATTATTACCTTTAATTATCGCACAGGAAGGACCTCTTGATGACCCGACCAATGTTTACAATGTTCTTTACCATAAAGAAACATTCATAGCCATTTTCGGCGTTTTAATTGCAGCATCTGTTATCGGTGCATTTATGAATGTTGTTCCTTATTTCTTCTATGATCTTACAGAGGTTAAACAGCAAGGAATTATCAAGGTTCTTAAAATCCGTGCATTGTTTGAAGACTACGGTAACGGTGTCCTTCAGGACGGCGACCTTGTAGAAACAATGGACATAATTAAAAAGGCAAAAGACCTTGAAAATGCACAGCCAAAAAATCTTTCAGAATACAAGCTTGCAATAAAACAGGCAAAAGATAAAGCAGAAAAGAAAGCGGCAAAAAAAGAATACAAAGCGGCAAAACAATTCAATGTTGATCTTGAAATTTCAAAAATAGTTCTTGAAGAAATGTCCCGTTTCAATACAGCCTTTGGCAGAATTCAACTTGAACAAGCAAGAACAACCGCTTCTTCAGGTTATGAGGCAATTTATAACTATAACCGTAATGACCTTGTAAATGCAAGGGCTTTGCCAAAGAGCACAACAGAAGAAAAAGAATTCAGAAAAAATGCAATTTCCGTTGCTAAGGATTTTGTTGATGCACAAAAAGTTGCAAAGAAACACTTTGGCAACAGCATTACAGAGTTTGATGCAAGAGTATTTGAAAAACTCTTTGAACGTGAAGACGAAATCACCGCAAAAATTGAAGAGGCATATAACAATCTTTACAAGGCTAAAGACGAAAAAGATCAAGAGGCAATTGCACGTTTCAAAGCAGAAATCAAGAGCCTGAAAAATGAACACAAGGTTGTTGAAAAAGAAATAAAAGATGCAACAACCGAGAATTCACTTTATTCACGTGCTGCCCGTCCTGTAATTAAGGCTCAAAAACTTTTGATTCAGGCAGAAAATTACGCAAAGCTTGAAGAAATCGAAGGTCTTTATGAAGATGCAAAAGCAAGACACGAAAAAGCTATGGAAGATGCCCGTATAGAAGCAGAACTTGCAGAAGCAGAAAAGAAGGCTTATGAAAAGAGACTTAAAGCTAAATAATCTGTAAAATAAAAGCATAAAACCAACAATGAATTGAATATGCAATTTTAAAATAACGGCGGCAAGGAGTATCAGCTCTCCATGCCGCCGTTGTACTTTTTCAAGCAGATAAATCTGATGCTTTGATATTCAGTTAAATATAATCATTACTCGAATCCGATGGTTCCCACAGGTTTGGGCGTGAAATCTCGCTTGCCGTCTCTTACACCAACGCTCTTGAAATCGGGAACAGCAACAAAATACCCGATTTTTTTATACAATTGTTAAATGTTTTCAAGATGGGATATAAGGTGGATCGGATTAGCAAGTCAGTTGACAGATTAATACGGAAAAGTTATAATAATTGAATATGTGTGAATTGTTTTTGAGGATGATTTTATGAACAAAACAGTTGTTGACAAAAAAGGTTACAGATAAGTTCAACCATCATTATATTGTAAATTCGGAGGTTTGAAATGGCCGAAAAAAATATTAAACTAAATTTCAGTAAATTCAGCGGAAATTACGAGATTGCACACAACGGCTTTTCATGGATAAGCGATGGCAGAAAGCCTTATATAACTATCCGCAAAAAAGTCGGGGATAAGTATATAGCCATATCCCGTCCTTTTTGGTCAGCTCTAAAAAAGAAAACTAAATTTTCGGAGAAAAAAATCGTTACCCGCTATTCTGATTTCATAGCATTCGGCAAAAAGCTGCCTTTTACTATTGTCTGCACTGCCGAGATAACAGGTGAAGATACTGTTGAATTCTCTTTGAAAGCAGAAAATGAAGCAGGATATGACATTCAGGCTGTCTATTTTCCCGCACCGTTTAATTCAAAATTAAAAAGAAAAATCTCTTATCACGTTGACCCTATGCGTCAAGGCTTTATCCTTCCTGACGGATATAAAAAGAATTTTACAACAATATACGGATATGCACACATAAAACGCCCGATAAACACAGGCGATTGTTATATGCCTGTCTGGGGCCGGGTATGCGATGGACATACGTTTACGGCTATTGTTGACACTCCTTATGACGCTTCTATGTATTCATCATTCGGAAAACACAGGGCATTTGTTAATTCAGTTTACTGGCAATCATCACTCGGCAAACTGTCCTATGAAAGAAAAATCCGATTTGTTTTCCACGAAAACGGTGATTACAATACCGTTGCAAAGGATTACCGCAATTATCTGATTGAGAAAAATCAGCTTGTTACCATCGATGAAAAAATCGCAAAAAATCCCAACATAAAAAAGATTATCGGTGCTCCCGTTCTTCATCACAAAATATTCTCAAAAATCAATGAGAAATCGCAGTTCTATGACAAAAACGGCTCGAATGAAATTCTTTGCGCCACATTCCGTGAGCGTGCGGAACAAATGAAAAGGCTTAAAACTCTTGGTCTGGATAAGCTGTATATTCATACTGACGGCTGGGGTAAAGACGGATACGACAACAAGCACCCCTATATTCTTCCGCCTTGTGAAGAAGCAGGCGGATGGGACGGCTTCAAGAAATTTTCTGAAGTTTGCCGTGAACTTGGCTATGTATTTGCTTTGCATGACCAATACAGAGATTATTATTACGACAGTCCTGTTTTTGACAAAGAAAAAGCCGTGACAAATATTGATGGCACAAATCCGTATTGCTCAATTTGGGATGGCGGTGAACACAGCTATCTTTGCTCTGGATTTGCTCTTGAAGCCGTAAAAAGAACTTATTCCGAGCTCGAAGAACACGGTGTCGATGTACAGGGAGCATATCTTGATGTTTTTTCAATTATGCAGGGAGATGAGTGTTTCCACAAAGACCACCGAATTACAAGAGAGGAAAGCATGCAATTCCGTGGCGAGTGCTTTGATTATCTTAACAAAAAGGGGTTTGTCATGTCTTCCGAAGAGCCGGGGATGCAGCTTCTCAACCACCTTGCGCTTGTACATCACGGCCCCCATGCTCTTCGCCCTCAAGAAAACGGCGAGGCGGTCGGAATTCCTGTTCCTCTCGGAAATCTTGTTTATCACGATTGTATTATGGTTCCGTGGAATTGGTTTAACAACTGGGGTATTCCCAAAGGCGAAGACGGTGACTTATACGGCGCATTGAATGCAGGTATGCCGTATATTCACCCATATGGAAATTCTCTTCGTAAAATCGGAACAGACAACCGTACAGCTGATATTGAAATGATGAGCGACGAAGACTTGAAGAAAGAGTTTGAACGCATCAGACCTCTTTGCGAGTTGCAGGCAAAGCTCTATAACAAGGAAATGTCAAAGCACGAGTTCCTGGGAAGTTACCGTAAACAAAAAGCTACTTATTCAGACGGCACATCTGTCGTTATTGATTTGGACAAAAATACATATAAAATCGATTTGCAGTAGTATTATTCGCTTGTTATTTTAACTGCAAGCAAAAATTACACAACCACCGGCTCATACACAGTTGAGCCGGTGGTTGCTTTTTCTTGTTTATTTACACATGTTTTCTTTGATAGCAGCGTTTATATTTTCTCTTGTTGTAAGCAGCCATCCGTCATTATGAGGATATTCTCTGAATGTTATATTATGCTTTCCTTCTTCTTCGATAACAGAAAGACAATATCTTTTATCTGTAAGTTTTTCCAGCGTATTGAGTGCAGCCATGTCCTGCAGAGCATCATAGAAAACTTTAAGCCTGAGCGAATGATAAGCTGTGCCGTTTTCTGCCGGATACACTACAAAACTGTCACCTGACGGAAACGCTTTGCCTGCATCTGTAACCTCGTAAGGGTTTACAGGAGCTTTTGAAAGCCTTGTAAAATAGAAATTATACCCCCACTGCAAAAAACCTCTTATGCCAAATTTGAACATCTGATAACCGATGACTCTTGTTCTTATTGATTCGTTACAGAAAAATCTGTTGGCAACATTGTGATTCGTTTGGGCACTGCAATAATATACCCAGAGATTATCAACATTTCCGATAAACTTATCTATATGGTCACTTGCGGGTATTGGATTTGAAACTATTTTCTTTTTATAGAAAGAGTAATCCGAAAGAGCATCTACAATTTTATAACCTTCAAAAAGGCTGTGAATATGCATGGAAGCTTTTTTATAAGTACGGAGCATAGCGGCATTAGGCTCATCACTTACATGGATGAGCACCTTGCTTTTGAGACTTCTTTCTTCAAAATATTTCTTAAGTTCAACAGAAAGAGCCGTAAGGAAGTCTTTATACCTGCGTGAGTTTGCACGCGTCTTCCAACCAAAAATCCTTTTATAGTTACCGTCGACCGTTGCCATAATTTTAGGAGCGTGCTTTGCTCCCCATTGTGTGTAAAAATGAGCAAGTTCAAAATATTCAATACCACAGCGATGAGCCATTTCAATCCACTGTGTAAGCTTGTCAAAGTTAAAAGAGTAAACACCGTCTTTTACTGTTATATCAATAAGCTGAACCGTGGGTCTTTCCTTGCCTTTTTGTGTGTCAAGAGGAGGCGTAAAAATCGGAGTCAGAACACAGTTCATTCCGTACTCTTTTGCAGTTTTCAGAAAGTTTTCCGTTACTCTCCAGTATTCATCAGAGAAAGCATCGAATTTATAATAAGTCATCAGGCAATCCGTATGAAACCAGCAAGTGTAAACAAAATCTTTGAAATCAAGCTCTGCATCAATAATTTCAATTTCAATGCTTGCTTTCTTGCTGCCGACGGTGAAGTCTATTCTGTGTTTACCTGCGTCGTTCTGAGCAGCGTCAACCTCGAACCAAAAAACAGTTATGCCCTTCTCGGCATTCACTTTGCCGTCAGAGGGCAAAAGCAAATCGGGATAATATCCGCTTTCGCTGAATCTGAAATAGTCGTCGGCACCTTTTTTCCACATAGGGAAATCGGATTTGATATTCCGGACAGTATATATGCGCAAGTCTTTAACCGTGCTTTTATATACTAAATTTATTTCACAATCCTCTGTAGTTTCTATTGCAAGCTGAAAAGATTTCTTTTCATTTTTCAGCATAGAAAAACCTTTATATTCGGCTGTTGGCATTTTATCGCTGTCGTAGATTTTTTCAAGAGAAGATAAGATCTTAATGTCTTTTATGTTGATCATACGGTTACCTCAACACTATATTTTCTTTACCCTAACATTGGATTTGCTCCGATAACAACTTCAGGTGTTTTGTATTTTTCAATTTCAAAAATTATAATCTCGTTTTCATCCTTGAGAATTGCTCCGGGCAGATACAAAGCTTTTTGCGGACCTATATTCCAATATCTGCCGAGATTGAATCCGTTGACAAAAACATAACCCTTTGTAAAGCCGTTCATATTAACAAAGCACTCACCATTACCTGCTTTGAATTTACCTTTGAGGAACACAGGTCCGTTTTTATTTTCCGTTTTAATATTCTTGAACTTAATACTTTCGAGATTATCTAAGGGTATTGTGTAAACATCAAAATCGGTCAACACCTGATTTGCAAAATGAACATTTGAAATACCCTTACGATCATAAAGCTTTTTGCCGTAATTTACTCTGCCCATTCCCTCAACAAGGATACCTATTTCACTTTCGGACTTTGTACCCTTAACGAAAAGCTGTTTTTTTAGTTTGATCCTGTTGAACAGAGATTTTTCTTTACACCTGTTTATTGTTGCGATTTTTTTCTTTTCAAAATAAACGTATGCATAATCGTGAACATCATCAATTGAAAGAAATCCTGCATCATAATTGCCTTTAAGCTTTGTAACGTAATAAATCAGACCGAAGTTTTGACCGTATGATTCCATGCTTCTCGGAAGCGGTGAATAGTGTTTCTGAGCAATATTGCCAAGATTATCAAACAAATCTGCAGACTCTGTGAGCTTTACCGTACCGATATTCTGCATTTCAGGCGGTGCAGGCAACTCAGCCATAGGAATATTCTGTTTTTCGCAAAGAAGTTTTCTTATTTTGTGATATGTATCGGTATAATCCCCCCATTCAGTTAAGGGAGCACAATAATCATAGCTTGTAACAGTAGGTTCATAGCCCTTCTGATGATTTGCACCTGCAGTAAAACCAAAGTTAGTTCCGCCAAGGAACATATACATATTAAAGGAAGCTCCTTGGTTAAGGAATTCTTCGAGCTCGGGAATCAAATTATCAGCTTTCCTCGTGTGATGTTTTTCACCCCAGTGGTCAAACCAACCGCACCAGAACTCCATACACATTTTCGGTATTTCACCGTAAGGTTTTAATGCGTCGAAAGCAGTTGAAGCACGTGAACCGAAGTTGAGAGTAGGTAAAATACCGTCTGTCGTTCCGCCTGAAAGCATATTACACCATGCTCCGTCAGAAGTGAACTTCAATATATCCACACCAAGCTCATCATACATATCGGAAAGTGCACAAAGATACTTTTTATCGTTGGAGTAACTGCCGTATTCATTCTCAATCTGCATAGCAATAATATTTCCGCCGTTAGTGATAAACAAAGGTTTAAGAATTGAAAACAGTTTTTCAAAGTAATCTCTTACGTGACCGAGGTAAGCTTCATTGTTACAGCGGAGTTCGATATTTTTATCCCTTAAAAGCCAGGCAGGAAAACCGCCGAAGTCCCATTCTGCACAGATATACGGACCGGGTCTTACTATTGCATACAGACCGAGCTTATGAGCTGTTTCGATAAACCTTACGATATCAAGCATACCGCTGAAATCAAAGACACCCTTTTCGGGTTCATGAAGATTCCAGCAAACATAGGTTTCAACAGTATTGAAGCCTGCAAGTTTCAGCTTTAATAATCTGTCTTCCCAATATTCGGGGAGGGTACGAAAGTAATGCATAGCTCCCGAATAAATCTTAAAGGGCTTGCCGTTAAGGTAAAACTCAGAGCCTTTGATTTCAAATGAATTTGCCATTGTTATCTCCTTCGTTAAGGTTTTTACCATTTTCCCGGTGTCTTCAAATAAAAGATTGTCTGCAATCACCACAAATTTTCAGGATAAACACCGTCAGTTATCTTCTGCCTTATGGCATCAACTACAGCCTGCTTATCTTCTTTATATGTAACACCGTACCATTTTTCTGTGGTATCCATAACCTTTACACTGATTTTGCCTTCTTTCAGCAAGTCATCAACAACAAAGGGCAGGAAGTATTCACATTTGAGCATATTGTCTTCGTTTTTATCAAGGAAATCAGCAAAACGGTTTTTCAGCTCCGTCATCATCATACTGCTGAAACCCCAGCAGTTCATTGATACGGTGCTTCCTCTCTCAAGCTCTGTCCAACTTTCACCGTCATCTTCGGTAAACATAATTTTACCGTCTCTGAGTGCAATTTTTGTTCTTTCAACAATATCTGTAAGATAACCCTCGGCGTCAGTCTGACAGACTCCTCTTGCAACATGACCGTTTTCTGTCAAGGTGTTTTCAATCTTGAATCCTACCATACAGAATTCATTTTCACTCTTGTTGTTTTTCAGTTCATCGTAAATAAGTCTGAAAGTTTCTTTGCCGTAATAATCATCGGCATTGATAACCGCAAATGGTCCGTCAACCATACTGTCGCAAGAGAGTACTGCGTGACCTGTACCCCAAGGCTTTGTTCTTCCCTCAGGTACCTTGTAACCGTCAGGCAGATTGTTTATATCCTGATAAGCATATCCGACTTTGATTCTGTCTTCATATTTGCCATGCATAATCTCTTTAATGTCTTTTTCAATTTCGTGCTTGATAACAAAGATAACCTTGTCAAAACCAGCCTCTATAGCATCGTATACAGAATAATCAAGTATAATTTCGCCGTTTGCTCCGATGGGGTCAATCTGCTTAAGGCCGCCGTATCTGCTGCCCATACCTGCAGCCATAATAATTAAAGTGATGTCTTTCATATTTCAAGCTCCTTTATTATGGATTTGCAATAAGTATAGCAAAAAAATATACATTATTCAATAAATATTGGTTAATAAAAATTTAATTTGAACGTTCTTCGATAAATTATAGTTTTACCGTATTCTGTTTGTGAACAGTATAGCAGAACCATTGATATATAAGGATTTAAAACAGGAAAATCAGCACAGTAATGTCTGCTTACGGCAGTTGCTCAAAATATGAAAAAGATAACCCCCGATTTTTTGAACGAGGGTTTGTCAAATTCTATCCCGAAGGCAATGCAGAAACCCGCTTACAACTCCGTGGCAGAGGATATCTGCATATCTATTGCATCAAACACGGATTGATGAATAAGAAGATATAACGCAAAAACCGTCCGAGTAATCGGGCGGCTTTAATTAAATTCTCAGTCAACTTTTTTGCCGACTTTTTCGGCAAATCTTTTCAGCTTGCCTTTTTCAAGAGCAAGATAAACCTTTTTTATTGGCGGACAAATTGTGAAAAGCACGCCCGAAAGAGTGAAAAGGAAGCTCGGATTAACACTCTTTTTGCCCTTTTCGATACCCTTGACCATCTTCTTTGCAACCGTTTTCGGGCTCTGCACAGGGAACGGTCTTTCAAACTCAACCTCATTTGCGGTTGCGAAGAAGTTTGTGTCTGTTGCGATGGGATAAAGGCAGGTGAGTTTTACATTCTCCGGCAATTCAAAGCGGATTCCCTGCTGGAAACCCTCCATTGCAAATTTTGATGCGGAATATGTAGTAAATCCGGGCATTGCCATTTTGCCGATTGCCGAAACGGTTATGCAGAAATGTCCCTTTCTGCCGTTGAGATGACGCACGAATTTCTGATATGAATATATGGGAGAATAAACATTGGTTTCAAACATTCTTGCCGTTCTGTCCCAATCGGTGTAATCCATCAGTTCATAGTAGGGATAACCTGCATTCGCATAGAAAATATCTATCTTGCCGAAAAGCTTTTTAGCCTTGTTGAATATCAGGTCAACATTTTCCTGCGATGAAACGTCACAGACAAACGGAGTAACGTTATCGGAAAATTTATCCATATTGTTGCAGTTAATATCAACGGCAAGTATTTTATTGGATTCTTCAGCCGCAAGGATTCTGAGAACTTCAAGACCTATACCGCTGTCTGCACCCGTAAGAACGATTTTTTTATTTTTAATCATAATATCTCTCCTTGTCAGAGTATATACCTATGATATTCTATATTCATCTCTGTGTCAATAAAACAGGTTGCGTTTTCTGAACAAAAATGATAAAATTTGTATATATCAGAAAGGGGATTTGTTGAAATGAAATACGAAACTCTTTTTTCTCCCATTAAAATCGGAAATGTTGAAATAAAAAACAGAATATGTATGGCTCCGATGCTCATGGATTTCGGTCAGTTTGACGGACGCACAACAGAGCAACTTATGGATTACTACGAAGAAAGAGCCAAAGGCGGTACGGGCCTTATCATAACCGAAATCACAAGAGTCAACGATGTTACGGGCGGTGCGGCGTTTGCACAGCTTGGCATGAGTCACGATTATCAGATTGAGGGAATGGCGGAGTTTGCCAATCGTATTCATTCCCACGGCTCAAAGCTTTTTGTTCAGCTTCATCATCCCGGCAGGCAGAATATGGGTCTGCTCATCGGCACTCTTCCGTTGAGTATTGCGTGCGATAAAGCGATGCCGTTTTTCAAAGATATGCTCTATAAGGTTGTGCCGGCAGGTAAACTTCTTATGAAGCATCACATCGTTCCGAGAGTTGTTGCACCCTCAAAATGCGAAAACAGTTATTTCTCCGACGGCAACAACAGAGCACTCACCAAAAAAGAAATCAAGAACCTTATAAATGACTTTATCGATGCAGCTGTCAGAGTCAAAAAATCGGGTTGCGACGGCGTTCAGCTTCACGCATCTCACGGATACCTGCTTCAGCAGTTTTTATCGCCCAACACCAACAAACGTACCGATGAATACGGCGGCAGTCTCGAAAACCGAATGAGATTTATTCTTGAAATCATCGCAGGCATCAGAGAAAAATGCGGCGCTGATTTCCCGATTATAGTCCGTCTCACGGTTGACGAATGCTACTCGATGATTGGCAAAAAAGATAAGGGATACGACCTCAACGAAGGCGTTGAAATAGCAAAAAGGCTTGAAAAAGCAGGCGTTGATGCCATTGATGTTTCGTCGGCATCCTATGATGCGTTTAACTTCTGGCTTGAGCCGACCTCGTTTGAATGCGGCTGGAGAAAATATATGGCTCAGGCGGTCAAAAATGCTGTCAGCATTCCTGTTATAGCTGCAAATCTTATCAGAAGTCCCGAGCAGGCTGAAAGCCAACTCAATGAGGGTGTTCAGGATATTATTTCGCTGGGCAGACCGCATATTGCCGACCCCTATTGGGCAAAGAAAGCGGAAAGCGGACACGCAGAGGATATCAAGCGTTGTATCTGCTGCCTTTACTGCATCGAGAGTATGCAGAATAACGCTTACATAGGCGACCACGGATATTGTGCCGTCAATCCCTTTGTGGGGAGCGAAAAATATGAGCTTAAAAAAGACGGAAACGGCAGGAAGATTCTTGTTGTCGGTTCGGGTCCCGCAGGACTCACCGCCGCAGAATTGTTCGCAAAAAGAGGTTTTGCCGTTACCGTTGCAGAAAAGAGCGATAAGCTCGGCGGTCAGGTTGACCTTGCGGTAAAACCGCCCCATAAGGATAAGCTTTTGTGGTGCATAGAAGACCTTCACACAAGCTGTCAGAAACTCGGCGTTGAGTTTCTGATGAATACGGAAGTTACCAAAGTTTTTGTTGAAAACGCAAAGCCTTTCGCCGTTATCTGTGCAACGGGTGCATATGCTTCAAGACCGAAATTTATTGACGGCTATGACCGTGAAAATGTTTATACAACAACCGATATTCTCGATGGAAGCGTTGTGCTTGAAAACAAAAAAGTTGCCGTTATCGGCAGTGGTATGACGGGTCTTGAAACCGCAGAGTTACTTACCGTTACGGGCAACAATGTGACCGTTGTTGAAATGGCGGATGAAATCGCACCCGGTGTATGGCATCAGCATGTCAACGATATAATGCCTCGCCTCGAAGCTAAGAATACCGCATTTCTCACCGCAAAAAAGCTAACCGCAATCAAGGAAGAATCGATTGTTATCGAGGATAAAAAGGGGAATAAATCGGAAGTTGCAACGGATTTTGTTGTTCTTTCTCTCGGAGCAAAAAGCGAAAAATCACTCTATACCGAGCTTAAAAATTCAGGTGTAAACACCTATCTTATCGGTGATGCCGAAAAGGTTGGCAGAATTGCCGATGCAACAAGAAGCGCATTTGAGTGTGTGAAGAGAATATAACTGCATATGCAATAACAAAGACTGCACGGAACAATCCATGCAGTCTTTACTGTTATGTTTAATCGCCGTCCGGTTTTAAATCCCACTGTTTTTCAAGCTTAAGTATTGTTGCACAACAGGCAATCAACCGTGACGATGTTGTAAATAACAGGTTATTTTTAGTATCGGTATGGTTTGATTATCAATTTATGCTTAAAACATAAATTATTCACGGTAAAACAATTAATTGTTTTGGTCAAAGGATCGAAACAACGAGTTCTTTTATAAAAACTATTGACAACAGTGTTGGTTTAATTTAAAATAGAACGTGTTCTAAAACACGCTCTAAAGTGTATTCTATTACAGACGATTGAGGAGAAACCTGAGATGGCATTAAAGCGAAAAAAGAAACCGAGCGTTACGAAGCTGGAAATTATTCGGATTGCCAGCCGATTGTTTCTTGAAGAAGGCTATTCCGTTACATCAATAAGGCAAATCGGCGAAAAGGTCGGAATCAGCCCGGGCAACGTTATGTTTCATTTCCCGACCAAAGAGCATCTGCTTGCACAGCTTGTTGATATGCTGTGTGATTTTCAGTGGAAGCTGATGGAAAATGAAACCGATGACATCACAGGTCCGGTTATGTCAATCTGCCTTGAACTTATGTCGATGGCGGCGGTTTGTGAGGAAAATGAAATTGCAAAGGACTTTTTTGTTTCTGCATATCAAAGCCCGATGACGCTTGAAATTATTCGTAAAAACGACCTTGAAAGGTCAAAGAAGGTTTATACCGATTACTGCGAGGATTGGGCTGAATATCAGTATATCGAAGCTGAAACGCTTGTTTCGGGTATTGAATATGCAACTCTTATGACAACAGAGAATTCAGCACCGCTTAATGTCAGAATTTCGGGAGCATTGAATCAGATAATGAGTATATACGGCATACCTGAAGAAACACGGAAAATGAAGATAGCCGCAGTTCTCAATATGGATTACCGTGCAATCGGTCAGCGGATATTGAGAGATTTTATTGAATATGTAGAAAAAGTAACTGCTGCGGCATTTGAAGATGTTGCGGCGAAGAAAGGATAAAACGTTATGGACGAACAGTTATTCAGAAAAAAGAGTATGGAAAAGATTTCTTCGCCCGAACAGTTTAACGAATATATAAGGGTATCTAATCCGGGAGTGTGGATGGTTCTTGCTGCCATCGTGATTCTTCTTGTCGGTGTTTGTGTATGGGGGATTCTCGGACATCTTGACACTGCGGTTACAACGGTAGCGGTTGTTGAGAATTCAGGGATAACCGTATATGTCAAAGAATCGGATATTGAGCAAATCCAAGAGGGTATGAACGTTATGATAGGAGGCAAGGAAGGTGTGATAACCGATATTTCGGTTCAGCCCGTTCTCGTCGGCAATGATTTTTCAGAATATGTACGATATGTCGGAAACCTGCAAAACGGAGAATGGGTTTATCCCGTTTCGGTAGACGGCGATTCTGCCGAAGGAATCTACAGCGCCGAAATCATTATAGAAAGTATATCCCCGATATCCTTTGTGATAAATTGAGGTGCAGGTTATGGCAAAAAAGAACAAACCGGTCAAACAGCCGTTGAATTCGGGCGTTGCCAAAGTGCCTGTTGTTATGCAGATGGAAGCGCTTGAATGCGGAGCCGCATCACTGGCAATGATACTTGCATATTATGGAAAATGGATTCCGCTTGAGCAGGTGCGTGCTGATTGCGGAGTTTCCAGAGACGGGTCCAACGCAAAAAATGTTCTGAGAGCGGCAAGAAGTTACGGTCTTGAGGCAAAAGGCTACCGTTTTGAACCCGATCAATTAAAAAAGAACGGCAGATTCCCTTGCATCATTCACTGGAATTTCAATCACTTTGTTGTGCTTGACGGCTTCAAAGGCAACAAGGCTGTGCTTAATGACCCTGCAAAAGGAACATATTCCGTGACGATGGAGGCGTTTGACAAATCGTTCACGGGAATTTGTCTGATGTTTGAACCGTCAGAAAATTTTGAGCCGGGCGGTAAACCCGACAGCGTATATGATTTTGCAAAGAAAAGACTCAAAGGTGCGGGTGTTGCGGTTGCTTTTACAATAATCTCAACGGTTATCGCTTCGCTGACAGGGATAATCAACCCTGCGTTTACCAGAGTTTTTATGGACCGTCTTCTGACGGGGAAAAACCCTGAGTGGTTTTTGCCTTTTATCCTGGGTCTGGCGGCACTGACCGTGATACAGCTTACGGTTTCTTTGATTCAGGCAATTTATTCTGCAAGAATCAACGCAAAAATAGCTGCCGTCGGTAACACCACTTTTATGTGGAAAGTTCTTCATCTGCCCATGGATTTCTTTTCACAGCGCATGGCAGGAGATATTCAGACAAGAAAAAGCTCCAACGCATCGGTTTCAAACACGCTGATATCGACGGTTGCACCCCTTGCCATTGATGCATTTATGATGATTTTCTATTTCGTTGTGATGATAAGATACAATGCCGTACTTACAATGATAGGTTTGGTTGCAATCGTTATTGACGTTTTTGTTTCAAGAATAATCTCTAAAAAGAGAATTAATTCGACCCGTGTTTTGTCCCGTGACAGCGGAAAACTTGCAAGCACATCGGTTGCAGGTATTGAGATGATAGAAACAATCAAGGCCGGCGGTGCGGAAAACGGTTTTTTTGAAAAGTGGTCGGGATATCAGGCGAGTGTCAATTCGCAGACTGTTAAGTTTTCAAAGGTTGATAATGTTCTGGGTCTTATTCCGCAAATAGTTTCTGTTTTAACCAATACGGCTGTTCTGACAGTCGGTGTTTTTCTCACGTTTAACGGTGAATTCACTGTCGGTATGATAATGGCATTTCAGGGTATGCTCTCATCATTTATCAGCCCGGCATCAAATCTCATTACCGCGGGTCAGACCATGCAGGAAATGAGAACGGAGATGGAACGCATTGAAGACGTTATGAGATACCCCGATGATATTGCGTGTGAAAACGGTGTTTTTGATGAAAACGAGGTTTACAGTAAACTTACGGGCGCAGTGGAAATCAAAAACCTCAGCTTTGGTTATTCGAAGCTCGGCGACCCGTTAATCAGGGATTTCAATCTTACTTTAAAACCCGGAAGCAGAGTTGCATTCGTCGGCACTTCGGGATGCGGAAAATCAACATTATCAAAGCTTATTTCAGGTCTTTATCAACCGTGGGAGGGCGAAATTCTCTTTGACGGAAAACCGATAACGCAGATTGACAAAAGTGTTTTCAGAGGTTCTCTTGCTGTTGTTGACCAGGACGTTATTCTTTTTGAAGACACAATTGCAAACAACATCAAAATGTGGGACAGTTCGATTGAAGATTTTGAAATGATTCTTGCCGCAAGAGATGCTCATTTGCACGAGGATATTATGCAGCGTGACGGCGGCTATAATTATAAGCTTACAGAAGGCGGAAAGGATTTTTCGGGCGGGCAGAGACAACGAATGGAGATTGCGCGTGTGCTTGCCCAGGATCCCACAATCATTATTCTTGACGAAGCGACGTCGGCACTTGATGCAAAAACAGAATATGAGGTAGTCGAATCCATCAAAGACAGGGGAATAACCTGTATTGTGGTTGCCCACCGTCTTTCAACCATCAGGGATTGCGATGAAATTATAGTTCTGGATAACGGTGTTGTTGTTGAACGCGGAACGCACGATGATCTTTATGCCCTTAACGGCTTCTATACGAAGCTTGTAACTAACGATTAAGGAGGTGGTCATAAATGGGTTGGTTTGACGAACAGATAAAATTGCGCAAGAAAAATGACGATGCAATTCTTGAAGAATCGTTTGTAGGTATGGCAGATGCGGTTCTCGGCACAAAAATGTCTGAAGCATATAAAAGCGACGCCGAAAAAGCCGACAGCGCAATCGATTACATACTCAGATACTATAAAATCAAACCCGTTGAAGTGCCCGATAATCTCAAAAATCTTAATGACCGCCTTGAATATCTTCTGCGCCCCAACGGCATTATGAGCAGAAACATCAATCTTGAAAAAGGTTGGTATAAAGATGCGGTCGGAGCAATTCTGGGCACAAGAAAAGATGATGGCAGTGTTGTTGCGTTTATTCCGAAAGGTCTTACTGGATATAGCTTTTTTGACGCTCCGTCAGGCAAATGGATAAAACTCTCAAAGAAAAATGAAAATCTTTTTGAAAGCGAAGCAATTTGCTTTTATAAGCCGTTTCCTCTTAAAAAGCTTACTCTTCACGATCTGGCAAGATACATAATCGAAACTATGTCGGTTGCTGACATCGTTCTCGTTGCCGCCGCAACCCTTGCCGTTACGGCTGTTGGTATGCTGACACCCATGCTCAACAATATTCTTTTCGGTACGGTTGTTGAAAACCAAAGCTTAAAAATGCTGGCAGGCATAACAATATTTATGATTTGCGTTTCCGTCAGCTCCCTGCTGTTTCAGACGGTCAGAAGACTTCTGTCTGCAAGGGTCGGAACGAAGCTTGAGCTTTCTGTTCAGGCGGCAACAATGATGAGGATTTTATCTCTGCCTGCCGATTTCTTCAAGCAATACAGTTCGGGTGAACTTTCAAGCAGATCGGGTAATATTCAGACTCTGTGCTCGATGCTTGTATCAACCGTGTTCAACACAGGTCTTACCTCAATTTTTTCGCTTTTATATATAACACAGATTTTCGCTTACACCCCGAACCTGGTAGTTCCTGCATTGATAATTATTTTAATTACCGTTGTTTTTTCGCTTGTCACGTCATTCTTGCAGATGCATTACAGCAAAAAGCAGATGGAGCTCGGTGCGCAGGAAAACGGTATGAGCTACGCTCTGATTTCGGGAATACAGAAAATCAGACTCTCGGGCTCCGAAAAAAGAGCTTATTCCCGTTGGTCGTCACTCTATGCAAAAGTAGTCAGAACTACATACAATACCCCGATGTTTCTGAGGGTGAACGGTACGCTCAGCACAGCCATTTCTCTTGTCGGAGTTATCGTGATGTACTATATGTCTGTTAAAAGTAAAATTTCCGTTGCCGATTACTGTTCTTTCAATGCGGCTTACGGTATGATCTCGGGTGCATTTATGTCGCTTGCAGGCATAGCGACCACAATCGCAAAGTTCAAGCCAATCATCGAAATGGCAAAACCGATTATGGAAACCGTTCCCGAGATATCTGAAGGAAAGCTTGTTATTGACAGACTTTCGGGCGGAATTGAGCTTAACAACGTTTCTTTCCGCTACAACGAAAATATGCCGCTTGTAATCGATGACCTTTCGCTCAAAATCCGTGCGGGACAGTATGTGGCAATAGTCGGCGCCACAGGCTGCGGTAAATCAACTCTTATGAGAATTCTGTTGGGATTTGAAAAGCCGCAGAAAGGCGCGGTTTATTATGACGGCAAAGACCTTAATTCCGTTGACCTGCGTTCACTCCGCCGCAAAATCGGCGTTGTTCTGCAAGACGGCAAACTCTTTCAGGGGGATATTTACTCAAATATTGTGATTTCCGCACCGCACTTATCTCTTGACGATGCGTGGGATGCCGCAGAAATGGCAGGCATTGCCGATGATATCCGCAGAATGCCTATGGGAATGCACACAATCATCTCCGAAGGCTCAGGCGGTGTTTCGGGCGGTCAGCGCCAAAGGCTGATGATTGCAAGAGCAATTGCTCCCAAGCCGAAAATCCTGATGTTTGACGAGGCAACAAGCGCCCTTGATAATATCACGCAAAAGATTGTTTCGGATTCGCTCGATAAACTCAAGTGTACCAGAATCGTTATTGCCCACAGACTTTCAACCATCAGACAATGTGACCGTATCATCTATCTTGAAAAAGGCAAAATCGTTGAGGACGGCACTTATGATGAATTGATAGCAAAAAACGGAAAGTTCGCTGAGCTTGTTGAAAGACAGCGTCTTGATATTTAATTTAATTCAAGGAGGAATTTATTATATCAAACGAGAAACTTGATAACATCTTGGAAAACAACGGTCCCGTAGAACTCAGCGATGACGAGCTTGATGCAGTTGCAGGCGGTGAATGCGCCGCTGATTTTTCGGAGTGCAAGATTCCGAATCACAGCATTGTGCGCAATATAGCGGGAAGGGCGTGCTGGAATTGCGAACTGCATTATGAACGTTTCCGTTATGAAGCAAAGTTTGTCTGTTGCACTAACGGAGAGTATAAAAAGCTGTGTATGCTGACCTGCACCAAATGCGGCACAGGTTATTACGGAAGCTCTGGGACTTCGGCAAAATGGGTCCGGGATGTTAACAGTGACCGGGAATATGTAAGCTCATTCTGATTGAAAGGTGAAAGATTATGAATAACGAATTGAACAACAAAAACTTTGAAATTGACGACGATATGCTTGATGCAGTCTCAGGCGGAACAGGTGCAGACACCGTTGTAACCCTCAAATATAGGGTCGGAGACGTTGTAATAATAAACCCTCCGACAATCGATTATTGTCCGAGATGCGCTAAACTGCTTAAAAATTACGAGGCAACGATTACAGGTGTACGCGGTATTCTGAACGGCAATCCGATATATTGGATTACCCGAAAATGTTGCGGATATAAAACAAGCGAGATTGAACATGTTATCGTGCGCAGGGTATAAAAAGTGAGGAAACAGCTATGAATATCAATAAAACAGCTAACGGAAATGAACTTTCAATCGCCCTTGAGGGCAGACTCGATACCGCAACCGCCCCTCAACTGGAAGCGGAGCTTAATCAGAGTATAGACGGGATAGAAAAGCTTGTTTTTGATTTTGCATCGCTTGAGTATCTTTCGTCTGCAGGTCTGCGTGTGCTTCTGGGCGCACAGAAATTTATGAATAAGCAGGGCGAAATGATTGTCAGAAACGTAAACGAAACCATAATGGAAATTTTTGAAATCACAGGTTTCTGCGACGTTCTGACCATTGAATGATTATGAGAAATAAAAAACAGAATATATCAGGTGCATTCGGGCGTTGGCTGTTGGTGCTTGTGGTTATTGCTTTTCTGGCAACAACTGCTTTTCTCTGGATTTCGCAAACAAAAATTTCGCAGAATAATGCGATTAACTTGCTTGAACTTAACATTTCCGATGTCAGAGAAGATATCATCGACGCATCCGACGAAAACCTCTTAAAGCTCACAAATCAGATAGCGGATGATTTGAATCAATCGGAAAGAATAACTTCCGAACTGCTTGCCGAGCTCACAAAAAAATACGGTGTTACCGAAATCAACTGCATAAATTCCGACGGAATAATTTTCGCAAGCACATATCCTGATTTTCTCAATTATGATATGAGAAGCGGCGGGCAGTCTGCTGAATTTATGGTTTTGCTTTCGGACGAAACCGAATATGTGCAGAGCTATCAGCCTGTTTCTTATGATGCTTCCATTTCGAGAAAGTACGGCGGTGTTACGCTTGAAAACGGCGGATTCGTGCAGGTTGGCTACGGTGCGGAACGTTTTCAGAAAGATATTGATGAATTCGTTGTCGGCGTTACCCGAAACCGACATGTAGGCGAAGGCGGCTCAATTATAATTGTTGATGAAAACTGGAACATTGTCAGCGACCGTTACGGCAATGAAGGAGAGAATCTTGACGTTACGGGAATCTGGATTGATACCGATAATATACCCGAAAACGAGGCGTTTACAGCCGATGTTTACGGTGAACCCTGTTACTGTATGCACCAGTTGACAGAGGGATACCGCATAGTTGCCGTTATGCCCAAAAGCGAAGCGGCTCTTTCGCGAAACGTTTCGGTAGGCGTTACAACGGTGATGCAGATTATTGTTTTTGCAGCGCTTTTTATTATGATTTTCATGCTTGTAAAACGACTTGTTGTTGAAAACATATATAAGGTCAATGATTCTCTTTCCGCTATAACCGAAGGAAATCTCGATACCGTTGTAGACGTGCGCTCACACATTGAGTTTGATGCACTTTCGGATGACATCAACTCTACCGTCAACACACTGAAAAAATATATTTCCGAGGCGGAAGCGAGAATTGATGCGGAGCTTGCCTTTGCAAAAGCGATTCAGCATTCGGCGTTGCCGTCGGTTTTTCCGCCGTATCCTAACAGAAAAGAATTTGATATCAGCGCAACTATGCACACAGCAAAAGAGGTTGGCGGTGATTTTTACGATTTTTATTTTGTCGATGAGGATACGCTTGCCTTCCTTGTTGCCGATGTTTCGGGCAAGGGAATCCCTGCGGCAATGTTTATGATGCAGTCAAAAACCCTTCTCAAAAGCTATGCGGAATCAGGCATGAGCGTCGAAGATGTTTTTACAAACGCAAACGAAAAACTCTGTGAGGGCAATGATGCGGGAATGTTTGTTACCGCATGGATGGGTCTGCTGAACACGAAAACGGGTCTTGTCACCTTTGCAAACGCAGGCCACAATCCTCCACTTATAAAGCGCGCAGACGGAAGCTTCAGCTATCTCAAAACAAGACCTGGTTTTGTTCTCGCAGGTATGGAAGGCATCCGTTACCGCAAGAATGAATATCAGCTTGAAAAGGGCGATATAATCTATCTTTATACCGACGGCGTTACTGAAGCAATGAACACAGAAAATGAGCTTTACGGCGAAAAACGTTTGCTTGAAGTGCTGAATAAGAATTCAGAATGCGGCACACAGAAAATCTGTCACGAAGTCAAGGCTGATGTTGATTTGTTTGTGGGCGAAGCATCCCGGTTTGATGATATCACTATGCTTTGTCTTAAGTTTAACGGAGAGAAATCTGCCTCGATGAAAGAAATAACCGTTGCTGCAACCGTTGAGAATATTCAGACCGTCACGGATTTTATCAATGAACAGCTTGAAGCCTTTGGTTGCCCGATGAAGGCAAAGACACAGATAGATATTGCGGTTGACGAAATTTTCGGCAATATTGCTCACTATGCATATACCACCGAAACGGGAGATGTAACCGTCAGCATTGAGAACGGAGATAATCCACAGGCTGCTGATATAACTTTTATCGACAGCGGTGTGCCTTATAACCCTCTTATTCAGGCGGAGCCAGACATTACTCTTTCCGCAGATAAAAGGCAGGTCGGAGGTCTCGGAATCTTTATTGCAAAAAACATAATGGACGAAATCTCCTATGAGTATAAAGACGGAATGAATATTTTGAAAATCCGTAAGTGCTTTTCATAAACGCAGTCTGCTTATCCGGATAAATTCATATTTCTTAAAAACGTTATAATCATCAAACAAAGAAAAACACCGCTTGTCGTGACAATGAAAAACGGCGTAGCGGTGTTTATTATTGATAACCAACCGTAAATATGCTACAATAAGTCTGTAATTTATAATCTGAATGGAGATTTATATGACGGCATTGCTTATTGTAATTTATATTGCTTTTGTTTCGCTTGGATTCCCCGATTCGCTTTTCGGTGTTTCGTGGCCCGTTGTTCACGTTGAATTCGGTCTGCCCGAAAGCTTTGGTTCGGTTTACAGCGTCGTTACAGCTGTTTCTACCGGCGGCATCGCATTCATTGCAGGTCCGCTTCTGCGCAAATTCGGTACGGGCAGAGTAACGTTTTTCTCAACCCTCCTCACCGCACTCGGACTTATAGGCATCAGTTTTTCACCGAATATCGTTGTGATGATGATTTGCACAATCATTATGGGTTACGGTGCCGGTGCGATTGATACGGGTCTCAACAACTTCGTTTCGCTTCACTACAAGGCAAAGCATATGAACTGGCTTCATTGTTGCTGGGGTCTCGGTGTTACGGTGAGCCCGATAATAATGTCTGCATTTCTCGGCGGTGACGGCACCTGGCGAAACGGATACAGAGTTATTGCGTTTTTGCAGTTTGCGATTGCTCTGATAATTCTGGTTTCTCTTAAAAAGTGGAATGTTCAACCGAAAAAGTCTGCCAAAACCGAAACGGTGCAAAGGGAGTTGCCAAAGAAAAGCTTTTTTGATCTGATGAAAGAAAAAGGAATGTTGACGAGCATTCTATCCCTCGGACTGTACTGTGCAGGCGAATTCACTATCGGCACTTGGGGCGCAACCTATGCGGTCAACGTTCTCGCAGTTTCACCCGACGAAGCCGCAAAATGGATTTCGCTATATTTCGGCGGAATTATGATCAGCAGAGTTGTTGCAGGGTTTTTATCCGAAAAGCTCTCCGACAATACACTTATTAAAGGCGGTATGGCGATTTCGGCGGTCGGAATGGTTGTTCTTCTTCTGCCCATCGGCAAAACCGCACTTGCCGGTCTGCTTTTGATTGGTATGGGCTACGGCCCCGTATTTCCGAGCGTACTCCACAGCGTGCCCGCGAGATTCGGTGCAGACTATTC
Source organism: Clostridia bacterium (assembly GCA_017502085.1). Classification (GTDB taxonomy): domain Bacteria; phylum Bacillota; class Clostridia; order Oscillospirales; family Acutalibacteraceae; genus CAG-177. Next base: position 124,880 of record JAFVVQ010000050.1, on the reverse strand, counting down.
GGCTGATATTACGGGTTACCATATGAGCGGTGCATACGGAATAGGATTTTTCGTTCAGTTTGCATACGGATACATTGCTTCCGCAACAACATTTGCCATAACTCCGTTTATGCTTCTTGCTTTGTGTCTCGGAGTTATCGGGGCAACGGTTGTTACGTTAAGAAAGCTGAAATCGGTTGAAACAGACAGGCGTGAAGATGCTTGATGATTCAGAGTCCAATCCTTGACAGATGGGCAGAATCAAAGGCTGCGAAACGTTAATGTAATATTATTTCAACGCAGTTGACAGCCGTGAGTTGTGTCGGACTGCTGCTCAGCGGCAAGACGGAAGTATATTTACAAAACAGTACGGATTACACGCCGTTGTCATATATGAGATAAAAAAGAAAGCTCTCCTGCGGTGTGCAGGAGAGCTTTTTGCGTCAGTTAAATGATGTCGGGTCAACCTTTGTTTCCGAAAACGGTTTCTTAATCGAAACGTTGAGTCCGAGTGCCGCAACAGCAAGAATCAGAAGCATAGCAAACGGTGCGGTGTATCCGCCATACTGCGCAAGAAGAGTGTTTGCGAATTTTGCTATAAATGCGGCAACAATCAGATTGAAATTCGTGAGACTGTAATTGACCGGAAAATATTTCTGTCCGTAGAAGGATGAGGTGAATGCCGAGGTCAGAGTAGGACAGGAGCCGTAGGAAAGACCCGTGAGGCAAAGACCGACGATGCATACCGGCAGTGAGTTGAGCCGCACTGCAAGAAGAGTTATGCCTGCAGCAACAATTGTGAGAATATTTGCCGAAATCATCGTTGTGCGGCGGCCGAGTGCATCGTAAAGCATACCCGTGAGGATTCTGCCTATGCCGTTGCAAACGGAAAGAACTCCTACAAGCGTAACTGCAAGAGTTTCAGGCGCTTCAACTGAAATTGCAAGGTCTCTCGCAAAGCTGATTACCGAATTGCCGACAGCGGTTATGAATGCCATACACGCAAAGGCTCTCCAGAAGGTGAAACTTCTGAGCATTTCAGCGGTTGTGAAATCACGGCTTTCAAATGCCTCTTTTTTTATACTCTTATTTACTTTGGGTGAGGGAAGTTTGTCTTCTGCAGAGGGTTTGCGAATAATGATTCCCGCAAGAACAAGTACAACCGCAAGGATGATGCCGAGCATAACATAGGTTTTGCTCACACCGAAATCTTCGTTGCTGAACAGAAAGCTGATAACGTTGCCCATCAGCAGAGTGCTGATACCGAATCCCATCATAAGACAACCGGAGCAGAATCCCTTTCTGTCAGGGAACCATGCGCAGACGGCTGATACAACGACGTTATACGAAATTCCGATGCCTGTACCGGCCAGGATTGCGTAGGTGATATAGAGAAGCTCCGCGGCTGATTCTGCCGTAAGCATACCTGTTGCAATGAATCCGACACCGACAAGCAAACCAGCGATGATGAGGGTGATTTTTACTCCGATTTTTTTGCAGATGATACTGCCGAAAAATGCACCAAGGCAGAAAAAACACATTGCGAGGGTGAAATTCAGTGAAAGCACGTCTTCGCTGAACCCCAAATTCTCTTTGAACGGAACTTTAAGGATTGACCATGAATAAAGTACGCCCGAAAAAAGCATTGTAAAAATGCCGGTTGCAAGGTAAACCCATCTTTTTTTCAGACAATTTTGAGTTGACAAAAAATCACTCCATAAAAGAAATTTGTAGTATTATATCATAAAACGCCGGGCGTTTCAACAAAGGAATCAGAAAGGTATCGAATATTTACGCGGAAGAAACGAAGGACAGCTTCCGAGCGATATGCCTGGCGGTGTCAGGGCATACGGAAAAGTGATTCTGAATTTATTGTAAAGAAAAAGCCGCTCGGATGAGCGGCTTTTTGCTATATAAGAGTGTAGGTTTCGTTTGCTGCGGTTTCGAATGAAACTGTATTGCCGTCTCTGGTGAAGGCAATTTCCGATTTGTCAGATTCCTTTATAATGCTCTTGATATCGGAGCATTCGACCTTGCAGTTTCTGCCTCTGAGACTCTTGATTTTAAGAGAGGTTATCTCGCCGTTTTCAAGTGCCGAAGAAACGAGGAATGCACCGTCTGCACGGAGGTTCTTAAACGAGGCATTCATCTTTTTGTCCCAGCAGGGGAAGAGCCTGATGATTTTTTCATAGCTCTGCATCAGCATTTCATTGACGGTTGCGGGTACCGTCGTGAGATGCTCGATTCCGCCGCCGTGATGACGGAAAAGTCTGTTGGGCATACCGAATTCTCTGATGTTCATTTTTATTCCGTCAAGAACAAAATGGGGATCAACACCAATTCTTGCGCCTGCGGGCAGATAGGAATTTGAACCATTGTCATCAAGGCGTCTGTCATTGATGAAATAAGTGTTTCTTGCGATTTTCAGCAGTTTTTCGTCCGATGAAAATCCGATTTGAGAAGCGGGATAAATATGCTGAAGTCCTACTGTATTGTCATCTCTCCAACGGATACCTCTCTTGGAATATCGGAAGCATTTCTTGCCTTTCTTGATGAAGGTGGGAAAATCGCTCAGGTTTGCAATGATATCCTCCCATACGGGATACTTTTCCGGATTGAGATTCAGCTCCTTCGCCATATCGTAAACCGCATTGAAAAGCATTTTTACGAGACCGAGGGAATTGATGGCGTTGACGGCTTCAATCTGACCCTTGTGAGTGATATATCTGAATTTTTCGCCTCTGTAATAGGGGATTTCGTGAGCCGCATCGCCTTTGATGAGATATTTGCCGTTTTTCTTTACGAGGTAATCCTCCCAGAAAGCGGCGGTATTAAGCACAAAATCATAGTAGTTTTTGAGAGCATATTCTTTATCGTAGGTTGAAAACCAGTGCATAATCGGTATCACACAGGCGTAGGCGGCGTGGCTTTTCTGACCGAGGAAAAGTACGCCGTGCTCCTTGCATTCTTTCATTGAATAAACGTCGAGAGCCTTGGGACCGAAACTGACCGGGAAAGCGTATCCGCTGCAACCGAAAAACTTCGCAAAGCCTTTTGCGGCATCTTTCATTTCATTTATGGGTGCCATATATCCGTCAAAAAGTTCGGGATGGTTTGCAGAGAATATGCAGTAGTAGGGCGCTTCGTAGTTGTAATTCATATGATAGTCGCCCGCCCAGGGGAAGAAATCGTCGGTCACAAAGTTGCCGAAAAGTCCGGGAGGGAACTCTTTGTTGCCCATACATCCTGCAAGATGATAAAGACTGGAGTTATAGAAGCTTTCGATTTCTTTATCCTCAAGGGTGACCTTTGAAGCAGAAAAGAATTTTTTCCATTTTTCTTCGGTTTTAGCCTTGTCACCGTCATAATTGCTATTCAGCACCATATCAAGAGCCTTGCTCTGATATTCGGCATCATCGAAATTCGTGACAACCGAAATACAGTAACGGGTGATTATGAGTCCGTCGGAGATTCGGCTGTCTGTTTCACGCAAACAGAGATTTACAGCTGTTTTCCTGACAACGTTTTCGCTGTTGAATTTACGTGTATAACATCTGACACCGTTAATATCGGAGGTAGAATTTTCCGAATTACAGGTTTCGGGAATTTCAATACCGACGGTCGGATCACTCTTTGAATCGGGAGTCCTGATTTCAAAATAAATAATGTTTTCGGGTGCAATAAAGAACTCGATTTCAACGTCACCGAAACGGCAATCGAGCAGACCTTTGTCGAAATATTGCTTTATGTTGTATTCCGTCAGATTAATGTCGGAGATTATTATTTTGCCGACATTTTTGATTCCGCCGTCCCCATGTACACCGGGGAAGAATTTCCAGAAATCGCATTTGGAAATATGGAGAATCAGATTCTTGTCATTGTTGTCGAAAACCACACCGAGGTCACCGTTGCTGCAAAATGCGCCCGACGGTATTTTGTAGAGAATCTTGCCGTCAATCTCGTTTACGGGTGCGGAAGTTATTTCATTGAAATATGTGTTCATTGCATCACCAGCCTTCAAAACATTATAAATACTATTGAAGATTAAATCAAGAGAAAAAAATACCGCCTGGCCGAATTACGGTTCAGCGGCATTGATTTTTAAGGAAGAATATTGCCTGCGGCGCGGTAGATTTCATACCATTCTTCACGTGTTATGGAGAGATTTGCGGCGTTGAGGCAATCCTTAAGTCTCTGAAGATTTGTTGTGCCCGTTATGGGCTGCATCTTTGCGGGATGACGGAGAATCCAGGCGAATGCCATTGTTGTTTTTGAAACCCCGTATTTTTCTGCAATATTTTCAAGTGTTGAATTCAGTTCGGGAAATTTCTCGTTATCAATGAAGCATCCCTTGAAGAATCCGTATTGCATAGGTGACCAGGGCTGTATGGTAATACCGTTAAGTCTGCAGAAATCGAGTACGCCGCCATCACGGTTGACTGCGGAATCGTTATACATATTCACGTTGATGCCTGACTGAATCATAGGTGAGTGCATAATACCGAACTGAAGCTGATTTGCGCAAATCGGCATATCGAGGCAACTCTGAAGCAGCTGCATTTGATATGGATTCTGGTTTGAAACGCCGAAATGACGCACTTTGCCTGATTCCTTGAGATATGAAAATGCTCTTGCAACCTCTTCGGGTTCCATCAGGGCATCCGGGCGGTGAAGAAGAAGCACGTCAATGTAATCCGTGCCGAGGCGTTTGAGACTGCCGTCAACAGAGTTCGTGATGTGTTCGTAAGAAAAGTCGAACATACCGTTGCGGATTCCGCACTTTGTCTGGATAATGAAATCTTCACGGTTATAGCGTGATATCGATTTTCCGAAAACCTCCTCACTTTTGCCGCCGCCGTAGATATCGGCATGGTCGAAGAAGTTTGCATTATTGGCAAGGGCAGTATCGACGAAAGCATCAACCTGCTTGCTGTCCATATCGGCTATACGCATACAACCGACAGCAACGGTGGGCACCTGAATGCCGCTTTTTCCGAATTCGATTTTATACATATTCTTTCTCCCTTTTTTCAAGACGGTTGTTACACTTTATGTACGGTCAGGGATAAGACCTGACTTGCTGTTTCTTGAGAAAATTACTTAATCGACGAAGTCGAAATCATCCTTGAATTTTTCTTTGAAAATTTCAAACACAGCCATAAGCGTTTTGTCGTCATCTACGCTGACATATGATTCTGATTCCTCATCAAAGTTGTCGGTGTCTATTTTGAGAATTACAACCTCACCTGCTTCGTCACCTACAGGCAAAAGGATGACATATTCTTCATCTTTGTAATTGATAAGATCAAGAAATTCGAAGGGAACTTCGTTGCCGCTTTCGTCATTAAGCATAATAATATTTTCGGAGAGATCATTGAGACTGTCGGCATCATCGGCATCAACATCGTCAAGATCTCCGAAAAGGTCGTCAAACATTGCTTCGAGCTTCTTGTCCAAATCGTCTTTGTCAGTCATTTGAAGGACCTCCTGATTAATAATTTATATATGGTTTTATTCTATGTTAATATTGATTGCGGATGATTTCAAGTGCTTATCCAAAATAAAATTCTTTCATATCATCAAGGCGGAGAAGCATCGGGGTGAGACCAAGTCCGGCACCGACGTCAATATCAATCCACGTATCGGTGGCGATTGCCTTGCCTTTATATTTTTCACCGAAATATACCGTCGGGGTGTGGCCGAAAACGGTAGTGATATTCTCAAAATATCTGTCGGCGAGGGTGGGGCGTGTCCACAAAAGCTCCATATCGGAGTATTCCGAGAGCTTTTTGTTTTCGCTGAAGTTTCCGAGGCCGCTGTGAACAAGCAGAAAATCTCTGCCGTTGACGGTAATCAGCTCATAGAGAGGCGCATCGCGAAGATAATCGAGAATATATTGGATTTCTCTGTTTCTTGTTGCCGAGAGAGCGGTGAGTGTCGGCTGGGCGCTGTTTGATGCCCACACTGAATAGGAAATCAGCTTTGAGCCCGTGAGGTTATCGATGGAAGCATCTGTGATTTCGTCGAAGAGAAAGTCACAGGAGAGCATCATCATCTCGTGATTGCCAAGGATGAGCTGGACATTCGGTTGGGAAAGCAGCCATTTAAGGATTCTGACACCGTCAGGACCTCTGTCGATTACGTCGCCGAGGATATAGAGAAAATCGTCGGCGGAGAAGTTGACCTTTTCAAGGATTTCCTTAAACATATCAAGGGGATATCCGTGAAGGTCGGAAGTTACATAAACCATAATTACCCTCCATTATAAAAATTCTTATATACAACGTATAATTTATATACCATAAATCTGAATGGAAATCAATGCCGAAAATATGAACAGACCGCAGGAATTACCTTGCGGTCTGTTGAAAATGAGACGGCGAAAAGAAAGAGGAAGTAAAAAAATGAAAGTGAGAATAAATGAAAAGAGTGAAAGAGTATAGTGAAAGGTTTTTATCTGCCGTCTCTTTTTTCATAGATGATTATGCCGCATCATTACCCGTGATGAGAATAAGCTTAACGGAGCGGGGCTGGGGTTTGTCTTCGGGGATTTCATAAAGATCTTCGGGATCTTCGAACGGAACGTCGGTATCCTCGCCGAGAAGAAATTCGTAAAAACGGTATAAAAGTTTCATATTTGTATCTCCTTAGTCTGAATTTGTGTTTCACCTTATGTCTTAATTATATCTGCGAAGGTGTCCCAAAAAACGGACTTTTAACCGCAAAATACAAAGTTTTTCATAAAAAAAAATAATTTCAGACAAAAAACACCCCGCCGTGTGGCGGAGTGCGGAAGTTTAAAACATCATAAGTACGGTTGCGGCGAATGCAACGAGAGCTGCAATGACAGTTTTTGCAGAAGGTTTTTCTTTGCGGATGATACTGACGGCGGTTGAAAAAAACATTGTACCGCCCGTGACAATCGGAAACTGAACGGATGCGGGCAGACTAGTAAGAGCAATCAGGCAGAAAAGGTTGCCGATGCCGTTACATCCCGCATAGCCTGCAAGATATCCGAGCTCCTTGAGAGAGACATGGGAAATTTTCTTGTTGACTATGAGCTGATATGCCGTACAGGCAATGACAACACAGATGTTGACAGTTGCCATAAAGCTTCGGCTGTCAACAGCCAGGTCGGGCGAGGACTGATGAATTGTTGAAACAACGCCGACAAGACCGTTGAGCACGAAAACTGCAAGGTAATATTTCATATTTCCTCTGGATTTTTTGCCTTTTTCAAAACTCATTGCCGTTGCGATTCCGATAAGAATAACGCAGACCGCTTTGAAAACGGTGAAATCCTCATTGTTGAAAATTATTCCGTAGGCGAGGGGAAGAAGCATACCGCCGAGCATTGCAAAAATCGAGAAAACCGAGAGGTTTGCCGTTTTGAATGCCTTGAGGCTCGAGAAACTGTAGCCGAGCACAACTGCGGCATAGAATACCGCCATCAGCACGGAAAACCACGTAATATTCAGTTTGAAGCCGTTGAGCACGAGCATTATCAGAAAAGAAATTCCGTGCATATAGAGGGAGAGTGTGACAGCGGAATCCGTGCCGTCACCCCTGAGCTTCTGATACTGCTGATTGAAAAAAAATTGCAGGGCGAAGAGTAACGCCGATGCCGCAAGTAAACCGTACATCATGATTGAAATACCTCCGAACAAATCTATCAACCATTTTAACAGTAAGCTTACTTTTTGGCAAGATTATTTTTGAATATTACGAAAAAAGCACACAGCCGGATGACTGTGTGCCTTGTTTGTTTGCGATTAACCAACTTTGCTGACGAAATCTACAACGGCAGAGAAGATGTCACCGATCATTGTGCTGACGGAAGTCATATCTTTGCCTGTGAACTGTTCAACGAGAGAAAGAATAAAAGTGGGGATATCGCTGAGAATTGCAAGAATTGAAAGCATAGCAGAAACTCCTTTCCTGAGATTTATAACGAGGCATATGCCAATGTTATCTTATTTATAGTCCTTCATATACTCGCCGTGAGCTTCGATGAGTTCGTCAACCATTGCTTTGATATCGTCAATCGAAAGCTCGGCAGCAGTGTGAGGATCAAGCATAGCAGCCATATAGATATCTTCGCGTTTTTTTGTAACTGCGGCATTGATAGTAAGAAGCTGAGCATTGATATTTGTCATATTCATTGCGGCAAGCTGAACGGGGAGTTTACCTACGTGGCAGGGATTGCAGCCTCTTCCGTCGATAAGGCAGGGAACCTCAACGCAAGCATCTGCGGGAAGGTTGTCGATAAGACCTGTGTTGAGAACGTTACCGCCGATTTTATAGGGGTTGCCCGTAACGATGGCTTCCATAATATATGAAGCGTATTCACCGGAACGTTCGTGAGTAATTTTGCCGTCGGCAAGGATTCTTTCTTTTTCTTCTTTCCAGCCTTTGATCTGGTTGATGCAACGGCGGGGATATTCATCAAGCGGAATATTATATCTTTCGATCAGTTCGGGATACTTTGACTTGATGTAGAAGCAGTTGTATTCCGAATTATGTTCACTGGATTCGGTGCAGTAATAGCCGAAATTCTTGATATATTCGAATCTGACCATATCGCTGTGTTTTTCGTTGGCATTCTTTTCTGCGGCTCTGCGGCGGATTTCGGGATAGAGATCGTTGCCGTCTTTATCCTGAATCTCAAGCAGCCAGCCCATATGGTTTATGCCCGCAATAAGTTCTTTTCTGCCTTCAAGCTTGTCCTCCATACCGAGGGCTTTAAGAAGGTCTCTCGAGCAGCTCTGAACGCTGTGGCAAAGACCGATTGTTTTGATTTTGGTGTATCTCTGCATATAGCCCGAAAGGATTGCCATGGGGTTGGTGTAGTTGAGGAACCACGCATCGGGGCAAACCTCTTCCATATCGTCGGCAAAATCCTTAAGAACGGGGATTGTTCTCAGACCTCTCATAATACCGCCGATGCCGAGTGTATCGGCGATAGTCTGACGCAGACCGTATTTCTTCGGAACTTCAAAGTCGATGATTGTGCAGGGGTCATAGAGACCGACCTGAATTGCGTTGACAACAAAATCTGCTCCTCTGAGAGCATCCTTTCTGTTTTCAACACCGCAGTATTTTTCGATTTTTGCACGGCCCTCGTTTATATTGTTATTGATTGCACTGATAATGATGTAGCTGTCCTCAAGTCTTTCTGCATCAATATCGTAAAGAGCGATAACGCTGTCACGAAGTGCGGGTGTGCACATACAGTCACCGAGAACGTTTCTTGCGAAAACTGTGCTGCCTGCACCCATAAATGTAATCTTAGGCATAAGTTTGTCTCCTTTTAGATTGAAAATCAAAGGATTCCACCTATAAATAAGTGTGCAAAAACAAAGTAATTGTTGCATCGGTCTGCAGATTATTTATTTTATCTGAACCGATAATCCGATATGAGTATAACATAAAAACAAGTCTTTGACAATATGCTTTACAAACATTATACATTCTGTTAAAATAATATCTAATGAAAAAGGAGGAAATTCAGATGAAAAAAATTATTTCAGTCTCAATGTCAATCGTTATGCTTTTTCAGGTGTGTGTGTTTGCATTCGCGGATTTCAATGCACCTGCACTCACAAAGCCCGAGTGGGACAGTTATTATGCTTCGCTTAAGGACTATAATACCTTGCCTATGCTCTGCGTCGGTGCGAACGAGAGCGAAGTCAGTCTTTGCTGGCACGCAGATAAGGATACTGCCGTGGCTCAGGTCAGGATTGCTGACAATGCGGATATGAACGGAGCAAAAACTTTCGCAGGCAAAACAACCGAATCAGAAAATGATGAGCAATCAGTCTGCCGTGTAACAGTTACGGGTCTTGAAGAAAATTCAACCTATTATTATCAGTGGTATACCGACAACGGCTGGAGCGAAAGCTGCAAATATGAAACAAAGTCATTCGGCAACCACAAGACTCTTGTTATAGGTGACATTCAGATCGGCGGTCAGACGGAATCGACTGAGGTGCAGTCTCAGAACGGTTATGACTGGAACAGTGTTCTTGCAGAAGCGCTTTCAGAGAATCCTGACGTCAGCTTTTTGCTTTCGGCAGGTGACAACACCTCAACGGGCAAAACTGCCGCAGAATGGCAGACACTTCTTATGCCCGAAGCACTCAGAGGGCTGCCCCTTGCCCTTGCGATCGGCAATCACGATAAAAAGGGTATGATGTATAACTATTACACCAATATGCCCAACGAATTCTACGGCAACTATTTCGAAGGTCTCGACAGAGATTTCTGGTTCCGACACGGCGACGTGCTTTACCTTGTGTTTGATGCGTGCTCGCCCGCAGCAGCTGACCATATGGCAATGGCAAAAGAAGCCGTCGAAGCGAATCCCGATGCAAAATGGCGTATCGGTGTTATGCATCAGGCACTTTTCGGCCCCGGTTACAGTGTTCTCGATCCCGAAACGTCGATTCTTCTCAATGCGGTGTTCAGCCCGATTTTTGATTCCTACGACCTTGACCTTGTTATCAACGGTCACAGCCATCTTCAGGGCCGTTCACATTTTATCTGGGAAAGTTCGGTTGTCGGTAAAGCAGAAAGCGGCAAGACTTATACTGATCCCAGAGGCACTGTCTATCTTAATACAAATGCAATCTGCGATCAGAACAGTTTCAGCGCATCCTCGCACTACAGTGCATACAGTTTCTTTGAAAACGACATCACCACTTACACAACTCTCGAGTTTGAGGATGATACTCTTGTAATCGAAACCAGAAGAGGCGATAACAGTGAACTTCTTGACAGTCTGACTCTCAAGAAGACCAAGGAGTTCAAGGATAACGGAATTCTTCAGAAGCTTCACCGCTTTGTATATAAGTTTGTTGAATTCCTCGGAATTGTATATCAGAAAATCGACAATATCGTTGTTGAAATCCGAGGCGGTCATTTTTAATCATCCATCCCCGTACTCAGCTGTACGGGGATTTTTTATTATTTTGTAACAGATTTGTTATAATTGGGATGTATAATGAACGTGAATCAAGGAGGATGAGTGAAAATGAGGATACTGAAAAAGATTATTTCATTCGTTTTGACGTTTGTGTTTATAGTTCCCGTCGCAATTCTGGGTATCAACCATTACGTAAAATCAAGTGCAGCGGATTATATTATCGATGCCGATGAAACGGATGGCGACTTTGACTGCATTCTTGTGCTTGGCTGCAAGGTCAACGGAAACAGCCCGAGTCTGATGTTGCGTGACAGACTATCGCAGGGCGTTGAGCTTTACGGCGTGGCGAGTGACAGACTTCTGATGACGGGTGACCACGGCAGAGACGGTTACGATGAGGTCGGTGTCATGAAGGCATATGCAGAGGAGCGGGGAGTACCTTCAAGAGATATTTTTGAGGATCACGCAGGATTTTCGACGTATGAGAGTATGTACAGAGCAAAGGAAGTGTTCAGGGCAAAGAAGATTCTGATTGTCACGCAGGAATACCACCTTTACAGAGCAATCTATGATGCGAGGGCACTTGGTCTTGAAGCCTACGGTGTAATTGCTGAGCCGTCAATGGATTACGGCAATCAGCTTTACTTTGATTTCAGAGAAGTTCTTGCGAGAAACAAAGATTTTGTGTTTTCAATATTCAAGCCGAAACCGACCTATCTCGGAGATGCAATTCCGATAAGCGGCAACGGAGAGGCAACACAAGGTTAATAAAAAAAGAAAAAGCCCCAAACTCCGAGGAGTTTGGGGTGATTTGCTTTTGGGGCAAAATTATTTGATTTCAACCTTTGCGCCAACTTCTTCGAGCTTAGCCTTGATAGCTTCTGCATCGTCCTTGGAAACAGCTTCCTTAAGGGTCTTGGGAGCGCCGTCAACAACAGCCTTAGCTTCAACGAGGCCGAGACCTGTGATTTCACGAACAGCCTTGATAACCTTAACCTTTTCTGAACCAACTTCAGCAAGGATAACGTCGAATTCTGTCTTTTCTTCAGCAGCAGCAGCGCCTGCGTCAACAGGACCTGCAACAGCTACAGCAGCAGCTGCGGATACGCCGAATTCTTCTTCTACTGCGTGAACGAGCTCTGAAAGCTCAAGTACTGTGAGTTCTTTGATTGTTTCAATCATTGCTGCAATCTTTTCTGATGCCATTTTATTTTCCTCCAATTAATAAATAATTTTTAAACTAAAATTTGATTATGCTTCTGCGGGTGCTGCTTCAGCTGCTGCAGGAGCGGCTTCGCCGTCCTTATCAACAATAGCCTGGATAACACGTGCGAAAGCAGCGATGGGTGCGTTGAATGCGTTGCAAACTGTTGCAAGAAGGATTTCTCTTGTGGGCAGCTTTGCGAGTGAATCGATTGTTGCTGTGTCAACAACAGCGCCGTCAAGATAACCGCTCTTAACGGAGAAGTTCTTGTGAGTGTCAGCAAACTTGGAAAGGATTCTTGCAGCTGCTGTGTGGTCTTCGGGGCTGATAGCGATAGCTGTTGTACCCTCGAGAACGTTGCAGAGATCGTCAAGACCTGCGTTCTTGGCAGCGAGACCGAGAAGAGTGTTCTTAACTACAGTGTACTTAATGCCTGCTTCACGAAGCTCCTTACGGAGTTTGGTATCATCAGCAACGTTGATGCCCTTGTAGTCAACAACAACACCTGCTACTGAGTTCTGAAGCTGCTCGGTAAGTTCTGCAACAACCTGCTTTTTCTGCTCTAAAACTTTTGCGCTGGGCATTTATTTTCACCTCCGTTGGTTGAATAACAAAATTAAAAGCCCTTTCCGCATCTGCAGAAAGGGCATAACATACTTATATTATGAAAATATCTGTATGCATCCTCTCTCGGCAGGCGGTTTTATAACCTTTATGCGAAAAGCACCTGCTGTCTTAAAAAGAACAGCTTAGCTATGATAACACACTTTCATGTGTGTGTCAAGCATTTTTTTAAATTATGCTTCCTGAGTTGTGCCGACCTTGTTGGGGTTAACCTTTACGCCGGGACCCATTGTGGTTGCGAGAACGCAGGAACGGATGTACTGACCCTTAGCAGCAGCGGGCTTAGCCTTGATGATAGCGTCAAGAAGAGTGGTGAAGTTTTCGCCAAGCTTCTCTGCACCGAAGGAAACCTTACCGATGGGGCAGTGGATGATGTTGGTTTTGTCAAGACGATACTCAATCTTACCTGCCTTAGCTTCTGTAACAGCCTTAGCAACGTCAGGAGTAACAGTACCTGCCTTGGGGCTGGGCATAAGACCACGGGGACCGAGGACCTTACCGAGACGACCGACGAGACCCATCATATTGGGTGCTGCGATGCAAACGTCGAAATCCATGAAGCCTTCGCCCTGGATTCTTGCAACAAGGTCTTCAGCGCCGACAACTTCTGCGCCTGCTGCGGCAGCTGCATCAGCATCTGCGCCCTTAGCAAAAACAGCAACTCTTACTGTACGGCCTGTGCCGTTGGGGAGAACTACAGCGCCTCTGACCTGCTGGTCAGCGTGACGTGAGTCAACGCCCAGACGAACGTGAACTTCAACAGTTTCGTCAAATTTAGCACTTGCAGTCTTAACTGCAAGATCAAGCGCTTCGTTTACGTCGTAGAGAGTAGCCTTATCTACGAGCTTTGCGCTTTCAACATATTTCTTTCCGTGTTTCATGTTAATTTTTCCTCCCAATCATGTGGTTAATCGGATTTGTTCCTCCCACAGTATGCAATCAATCGGTTACGGTAACGCCCATGGAGCGAGCTGTGCCGGCGATCATGCTCATAGCTGCTTCAACTATTGCAGCGTTGAGGTCGGGCATCTTCTGCTCAGCAATCTTGCGAACCTGTTCGGATGTGATTGTTGCAACCTTGGTTTTGTTGGGAACGCCTGAACCGCTGTCAATGCCGCAAGCCTTCTTGATGAGAACTGCAGCAGGCGGAGTCTTGGTGATGAATGAGAATGTGCGGTCAGCATAAACTGTGATAACTACGGGGATGATAAGACCCATATCGTTCTTTGTGCGTTCATTGAATTCCTTTGTGAAGGACATAATGTTAACGCCGTGCTGACCGAGGGCAGGACCTACAGGGGGAGCCGGAGTGGCCTTACCTGCGGGAATCTGTAACTTAATTAAGCCAACAACTTTCTGTGCCATAATTAAAACCTCCAAATATGATGTGGTAAATGGCGGAGCAATCTGAAATTTTTTGCTCCTCCCACGAAGCCGGAGCGATTTGCTCTGACTGTGCCGTCAAGGCACTAAATTTGAACGGGTGAAACCCTCAAATTACCGTGATTATTCGGCAAGTTCAACCTGATCGAGCTCAAGCTCAACAGTTGTTTCTTTGCCAAAGAGTGCTGAAACCGTAACCTTGACCATATTGTTTTCAAGGTCGATTTCTTCGACAACACCGCTGAATCCGTCAAAGATTTCATCGATAATGTTGACAGTGTCGCCAACGTTATAGGAAACTTCAACGCTTCTCTTTTCGACTCCGAGCCTGATAACTTCTTCGTCTGTAAGAGGTATTGCCTTGTTTTCAGGACCTACAAATCCCGTAACACCGCGGGTATTTCGGATTAAAAGCCATGTTTCGTCGCTCATAGCGGGGCGATTATCCTTATCGGGTGTGACTGCGACTTTAACGAGGACGTAACCGGGGAAGAGCTTGCGCTCAACCTCTTTTTTCTTCTCCGCATCGACAACGATTTCGGTAGGAATTTTGACCTCGAGAATCTGATCCTGCATTTTGCGGTTTTCAACCATTTTCTCAATATTGGTTGCAACCTTGTTCTCATAACCGGAGTAGGTGTGAACAACGTACCATCTTGTATCAGGTGACATTTTTAACCCTCCCGGATTAGCCGATGAAGAAATCAGCGTTGTTGATTGCAGCTGCAGCCTGTGTTGTTACTTCTGCGGCAACATCCTTCTTATCAGCAAGACCCTGAAGAAGAGAAATGCCTTCTGTGAGAAGAGTGTCGATACCGAAGATAACGAGACCAACTACGAGAACAACTGCGAGAACGATTGCGGTTGATTTGAAAACGGTCTTTGCATCGGGCCACTGAATCTTTTTGATTTCGCCCTTGAGATCTTTGCAGAACTTCTTGATTGCCTTGCCGGCTCTCACAAAGAAATTGCCGTTGGGGTTGGCAGGTTTCTTGTCGTGCTTCTTTTCAGCGGCGGCAACCTTTTCTGCTGCCTGGGAAACTTCCTTTTTAGCCATAGGTGTAATCCTCCCGCTTATTTAGATTCTTTGTGGAGAGTGTGTTTCTTGCAGAAACGGCAGTACTTGTTCATCTCCAACCTGTCGGGTGTGTTCTGCTTGTTTTTCATTGTGTTGTAATTGCGTTGTTTGCATTCGGTGCAAGAAAGCGTAATCTTAACTCTTTTACCGTTAGCAGCCATGTGCGGCACCTCCATTTAATCGGAATTTTTAGCGCAGCTTAAGTCTATCAGGCAACTCAAAGCCGCTGCTCAAGCCTCCCTCTGCGTAACATCAAAATTTCGGGCGCAAAAAAAGAACCCTTCTGCAGAGGTAGAATTATGATATCACATCCTACCGCCGCAGTCAAGAACTTTTTTTGTTTTTATGAAATTTGTAAAATTCTTTGCGTTTTATATATTTATTACTTTTATATATGTTGCAATATCAACATAAAAATGCCGTTTTTAATCAAAGATATCTGAAAAGTTCGTCACCGCTGAAGGGAGAAAGCATTGCGGGGGCTATATCAAGCACGCTCTTACATCCCGTGTCACCCTTGCGGTTGAGTTTGCAAGCGGCTCTTGCGTAAGCGACGAGAACGCTTGCGGTGAATTCGGGGTTTGAGTCAAGCTTGAGAGAATATTCGATAATGTGGTTATGCTCATTTTCAGCGCCCGTACGTGCGGAACGGATAACAAATCCCTGATGGGGAAGACCGCTGTGTTTCTCATTGAGTTCTTCCTGAGAAATGAATGTTACAGTTGTGTCGTAATCCGCAAAATAGTTGGGCATTGTTTTGATTTCGTTTTCGATTCTTGTGAGGTCAGCGCCTTCCTCTGCAACGACGTAGCATTCTCTTGTGTGTTTCATACGTGTTGTGAGTTCGGGATCCGAACCGCTTCTGACGGCTTCAAGTGCCGCAGGCACGGGCACCGTATACTGTCTTGCGTCTGCTACACCGTCTATGCGGCGGATTGCATCGGAATGACCCTGGCTTACGCCCTTGCCCCAGAAGGTGTAGTTCTTGCCGTCGGGGAGAATTGAAGCGGCATAAAGGTGATTGAGCGAAAACAGACCGGGATCCCAGCCGACGGAGATGATTGCGGTTTTGCCCGAAGCCTTTGCCGATTTGTCGACGTTGCCGAAGTGCTCGGGGATACGAGCGTGCGTATCGAAGCTGTCAACAACGTTGAAGTTTTCAGCGAGAGAGGGAGTCTGCACAGGCAGATCTGTTGCACTGCCGCCGCAGAGAATCATAACGTCGATGCTGTCTTTGAAATCAAGCACCTTGTCTGCGTGATAAACCGGAGTGTCGCTGAAAACCGTTCTGACCTGAGAGGGGTCTCTGCGGGTGAAAACGGCAACTGTTTCCATATCAGGATTCTGGCGGACTGCACATTCAACGCCTCTGCCGAGGTTACCGTAACCGAAAATACCGATTTTTATGCTCATATTCATACCTTCTTTTTTAGGTTAATTATTTTGAAATTATACACCCGCAAAAAACAACATACAAGTGTTTTTTGCAAATTTTTTTGTTAAGTGACACCTTTATAATACAAGCCTCTGGTGAAATCACCCTCGGGACCTTTTTTGCAGATGAAATCACGGATGATTCGGGATGCCTCATCCTTTGTTTCAGTCGTGAAATAAAGCAAGAAATAATCGCAGTTTCTGATGTCGGACTGCTTGTCTGCGAGCCATAACGGACGGGAATTGAGAATATAACTGCATCCGTTTTTGCATCTGACGGGGAATTCAACGCCCATTCTGTCAACGAGAAAGCTCTTTTTATCACATTCGTTGCAGGAGAGCTTGTTTCTGACGGGGCAGTTTCTTGTCAGCATAAGCGGTATTCTTCCGTATGCCATAATTCCGCGCGGAATGTTTCCACCCATACGTGATATCTGCGAAAGACCAAGTTCGCACGAAAGAAGAGTGTCTTTTGCGCCAAGGGTTTCGATTTCACCGAGCGAAACACTGTTGAAGATATTCATTCCGAAGCCGCCGCAGAAGGGAAGCCCCGCTTTTGCGGCAATTGAAATTCCGTCAAGGGTGCAGACCCACGCAAGGGATAAACCGTGAGTTTTTAGGCGGATGAGCTCAGAGATATACTTTTCTGAATTTGAAAATACCGCCGAGGGTATTTCTGCCGCAACCTCGACACCTGCCTTGCAGAGTCGCTCGACGGTTCCGACGTCGGTGTCAAGCGGAACAATTACTCTTGAAATACCGTCGAGGCTATCAGGAATTGTGTTTGCATCAAAAAATCTTGCGTGAAGCAGAGTTTTCTGTACGGTGTGAGGGGCTATATTATTATTGTATATAATAACATTATTATATGGCTTTTCTGCAATTGAATTTTCGAGAGCCGAAAGTGCATTTCGTCGGAGCGAATTCAGTTCACCTGCAGAAACGAAAAGTCCGTCATAAAAGTCAACGTGGGTATTCTGAACGAAAAACTGTGTGCCGCCGCATTTTGAAAGTCTGTCGCAGAGCTCGTCACGTGTGACTGCGCGGTTGAGTGCAGCCTGCGGAATTCCGCCTTCAACACAGACGGTTTTTCCGAGAGCGGATGCGGAGAGCATCATTGGCGAATCGGGCAGAAAAGTCAGGGAGAAATCAACGGGAATAAGAGGATTTTCTTTCTCATAAAGCTTTTTCAGTTCCGAAAGTACGCCGGAAGCACCTTCAACATCTTCTTTTCTGCGTGTTCCGAACATATCTTTTCCGAGTTTACCCTCAAAATAACCTTTTGTGAAGCCCGAACGGGAGAAAACCGCCTGAAGAGAACGGCTTATATTCTCATCGTTCATTCCGTTAAGACTGTTTTTGCAGGCGGTAACTGCCGCCGCAACGTATTCAGGACGCTTCATTCTGCCTTCAATTTTGAAGGAGCATATACCTGCTTTTTCAAGTCGGCGGATTTCGTCGACGAGAGACAAATCCTTGAGGCTCAGATTGCTTCCGCCCTTGCCGTTGACACCGAAGGGGAGTCGGCAGGGCTGAGCGCAGAGACCGCGGTTTCCGCTTCTGCCACCGAGAACCGAACTCATCAGGCATTGACCCGAAACGCACATACACAGTGCGCCGTGAACAAAATATTCGAGTTCCATATCGGTCTGTGCCGAAATGGCGGCGATTTCTTTTTCGGAAAGTTCGCGGGGAAGAACAGCTCTTGAAAATCCGAGCTTTTCGAGTATGCGGATACCCTCGATACTTTGCACAGACATTTGTGTCGATGCGTGAAGCGGTACAGACGAACAGACCCGACGCACGAGGGCGGCGAGTCCGATATCCTGAACGATAAAAGCATCAACACTTGCATCGCAAGCGGATTTTATCGCATCATATGCAGTTGGGATTTCGCTGTCGCTGACAAGTGTGTTAAGGGTCAGATAAACCTTGACGTTTCGTTTGTGACAGTAGTCAACGGCCTCTTTCAATCCCTCATCGTCAAAATTCGAGGCATTTCGCCTTGCGTTAAAACTTTTTCCGCCGAGATAAACGGCATTTGCGCCGCACCTGACGGCCGCCTGCAGGGATTCAAAACTGCCCGCAGGAGCGAGAATTTCGGTTGCCATCAGTTACCGGCTTTGAGTGATGCAAGTTCTTTTGCGAGTCTTTCAGCTTCACGCTTTGAGATTTCGGCATCTGTTCTTGCTCTCGCTGCGTCTTCAAGATACTCCTGAATCTGTGTGCGGAGATTTTCAGCGGTGGCCTCGCCTTTTTTTGCGGCATCAGCATATTCGAGTGCGGTTACGATAGCCGCCTGAGTGACTGAAATTCTGGTGTTGCTGTTCATAAGAGTGTTGATTTTTTCGTTGAGTTCTGCGCCGAGGGCTTCAACGTAATCAAGATCGTTATCGGTTGAAAGATTATATTCTTCGCCTGCGATCATAAGTCTGATTTTTTCCATAGTTTTCACTCCAAAATATTTTAATACAAATTAATTATACAGCATAATTTTAAAAGAATAAAGATGTTTTTTAAATTTTTTTCGTCTGAAAATTACTTTTCGTTGCAGAATCATAAAAATTATGATATAGTACAGACAGAGAAAAACATCTGAAAGGAAAGCGTTTATGAAAAAGATTATTGCTGCACTTATTGCAGCGGTTATGATGTTTTCGGTCAGCGGATGCTCTTCGGCCCCCAAAACCGCACTTACGATCGAAGGCACGGCCCTGAACAGTGAGATTTTCGCTTATTATCTTGACAAGGTTACGGCATCACCTGAAAGCTACGGTCTCGGAAAAGACGCTTCCGAAAAGGAGTTTAAAGATGCCGCTGTCAAGGAATGCAAAAGATATATAGCGGTCAACACGGATTTTGTCAACAGCGGCAGACCGCTTACTTCTGCACAGAAGGTTGAGATTTCGGAGCGAGTCAACAACATCTGGATGCGCTCTGAAAATCACTATAATTCCATCGGAGTCACTAAACAGACCCTCACCAAAATAGTGACTGCGGGGAAATATGAAGAGGCTGTCTTTACTGCACTTTATGATAAAGGTGTCGGAGACGTTGCCGCAGAAAAGACGATTCAGAATTACTTTTATGATAATTACGTCAGCTTCCTGACAGTATGTGCGTATTTCAGCTCTGCAAACGGCACTCCCATGACTCAGCTCGAAAAGACGGAGATGCTCAACTTTTTCAGTTCTCTGTCAGACGGAAAGACAATCACCGCGGAGGATTTTGAAAAAAGCTTTGCCGACACGGGCTATGCGGTTTCGGATACCGTTATACTCAAGAGAAACTCTGACGGATATCCCGAGGGATTTTTTGAATCCGTACGTATTCAGGCGGATTCGACAGTTCAGATTATAATTTATGACGACTGCGTTTTTGCCATTTATAAAGAAAATCTTGCCGATAAGGGTGAAGGAGTGTATGCGGCATACCGTACTACCTGCATCAATGACCTTTATGCGGAGCAAAACGAGGAGAGAATCGAAAAACTTACAGAAGGTCTTTCTGTTGATGAAAATTCAAAGGTGATTGACTCTGTGTATAAAGCAATAGTGAAATGAAACAACCGCTGTTTCCCGAAAAGGAAACAGCGGTAAAATTTTATGCTTTATCAGCCCTGAGCGTAGTCGCCGACCATCATCATATATGCACCGATCTGTGCACCGAATTCGGGAGCACCGTCCATAATAAGTTTGCTTGCCTTTGTGAATTCAAGCATATCGGCAGTACCCATAAGGATGCCGAGCGCACTGTCAAGTGAGTCAAATCTCATTGTGAAGAAGGGGAGAGCGCGCTTGTATGTGCCTCTACCTGCCTTTGACTTACCTGCCTTGATGCGGATATATGCTGAAATTTCGGGATAACCGTTAACTGCCCAAGCGTAAACTCTGTCGGGGCTCTTGAGGGTCCAGTTGTGGATTTCCTCGTGACCCTGCTTGTTGAGTGTGCTGATACCGCTTGAAAGCAGATAGAAATAGCACTTGACAAGGAGTTTCTTGGTTTCTTCGTCAGCGGGAGGCTCTTTTGCAGTGAGAAGTGATGACATTTTGAGAAGAGTCATCATAAATGCGGCAAATACCGCAGGCTTCTTTGCAATACCCTTCATTGCGGGAAGGGTTGCGGGGCCGATCTTTCCTTTGAAGAATGCGTTCATTGTTTCAATGCTCTTGAACTCAAGTTCGATGTGAGCATTTGTTGCAACCTTATCGGTGTGGCAGATCCATTCACCGCTGTTGACGACGAAATGAGTTGAAAACTTTCCGTCGGGAGCATCGGGATCTTTTGCACTTACCTGGATAACAGCATGAGCGTGCTCAAACTTTTTTGCAAGTTTGGGGTCATCCATAGCGATTGTTTTGATAAGGGGAAGAACTGCACAAAGGAAAATTTTATTGGTCAAAAAATCTTCTCTCGAAGCCATATAAATCATTCCTTTCAATTAATCGATGGGATAAGATTTCGGATCTGAGATCAGTTTCGCTTTCGCAGGGAGGGAAGTGTATTTTATACACGGCCGATCTGAAATCAAAATCCAATTACAGATTTGAGATCAGTTTCGCTTTCGCAGGGAGGAAAGTGTATTTTATACACGGCCGACCTGAAATCAAAAACCAATTACAGATTTGAGATCAGTTTCGCTTTCGCAGGAAGGGAAGTGTATTTTTTATACACGACCGACCGAGAAAGTGAAAATAACTCAAATTATGCTTCGTCATCCCAGTCGTCATCAAGTTCGAAGTCTTTACCCATAACTTCGCGGACTGCATCGATGATACCGTTCTGGTCGATGCCGAGAGCGGACATAATGTCTTCGTGAAGACCGATGGGTGCAAACTTATCGGGGATACCGAGCTGCTTGAATGCGCAACCCTTACCTGCTTCAACGATAACCTCTGCAACTGCACTGCCGAGACCGCCGATAACGTTATGGTCTTCAACAGTGATGATGCGGCGGGTATCCATAACAGCCTTGATGATAGCTTCCTTATCGATGGGCTTTATGGTGTGCATATTGAGCACTCTTACCTTAAGACCGTCGTTTGTTTCAAGGAACTTTGCTGCCTGATATGCCTGGAATACGCATGAACCGCAAGCAATAACGGTAATATCGGAGCCTTCGTTGATTGTAACAGCCTTACCAACCTCGAAGCCGTAGTCGGAGTTCTCATAGAGAACGCGGTCAAAGCCTCTGTTGATACGGATGTAATAAGGACCGAAGTTGTCGTATGCGGCGTGAACTGCATTGTAGGTTTCGAGACCGTCAGCGGGGCAGATAACTGTCAGATTGGGGATTGAACGGCAAACTGCAAGGTCGCAGATTGCGTGGTGAGTTGAACCTGCCTGACCGAAAGATGTACCTGCGTGGGTAGCGATAACCTTTGCGTTGATGTTCTGATAGCAGATGTCGGTATGAAGCTGATCGGCACTTCTGAGAGAAGCGAAAACCGAGAATGTTGAAAGGAAGGGAACGAGACCTGCCTTTGCCATACCTGCGGCAACACCGAACATATTCTGTTCAGCGATACCGACGTTGAAGAATCTCTCGGGGAACTTTTCGCCGAACATACCGATTTTTGTTGATTTACCGAGGTCAGCAGTAAGAGCTACTACCTCAGGATGCTTTTCGCCGAGCTCGCAGAGAGCCTTACCGTAAATTTCAGCAGTTGAAAAAGCGGTTGATTCTGCAGCTGTGTAGGTTAATCCTCCTGCCATGATCAGATGCCCTCCTTTTCTGCGCGAGCTACGCGCTTAGCATAGTGTTTTTCAAGACTTGCTTTTGCAAGTTCATATTTTTCTTCGTTGATAGCACCGTAATGCCACATGAAGTTGTCTTCCATGAAGTCAACGCCTTCACCCTTGATGGTGTCGGCGATGATCATAACGGGCTTGCCGCTCTTGTTTTCGAGAGCGAAGTCAATAGCTTCTGCAAGTTCGTTGAAGTTGTGACCGTTGACAACCTTAACGATGAAGCCGAAAGCTGCCCATTTGTCTGCAAGAGGTTCAAGCGCCATAACGTCTTCTGTTCTGCCGTCGATCATGCACTTGTTGCGGTCAACGAAAGAAATGAGGTTATCTGCCTTGAAGTGAGCGGCAGCCATAGCTGCTTCCCAGTTTGAACCTTCGTCAAGTTCGCCGTCGCCCATGATGCAGAAGGTCTTGTAATCCTTGCCGAGAACTCTTGCTGCGAGTGCAGTGCCGAGAGCAATGGGAAGACCGTGACCGAGTGAACCTGTTGAAGCATCAACGCCCTTGACTTTGTTGGAGTCGAGGTGGATACCCATTGTTGAGTTGCTGAGGTTGAATGTCTTGAGTTTTTCTTTGTCGTCAAAACCAATGTGACAAACAAGGCTTGCAAGAGCAACACCTGCGTGACCCTTGCTGAGGATGAAGCGGTCTCTGTCTTCCCAGTTGGGATTTTCGACGTCATACTTCATATACTTGTAGTAGAGAATGGCGAGCATATCCATAACGCTCATACCGCCGCCGATGTGAGCACTGCCTGCCCAGAATGTGGTGTCGAGGCAGAGCTGACGAAGCTCATAAGCCTTTTCTTCAAGAGCAAGCCATTCCTGTTTTGTTAATGCCATAGGAATATTCCTCCTTTATAATGTTTATAATTCAGCGGATGAAACCGCTTACGGTACTTATTTAAGTTCGGGATGATTTTTGCGGAGAGTGTTGAATGCATCCTCGGCAACATCGATTGTGAACTTAATATCTTCGTCAGAAAGAGATGCGTTGATAAAGTGGTTATGATGGTTGGTCATAAATACGCCTCTCTTGACGATTTCGGCAATCCACTCCTGATGAAGCATAAGGGAGTTGTCATCCTTAAGCATCAGATAGAAGAGAGCGGGTTCGCCTGTGACGCTGAGATTGAAGCCGTTGTTTGCAGCGGCAGCCTTGAGACCGTCTGTGAGCATTGTGCCCTTTTCAAGACAAATCTTGGGAAGGTCGATTTCCTTCATCTTGTTGATGCAGGCGATTGCAGCTGCGAAGGGGACTGCACTCATCCAGTAACTGCCTGTGTAAGAAAGGCCGCTGATTGCACTCTTGAGCCAATCCTTACCGCAGAGAGCGGAAACGTTCCAGCCGTTGGCAAGAGCCTTGCAGAAGCAGATAAGGTCAGCCTCGAAGCCGTAATGATGGTCGGAGCCGGCAAGGTCAAGTCTGAAACCGCAGCGAACGTCATCTACGATGAGAACGATGCCCTTCTCTGTGCAGAGCTTGCGGACTTTCTGCCAATAGCCTTCGGCGGGGAGAACGTTATCAATGAAGTTGCCGTGCATATAGGGTGTTGAAATGAAAGCGGCGATTTCGCCTTCATTTTCGGCAACGATTCTTTTGAGGTCTTCGAAGTTGTTCCATTCAACGTAGAGGTTGTTTGCAACGTCTTCGGGGATAACACCGGGGTAGTCAACCTTCTGGCACCAGGGTGCAACACCGTGATAATAGCCTTTAACGAAAATGATTTTCTTTCTGTGAGTAGCGGCTCTTGCTGTCATAATAGCGGCTGTTGTTGTGTCGCCGCCGTTCTTTGCGAAGAATGCCCAGTCAGCAGAAGCAACGGTGTCAACCATGAGTTCTGCGAACTCAATGATTTTTGTTGAGGGAGCAGTAACGCAGTTTTCAATCTTCATCTGCTCCATAACAGCCTTATCAACGTCGGGGTCGTTGTAACCGAGCACGTTGGGGCCGTAAGCACACATATAGTCTATATATCTGTGACCGTCAACGTCCCAGAAATATGTACCCTGAGCTTTCTGACTGAAGAGAGGATAAGCTGAAACGGGGATGCAGCAGCCTTCTGCAGGACCCTGATGGCCGTAAAGTCCTGAGGGAATAACTTTTGCAGCTCTCTGGAAGAGTTCTGCACTTTTTTCGTGTGTATTGATAGCGAAACTCATATTCTCTTTACCTCCTTATGCAAGATACAGAGCAACTCTGTCAAGAATTCTGTTGAGGTTATCGAGCATTGAGATCATACCCTTCATAACGATATCGCCTGTGCCGATACAAGCAATTGCGTTAACGTTACCGTCAAAGAGATCTCTTGCAAGTTCGATTGAGCTGAATTCCATAATTGCTCTGGGATTTTCGCTTGCTTTCTTGATGCCGAGAAGGCGGTGATTCTTGACTCTGATTGTCGTTGAAGCGGCGCCTTTGATGCTGAACGAGATTTCGCCGTCAACCATATTGCTTGCAGAGAACTTGCCGATTTCGTCGTTGTTACCGATCTGAGCAATGGCAACCGTGATTGTGTTGAGCAGCAGAAGGGTGCTGATTCTGAAGAAATCGGGATCCTTGAGATCTTCGGGATCGGGTCTCATATACTTGGAAAGAAGATCGGTCAGCTTTGTGAAGCTGTTGAGAAGGAATCCGATGTGGTGGAAACCTTTTGAAGGGATGGGAGTTGTTGTGCCGTCAATAAGTCCGTTGAACTTTTCGCAGGAACTGAAGGGGAGCTTAACGTCGCACTTTTCGCAGCCCTGCTCCATTCTGCACTTGTCGTTTTTGAAAGTAATGGTGGCACTGGGACCGCCTTTGACTTCAAAGCCGATGGAGATGGGCTTTTTGTTTGTCAGCAGACTGCTTGCCTCGGGCGCGAGCTCACAGAGGTTTTCGAGGGAACCGAGCACTGCGTAGAGATTAATATACGCAAGGGTTCTTGAGTCAGTCATTTTTGTTTCCTCCTTTGTTCTAATAGCAGAGGCGGATGCCCCTGACCTATAAATAATCAATTTATTTTAACATATGTATTGTCTATTGTCAACAAAACAAGAAGTCATTTTTGACGGTTTATGGTTATTTTTTTGATTGGGTGATAAAATGTTTCCGGTGATTCGCAGATGAATGGGGGAAATATGATAATTTCATAACAGAAAAATGAATTTTTCTTCAAAAGCATTGACATTTTTCCTGAAATGTGTCACAAATAATAGAGTAACAATTTATTTAAGGGGGATTACCTATGAAAAAAATCTTAGCAGTTATCGGTATTTTTGCAGTGATTTTTACACTCGCATCCTGCAAGAGAAATCTCACTCCCGCAGAGGTCGAAGCATCATATGCCGCTGAGCATTCAAAGGCTCAGGCAGAATACGAATCAAGAATTGTGGCATCCATCAAGCAAGAAGAGGATATCGTTGAATTCAAAGCTCAGACCCTCGAAAGCCTCGGCAAAACAGAAAAGGGCAAGCAGATAGTTTTCAAATCAAGTTCGGGCATTGAACAGTATGAGGTTATTAAAGTAGGTAAGTCGGGTAAGGCTGAAAGCTGGGTAAGATACACTTACTTCAATGATGCGGAAGAATTTGAAATTGCCAAGAAGGGCTCAAAGTCAGGTAATTTCAAAATTGTTGACAGCGACAAGGATCTCAGAGTTATCGTATACGAAAACAAAAACAAGAAACTTTTCGAAGGCACTGATTTTGACACAATGCTTAAGAATGTGAGGGATTTCGGCTACACCGTAGTTGAATGAGAGTGAACAATATGAAAAAGATTTTATCGTTTTTGCTTATACTTTCGGTGGTATTCACCTTTGCGTCATGCTCCGACAAAAAGACCGCCGAAGAAACAACTGCATCACCTGTTGTTGAGTCAACAACCGAAAAAGCGCCACAGACAAAACCCGCGATTATTGCCGGTAAGAGTATAATGCTTAAAAGTGCCGATTCCCGTGATTACGTTGAGATAATGACCGATTCCGGGAACAACGGTGCCAACGTTATGATTTATAAATTCTACGATACCGATGCTGAATATGAAGCGGCTAAGGCGAAGAAAAACGAAGGGAAATATGCTTTTGTCGGCGAGATTGACGCCAACCGTCAGCTGATTTTCAGCGATTCCGAGGCAGTCAAGGGTATGACGTATGATGAAATCCTTGCGGCAGCGGAAAATGTTGAGGGATACGTCATAGTGCCCGCTGCAGAATAATGAAACAAACAGAAAGGCTTGTACAGGGTGACCCGTACAAGCCTTTTTAGTCTCTTATATGTTTTTGATTGACGGCAGATTCCAATGGAAAACCGTTGCGAGGATTCTTATCAGAAGAACCGAGCCAGCACCGATGAGCATCGAAACCGTTTCGGGGAATATGTTGAACTCGAGCAGATAATAGTAGATCAGCGCACCGAGAATTGCTGCAAGGGCATAGACT
This sequence comes from Clostridia bacterium, assembly GCA_017502085.1. Taxonomy (GTDB): domain Bacteria; phylum Bacillota; class Clostridia; order Oscillospirales; family Acutalibacteraceae; genus CAG-177. The sequence goes on along the minus strand of JAFVVQ010000050.1, from coordinate 98,086 downwards.
CTTCTGTGCAGTATTTTCGGAGCTCTGCCGGCGAGAATGTCACGCAGTACACCGCCGCCGACACCCGTCAGCACGGCAACGAAAACAGAAAGAAAAGCATTGTCACCGAAACCGCATTCGGCGGCAGTATTGATACCTGTAACGACGAAAACCGCAAGACCGAGGGAGTCGAAAAAATTGATTACCTGCGAATAAACGTCAAAATGCCTGACGATTTTTTTGCCCAGAAAAAAAGCGATAACAAAAACTGAAACAGAGGTTATGATTGCAGTCAGAGCATAAACGGGATGCCTGAACGCAAGAGGAGGGAGGTAGCCGAGTATAATATCACGCATAATACCGCCGCCCACGGCAGTAACCGTTCCGAGAACAATTGCGCCGAGGATATCGAATTTCTTTTCAATTGCCGTAATGACACCCGTCAGGGCGAAGGCAATGGTACCGACAATTTCGACGAAAAAAAATACGGAATCAATATTCATTGCTTTTCCTCCTTGCATAAAATTCTGCCGCAAAGAAAATCAGTCCGCCGATCAGGTAGCAGACAATATCTTTAATATCAAAGGTTCTGCCAAGAAGAATGCTGAAAAAACGGTTATCCGCAAGACCGAGAAGTCTGACGAAATCAAAATATTGCAGCAATTCAATCACTGATGCAAATACGGCGGTAATAATCGGCAGGGTTCTGATTCCGCTCGGAACAAAAACCCTGAAAAAGGAACACAGAACACCCGTCACAAGAACATCGCCGATATATGGACGCACGAAATCGTCGTGCACAAAAAGTGCGATAAGCACTTCGGTTATGAGTAACAGAACGAATATCAGAAAGTATGTAATACTAATTCTTTTTTTCATTTTTTCTTTTTCTCAGTTCAGTGAAAAACTTTGTCAGCAGAGAGGCACATTCCTCCTGCATAAAGCCTGAAACGACTTCGGGCTTATGGTTATAAGGCAGATCGAACAGATTGACGACCGAGCCGCACGAACCGGCTTTGTGATCCGATGCACCGAAAACGAGGCGGCGGATACGGGAGTTGATTATTGCGCCCGTACACATCGGACAAGGTTCAAGGGTGACGAACATTTCGCATTCCCAGAGTCTCCAGCCGCCAAGCTTTTTGCAGGCAAGGTCAATGGCTTCAATCTCGGCATGGGCGAGGGCGTTTTTACCGATTTCTCTTCGGTTGCGCCCGACCGAAACCACCTCGCCGTTGCGGACTATAACCGCACCGACGGGTACTTCCAGTTCCGAAGCCGAGATTTTTGCCTGTTCGATTGCGAGATTCATAAAATCGCGGTCTGTCATAGCGTTATCTGAGCTTGAGAGGATCAACGTGCCAGATGTCGCGGGCATAATCGTTGATTGAACGGTCAGCTGCAAATATACCTGCGCCCGAGATATTCATAAGCGACATTCTGTTCCATCTGTCGGTATCGTTGTGAAGTTCAACTGCAAGATTCTGCTTGGCTCTGTAATCTGCAAAGTCTGCAAGAGCCATATATGGATCGTGGTGAACGATAATGTTACTCAGTTCACTGAACTGTTTTCCGTTGATACCTTTGTTTATGAAATCGATGAGATGGTGGATTTCTTCGTTGTTGCTGTAATAATTGAAGGGGTTGTAGCCGCTGCGTCTGAGTTCGGTTACGTCCTTGGTGTTCATGCCGAAGATAATGATGTTTTCGGCACCGACTGCATCGTAAATCTCAACGTTTGCGCCGTCCATTGTGCCAAGGGTGATTGCACCGTTCATCATCAGCTTCATATTACCTGTACCGCTTGCTTCTGTGCCCGCAAGCGAAATCTGTTCGCTGATATCGGCTGCAGGCATAAGTGCCTCTGCCATAGTGACGTTGTAATCCTCCATATAGACAACTTTAAGTCTGTCTCTGATGTCGGGATCGTTGTTGATGAGGTCAGCGAGAGAACAGATGAACTCGATGATTTTCTTTGCTGTATAATAGCCGGGAGCTGCTTTGGCGCCGAAAATATAGGTGTGAGGAGTGAAATTACCGTTGGGATTTGCTTTTATTTCAAGGTATTTTGCGAGAATGTTGAGCGCATTGAGGTGCTGACGCTTGTATTCGTGGAGTCTCTTTACCTGAACGTCGAAAACAGAAGAGGGGTCAAGAGAAACACCTGTTTTGTTCTTGACAATTTTTGCAAAATTCTCTTTGTTTGCAAGTTTGATCTGACCGAGTCTGTCAAGAACCGCCTTGTCGTCTGCATAGTCACGGAGCTTGGTAAGTTCACTGCCGTTATAAATGAAGCCGTCGCCGATGAGTTCGGTGAGGTAGCTTGTAAGCTTGGGGTTAGCCTGGCAAAGCCAACGTCTGTGTGCGATACCGTTTGTTACGTTGGTGAATTTCTCGGGCTCGAGAGCATAGAATTCATTGAAAATGGTGTCTTTGAGAATCTGGCTGTGGAGTGCCGAAACACCGTTGACCTTGTGGCAGACGGCAACGCAGAGGTTAGCCATTCTGACGGCACCGTTTGAGACGATTGCCATTCTTTCGACCTTGCCTGCATCACCTGTTGCATCCCAGATTTTTCTTCTGAAGCGGTTGTCGATTTCTTTGACAATCTGATAAATTCGGGGAAGAAGGCGCTTGAAGAGGTCTTCGCCCCAGCATTCAAGGGCTTCCGCCATAACGGTGTGGTTTGTGTATGCACACACTTTTTCAACAATTGCATATGCGTCATCCCAACCGTAGCCGCATTCGTCGAGCATAATTCTCATAAGCTCGGGAATTGCCATAGTCGGATGGGTGTCGTTTATGTGAATTGCATTCATTTCTGCAAAATTATCGAGTGAATCGTAGTCTCTGAGGTGCCTTGCGACGATATCCTGAATTGATGCTGAAACAAGGAAATACTGTTGGCGCAGACGCAGACTCTTGCCCTCGGGATGGTTGTCGGCGGGGTAAAGCACCTTGCTGATAACCTCTGCCATGGCCTTTTCTTCCATTGCTCTCATATAGTCGCCCTGATTGAACATTGCCATATCGATGCCGTCAACCTTTGCGGACCAGAGACGGAGAACTGCAGCGCTTTCGCCGTCCTTACCTGCGACCATCATATCGTAAGGAACAGCCTTGACCGTTTTGCAGTCCTTGAGTTCAACGTGGTGGTAATGTTCGTCCCATGCATCCTCAACAGTACCTTCGAATTTGATGAGAACGGTTTTATCTTCTCTGGGAACAAGCCATACTTCACCGCCGGGAAGCCAGAAATCAGGCATTTCGGTCTGCCAGCCGTCGATAATTTTCTGTTTAAAAATACCGTATTCATAAAGAATGGAATAGCCCATACCTCTGTAACCCTGATTTGCGAGTGCATCAAGGTAGCAGGCGGCAAGTCTGCCGAGACCGCCGTTGCCGAGACCTGCGTCAGGCTCACAGTCATAGAGCTTATCGAGATTCACGCCGAAATCCTTGAGAACTTCAGATGCGGTATCGGTGAGATTGAGGTTGTAAAGTGTGTTTTTGAGGCTTCTGCCCATAAGGAATTCCATGCAGAGGTAATAGACCTTTTTCTGACCTGCCTCCATGGATTTTTTGTCAAAGGCTCTTCTTGAGTCTCTGACCATGTCTCTTGCGATTGTTGAAAGTACTCGGTAAAACTGCTCGTTTGTAGCATCCTTGGGAGATACCCCGAAGAGGTGAGAAAGTTTACCTGATATCATTTCCTTGAGTTCTGTTTGTGTTAATTTTTTGCTCATACTATCCTCCGTGAATTGCAAATATGTGTGAAACGCATTTGCGCCAAAATAATCTGAATGATAAAATTGCAGATATATTATTTTACACTATATTTATATGATTATCAACAAAAATTTAACATTTAGTTTGTTTTACGGACTTGTGTGGTATAGAAATTTGCGGTATAATATATAATACTATTTGTAGAATGTATCCAAAATATTCAGTTTTTGAGAGGGAAAAGACTTTGAATTATTATGAATATAAATCCGCAAGACGCAACGCTTTTTCGGAGCTGAGGTTTTCGTCGGAACTGTTTGAGAGAAGAAACAGAGAAAAAAGGGGCCTGAAAACTATCGGGATTATTGCGGGCGGATGCATTATTCTGTACGTTATTCTGCAGGATATCATTTCTCTGCCGTTTTTGTTTGAGCCGTTCAGAACGCTCTATATGACGGATATCAATTATCAGATTGCGGTCAACAGTATTTTTTCGATTCTCGGGTTGCTTATTCCTTTTTTGTTCGGTGCGCTGCTTCTGAATAAAAAAATGCTGCTTCCGGAGCTGCCTTTGGGTAAGCCCGACAATCTGCCGCTTATGATAACCTCCGTTCCCTTCGGTTTTCTTATATGCCTTGCGGGAAATTATGCTACAAGTGTTTTCGTTTATGCCTCGGAAAAGGCGGGGGTTGAACTGACGGCTCCCGAGTTTCCCGTGCCTGAAGATTTTTTCGGCAGAGTGCTTTATGCGGTTTCGATTGCGGTTATACCCGCACTTGTTGAGGAATTTGCGCTTCGCGGCGTGGTTATGCAATCTTTGCGCAGATACGGTGATTGGTTTGCGATCATTGCTTCAGGAGCGGTTTTTGCGATTCTTCACGGCAATCTCATTCAGTCTCCGTTTGCGTTTATCGCAGGTATCGGAATCGGCTACGCGGTGTGCATAACCAACAGCATATGGACGGGCGTTATCATCCATTTCTGCAACAATTTTTATTCGGTGATGACAGAATTTCTGATAAGCGACGTGACGAACGAAGCGGTGCTGAACCTGATATGGAACACTACTCAGGTTCTGATCTATGCGGTATGTATTATCGGCGGTGTTGTTTTCTTTATTATCAAAGGAAGAAAGAGACTTCCTCCGTCACGCAGTTTGCTGTATAACAGAGAAAAATGGAAGGCACTTTTGCTCAATCCGACTATGCTGATTGCAATTGTGATTATGCTGTATATCACAGCAAAATATGTTAAAATCCTATAAAAATATCAGACGGGCAGTTGCTTTGAACTGCCCGTCTTTATGTATCCTGTTTAATTATTTGATCAGATTTGTGATAGAGCCGAAAACGTAATTGCTGAGAAAGAATCTGATGGATTTGATAACGTTGCCGATACCTACGGTGAGGTATTCGGAGAAACCGTTTGTTCCGAAATACTTGAAGAGCCAGAGACTCACGTTTGTGAAAAACTGCGAGGGTTCTTTCTCAGGTTCTTCGGGTGCGTATTCGCCGATCTTTGTGAGGATGGCTCTGATTCTTTCTTCTGCTCTTGCGACATCACCTTCAACACCTGCTGTTGTGTTGAGAACTTCTTCAGCCTGAGCGATTGCAGCTTCAAGTTCAGCTCTGTCTTCAGCACTCAGATCAGTGCGTTCAAGCGCTCTCTTTGCGTTGGGAAGGTGGTTGTTCTTGAGACCTCGTGCATCTCTTCGAACGTTGAACTGAGGATAATCAGGTGTTGAGTAAACGTTCTGAATATTATCTGTTGCAAGAAGCTCTGTTGCCAGTTTGATTATGATATCGTTTCTTGCGGTCTGCTCGTGACCCTGATTGTCGAAGTAGAAGGTTGTATCGGGGAGAAGACCCGTTGATGCGTCAACAACTCTGTCGGGAGAGATGTGATTGTGCTCGGGGTTGTCGCAATAGGTGTTCTTCTGAACGTAACCTTCGGGGAGAGTTTCTCCTACAAGTGCGGATTCAACGCCCATTGCGGTGGAGCTGAGGTGGATAACGCCGTCAGCATTGTCTGCGTTCCAGTTGGTGCCGATGTTGTAAAGCGGCACGTCGTAATCAACGATGTTGAACACCTGAACACCGTTGTCAACAAGATTCTGAATATTTTTGTTCGAGTTGACCTGTGCGGTGTGGTATCTGTCGGTCTGCTTCTTGATTTCAGCATATTCCTTGCCTGAAAGAAGCTCTGCCGAAGCCTCGGCATAGTCTTCCTTGGGAAGAAGTGCCCAGAGGTTGGTGTTCTTTGAAAATACGTCTGAAAGGAGCTTATCAACAGCGGTATCAAGGCAAGTCATAAGAAGTTCGTCGGGAAGAATTCTGACGAGAACTTCAATCATTCTTGCATCCTCTTCGTCCATAAGACCCTCAAGGAAACCGTTGTAGAGGTAATCCTTGTCGAGGAAAGCAATGTTTTTTGTCATAACGTCGCCGACGATTGATGAACCGTTGAGAGCGGGAACGATATATACAACTTTGTTAAGGTCGTTGATAACCTCGGGATAATAGTCGAGCAGACCGTTTGCAACAGTGCCGCCCATACTGATGGGAACGATGTTGACCTTATCGTGACCTGTTTCTTTCTTTACCTGCTGGATGAAAGCGTAAAGCTCGTCAACGATGTCAAAATTGTTGCCGAATGAGTTGTATGCGAAATAATAGAGATGATCTTCGCCTGCTCTTGCAGCGAAATCAGTGAGGGGAATATTGCCGTAAATCTGTGATTTTTCATATTCACTGCATCTTGCAACGGAATAAGGATATTTTTCAACCTCAACACAGGCGGGGGCTCTGCCGTTCCAATCAGAGGAATTCATATAAAATGCACCTGCAAGAGCATCCGCGAGAGCTGTTGAGAGACCCATATCTCTCTGTGTAACGAGAGAAAGAAGAGCGGGAACGAGAACCTTTGAGACAATCTTGCCGATATTGAAGTAACCGGGGAAACAGTTGATTTTCTTGCCGTCGGCATCGAGAATGTAGTCGCCGTTATCATCGAGAAGCCATACGTTCGACTGACCGATACCGGGAACAACGATTGAGGGGCAAACGTCGCAATTGCCCTTGCATTCTGTGAGAATTTCAGCGTCAGCGGCACTTACTCCGCCGATAGCTGCAACCGAAAAGATAAGGGCAATAGAGAGAATAACTGAAACAATTTTTTTCATTTTATTTACCTCCCGAAGAATTTACCGCCCGCCTTGAAAGGCAGGCGGTTTGAATAAAGATATTGATTATTTAATAAGACCTGCAATAAAGTCGAAGTAGCCCTTGCCACCGAATACTTTGACGAATACCCAGCTGATACCGCCGAGAATCTTCTCGAACACTGCATCTGCGGTTGTGTCTTTTTCTTCGATGTTTTCGTAGCCCTGATAACCGACCTCGTGAAGGATTTCCATAAGGGCTCTGTCAACGGAGTCAACGACTTCCTGCTTGGGAGCTACGGTTGCGCTGACAACAGCTTCGCCGTCTGCGATTGCCTTGTCAAGCTTTGCAATCTGCTCGGGAGTAAGGGTTGAGCGGTCAACTTCGTATGCATCCGCAAGTCTCCAGCGACGAACGTATTTGGTTGTTACTTTGTTGTTGAACTGAGGATATTTATCGGGATCTGAATGAACGTTGTCGATTTCTTCGAGAAGAAGAGCCTTTGCAAGGTTGAGAACAACGTCGTTGTCGCCTACTTCGTGATACTGATCGAGGAAGATCCATGTGTTATCGGGAAGAACAGCGGTTGAAACGTCAACCATATTGTCGGGGGAAACGTAGCTGTAATCGGGATGCTCTTTGCTGGGATTCTTCTGCTTGTAGCCGTCGCCGAGGGTAGCGTTGCCTGCGGCACCTGTTGCGCCGAGTGTTGTTGAGCTGAGGTTGATGATACCGTCGGAGTTAACTTTGTCGGAAGAAGCAACAACTGCAAAATATGTATACATTTCTTCGCCGAAGTTGAGGTTTGAACCTGAAATGGAGTTGACTCTTACGCCGTCTTCAACAGCGGCAAGGATGTTGTCCTTGAGGTTGAGTCTTGCTTTCTGGAATGCATCTGTTCTCTTCTTGAGCTCGGGATTCTTGGAGAGATATTTCTTTGCAATATCGTCATATCTGTATGAGGGAATCATTGCCCAGAACTGCGGACAGTTGAGCATCATTGTGTCGAGAATGCCGCTCATTGCTCCGCTAAGGAGTGCGTCGATACCGGCACGGGGAACGATGCGCAGAACGAGGTTGATGAGGTAGCCGAGAGTACCGAAATCGTTGGATTCAACAAAAATATTTGAAATGAATTCGTGATAGAAGAATTCGTCGGAGAGATTCCACTGTCTGGCAAAGAAATCTGCAAGGAGGTCTGTGCCGTCAAGGCAGGCAACGGCATTGACGATTGCGTTGATATCCTTGTGACCGAACTGTTCGAGATAAGCGGTGAGAATTGTACCGCCGAGGCTGACGGGAAGAAGGTTAACCTTATCGTGACCTGTCTGAGCCTTGACCATCTGGATATATTCGTCAAGTTCAGCAGCGGAGTCCATGGGATCGCCTACAAGATTGAAGGTGAAGAAGTAAGCGTGGTCTTCGCCGATAACGTCGATAAGGGGCTTCATGGGAACCATTCTGTAAACCCAGTCAAGGTCATAGCCGTATTCAGTGTTTTCTGCGTGTTCATCGAACTCTGAAATGGGGTAATTCCATCTCATTGTTTTGAGGTTTTCAATGTGATTGCCCTTTTCGTCGCATTTCTGGAATTGGAAAGCGGCGGAAGCAACTTCGTATGCAGCTTCGTCGAGAAGCACGTTATCCTGAAAAACAAGAGTTGCAATAAGACTCAGGAGAACCTTGGGGAGCATCTTGAGAACGCCGTCAAGGTTGAGGATAAGCAGTGTGCCGCCGATATGGCTGCCGTTGCTGTCAAGAACGGGCTTATCGTTTTCATCATAAAGATACGTGGGCGAGTGATTGATACCGGGGAGAACGATAACGGGGCAGTTACCGCATTCACCGTTACAGTCGGTATAAACCGTCTGAGATGCGTTGTCGGGGGTCACAGCAGAACCTGAAACTGCAACGGCACCGATGAGCATTGCCGCGCAAAGGATAAGGCTGATTGCCCTTTTGAGAGTTTTTTTCATTTCTGGACACTCCTTTTTGATAAAGCTGAAAGGAAAAATTTCCGATCATACACATCGTATGATATCATATATTCTTTCCAATTTCAATAAAATTTTAACAGAAAATGAAATAATATATATTTATTATGCTTCTTTACGCAGTGCTTCTTGACTAACAGGTCTTTAAAATGCTATCATAAAGATTAAGGCTTACAGACAAAGAGGTGCAGTTTATGATTAAAAACATTGTTTTCGATATGGGTGGTGTACTGATTGATTACAACCCCGAAAAAACGCTTTACGGGATGTTTGATAAAGAAATCGCCGATATTCTTCTGAAAGAGGTTTTCAGAAACCCGCTCTGGTCCGACAAGGACAGAGGCATCATTATGCCCGATGAAATAATGGAAAAAGTCAGAGACCGAATACCCGAAAGTGTTTATGATAAAACGTGTGAAATGGTGGATAATTTTTATCCCTATATGCCTCCGTTTGAGAAAATGGAAGGTTTTGTGCGTATGCTGAAAGAAAAAGGATTCGGAATCTACCTTCTTTCAAACGCATCTCATGATTTCCACGAAAGAAGAAAAGGCATACCCGCCCTTGCAATGTTTGACGGCGTGATTGTTTCCGCTGACCACAAGCTTCTTAAACCCGAAAAAGAAATCTATGAAAAGCTTTACGATACTTTCGGTCTCAGACCCGAAGAATGCTTCTTCATCGATGACGTTGCGGCTAATATCGAGGGTGCGGCGGCAACGGGTATGCAGGGACACTGCTATCATCACGGCAATCTTGAAATTCTTATTGAAGATATGAAAGAAAGAAAAATTCTTGACTGATATTCCCCGAGGAAAAAAATATGAATTGCTATACCGAAATTGCAAAATCAATACCTGAATTCATAACAATTGCCAATGATATACGCAAAAACCGTTTGCCTGTGGGTGTAACGGGACTTTCGCATATCCATAAGGCACATATCATTGCATCGCTCTGTATGGGATTGCTCCGCAGGGCGGCTGTTGTTATGCCCGATGAGGCTCAGGCAACCCGTATGAAACAGGATCTTGAGAGCTTCGGAATCAGGGCGATTCTTTATCCTGCAAGGGATTTCACCTTCCGCACAACCGAAACCGTTTCCCGTGAATATGAACACGCAAGGCTTTCCGCGCTCGATAAGCTGATGGCGGAAGAATACGATGCGGTTGTTTTTTCGGCGGAAGCCGCAATGCAGTTGACCGTGCCGCCCGAAAAACTTTTCCGAAACAGCTTTGAAATCCGTTTCGGTGAGGAATATGACCTCGATGAACTGACCGAAAAGCTGATCTCTAGCGGATATATCCGCAGTGAGCAGGTTGACGGCGCGGGTCAGTTTGCACTGAGAGGAGGTATTCTCGACTTCTTTTCTCCCGATGCAAAGCAGCCTTGCAGAGTTGAATTCTGGGGAGACAGCGTTGACGGTATTGCGTTTTTCGATATCGAAACCCAGCGAAGAGGAGACACGCTTGACAGCATAAAAATCACCCCCGCAAGAGAAATCCTTGCGACGGATGAAGAACTTTGCGAAATCATTGAAAACCATATAAAATCGCACCGTATCAGAGGCGACGCACTCGCTAATCTCAACGGAGATATTGAAAAACTCCGCAACGGAGTCAGACTTTCTTCGTTTGACAAATATATGCCGCTTATTTATCCCGATGCGGCGAGCATTTTCGATTATTGCAAGGATGCAATGCTTTTTGTCTGCGAGAGTTTTTCTGTCAAGGAAAAATTTTCAGCATCCTGCCAGCTGCTCAACGAAACGGTGAAAGGACTTTTTCATGACGGAACGCTCTGCAAGGGTCTTGACCGTTTCGGTCTTCAGCCTCACGAGCTTATCGGCATCTACGGTGACGACGGTGCGGTTTATCTCGACAATCTGCCGAGAGGCAGCTTCGATACTCCCGTCAAGGATCTGGTTACTTTTACGGCAAAACAGATAACCCCTTGGAACGGAACTTTTGCAACAATCGTCGACGATCTTTCGGCAATCCGCAACAGGATGGGTCATTCCTGTGCTGTTGTTGCGGGTACGGATAAGGCGGCTCAGACGCTTGTTGAGGACCTCGAAAACGAAGGTATACCTGCGCTGTGGTGTCCTGTACCGCCCGCAGAGTTTCCGCAGAAGACGGTATGTGTTCTGCCCGGCAGCTTTTCTGCGGGTTTTGAATATCCGTCGGCAAAATTCACGCTGATAACTTACAGAGGCAAGACCGCACCGACAAAGGTGAGGTCAACGTCCAAAAAGCCTGCCAAACACGCTTTCAACAATCTGAGCGAACTTCACAGAGGCGAATACGTTGTTCATTCCGCCCACGGTATCGGTATTTTCGAGGGAATCCAGAGTCTCGAAGCCTCGGGCGTAACGAAGGATTATATCAAAATTCAGTATGACAAGGGCGACGTACTTTACGTGCCCGTCACACAGCTTGATCAGGTATCGAAATACATTGGTCCGAAGAATGACGATAAGCCGCTGAAACTCAGTAAACTCGGCGGCAGAGACTGGCAGAAAACAAGGTCGAGAGTCAAGAGTGCTGTTAAGGATATGGCTAAAGAGCTTATCGAGCTTTATTCCAAGCGTATCAAAATGCAAGGTCACGCATTTACGGAAGATATCGATATGCAGAGCGATTTTGAACGCAGATTCGAATACGTTGAAACCGATGATCAGCTGCGGTGTATCCACGAAATCAAGAGGGATATGGAGAACCCGTATCCGATGGACAGACTTCTCTGCGGCGACGTTGGATTCGGTAAAACCGAAGTTGCTCTGCGTGCCGTATTCAAGTGCATTGCGGACGGCAAACAGTGTGCAATTCTTGTGCCCACAACGATTCTTGCTCTCCAGCATTATCAGACGATTCTCAAGCGATTTGAAGGTTTCCCGATAGAAGCGGGTATGCTTTCGAGATTCTGCACAAGAAAAGAAACAGAAAAAACGGTTGCGGGTCTGCGCCGCGGTTCGGTTGACGTTGTCGTGGGTACTCACAGACTGATTTCAAAGGATATCAAGTTCCGTGACCTCGGACTGATTATTATAGATGAAGAACAACGCTTCGGTGTTGCACAGAAAGAAAAACTCAAGTCACTTTACCCTGCCGTTGACGTGCTTACCCTGACGGCGACACCCATCCCGAGAACGCTCAATATGGCGATGTCGGGCATCAGGGATATGTCCGTTATCGAGGAAGCTCCGATGGACAGATTGCCCGTTCAGACCTACGTTATCGAACATAATCTGCCCATTCTTGTTCAGGCTATGGAACAGGAACTCCGCAGAGGCGGTCAGGTATATTATCTTTATAACAGAGTAGAAACCATTGAACGTAAAGCGGCAGAAATCAAGGCAATGATGCCCGATGCCAATATCGGAATCGCTCACGGAAAAATGAGCGAGGATGAACTGAGCGAGGTATGGCGAAGACTTCTTGAGGGCGAAATCGATATTCTTGTTTGCACGACGATTATTGAAACGGGCGTTGACGTGCCGAATGCGAACACACTCATTATTGAAAATGCGGACCGTATGGGTCTTGCCCAGCTTCATCAGATAAGAGGTCGTGTCGGCAGATCATCGCGCAGGGCGAGTGCTTATTTCACTTTCACAAGAGGTAAAGAACTCAGTGAAATTGCAACCCGCAGACTTGATGCTATCAGAGAATTCACCGAATTCGGCTCAGGATTCCATATCGCGATGCGTGACCTTGAACTCAGAGGTGCGGGCAACGTGCTCGGCGCTCATCAGCACGGTCATATGGAAACTGTCGGATATGATATGTATATCAAGCTTCTCGAACAGGCAATCAGCGAAGAAAAGGGAGAGGCTCCCGCCACCCCCGAAAAGGATTGCCTTATCGATTTGCCGATTGATGCCCATATTCCCGATGACTATATTGAAAGCACTCCGCAAAGGCTTCAGATTTACCGCAGAATTGCAGATATCAAGAATGACGAAGATGCGGCTGACGTTATCGATGAGCTTTGTGATCGCTTCGGAGATCCGCCCGAAAGCGTTGAAGGGCTTATAAAAATTGCCCTGCTCAGGGGCAAGGCGGCAAGGCACGATATCTATGAAATTTCAATGCAGAGCGACAGAATCATTTTCAGAATCAGCAGCCTTGATATGAATAAGATATCTCTTGCTGCGGCTCATTTCAAAAACAGACTCGTTGTCAGTGCAGGCGGCGGCAAACCGCATATTGCAGTCAGACTTCTCAACGGAGAAAACCGTCTGAGACTGATTGAAAGCGTTCTTGACTATATGGATGAATAAATAAAAGCAGACGGAAATCCGATTCCGTCTGCTTTTGCCGTTTCTGTTGATTAATAGTATCTGTAACTTGCGATTACCTTGCCGAGAATGATGACCTCGTTGACGATAATCGGCTCGTATGCGTCATTTTCGGGCTGAAGTCTGAAATGACCGTTTTCTTTGTAGAAAGTCTTGACAGTTGCTTCATCTTCGATGAGCGCAACAACGATTTCGCCGTTGTGTGCGGTGGGGGTTCTTTCGACGATGACGATATCGCCGTCGAGAATACCTGCCCAGAGCATACTTTCGCCTTTTACCTTGAGCGCGAAAAGTTCCTTATCCTGGGCGCCTTGCATCGAGAAGGGGAGATAGCCCTCGATTTCTTCGACTGCAAGAATGGGCATACCTGCGGTGACGGTGCCGAGAACGGGAACGTGAGTCACATTATCTGCCTGACCGACAATTTTGATGCATCTCTTGAGCATCGGAGGACGCTGAATATAACCTGCCGCCTCAAGAGCGTCAAGATTCGCCTGAACGGAGGAGGTTGAGCGCAGACCGACCGCCGCACCGATTTCACGCACGCTGGGGGTCATATTATCCTTGGCTCTCTCAAGCAGAAATTCGTAAATTTTCTGCTGAATAGGGGTGATAGGTTTCATAAAATTTCCTCATTTCTGAACTTATTATTCTGAATTGACAAAATGACACTGCTTTTTCACCTTTTCAAGCGTATTATAGCACAAATGTTCAGAAAATGCAAACATTTGTTTGATATTTTTTGAAAAAATTTTTTTGCGCCTATTTTCAAAGCATACATATTATGGTATAATTAAAAAATAGAAATGGGCAAATGTTATTTGCAAATCAAAGGAGGTTTGTTTGTGGCAGACAGAAAAAGTAAGGTTATTCCGAGAGCAAAGTTTCCCGAGCAGGTCGGAATCAGCTCTCACGAAATCAGAGCATTGATTGACGATTTTGACAGAAGCGGAATTGAAGTTCATTCGATGATGCTTATCCGCAAGGGTAAGGTTGCCTATGAAGCATACAGGCATCCTTTCAACCCGCAGACACCCCACACAATGTATTCCGTCAGCAAGAGCTTCACGTCAATCGCAATCGGCTTTGCAATTGATGAAGGTCTGCTGACTCTTGACACAAAGGTTATCGATATTTTTCCCGAATACAGACCTAAAAAATATGATGAAACTCTTGAAAAACTGACCGTTTTCCACCTTCTTACGATGACGGCGGGCAAGGATGTCAGCCTTCTGAGCGATAAAACAAAGGACAGATGGGTCAAGGATTTCTTTGATGCAAAGTGGGCGTTTGAGCCCGGTGACGGCTGGCGTTACATCAGTGAAAACACGTATATGTGCGGTGCAATCATCAAAAAGCTGACGGGTATGGGTATGATTGATTATCTGACACCCAGACTTTTCAAGCCCCTCGGAATCAACCGCCGTCCCTTCTGGGAAAGTGACCCGCAGGGTCTTGAAGCGGGCGGATGGGGTCTCTTCATCACGACGGATGAACTTGCAAGATTTATGCTCTGCCTTCATCAGAAGGGCAGATATGCGGGTGTTCAGGTTATTCCCGAATGGTACGTCGAGGAAGCAACCAAAAAACAGGTGCGCAACGATAACAACGACGACAGGGATGCAGTCTGCGGTTACGGTTTCTTCTTCTGGAGAAACGCATTCAAAAACAGCTACAGAGCGGACGGTATGTTTTCACAATTCGGCATTGTTCTTGAAGATTATGATGCGGTGCTTGTTTTCAACTGCAGTGAAATCTTCGAACAGAAAACAAGGGATGCCATTTTCCGCCACGTTCCGCATATGTTCATCAAGCCCAGACGCTTCAAGCCTTCCGACGGCTATGAATACGATGAACTTCAGCTTACTCCCATTAAGGGTCTGCCCGCAATGCGCAGAAGTGTTGTTGAAGAATTCATAAAAGGCAAAACAATCAGACTGACAAAAAATCCGATTCTGAATGCCGTCGGCTGGCCGCTTTCAATGCTTCCGCTTGCGGTTGTCTATATGTCGGCTAACAGAGCGGGCAACATAGATAATATCGTTCTCAATTTCAGCGAAAACGAGTGCACGATGAGCTGGGATGAGGGCAAGGAACATAACACAATTGTCTGCGGAATGGACGGCGAGTACAGAGAAAGCAAAATCAGTCTGGCGGATATCGATTTTACCGCAGTCAGTACAGCGGCGTGGGTTTCGGAGGATTCACTCGAAATAAGAATGAGACCGCTCGAATCCGTTGCCGAGAGAAGAATTACCCTCACTTTCAAAGGTAACGGGGTCACGCTTACCCCCGAAAGCAGCCCTCCGCTTTCAACGATTGCAAGCGGAATCAAGGATACGGTTGAAGCATTCATTTCGGTTGAGTCTCTGGCGTCTCTGGGTGGCAAGGCGGTTATGAAGCTTGACAGAATTCTTGAAGCACCGATTTCAGGTAAAATTATTTAAACAAAGGAGAAAATATGGCAGAGCATAACAGAAAACTGAATACCGATGCCGATGCACGCAGCAGAAAAACTCTGGTTGCTGCGGTTGCGACCGTGCTTTTCGTAGCGGTGGTTATGCTTCTGATTCTCTTTTTCAGGAATCCGTTGTTTACCGCGGTTTCGAGGACGCTTGCGGCTGATTCAAAATATGAAACTGCGGAATTCTTTGTAGAACTTTGTAACAGCGACGAGGCTGATGTCCTGAACAGATATATTGATTTGCGTCAGGAAATCAACGAAAACTATGCGCTGATGGTTAATGAGTTTGACAGAGGAAAGATTACGGCGTGGAGGAAAACTGCATCCGAGGTTTGTGACGACAGTACGGCGCTGGGTGAAAAGCTGTTTGCCGAAGCAGCGGCTCTTTCGTCGAAGCTTGACGAAATCTGCGGATTGCTCGAAAAATACGACTCTTTGCGTCCTGAAATTATGGAGTTGTTTGATGTTTTTAATGAGATAAACCGACTCTATACCAAAGATGCAACAGGCGGAAATACTGTTTTCACTATTTCGCAGGAATATGCCGCAATTGACCGATGGGAGTGGGTTGCCGCAAAGCTTCACGCATTCTCCCTGGGTCTGGGAAACGGCGAAAAAACATATCTTTTCACCTATTTTATCAAGGAAGCTCAGGGTGAAGCGGTAGACCTGCGATCTGCAATGAACAGTTTAGTTGAGAATGGCTATTCTTATGATGTGCCGATGAGAGTTACGGGTGATATGAATAAAACTTTCCCGTCAATCCGTAACGGCAGCGGTGCGGTGGTCAACCTTCAGCAGAAAGATACTTATGAAAAATACATGTATAAAGACCTGTGCGGCATACTTGCCGGAATGCTCGGCGGTTTTTATATTGCATAATATAAACGATCAGAATAATAATCCGATTGACATATTGGAAAAATAATGATATAATACCGTCTGTTAAAGGGGAGTAGCTTAAAGGCTCCGCCGAGTGATTGTCAACACCCGTTGCTCTGTGCATCTGGCAATCGCCCATTTATTGGAAGCAAGACCTTTGACGGAGGATGAATTCTCTGTCAAAGGTCTTTTTTGTTTATAAAAAATATCTGCGGTCGGAAAACGGCTGCAGGGATTTATCAGAAAGGAATGAAAACCCAATGAAGTTCTATCTTGAACAGATCGAAAACGTTTTCGGTCACATTAAGAGCTCCGAAACAGGTCTTTCTTCTGCTGAAGCTGAGAAGAGACTTGCCGAAAACGGCAAGAACAAGCTCAAAGAAGGAAAAAAGAAGACGATGCTCCAGCGTGTCGGCGAACAGCTTTCCGACCCGATGATCATCATTCTTATCGTTGCGGCAGTTATCTCCGCGATTACGGAATGGGTTGAGCACGGCCTCAAATTCCCCACAGATACTTTTATCATCCTTGTTGTTGTTGTCATCAACACCGTTCTCGGCGTTCTTCAGGAAAGCAAAGCGGAAGCCGCTATCGAGGCGCTTCAGGAAATGTCTGCCGCAACCTCCAAGGTGCTTCGTGACGGTAAAATCGTTTCCGTTCGCAGTGAAGATCTTGTTATCGGCGACGTGATTATTCTTGAAGCAGGTGACGCGGTCCCCGCAGACTGCCGCATTTTTGAGTGCGCAAGTATGAAGATTGAAGAAGCGGCACTTACGGGTGAATCCGTTCCCGTTGATAAGCTTATCGGCATTCTTAAGGGCGGAGATAACGGCGAAGTTCCTCTTGGCGACAGAAAAAATATGGCATATATGGGATCTACCGTTGTTTACGGCAGAGGCAAGGCTGTTATCGTCGGTACAGGTATGGATACCGAAATGGGTAAGATTGCCGATGCTATTGCTCAGGCAGAAGAAGGTCAGACTCCTCTTCAGATCAAGCTTGCTCAGCTTTCAAAGATTCTCACAAAGCTTGTTCTCGGCATATGCGTATTCCTCTTTGCGTTCCAGATGGTTTCCGCATATTTCAAGGGAAGCTTCTCGTTCGATATCGTTCTCAACAGCTTTATGGTTGCCGTTTCACTTGCTGTTGCGGCTATCCCCGAAGGTCTCGCCGCAGTTGTTACAATCGTTCTTTCAATCGGCGTTACCAATATGTCAAAGAAAAATGCGATTATCAGAAAGCTCACTGCCGTTGAAACTCTCGGTTGCGCACAGATAATCTGCTCCGATAAAACAGGTACACTCACACAGAACAAGATGACCGTTGTTGACCATTACGGCGATAACGAGAATCTGATTGCAAAGGCTATGGCTCTTTGCTGCGATGCTTCCATCGATGCTGACGGTGTAGTTACGGGCGAGCCCACTGAGGCAGCTCTTGTTAATTATGCTAACGTTCT
This sequence comes from Clostridia bacterium, assembly GCA_017502085.1. Taxonomy (GTDB): domain Bacteria; phylum Bacillota; class Clostridia; order Oscillospirales; family Acutalibacteraceae; genus CAG-177. The sequence goes on along the minus strand of JAFVVQ010000050.1, from coordinate 80,121 downwards.
TGGCATGAACAAGAACGATCTTGTTGCCGCTGCTCCCAGAACAGGCGAAGCTCCGTTCGATTCGGGCAGAAAGATGATGTCAACGGTTCACAAGACTGCGGAAGGCATCATTCAGTATACAAAGGGTGCACCTGATGAAATCCTCAAGAAGTGCACACATGCTCTGGTCAACGGAACAGTTGTTCCCTTCTCGGATGAAATCAAAGCCGCTGTTCTTGCTGATAACAAGAGAATGGCTGATCAGGCTCTCCGTGTTCTCGCAGTTGCTTACAGAGAGTATGATGCGGCTCCCGCAGATTATGCTCCCGAAGCACTTGAAAATAACCTCGTATTCATCGGTCTCACAGGTATGATTGACCCTGCAAGACCCGAAGTAAAGGCAGCTATCGAAGAATGCCGCTCCGCAGGTATCACACCCATTATGATTACGGGTGACCATAAGGATACAGCAGTTGCAATCGCAATTCAGCTCGGTATCATCGAGGATGACAAGGCTGCTATCACGGGCGCTCAGCTCGACGAAATCAGCGACGAGGATTTCGCAGAGAGAGTTACCGAGTTCAGAGTTTATGCACGTGTTCAGCCCGAGCACAAGACAAGAATCGTCAACGCATGGCGTGCAAAAGGTATGATTACCGCAATGACAGGTGACGGTGTCAACGATGCTCCCTCAATCAAGAGCGCCGATATCGGTGTCGGTATGGGTATCACGGGCACAGACGTTACCAAAAACGTTGCAGATATGGTTCTTGCAGACGATAACTTTGCAACAATTGTTTCTGCAGTTTCCGAAGGCAGAAGAATTTATGATAATATCAGAAAGGCTATTCAGTTCCTTCTCGGTTCAAACCTTTCCGAAGTTCTTTCAATCTTCACCGCAACAATCCTCAACTTTACTATTCTCAAGCCCGTACACCTTCTGTTTATCAATCTTGTAACAGACAGTATTCCCGCTCTTGCTCTCGGACTTGAAAAGCCCGAAAGAGACATTATGAACAGAAAACCCAGAAACAGCAAGGAAGGTATCTTTGCGGGCGGTATGGGTATCGACGTATTCTATCAGGGCGCACTTGTAACAATTCTTACTCTCGCCGCATTCTTTATCGGTGAGTTTATGGAGCTTTACCATCATTTCGGTGACCTTGCGGTTGCTTGGGAAAACTTCCGATTCACCAACATTGCGGACAGCTCCGACGGTATGACAATGGCATTCCTTACAATGTCAATGTGCGAAATTTTCCATTCATTCAACATGCGCTCACAGAGAGGCTCCGTTATCGGTATGGCATTCGGTCAGAAATCTCATAACGTTGTTCTCTATATCGCAATGGTTGCATCGCTTCTTCTCACAACTGCAATCATCGAAATCCCCGTTCTTGCAAGTGCATTCGGTTTCATCGAAAAAGGCTCAACAGAGCCCGCACTCACTCTCGTTGAATATGCTATTTCAATCGGTCTTGCATTCCTTGTAATTCCCGTTGTTGAAATCATTAAGGCAATTCAGAGAGCAATCGCAAAGAAAAAGGCATAAAACTCCCGATGATAAATTACCGCAGGCTCTTCGGAGTCTGCGGTTTTTGTTTCTGAAAATCATCTTGACCGTTTATATCGGCATTGTTATAATAAAGTGGTAAAAAAGCGTTTGCAGAGGTGGAATATGTTTTCACGAATAAACAGCATGGGCCTTTTCGGCATTGACAGTTATATGGTTGGCGTTGAAGTTGACTGCGGTCAGGGGTTGCCGAGAATAGATATTGTCGGCTTGCCCGATACTGCCGTCAATGAATCAAAAAACAGAGTGCGCTCCGCAATTAAAAACAGTGGTTTCACGTTCCCGTCGAGCAGAGTTACAGTCAACCTTTCTCCTGCAGACGTACGTAAGGAAGGATCGGTTTATGATCTGCCGATTTTTATCGCAATCATAAAGGCGATGGATCAGCTCAAGGCGGAGACAGATGACTGCGCATTTATCGGTGAGCTTTCGCTTGATGGACTTGTGCGCAGAGTCAACGGGGCGCTGCCGATGGTTATCAGAGCAAAAAACAGCGGGATAAAAAGAGTTTTTGTTCCCGAGGCGAATGCGAGAGAAAGCTCGGTCGTTGAGGGAATCGAGGTCTACGCTGTCAACAGTGTCAGGGAAGTGGCGGAGCATCTTACGGGTGTCAATCCGCTTTCTCCCGTTGAGTTTGATACGTCGTATAATGAGCAGAATCTTGTTCCTATGCCCGATTTCAAGGACGTAATGGGTCAGCAGGAGGCAAGATATGCCCTTGAAATTGCCGCTGCGGGCGGTCACAACATAATAATGGTCGGGCCTCCCGGCTCAGGTAAAAGTATGCTGGCAAAAAGACTTCCGTCAATTCTGCCCGATATGACCTTCGAAGAAAGTATGCAGACGACTGAACTTTATTCGATAGCGGGGGTACTGCCCGAGGGCGTTTCGCTGATGACACAAAGACCGTTCAGGTCGCCGCACCATACGGTTTCATCGGCAGGTCTGACGGGTGGCGGAGCAATTCCCCGACCGGGCGAAATATCGCTTTCGCATAACGGCGTTCTTTTTCTTGATGAATTACCCGAATTCTCACGCATTGCGATGGAGGTTCTGCGTCAGCCCCTCGAAGACGGCAAGGTAACTATATCGAGAGCCAATGCGTCGCTTACATATCCTTGTTCCGCTATGATAGTCTGTGCAATGAATCCGTGCCCCTGCGGTTATCACGGCCATCCGAAAAGAAAATGCACCTGCCCCGAAGGTGCGGCAAAACGTTATCTTTCAAGGGTTTCGGGTCCGTTGCTTGACAGAATTGATATTCATATTGAGGTGCCGCCCGTTGATTTTGAAAAGCTTTCAAGCCGTATGCCTTCCGAAAGCTCTGCAGAAATCAGAGCGAGAGTCAATGCAGCAAGAAAGATTCAGCAGGAGAGACTCAAGGGCAGCGGTGTCAGTTGCAACGGTAAGATGGATGCTGCACTCACGAGGGAATTCTGCCGTCCTACACGCAGAGGAATGAATATGCTTGAGCAGGTGTTTGAAAAGCTCGATTTTTCGGCAAGAGCATATGATAAAGTTCTTCGTGTTGCAAGAACAATAGCCGACCTGGAAAACGAAAAGGTCATCGACATTCAGCATATTTCAAGAGCCGTACAGTTCAGAAGTCTGGACAGAAAGTTCTGGCGATAAATCAGAAGGACTGCTTCCAAGGAAGCAGTCCTTCTTGTTGTTTACCCTTATAAGGTTATTATTCATTTATGTGCTTGATGACTTTTTTACTAACCCATCCGATACCGAAATCAGGCGAATCTACTTCAATCCAGTTTCCGTTTTCCATACCCGTGGGAAACATTTTTACTTCTCGAGAATCAAGAACACAGATAACAGGACTATCAGTTCCTGCACCTGTTCGAATGTTGATTTTTTCGTAGTCATCAGACATAACATAGTATTCTGATTTTTCATATATTGATGTTGTTGTTTCAGGAAATAGACTGTCGAAAAAATCCGCAATATCGTCCTTGTGATTGTTGATGAGAGCAATGACGACTGATATTGATATTATAACCGCAAGAAGTTTTGAAAACTTAATCAAAGACTTTTTTGCTTTTAATTTTGTTATTTCTGCTCTTTTTTTTCGTTCTTCTTTTTCTTTGAGTTTGAGTTCTTCTTCTTCTTTTTTTCTTTGGGCAGCGAGACGGAGCTCTTCCTCTGCTTTTTTTGAGGCTTCAATTTCGTCGTGAACGGAGGCTGAGTAGTATTTGACAAGATTTCCCGGGTCGATCTTGAGTAAATCGCAAATGAATAAAAGTGTACTGATATAACCGTCTGTTTCGGTGCATTTAGATTGTTCGGGAGAAAATCCGAAGAGATTCATTTGTTCAACAAGAGATACCTCTGTGGTCTGGAGTTCGCTAATAGGTTTTTGGTTTATGTAATCAGCAACATCAGCGTTTATGTCGACGCCGTAATAGTCACATTGTTTTTTGAAATTGATATTGTTAAGATAAAGAAGAGTATATTCAGCACAAATAACCAAGGATTTTGGGTTATCTTTTGCAGCTTTTTCGTGATATGGATTTTCTGCAAAGGATATTGCAGCATTTCGCCTTGCCGTCGCTTCGAGATTTGGCAGAGAATCATTTGATGTTTCTTTTAGTGTTCTGTCAAAAAATATAAGTGCTCTACTACACACGTTAATTTCGGTGTATTTAACGCTCTGTTGCTCATACAGATTGATACTATCTAAAATATATGTTGAGTTTTTGTGTGTTGCTGTTTCTGAAGCTTTGTTTTTAATTTCGGTAATTCCACGAAGTAGGAAATTTTCATTGTGGTTATCTGATGTGTAACATGAGGGAGTGAGATGATTGGTGAGAGCAATATATTTTATAAACCATCCTGTAGCTGAATCTGTTTGATCTTTAATAATTGTGTCAGCAATTTTTTCAATTTCATTATATTTGTGGTGAATTAGTAAAGTGTTGATTTCTTCAATGAGAGGAAGATATTTTTCCTCAACGCACAACCCTTTGACATTAATGGGTGGTTTGTCTGAGTGTACGAGATTTTCGTGGGTCTTAAGATGTTTATAAACAATAGACCTCATTTCTTCAATTCTATAGTTGTAGCTCATACAGAAGGTAACCTCCTTCAAAGGGTGAAATTTATATAATAATACCATGTTTTATGTTTATATGTCAAGAAAAACAAAGAATCATATCAGAAGGACTGCTTCCAAGGAAGCAGTCCTTCTTTGCTGTTTTATATAATGTCATTGAAAGGAACAAGTTTATTGTTTTTGCCTGATTCAATGATAGCTTCTATGAGACGCATAAGTCTGCGTTGCTGATCGTGAGTGACGATCACATCCTCTTTTCCGCTCAGATGGGCAAAAATATTTTTATAGTATCCCGCCCAGTCTGTTTTTGCAACCTCAAGAGGATAGGTTTTGATGGTGTCGTCTGTTCTGGGTGCCATGGTTTTGGTTATGCCTGCACCTGCAACAATCGGCACTGCATCACGGTTTTCCCAATCGCTCACTTTAACAATCTTGCCGTTTACATCCCAGTCGTTAATGACGGCGGAACCGTTTTCGCCGAGAACGTACCAAAGCGGAAGCTCGATGAAATTGCTTGTTGCAACCTCAACAAGGAAAGAAAGACCGTCATCAAAAATAAGAGTTGCTCTGAAACCGTCATCACATTTTTCATTGGTGACATAAGTCAGTTCGGCATAAACCGAAACGAGCTTACGGGGCAAGGTCATCATAAGAGCCTGGTCGAGAAGGTGAATACCCCAGTCGAGGAGCATTCCGCCGCCGTGTTCAGGTTGATTTCGCCAGTCACCGGGAATACCTCTGGAGCCGTGAACTCTTGACTCGATTCTGAAAATCTTGCCGAGGGAGTTTTCTTCCATCAGTTTTCTGACAGAGAGATAATCCTGATCCCAACGTCTGTTCTGGTGAACGGTGAAGAGCTTGTTGCAACGGTTGGCGCAGGAAATCATTTCTTCGAGTTCAGCGCTGTTCATTGCAACGGGTTTTTCGCTTATAACATTTTTGCCTGACTCGAGTGCGGCGATTGCAATTTCCTTATGAACGTCGTTCGGTGTTGCAATTGTGACAAGATCGATTCTTTCATCGGCAAGGAGTTCTTCTCTTGAGGAGAAAGCATGAATGCCTTTTTCTTCGGCAAGAGCACGTCTCTCGGGATTTATATCATATATTCCGATGAGTTCGGCACAATCGCCGAATTCATCTTTGATTTTTCTTGTGTGCCATCCGCCCATACCGCCGTAACCGATAACAGCACAACCAAACTTATTATTAATCATAGTTTTGCCTCACATTGAAAAAGAATAAATCATACCCACCACATTTCGCCGGTAGATTCAGTAAGAATGATGTTCTTGAGGAACGAAACAGCCTTTGAGAGACCTTCGTTCTGGCTCATAAGAGAATCCTCGTGTTCGATGCTGATTGCATAATCATAGCCAACCATACGGAGATTTGAAATAATCTCTTTCCAATAAGCGTTGTCGTTTCCGTAACCGATTGTACGGAAAATCCAGGAACGGTTGATTTCGTCGCCATAGGGCTTGTTGTCAAGCACACCGTTTACGGAAGTATTGTATTTATCAATTTTTGTATCCTTTGCGTGGAAATGGAAGATTGCGTCACCGAGTTTGCGTATACAGGCAACGGGATCCATACCCTGCCAGATGAGGTGGCTGGGGTCAAAGTTTGCACCGATTTCGGGGCCGACAGCCTCACGGAGACGGAGCAATGATTCTGTGTTGTAAACGCAGAAGCCGGGGTGAAGTTCAAGAGCGATTTTGTTGACACCGTGAGCCTTTGCGAAAGCAACGAGGTCCTTCCAGTAGGGAATGAGAACTTCGTTCCACTGCCATTCGAGAATTTCACCGAAATCGTTGGGCCAGGGGCAGGTTACCCAGTTGGGATATTTTGCGGTTTCGCAGTCACCGGGACAACCCGAGAACGTGTTGATCTGGCTCAGGCCGAGCTTTTCTGCAAGAAGGATTGTGTTGCGGATTGTTTTGTCGTAATCTGCGGCAATTTCTTTGTTGGGATGTACGGGGTTGCCGTGACAGGAAAGTGCGCTGATTTCAACGTTGTATTTCTTGAGCAGAGCCTTGAATTCTTCAAGCTTTGCTTCGTCGGCAAGGAGTTCTTCGGGATTTGCATGAGCGTTACCGGGGTAACCGCCGCAACCGATTTCAACCATTTCGATACCGAGTGATTTGAAATATTTGAGTGCCTCTTCAAGAGAGAGGTTGGAAAGTAATGTAGTAAATACGCCGAGTTTCATCTGTTATTTCTCCTTAGATAATGCTTTTGAGATATTTTATGCTTCTTGCGATATCTTCGAATCCGGTAGGTACGGGATCGTCATTTTCAACGATTATCCATTCAAGACCGATAGCCTTTGCGGTTTCGATAACAGCGGGAATATCGCAGTTTCCTTCGCCCAGCGCCATAGGCTTGCCGTCGATGCCGTCCTTAACGTGAACGAGAACAAGGTTATCTTTGAGGTCGGCAAGAAGGGTGCGGTTATTCTGACCTGCGTGGAAGCTCCAGTATGTGTCGATTTCAAGGGAGCATCTGTCACCGATGATATCAAGGGGGAGCTTACCGTCTGCAAGAGGAACGAATTCCTCGCAGTGATTGTGGTAGTAAACCTTAATGCCGTATTTGTCGAGTGCATATTTCTCAGCGGCACCGAGCACGTCACCTGTGTTTGTTGCTTCTTCTTCCGTTGAATGGGGAGCACCGCCTACGCCGATAGCCTTGAGTCCGAGGGTATTTGCGAATTCGATTGTAGCCTCGAGCTTATCGGCTTTGAAATCGTCAAGGCCCATATGTGCGCCGACGGCAACGAGACCTACTTCGTCAAGCTTTGCCTTGATGGTTGCGGCATCGGTGTTGAAATATCCTGCGAATTCAACGCCGTCATAGCCGATCTTTTTGATTTCTTCGAGAGCCTTGAGAAGAGTTTCGGAGTCATTGATATGATCTCTGACTGAATATACCTGAACAGCAATTTTCATTGTGATACCTCTTAATCGTTATTGATATATACGGGCTGACCTGTTTTGGCTGATTCATAGATTGCTTCAAGAATCTGTGTGACAACCATAGCCTGCTCGGGTTTTGTGCTTACTTCTTTGTCGTTGATAACTGCGTCATAGAATGCGCGGCATTCAAGTTCAGCGGGATCGTCGCTGCAGCCGTCGTAGAATGCAACTCCGCCTGCATCAAAGTTGGGTTTTTCGATAACCTGTCTGCCGTTCTTTACGTAGTTGAGACGGAGATCCTGGAACATATCTGCGCCGCCCTTGGTACCTGCAAGGAGGGTTGATGCTTCGATGGGATCTGCAATATTGATTGCCCAGCTGGATTCAACGCTGATTGTTGCACCGTTTTCCATAACTACGAAACCGAATGCAGAGTCTTCAACGGTATATTTTTCGGGATCCCAGTCGCCCCATGCGTTTGCGGTGTTCTTCTGATCGCCGAGCTTCTTGTATTTTGTGCCGACAACCATCTTGGGCTTGTAGTTATCCATCATCCAGAGTGTGAGGTCGAGAGCGTGAGTGCCGATATCGATGAGTGGTCCGCCGCCCTGTTCGTATTCATTGAGAAATACGCCCCAGGTGGGAACGGCTCTTCTGCGGATGGCGAGAGCTCTTGCGTAATAGATTTCGCCGAGCTCACCGTTTTCGCAGCACTGCTTGAGATAGAGCGAATCGTCTCTCCAGCGGGACTGGTAGCCTATTGAGAGCTTTTTACCTGTCCTGACGGATGCTTCGTACATTGCTTTTGCTTCGGCGTATGTTTTAGCCATGGGCTTTTCGCAAAGAACGTGTTTACCTGCTTCAAGAGCATCGATTGTTATGAAGCTATGTGAACGGTTGGGGGTACATACGTGAACGGCAACAATGCTTTCATCCTTGAGAAGTTCTTTGTAGTCTGTGTAGATTCTGGCATTTTCGGAACCGTATTTTTCTGCGGTTTTGACTGCCCTTTCTTCAATGATGTCGCAGAATGCTACGGGTTCAAGGAAATCGATGTTTGAGATGGCACGAAGGTGTTTGCCGTTTGCGATGCCGCCGCAGCCGATAATACCGATCTTAATTTTTTCGCTCATAGTAACTCTCCTTTTAGCTTAAGTTTACCGATTGGGTTTTGACACGAAGCGTAATTCGTCGCATTAAAGCGATGAAACAACTTGTATACCTTATATTATACTTGATATGCAAGGTAATTCAAGAATAATATCTTTTGACAGATGTAAATTTTTGAGGGTAGTTTTTGGGTAAAATAAACAAAAAAAGACAGAGTGTGTAAAAAACACACCCTGTTATCGGCTTGAGGCTTATTTAGGAACGTACACTCTTTTGACGAGAAGATTTTCGGGGTCACGTATTTCACCCAGACCGAGAAAAGCATTGTCGGGACCGAAAACTCTGTAATAGCCCGTCATTTTGGCACATTTTATTCTGTTGAGATCAAGCTCACCGCCGTTTGAAAAACGTTTTGCCTGAGCCTCGGTTACCTGAACCGAGGGGTAAATCTCAAGCGCTTTTTCAACAGGAATGAGAATTGAGTCAAGAGTACCGTTCTGAGCGGCAGATTCAAGTTGCTCAACGGTTACGGCGGCATCCTCGGAGAAGCCGTTTGCACTTGTGCGGCGAAGATCTGTCATAACTGCTCCGCAGCCGAGCTTTTTGCCGATATCGTCGATCAGTGAACGGATATAGGTGCCTGACGAACACGAAACGGAGATTTTATATTCGTGTGAGGTTTCGTCGGATTCGAGAAGTTCGGCGGAATGGATACATACCGTTCTTGCCTGGCGCTCAACCTCGATTCCCTGACGGGCAAGGTCGTAGAGCCTCTGACCGTTGACGGAAATTGCGGAATACATCGGCGGAAGCTGGCTGATTTCACCCGTGAAGCTTTCAAGTGCGTCAAGCACGTCGGATGAAGATGCCGTTACGGGTCGTGTTTTAAGCACCTTTCCCGTTATATCAAGAGTGTCGGTCACCATGCCGAGCCTGAATGATGCGATATACGATTTATCGTGACTCGGGAGAAGCTCGCAGAATCGGGTCGCACCGCCGAGCATTACTGTCAGCACGCCCGTTGCCATCGGGTCAAGTGTACCGCTGTGTCCGCACTTCTTTTCGCCGCAAATCCGACGCACTCTTGCAACTGCGCCGAACGAGGTTATATCTTTCGGTTTATCGAGAATAATGATTCCGGTCATTTTTTTGCCCTTTCAGATATGATATACGGATTATATCACATCCGCAGACTCATTGCAACGGAAAATCCGTCAACGCACGGAATTCATAACCGTTTGCACGTGCATAGTCGATGATTCTGCCGAGTGCAGCTGCGTTGTCGGGCGATACAGAGTGAAGAAGAATCACTGCACCGGGATGCAATCTTGAGGTGACTTTATCAAAAGCGTAGTCCGCTCCCTTGGTGTTTTTAACGTCCCAGTCGGCGTATGAGCAGGACCAGAAGGCACTTGCATATCCGAGTGAATATACAAGATCGAGAGCATTCTCATTATAAGCGCCCTCGGGAAAACGGAAAAAAGAAGGAACATATCCGAATTCGTCCCTGAGACGGGTTTCGCATTCGATGATTTCGGATGCCATATGGGTACGGGATATCTTTGAAAAATCGGCATGATTTGCTGAATGATTTCCGACGGTATGTCCCTCGTTTATCATTCGTCTGATAAGATCGGGCTCGGAGTCGATGTGATCAAGCGTGCAGAAAAATGCGGCGGGTACTTTTTTTGCCTTGAGAGTATCAAGCACCGTTGCCGTACAGCCGTTTTCCCAACCGCAGTCGAAGGTCAGATACAGAACTTTTTCTTTCGTTACCGTATCGTAACAGAAAGCGTTTTTGCCGAGAGATGCAAAATATTTCTGTGCTTCTACCGAGATAGAATGCGGCTTACCGTTTTTAGCAACACCGTAGCTGTGCTCTTTTCTTTCGGTTGAGAGTCCCCGAAGGTTTTCGGGGTCCTGAATGCTGATTTCTTCCATTGATTTGCGGCGGTCAACGTCAGCAACGGTGACCTTGACGTCGGCGTCGTATTCTTCGAGGGTGTTTCTTCCGTTGCAGGAGGAGAAAAGAAAAACCATCGACAAAACAGCGCATAAAAGCTTTTTGTTAATAATTATCACCTTGCTTTATTTTCTTGATTTATGTATAGTATTTCTTGTGCGGTGAAAATTATCGAAAAAATTTTTTCATTTATGCAACAAAATTGAAATCATATGACACTTATTTGATGAGAGTGGTAAGGAGGGTCGATTTTGAGCGCTCAGATAAACGAACTCGTTACTCTTGCAAGAAACGGTGACGCCGATGCCTTCGGCGAACTGTATGAGTTGTATTACAAAGAAATGATTTATTATGCCCGATGCGTAACGGGTAACGAAGAACTCGCAAAGGATGCGGTTTCCGATGCGGTTTATTCGGCTTTCAAGCAAATCGGCTCTTTGAAAAAGCCCGAGGCATTCAAGGGATGGCTTTTCAGGATACTTTGTGCTTCGTGCAAAAGGCAGTATACGGAAAATCAACATAAAAAAACGCTTGTCAGTCTTGATGATGACGAGAAAGGGGGCAAGGAGCCGGGATATACGGACGATTGTGAACTTTCAATCGACCTCAGAACGGCTCTTTCGAAGCTTTCTCATGAAGAGAGAGAAATAGTTTTGCTCAGTACGGTTGAAAAATACAAGAGCCACGAAATAGCCGATATGCTCGGTTGCAAGGCGGTTACCGTACGTTCAAAGCTGAAGCGTGCACTTAAAAAAATGCGTGATTTTCTTGAAGATAACACAGTGAAAGGGGGGTGAAAAGATGAAGAATAACAAGCAGATAGAAGAAATGTTGAGAGAAGGTCTTGAAAAGACCGAGATTCCCGAAGGTCTGGGGAAAAAAGAAATTGTTGAAATGCTTAAGGAACAAAAGGATTTTTCTGGTAAAACGGGCAACATCATCGCAATCGATGCGAAAAGGGACAACGCATCAAAAAGGAATCCTTCGGCAGTTACTCTCAACAGAATTGCAACCGTTGCGGCGGCATTCGTTATTATTCTTGCGTGTGTTGCTTTTGCGGGAATGAACTCGGATATCAGTATTGTCAGCCCAAAACACGGCTATGAGAATTACAATTCCGAAAAGCTTATTATCGGTGTCAGCAGTTATGATGAGGTTGAGCAGGCGGTTATGAATGCTCTCGGTAAAAACGAAGGCTCAACGAAACCGGCAGAAAAACCTTCGGGCAACAGTCAGGATTCCGCCGATTCAACAAAACAGTTTGTGATCCCTGATTACAAAGGCGCTTATATTGCCGATGAAACCGAATTCCTCGGAAATGCAGTGGGCATATATGACGTCGGAAGTGAAATAATTGAAAGATTTACGGGCCTTGAGGCTGATATCGTCAAGAATAACGGCGAATATCTTTTCGTTGTAACGACGGGAACCGATGCTGAAAGCAACGGAACAGTTGAGATTATCAAGGTTATCAAAGCGTTACCTGCCGATGAAATGGCGGTTGTTTCAACAGTTGTGCTTTCTGATACAAGCGACGCAAAGAATATCGATGAATGTATTGAAATTCACCTTAAGGATAACGTTCTTATTGCGGTTATGAACCGTAACGCTTACGTAATGTCCGATAAAGCGGCATACGATAAAAATTCAACGGTTGCTCTTTATTACGATATCACCGATCCCTCTTCGCCTGTCAGAATCCGTGAACACATTCAGGACGGCAAATATCTTACATCGGGTATTTCTGAACAGGGCAGTCTTTATCTTATCACCGAAAAATCTGTCAGTGAGTCGGAAACGGAATCCGTTCCTCACTGCACCGTCAACGGAACTGAAATACGACCGGAAACGGAGAATATATTTATGGCGGTCAATGATCCCGGTGCAGCGTTTACTTTTATCACCGTAACCGATATCGGAGACCTCGCAAAGCCTGTTGATTGCCTTGCTTTCTTTGGCAGCGAATGCGGCAGACTCTGTGTGAGCGGTAATTCCGTTCTGCTTTCAAGAGGATTCATCTCGGTTGAAGCAGACAAAAACGGCGAACACAGAAATCTGACCGAAATCTACAGATTCGATATCGACGGTGCATCCGTCAGCTTTGCCGGTTCATATGCACTCAAAGGCGTACTTCGCGGCAACCCCTCAGTCAGTCCGTCAGCGGGATGGCTTATGGCGGTTGCGGCGGATAATAATTCGGCAAATCTCTATGTTTTCAATGAAAAAGCAGAACTTGTCAGCAGTCTTGAAAATATTTTGCCCGGCGAAAAAATCAAGGACGTCAAATTCTACGGTAACAGCTGTTATGTTGTATCCGACGGAATTGCGGAACTGACTGCAGTTATCGACCTGACCGATCCTCAAAAACCTGTCAGAAATTCAAACGTTTCCGCAAAGGGTTTTGCGGGCAGCCTTTTCGGTGCGGGAGAAGAGTTGCTGATTCATATCGGTCTGCCTACCGTGAACGGAGAAAAACTTAAGAATATCAGTATTTCGCTTCTCGGCCTGAGCGACCCATCAAACCCCGTGAACCTTGATTTATACAGCCTTTCGGGCATTTCGGGCGGGATTGCGGATCTGGATAGCAGATGCATAATGATAGTTCCCGATGAGAGTATTCTCGGCATTCCCGTTATCCGTACCGATCCCGTTACAAAAGAAGCGGTGTCGGCATATGCGCTCTTCAATTTTGCCGACAAGGATATCAAGCCTATCGGATATTTCAATCACGATGTAAAAGGCAAGGGTGAAACCGAGCTTCGCGGAACCTGTATCGGCGATGTTTTTTACAGCATTTCAGGCAGTAAGGTTGTTGCGTTCTCGATCAATGAAGAGACGAGATTGGCAACGCTAGAACTTAATTAATTCAATGAAAATCCACTTCCCTGTCGGATGGAAGGGAGCCGATATTATGTCGGTCAGGTGGTTTCTTCATAATGCCGCCGTATCCTTTGGGGAAAGGATACGTGGGCGGACAAAAGATGGTGGAAGGCGGAGCCGAAGGCACAGGTTCCGCCGACACTTTTGACAACTTATAAATCGTCTGCATCCTGAACAGGCTGCTCATCATCGGGGTCGTAGGGGACACCGGTATAGCTGCCGTTGACGTCAGAAGGAATATCCTCAAAGGGCTCTGCTCCGTTAACAGGAGTTTTGATCGGGAATCGACGATAGTTGTTTTTCTCGTTTCTGAAACTGAAATTCAAGGTGAAGACTCCTTTCTTAATAGAATATTAATATCTTTACACCGTGAAAACAAAATATTCCGCTTGACAAAGTCGGATATTTAATATAAAATTAATTCGTATTTTAATTCCAAAAACAAAAACGGAAAAGGATGGTAATTACAATGAAAAAGACAATTTCTCTGCTTCTTGCAATCGTAGTTGCAGCCATCGCAATCTGCACTCTTACAGTTTGCGCTTTCGCTGACCCTGCAGACGGTGAAACTGCTACCACAACAGAAGCAGCAAAAGAAACAACAACTGCAATTGACCTTGGTGACCCCAGAGAAACAACAGCAGCTTCCACAACTGCAGCTCCCACAACAACAAAGGCTGACGCATCAACAACAAAGGCTGACGCTTCAGCTACAGCTACTCAGGCTGCATCAGGCGACGACGTTGTTACAAATCCTTCAGGTGTTACATCAATCGATGACGGCGACGAAACAACAAAGAAGGCTCCCGCAAAGGTTGACGATGAAATCCCCAACACCGGCAGCGGCGTAGTTGTTCCCGCAGTTGCTCTCCTTGCTCTTGCAGGCGGCGTTGCAGTAGCAGTCAAGTCAAAGAAGGACTAATCTGAACTGAATAAAAAATCAGCTCACTCCGAGTAATCGGGGTGAGCTTTTCTTTTACCATAAACAAATCCGCCCTGCACGGTGTGTGCAAGGCGGCTGATTTTGGTTTTATCAGAATGTTTTGACGAGTTCCTTGAGATATGTCTTGAAATCCTCACCGATTTCGGGATGGTCAAGTGCAACCTCGCAGTTTGCTTTCATAATGCCGAGTTTGTTGCCCATATCGTATCTCTTTCCGTCAAAGTCATATGCGATAAGTCTGTCCTGAGCACCGAGTTCCGACATAACATCGGTGAAATAGAATTCTTTGCCCTCGGGAGTTGCGGCAAGGCCTTTTTCAATCATACCGAAAACTTCGGGAGGCATAACAACTCTGCCGAGAATCGCATAGAGAGAAAGAATTTCTTCAGGGGTAGGTTTTTCGATGATTTTGCTGCAGTTCATTGCTCTTTCTTCGCCTTCGATGGGGGAAACACCGAGCGTGCAGTAGAGTCTGATGAGCTCTTCGGGTACTTCCTTGACACCGACAACACCCTTGCCGTATTTTTCGTAGCAACGGCAGAGTTGTGCGGTTACGGGATCCTCAGAAATAATAACGTCATCACCGTAGAGCACAACGAAAGGTTCATCGCCTACGAATGATTTACCGCAAAGGATTGCGTGGGCAAGACCCTTTGTTTCTTTCTGACGAACAAAGCAGATGTTTGCGAGATTTGCACACGCTTTGATGTCTTCATAAAGCTTCTCTTTCGAGGGGTTACCCTTGAGCTGGGTTTCGAGTTCAAAGGAGTGGTCGAAATGGTCTTCGATAGCACCCTTGCCTCTGTTGGTAACAATGAGGATATCTTCGATGCCCGCTGCAACTGCTTCTTCAACGATATACTGAATTGCGGGTTTATCAACGATGTTGAGCATTTCCTTGGGGACGGATTTCGAAGCGGGGAGCACTCTGGTGCCGAGACCTGCTGCGGGGATAATCGCTTTTCTGACTTTCATTGTTATTCCTCCGTTAAATGCTTATAAAATTTTTCCTGTTTAAATTATATCTGACAACATATCTGCAAGAGAAACGAAGAGACTGAGCAATGCTTGTTCACCGAGACTTGCGGCGAAGTATGCAAGGAACGAAACGCTTCCTCTTCGGGCAATCATTAAATTTTTGACTCCCCGGTCTTCAACAGTTTCGTCAACGATTTTAAGGTCGGCATTTATCTTCTTATAATATATTTTGTCTGCAATAAATCCGCAGATAAGTCTCTCCAGAAGCAGAATTGCGCCGAGGATGAGCATCGGCTTTGCAACAGCCGAATAATATTTATCGATAACCTGCATCAGTTGTTCTTCGGATACTGTTGAAGCGGTTTCGGGATTCTCAAGCGCGGAAAGGAGAGGCTGGGACTGACTGTAGAATTCGTCGGTTGCGGTGAGAACGTTATCCTGAAGGGGAGCGGTCATCATCGTTACCGAGACGAAAACAGTGAGCAGGATTATTCCGACTTTATAAATTTTTCGGAAAAGAAACCAACTTGCACCAAAAAAGAATGCGCCCCAGTTAAACGTAAGCTTTTTGTTTTCTATATTGCGGAATTTCGGAATGTAGCGCTTGGCATTGAGCTGAGTATAGAGCGCATAATCACCGGCTGTGTAATAGCCGATTTTTTCGTTTTCGTCGATACCGAGATTGCTCGTAAACGGGTTGCCTCCGTTTTCGGAAAGGGGAGCGCCGCATTCGTGACAGTTGAGTCTTCCTGCGGGATTATCCGTGCCGCAGATATGACATTTTTTTGTCGGGTTTTCCGTTTCGCCGAAAAGTGCACCGCAGTTACCGCAATGAAGAGCATCTTTCGGATTCTCGCTGCCGCATATATGGCAAACGGTTGTGTCAGGGTTTTCTTCGACAAACGGGTTATGTGTTTCGGGAGTTGGTGTTTCAGGTACGGATTCTTCTGTTTTCTGAGCTTTACGATCCCATACGAAATCCGTTGAGTGAAGTTCGCTGTTGATACAGCAGCCGTTTTTGTGCCAACATTCACGGTGATGCGGTGTTGCACATTCGGGACAGACTACAATGTCATCGCCGTCTTTAAAAATCCCTCCGCAGACGGGACACGGCAGATTATAATAGTTCATTTTCGGATTCACACTTTCAAATAAAATATGTATTCCATATTATTCTAACTAATAATGATTAAAATTTCAATTACTATTTGAAAAATATTTATGAATATGCAAATAAATATATATAAAATGATTTTATTCTTTACAAGTGACAAATTTTTAGTTATAATACATTGTGAAAAATTACGCATTAGGAGAAATTTTATGATTCAGTTTGAAGAATTGAGGCTTTCCGTACTCGATTATGAAGAAAAACTCAAGCAGCTTCGCGATGCACTCGGCCTTGATGCAATGAATAAAGAAGCGCAGGAACTTGAAGAACAGACCGCTCAGGACGGTTTCTGGAACGACCTTGCAAATTCGCAGAAGGTTCAGCAGAGAATCAGCCAGCTCAGAAACAAAATCAACGCCTATAATTCCCTTGAGGGCGAATATAACGATGCTCTCGTTCTCATCGAACTCGGTGATGAAGCAGAGGATCTTGATATGCTCGATGAGTGCAAGGAGGCAGTCGACGGTTTTGTAAAGAAACTTGACGATATGACTCTCAGCACGCTTCTCTCGGGTGAATACGATGCAAAGAACTGTATTCTTACTTTCCACGCAGGTGCGGGCGGAACGGAGGCGCAGGACTGGAACCAGATGCTTGTCAGAATGTATCAGCACTGGGGCGAGAAGCACGGCTTCAAGGTCAGTATGATTGACTTTCTTGACGGTGATGAAGCAGGTCTCAAGTCAGCTGTTCTTCTGTTTGAAGGTGAAAACGCTTATGGTTATCTCAAGGGCGAAATGGGCGTTCACCGTCTTGTCAGAGTATCTCCCTTCGATGCATCGGGCAGGCGTCACACTTCTTTCGCATCTCTCGAGGTAATGCCTGAAATCGACGATACGGTTGAGGTTGAAATCAATCCTGATGACCTCAAGATCGACTACTACCGTTCAAGCGGCGCAGGCGGTCAGAAGGTTAACAAAACTTCATCTGCGGTACGTATCACTCATATTCCTACGGGCATCGTATGTGCCTGTCAGGTAGAAAGAAGCCAGCATCAGAACAGAGATGTTGCGATGAAGATGCTCAAATCAAAGCTTATTGAAATCAAGGAACGTGAACACCTTGACAAGATTGACGATATCAAGGGTGAACAGAGAGAAATTGCCTGGGGCAGCCAGATCCGTTCATATGTATTTATGCCCTATACTCTCGTCAAAGATCACCGAACAGGCTTTGAAGCAGGAAACATCAACGCTGTTATGGACGGCGACATTGACGGCTTCATCAATGCATATCTCAAAATGGAATCGTTGAAAAACTGATTTATCCGTCAATTAATCAGGCGGGAGGCGGTAATATGGAAATCATCGATATAAGCCGAAGGTTTTTCAGCTGTGAGGTTTATCCGGGCGATCCGAAGCCCGAGGCGGAACAGATTGCCGAAATAGGCGATGATTCCGAATGCAACCTCACGGCGGTGCACGCCTGCGTTCACACCGGAACTCACGCCGATGCTCCGTTGCATTTCATTCCCGACGGTATGCCGATTGATGAAATGGCTCTCGAGCCGTATATCGGTCCGTGTACCGTTATAGAAGTACCCGGAGGGGTCATAACCGGGGAATACGTTGACGAGCATTTCCCGAAGGAGTGCAGAAGACTTCTCGTCAAGGGTGGCGGTACGGCATATTTCATGGATTCATCCGCACAGGAGCTTACCGAAAGAGGTTTGTGGCTTATCGGCACGGATTCTCTTTCTGTTGGCTGCAAGGGTAATCAGACGGGTCCTCACAGAGCGTTTCTCAGCGAGGGTGTTGCGATTCTTGAGGGTCTTGATCTTACAAGAGTTGCTCCGGGCGAATATTTTCTTTTCGCTCCGCCCGTACTCTATGACGGTCTTGATGGTGCGCCCGTGAGAGCCGTTCTTATCAAGGATTATATCTTCTGGTCAAAATAACGTTACCTTCTGAGGTGCAAAATGAAACGCATATTTGATTTTACGGTGAGCCTTCTGCTCATAATATTTCTGAGTCCCGTATTTCTGATTGTGGCTCTTGTTGTGCTTGTTGATTCGGGTCATCCCGTTATTTTCAGGCAATACAGAGTCGGCAAAGGCAACAAGTTGTTTTATATCTATAAATTCCGCACGATGAGGGTCAATACCCGCAATGCATCAACGGATGATCTCAGCGAAGCGGAACAGGCAATCACCAGAAGCGGACGTGTTCTGCGTAAAACCAGCCTTGATGAGCTTCCTCAGCTTTTCAACGTGCTTACGGGTAAAATGAGTTTTGTCGGTCCCAGACCTCTGATTCCCGAAGAAAAAGAAATCAGACAGCTCCGCAAGGAATATAACGTTTATTCCGTCAGACCCGGCATAACAGGTCTTGCTCAGATCAACGGCAGGGATATGCTTTCGGCAGAAGAAAAAGCCCTGTTCGACAAGGAATATGTCGAAAAACAGAGCTTTTTGTTCGATATTAAAATTTTATTCAAGACCGTTATGGTTGTTCTTAAAAGAGAGAACATACTTGAAGGCGGCGAAAAGGGAAACTCACGCAAGCCCTAAATATTCCTCAAGGCATTCTCCGCTTGCCTTCATTTCACGTGCGGCATCAACACCGACATATCTCCAGTGCCAGGGCTCGTAGATGATTTTGGTGATATCCTGTTTATCTTCGGGATAACGAAGAATGAAGCCGTAATCTGCAGCGTTTTCGCAAAGCCATCTGAATTCCTTGGTATCCTCGAAATTCTGCTCAAGACTGCATATATCCATTGCAAGACCGGCATTGTGTTCGCTTGTACCGGGAGGCAGAATTATTGTTGCGGCTTTTTGGGTAGCCTCGACTTTGCTATAGCCCTTATCCATATAGTAATCTATCTTGTTTTCGAAATTTCTTTTCTGGCGGTCAACGGAGCGGTATCCCGAAATGGGGGCAAGATGAATTCCGTCTTTGTATGCCGCCTCATACATTCTGTTATAATGAGGCGCAACTCTTTCGTCGAGATAAATGTCACCGTAGCCGTCATCGACTGCGTTTTCAAGCTTCGGTTTGTAGCCGTCGGGGAGGATGTAATCACGGTTAACGAGAATCAGTTTCCAGTCGGCAACGTTCATATCGGCATAAGCGGGTGAAAATCCTGCATATGCGTAGGCATATTCACTGTTGTCTGCGGGTTTTGAGGTTGTATTGGTCGGTTTGGCTGATTCCGAAGGCTTTGCATCGGATGCCGCTTCAGATAAAGTTGATTCCGTATCGGATGATGTTCCGTCAGAAGGCATTTCTTCGTATTTATCCGTATCGGATTTGTCTGAAATTGCCGATTCGCCGAGGCTGTTCGGCTCACCGGTACTGATTGAAGGCTTGCTGTTATCCTTGATTGCAAAGATAACGCATCCAACAAGAATGACGGCAAGAATGCCGAGAAGAATTGCAGTAAGTGTTTTTTTCATCGGTTTATCCCCCTGTATATATATTCCGTTATTTATTCTATAACGAAATTGCTCAAAAGTCAAACCCCCGGAGCGGAATTTACAAACAGGCAAAAATTAACTGTTATACAGATTATATATTACGCTGTTGCAGCAGCACAAAATCGAAAGGAGATGTTTGTTTTGAAAGCAAACGAAAGTGTAAAGAACTACCCTTCCGAAAGAAGGATGTACGCAAACTACACGGCAAGAAGCATCAAGAAAGTATGTAAGGAAATCGGTCCGCGTTTTGCAGGTTCCGAGCAGGAAAAGAAAGCCATTGAATATATGGCGGATGACCTCAGAAGCTGCTGTGACGAGGTTGGTACGGATGAATATACCGTCAGCCCGATGGCATTTCTCGGCTGGATTCCTCTTGCAGTTGTTCTGATGACAATCTCGTCGATTCTTTTCTTTGCGGTTGCGTTTTTCAACCTTGCGTGGCAGTTCCTTTTTGTTTCAATCGGATTGGTCGCAGTTACTCTTTTCTTTATCGTAACGGAATTCCTTTTCTATAAGGAAACAATCGATCCGTTTGTGAAGAAGAAGACTTCATATAATGCGTACGGATACAGAAAAGCTTCGGGCGAAACAAAGCGCCGCATCATCTTCTGCGGACACGCTGACTCTTCAATGGAATGGCGTTTTACATATTACGGCGGTCCCAAACTTGTTATTCCCGTTATTGGCGGAAGCTTTGTCGGTATTCTCGTGACTCTTGTCTGCGATATTGTTGTTGTTGTCAAGAGCATTATCGACCCCGCATTCATCGCAACAAAGGCTGTTGATATTATCAGCTACGTGCTTCTCGCATTCGTTGTTGTTTTCCTCTGTGCATCGCTTTTCTATGATAAGAAGAGAATCGTTGAGGGTGCAAACGATAACCTCACCGGCTGCTTCGCGTCAATCGCAATGCTCAAATTCCTTCAGGATCACGATATCCGTTTTGAAAATACCGAAGTATGGGTACTTTGTGCAGGATCCGAGGAAATCGGTCTGAGAGGCTCAAAGGCTTTCTGTGAAAAGCACGGCAAGGAACTGTCGGACGTTGAAACTGTTTTCATTGCTCTCGACACAATCCGTGACTTTGATTTTATGGCTATATACAACAAGGATATGACCTTCACCGTTACCAACGATGCGGATGTCTGCAACCTCATCAAAGAGGGCGGTAAGATTGCGGGATATGACCTTCCCTTCAAACCCGTTTCGCTCGGCGCAACGGATGCCGCTGCGGTAACAAAGAGCAAGTGCGGAATGAAAGCTGCCGCTTTTGCCGCAATGGATCCCGCCCCCGCACGTTATTATCACACAAGACTCGATACACACGAGAATCTTGACCTCAAAACAATCGAAGCAGGTGTTGATATCTGCCTTGAAACGATGTTCCTCTATGATGAAAAGGGTCTTAACGTGTAATTGATTAGGCAATTTTAACAAATAACAGTATCAATTTTTAAATCATTTAACAAAAATTTGTGTTTTTGTAAAATTAACTGTTTTATTGCGGAGTTATATGATATAATCAGTTAATAACAAATAATTATCGCTGCTTGCGAAAGGAGAAATATCATAATGAACAGAAAAATTCTTGCATTAGTAAGCGTTATTCTTACATTCGCTATGCTCTTCAGTTTTGCCGGATGCAACTCCGAACCCGAAGAGGAAACAACCACAACTCAGAAGGTTAAGACTGTTCTTCCCGCAGACATCACAAGCTCTGTGAACGAAGAGGGCGAAACCATCACAATGACAGACTACACACCTGAGCAGCTTGAAGCCAACTCCGATAAGATCTTTGCATATTTTCTTGCTCAGAGCGAAGAGCTCAAGACCGCGAAGGCAGCAGTCAGAATCAACCTTTCCAAGGGCATCACAAAGGCAAAAGATGCTGAAGATAACGATATTCCCTTCAGCGATAACGACAATCTTAATGCAGCAGTCAAAACTCTCTCCAAGTATATGCTTATCACAGGCGCTGAAAATGAGAATCCACAGAGCTTTGTAGGCACTGAAAAGGGTCAGGTTGTTGTTTTTGATTCAGAAACAGAATATGGTGAGAAGTCTCTCGCAGAGGTTCTTCCTCTCCAGCATCTCGCAACCCTTACCCGTGCAGAAGTCAAGAGCGCGACCTGCAAGGACGAAGGTCCTCTCAGAACAATCACAATCACTCTCAAAGATGCAGCCGCTCCCGCTACAATCGAAAAGCTTTACAGCATGGGCAACAAGGAAGAAATTCTTGCTGAACTTGCAACTGCAAAGGATTATATGGTTGTTTCAGGCGATCCCGTTCTCAGCTATGATAATTGCCAGATGATCGTTACGGTCAACATCGAAACCGATGAAATCACTGCTATTGAATATATCAAGCGTATCGACGTCGCAACATCTGTTGTCGGTGCAGGCACACTTGCAGGTCTCGCAGAAACTCCCGTTAACTTCCGTTATGAGAGCTTCCTCAAGTATGAGCTTGACAGAACTGATCCCAACGCACCTGTTGCAGCTGAGTAATCAGACAGTTTATCCGCCGTATCCTCGGATGCGGCGGTTATGTTTATCAATGTTTTGGAGTGAATGGAAATGAAAAGAATTTTTTTCTTTGCGACAGCGGTACTGATGCTTCTGTCAATGGCGGCTTGTTCATCATCGGGCGGCAAAAGTACGGGAAAGATAGAAGAAAACATCAGCCAGAGCGATTTTTCCGCAAAACAGCAGAAGGTTATCGATACTTTCGGAATTTCCGTTGAGAACAACTGCATCGTTGGTTATCAGTATGCTGATGAATATCTCGAATATATAGTTGTCAAGTATGATAACGGCAAGAAAACGGGCGAGGCAATTCACCGTTTTTATTCAAATGAATCGTATTATCAAAACGCTCTTGTGGAATTCGGTCTGAAGAATCCTGCAATCATCAAGGATGATGCATCATGCAGCATCAAAATGGCGACAAACACCGCAAACACAGGTGACTACAAAACCGATTTTGAAGCGGTTGATAAGATTTACACCGTAAAAACTCTTACGGGCAATCAGTAAATAAATATTGTATATAATAAAAAGAGCTGTTTCGCAATGAAACAGCTCTTTGCTTGTTTATTATGTTGTTCAGCTGATAACGGGGATAAATGCGTTGTGAACAGCTTCAACCGCCTTGTCAGCATCAGCGGCATCGATGAGAACGGAAATCTTGATTTCGCTTGTTGCGATCATCTGAATGTTGATATCAGCCTCGAAAAGTGCTTCGAACATTGTTGAAGCAACGCCGGGGTGAGTTTCCATACCTGCGCCGACAACGGAAACCTTTGCAACGTTTGTATCGCAAACGATTTCAAGACCTGTGCAAAGGTCAAGATTCTTGAGGATTTCAACAGCTTCGTCGCCGTGTGACTTAGCAACTGTGAAAGTGATATCCTTTGTGTCGCCTCTGCCTACGGACTGAAGGATAATATCTACGTTGATATTCTTTGCGGCAAGCTTGCCGAAGATTTTATAAGCAATACCGGGAACGTTGGAAACGCCGATGATTGAAATTCTTGCAACATCGGTATCCTTTGTTACGCCTCTGACGAGCATTTTTTCCATGGTGGTGACCTCCTTAACGATTGTGCCGGGTGCACGGACAAGACTTGAAAGCACCTCAAGCGTTACATTGTATTTTTTAGCCATTTCAACCGAGCGGTTGTTGAGAACCTGCGCACCGAGAGTTGCAAGTTCAAGCATTTCGTCGTATGTGATTTCGTTGAGCTTTTGTGCGCTCTTGATCTTTCTGGGGTCTGCAGTGTAGACGCCTTCGACGTCAGTGAAAATCTGGCAACGGTCTGCGTGCATTGAAGCTGCGATAGCAACTGCGCTTGTGTCTGAGCCGCCTCTGCCGAGAGTTGTGATATCGTCGTATTTGTTCAGACCCTGGAAGCCTGCAACGATAACGATATTCTTTTTGCCGATTTCGAGTTTGATGCGTTCTGCATTGACCTTCTTGATTCTTGCACTGCCGTAAACAGAGTTTGTTGAAAAACCTGCCTGCCAGCCGAGAAGAGAGCATACGGGATAACCGAGCTTTTCGATTGCCATTGCAAGAAGTGCGATTGAAATTTGTTCGCCCGAAGCAAGGAGCATATCCATCTCTCTCTTTGAAGCGGAGGGATTGATTTCCTTTGCTTTGTCGATAAGGTCGTCAGTTGTGTCACCCTGAGCGGAAACAACGACAACAACGTCGTTTCCGTTCTTATAAGTATCTGTAACGATTCGGGCAACATTCATAACTCTTTCGGCATTGGCAACCGAGCTGCCGCCGAATTTCTGAACAATGAGTGCCATAAGAAACCTCCATTAGGGATTAATAGTCTGTGATTCTGATAACTGATTCAGCATTTGCAAGGCTGATTGCGGGGAGCTTTTCTGCAAGCTCTTTTTCGCTGATTACGTCTGTAACAAATGCAAATTCTCCGTCGGGAGCATCGGCTCTGGTGAGCATTGAAACTTCTCCGAATGCCTTGTTGATCTGAACAAGAGCACCTGCCGCATTCTCTGCGGTCATACGGATATAAAAGCTTGACTTGGTATCGAGATAGCTTGCAACGTAACCGTCTTCGCTATCCTGCCATCCGAAGAATTTTTTGCCTGTCATATGTCTTGCACAGTCGATAACGTCGGCAACAACGGCACTTGCGGTGGGCATAGCGCCTGCACCCTTGCCGTAGAACACAACGTCGCCGATAGCGTCACCTCTGACGAGGATTGCGTTGAAAACGTCATCTACACTTGCAAGCTGACTGTGATTCTGAACGAATGCGGGGGAAACCATAACGGCAACTCTGTTATCCTCAAGGAGCTTTGCTCTTGCGATAAGCTTGATAACGCCACCCCATACTCTTGCATATTCAACGTCTGCGAGAGTGATTTTGCGGATACCCTCGGTGTAAACCGAATCGGGATAAACGTGTTTGCCGAAGCAGAGAGCTGCAAGAATGCAGATCTTTCTGCAGGCATCGAAACCGTCAACGTCAGCGGAGGGGTCACGCTCTGCGTAGCCGTTTCTTTGGGCGAGAAGCAGAGCCTCGTCAAAGGTCATGCCGTCGCTGATCATTTTGGTGAGGATGAAGTTGGTTGTGCCGTTGAGGATACCTGCAATCTCATCGATATCGTTTGCGGCAAGACACTGGCTGATGGGTCTGATGATGGGAATACCGCCGCCAACACTTGCTTCAAACAGGAAATTAACGTCATTTTCTTCTGCAACCTTGAGAAGCTCACAGCCCTTTGCGGCAACAAGCTCCTTGTTGGAGGTTACAACGCTCTTGCCCGCCTTGAGACTTGCAAGAACATATTCATATGCAGGGTGGAGACCGCCCATTGTTTCGACAACGATTTTAACCTCGTCATCCTCAACAATTTTTGCAAAATCCGAAATCACGAGATGTTCGTAAGGATCACCCGGAAAGGTACGGCGGTCAAGAATATATTTAAGCTCCATAGCATCCTGTAAACTTTTTTTCACAATATGCTCATGGTTCTTTTTAAGAAGGCTTGCTACGCCGGAGCCTACAACTCCGTAACCCATAATGGCAACGTACATCAAACGCACTTCCTTTCTTAAAAATAATAATTGAATATATATTATCACACTTTTTCGGAATAATAAAGAGAAAAATAAAAGTTTGTTAAGTTTTTATGTATTTTTTATCATATTAATTGCCTTTTTATTTAAAATGTTGTAAACTGAAAAATACCAATTGCTCTATTATTATTAAATTTCAGGTGGTTTTTGTTTCGGAAAGTGCTGTCAGGAACTAAGCCAACATATATTCAGGAGGTGTCATCCGTTGACTGTTGTTGAAAAAAGAAGGGCAACGCTGATTAACGTTGCGTATTTTGTTTTACTTGCGGCAGCATACTATCTTTTCGTAAAATATGCGTTTGATGTCGTTGCTCCGTTTGTTATTGCGTTTTTTATTGCTATGCTTCTTCAGAAGCCGATAAGATTTATGGCAAAGAAAAGCAGAGCGCCGAAGAAGTTTATATCAGTGGTAACCGTTCTTTTCATTCTATGCACTGTGCTCGGAATTGTTGTTTTTGTGGGTTATAAGCTTTTTCTCGAGTTCAAAGCGTTCGGTCAGTTTGTGATTTTCAAACTGAACAATTTGCCGCAGACTATTGCTTCTGCCCGCGACTGGGTGCTTGGAATCCTTGAAATTCTGCCCGATAAAGTGGAAAATACTCTTGCGGAAACCGTCAACAATTTTTCAGCCGACCTTATTAAGAACACGGCGGAAAACGGTATTGCGGGTCTCAGCGGAGAGTTGGAGTTGCCCGAGGGATTCAGCATTTCTTCTCTTATGACACCTCTGGGCGGGTTGCTTTCAACCGCAAAGAGAATCCCGTTCATACTTTCGGGGTTGCTCATCGGCATTATTGCTTGTTTCTTTATCACGACGGATTATGATAACATTGTCAGCATTTTCAAGCGCAACGTTTCCGAAAAGCAGGAAAAGCTCTTTGTTTCAACAAAGAGACTTTTCGGTGATGTTCTCGGCAAAATGATAAAATCTTATGCCACGATTATTTTTATCACATTCTGTGAGGTTGCGGTCGGTCTTAATCTTCTGTCGCTTTTCAATATCTATAAAGGCAGTTATATAGTAGTCATTTCGATTATAACGGCGCTGATTGATATTGTTCCCGTTTTCGGCACGGGAACGGTGCTTATTCCCTGGGCAATATACAGTCTTATTATGGGTGATATTCCGTTTGCAATCGGTCTGGTTGTTCTTTATATTCTGATCACCGTTATCCGTCAGGTCATCGAGCCCCGTCTCGTTGCAATGAACGTCGGCATTCACCCAATATTCACCCTTGCGAGTATGTATGTAGGTATTCAGCTTTTCGGAGTTCTCGGCATATTTATTCTGCCCATTACAATCGTTCTTCTGAAAACCCTTAACAGCGAGGGAATAATCCATCTCTGGGGCAGAGAAAAGCAGAAGGTCAATGTTGTTGAAAATGACGGGAATATGCAGAAAACCGACGAGACAGAGCCGTCTGTACCTGCAGATGAGGAATAAAAACACTTATTTTTCCGAAATCGACTTAAATTTTAATAAAAAATAACAAAAAAATTATTGAAATGGTAAAACTTTTGTGATATAATCACATTTAATGTGACACTTTAATTCGCTGAATTAAAACACTGAAATTTTACTGCAGAAGCAGTTTCGCCGCGGAACGGTGTGACCGTTCTGCAGAGCGTATTTAAGGAGGAAATTCTTTTGAAAGCCTACAGTGCAAAAGACATTAGAAACATCGTTCTCGCAGGTCATGGCGGCAGAGGTAAAACAACTCTTGCAGAAGCTATGCTCTATATTTCGGGAGCAACAGAAAGACTCGGCAGAGTTCCTGACGGCAACACTGTTATGGACTTTGATGCGGAAGAAAAGAGACGTAAGTGCTCAATTGCATCCGCAATCGCTTCTTTTGAATGGAAGAACACAAAAATCAATATTATTGACACTCCCGGTCTCTTTGACTTTGCGGGCGGCGTGAGTGAAGGTATGCGTGCAGCAGGTGCCGCTCTTATCGTTCTCGCATCGGGCAGCACACTTGATGTCGGTGCTGAAAAGGCATACAAGGCTGCCACCGAAAGAGGCATCAACAAGATGTTTGCAATCACAAAGTGCGATGCTGAAAACGCACATTTCTATAAGACCTTCGATTCTCTTCAGGAAGAATACGGCAGCAAGATCTGTCCCGTTGTTGTTCCTTATGTAGAGGGTGACAAGGTTATCGCTTATGTTGACTTCTCAAGAAACGAAGCTTTCTCATACAGCAACGGCAAGCGCTCTGATTTTGCCATGCCTCAGGGTGACGAAAGAATCGAAAGAATGAGAGAGGCATTCGTTGAAGCTGTTGCAAGTGCAGACGAAGAGCTTATGATGAAATTCTTTGACGGCGAACCTCTCACGGATGAGGAAGTTGACAGAGGTCTTAAGGAAGGCATCCTTGCAGGTGACATCTGCCCCGTATATGCTTGCTCAGGTTATCAGCTTGAAGCTGTTGACCTTATCAATAACAGTATCGTTCAGTCCGCTCCCGATGCTGCATCCGTTGCATCAGAGGGTGACATTACCTGCGATGAAAACGGTCCCGTTGCAGCTATCTGCTTCAAGACGGTTGCTGACCCCTTCGTTGGTAAGATGTCATATTTCAAGGTTATTTCGGGTAAAATCACATCCGATACTCCCGCTTATAACGAGCGTACGGGCGAAACCGAAAGAATGGGTAAGATCGTATTCCCCAAGGGCGGCAAGCAGGAAGAAGCTTCTGCAATCCTTGCAGGTGATATCGGTATCGTAACAAAGCTTTCAGGCTTCAAGACAGGTGACACTCTCTGTGCACCCAAGTCAGAAATCAAGCTTAAGGGCGTTAACTTCCCCGCACCCTGCCTTCCCATGGCTGTCAAGGCTAAGAAGAAGGGCGAAGAAGATAAGGTTGCTGCAGGTCTCAACAGACTTGCTGAAGAAGACCTTACCATCAGCTACACAACAAACGTTGAAACAAAGGAACAGATTGTTGCCGGTCTCGGTGAACAGCATCTTGATTCCGTTGTTACAAAGCTTAAGAATAAGTTCGGCGTTGAAGTTGACCTTTCAGTTCCCAGAGTTGCATACAGAGAAACCATCAGCAAGAAGGTTGCAGTTCAGGGCAGACATAAGAAGCAGTCAGGCGGCAGCGGTCAGTTCGGTGACGTCTGGATTGAATTTGAACATATCGACGGCGACGGTTTCGAATTTGCTGAAAGAGTTGTCGGCGGTTCCGTTCCGAAGAACTTCTTCCCCGCAGTTGAAAAGGGTCTTCGTGAAGCTATCCTCAAGGGTCCCCTTGCAGGCTACCCCGTTGTTGGTCTGAGAGCAACTCTCTATGACGGTTCATCACATCCTGTTGACTCCAACGAAATGGCATTCAAGATGGCTGCAAAGATTGCTTATAAGAACGGTATGCCTCAGGCAAATCCCAAGCTCCTTGAACCCTACGGCTCACTCAAGGCTTATATGCCCGGTGACAACCTCGGCGATATCATGGGTGATATCACGAAGAGAAGAGGCCGTGTTCTCGGTATGGGTCCCTGCGAAGACGATCCCAAGATGCAGGAGCTTATCGCAGAAGTTCCCATGGCTGAAATGGGCGATTTCGCAACAGTTCTCCGTTCAGTAACAGTTGGCAGAGGCTATTTCTCATTCGAGTTTGACCACTACGAAGCAGCTCCCGAAATGGTTGCTTCAAAGGTTATCGAAGAAGCAAAGGCACTCGCAGAAGACGAATAAAAAACAAAATGACCGCCGGAGCAGAAATGCTTCGGCGGTTTTGATGTTGCGACACAATTCACTTGACTTTATCGGATGTTTTTGATAAAATATCTTTTACTCAATAAAATACTTGCCCCCATAGTTAAATGGATATAACGGGCCCCTCCTAAGGGTCTGTTGTAGGTTCGATTCCTACTGGGGGTGCCAGAAAGCCGGGTCATCAGCCCCGGCTTTTTTAAATTAAATAATCCGTCTGTATTTGTTGCTTTACATGACGATATGATATATAATTATTCTATCACGTCCCGAAAGGAAGATGAAAATGAAACTCAGAGCGCCTGCAGTTCCGCTTATTACCGTTGACCCGTTCTTTTCCGTCTGGTCACCCGACACCGGTCTCAACCATACTGAAACCGAACACTGGACCGGAACTGAAAACTCAATCATCGGTACAGTTTCCGTTGACGGAGAAAAGAGGCTTTTTCTCGGATATCACCAGAACATCAAAAAAATTCCGCAGGTTTCCCTTGAAATTGATGCTCTGTCAACGAAGGCATCGTTTAAAAACGACAAAATCCGACTTGATATAACTTTCACTACGCCGCTTATTCCCGACGATTACCGCTTGCTTACACGTCCCGTTTCATATCTTGAAGTCGGCTATGAATCCGTTGACGGTGCTGAGCACGAAGTGAAAATCACCGTATCCGCGAACGAGAAAATTTGTCTCGACGAAGAAATTGATAGCCCTGTTATCACCGAAAGCATAAGCTACAAAGGTCTTACCGTTATGAAGATGGGCAATTCCGAGCAGAAGCCTCTCAACAGAAGCGGCGATCAGGTCAGAATCGACTGGGGATATCTTTTCCTTGCGTCGGACTGTCCCGATGCGCAGGGTAATGTTACTGAGTCATCAGGAGAAAAACAGATTGAAATTTCTGCACCGATAAAAGAAAATCAGCCTCTGGTTTATTATTTTGCATATGACGATATTGAGAGTATCGAGTATTTCGGCAAGCATCTCCGTTCATATTGGAACAAGGACGGTCAATGCATTCTCGATGCGATTTCGGAAGCGGCTGATGAATACGGGCAGCTGAAAAAGCAGTGCGATGAGTTTTCAAAGAAGCTTTTTGACGATGCTTTTGCCGCAGGCGGCGAAAAATATGCAGAGCTTCTGTCACTCGCATACCGTCAGGTCATTGCCGCACATAAACTTGTACTCGATGAAAACGGGGAAATCCTTTTCATATCAAAGGAATGCAACTCAAACGGATGCGCCGCAACGGTTGACGTTTCTTATCCTTCAACACCGATGTTTCTTCTTTATAATCCCGAACTTGTCAAGGGTATGATGCGCCCCGTTTACAAGTATGCCGAGAGTGATGCGTGGAAATTCGATTTTGCACCTCACGACGTGGGTCAGTATCCTCTGCTTAACGGTCAGGTTTACGGAGACAATCAGGAGAAGTGGCAGATGCCTGTTGAGGAATGCGGCAATATGCTCGTTATGGAAGCAAACGTTGCTCTTGTAACGGGAAATGCAGATTTTGCAAAAGAGCATCTTGATTTGCTCGAAAAATGGTGCCGATACCTCATTGAATACGGTGCCGACCCGGGCCATCAGCTTTGCACCGACGATTTTGCGGGTCATCTTGCTCATAACTGCAACCTTTCGCTCAAGGCGATAATGGGTCTGCAGGGTATGTCTATGATTACCGATATGCTCGGCGACTCCGAAAAGAGTGCATATTACAGATCGGAAGCCGAAAAAATGGCTGAGAACTGGATGAATACCGCCGTCAACGAAGACGGCACAACAAGACTCGCTTTCGACCAGCCCGACACCTATTCTATGAAATACAATATGGTCTGGGACAGAGTGTGGAAGAGCGGACTCTTTGCTCAGGAGTTTATGGATGCTGAAATTGCCGATAATATGAAGCATTTCAACAAATACGGTATGCCTCTTGACAGCAGAGCGGACTACACGAAATCCGACTGGCTTGTCTGGACAGCATCGATGGCATCGTCAGACAAGGTTTTTGCGGATTATATCGCACCCCTCTGGCTTGCTTATGATGAAAGCTCCACAAGAGTGCCGCTTACCGACTGGTATGACACCGTCAGCGGCAGATGGGTATCGTTCCGTCACAGAACAGTTCAGGGCGGACTCTTTATGAGAGTTCTGATGAACAAAATGAGAGCAGAATAAAAACCAACGGCTTGTACGGGTTCCGTACAAGCCGTTTTTATCTTATATTACGAAATCCAAGGATTTTGTATGTTTATTATTTATTTACCGTATTCGTCAATGCGTTTCCAGTTGATTTCCACAACCTCTGCGTCGCCGTTCGCTTCATCGCGCAAACGCTCAAATTCTTCTTTTGTTATATCAATGCTGGTGTTGATATCGGCAAATTGCTGTACGTAACCATCGTTGCTTTTATAGTAGTAAATTGCACAATTTAATACAGCTTCTCCGTTTTTAAAGCCTAAAAAGTAATAGTTTGGATATTCCTCATAACCAAAACTTGTTCTGATTAAACCGTTAGTCAGGAGAACTCTGTCCCAAATATAATCATCAGGCAGCCAAGGGTATGTGTTTATCTCCATAACTTCGCCGTTTTTTATTGTATAAATACTGGATATAAAGATTTTTTTAGGCGGGTTTGGGTCTTCAACATCAATAGTCATTTTTTTCCAATCACCCATTATGAGTTCGTCAGTGCCGTCCTTGTCGAGGTCATAGAGAAAATAATAGATATTTCTGGCACGTTTGTAGAAAGCGGCATATTCTTCAGGCTCATAATGACTTAGCGACTCGATGAATTTTTCATATCTTTCTTTAATGAAGAAAGAATAGGGATCATCAGGCGAGGTTTTGATTTTAACGGTTGAAAATTCGGGAATAGCGGACTCGTCTGTTGTTGTTTTTGTTGTTGTGATGATTGGTGTCTTTTTCTCTGTTGAGGTAGTATTAATTGATGTTGTATTGTCTGTGCTGCTGTTTTGGGTACATGAACATAAAAAAATAACAGTTAAGCATAGTGCTAAAATTATAATTTTATTTCTAACCATTTATGATTTCTCCGTTTCTGTCATATCTTATTGAAGTGTATATTCCGCTATCTCCTGAATCTTTCTCAAAAGTTAAAAACCACATTCTGTTATCACCTTTTGAAGCAGGTCTGAAACCTATTCCTTCAAGTTCAAAATAATATTCTGAAGTTAGTGTGTCAGAAATGTATATATTTATATCATATACATCGTCGAAAGACAAGGTACCGCTTGCGTTTTGAATATCTTCATAAACATATATTCTATTAGTATTGTTTCTGCTTATATTGGCATACGGAAGATACAGCTTTTGGGTTGCCTGATCGTAGCATATGGATTGAGCACCACCACTAATATTTTCTGTGTTAAGTGTAAATTTAGGTGATGGCAGGTTGAGAGAGATATGAGTTAATCCGTCATCACCGGGGTTAGAATAATCATTAGGAATCGTTACTTCGTAAAACCTATTGTATCTATCCCTGAGCAAAAAAACAGCAGACTGATTGCCGCCGCCGGACAACAAAGTTATACCTGATATGATGGTGTTAGACGGCAAATCGTATCTTACCACCTCATAGTATTCATTGCCGTCAAAACCAAGTTTTACTATATAGTTTTGCTCTAACATTGAGAAAGCAGCAACAAACAGATAGGGCACATTTTTGCCGTTTTCGGTGAATTCAACAACAGCGGCATCGTTTGCGTGCCAAAGATTGCCGATAGGTTCTTTTTTTGACATTTGAGTTAATTCTCTTGTGTTTACATCATAACGGAAAAGTCTGTGGTCGGTCTCTGCACTAGGTGTTCCGCGAACTTCAATATAGTAACACTCGTTTTGTCCGACTGCAAAACCCTGCGGTACATACATAGATTCATTGTCATTAACATCTCTGTTTACAAGTTTGCAATGCATATTAAAATCTTGTAATACGACATTGCTTTTCCAAATATATATGTATTTATCTGTGCCTACGGGATTGGCATAATAGAAACCACCGCTTTGCCCGTACAAAGTGACGGTGATTTTTTCGTTTGTTATGCTGTCTTTTCTGTCAAGAGTTGTACATTTTGTGTGGCTGCATTTAAAGTTGTTGCACCACACTTTTGTAGTGCCAACTTTGTTTTCCGAAACACCATATTCATCATAAAACCTCGTAATTACCGTAACGTGGACAACTTCAATTTTTCCGCCGCTGGTTACGGTAATGTAAGCGGTGCCTTCAGCGATAGGGGTGATTGTGGCTGTTCTGCCTGTATAAGTTGTATAGTTGTTGATTTTGGCGATGCTCGAATCGCTGGTTGTCCAGTTTGCGGAATCGCCGCTTGTCAGCTTAAGGCTTATAGTCTGATTCTTATAAACATCCCAATGTTTGTGGGTGTTCGAGGTGTTTCCGCTTTTGCATACGTATATTTCTCCGTTGGTCTTGTCATACAGGTTATTTGCCCACATGAAATATTTGCCTGTTTCGCCCTGAATGCTTCCGAGAATATAGCTGCCCGATGTGCCATAAAGTATCAAATCAGTACCGGGAGAAACAACTCCTGCTTGACGGTCAGTGTGGCAGTCTGATATAGTGCTCTTGTATTGGCTAACCCATGCCTTTGCCATGCCAGGTCGATTTGATGAATATGGGGTGTAAACTGTTACGTGAACGGTGTTGTAAACCGAAATCGTATCCCCGTTTTTAGCGGAAACGGTGATTGTTGTTGAGCCGTTTTTGTGTCCTGTTACTCTTCCGTAAATATCAACCGTTGCAACGCTTGTGTCACTGCTTTGCCAGTTAACAAGAGAGCTGATGTCAGCTTCACCGCCTATGTAATTTCCGCCATTGTCGCACTTATAAACATCAAAATTAACGCTGAATTCGGTTGCAAGTTTTACGGGCCAATGTCGTGGCTTGTCGCTCCAGGTGGTGTTTGGAGAAATTGCAACACTATAATCAGAGCCGAGAGGCACTGCGGAGTTTTCATTTTCTTCGGGAACTTTTTCAACAACATTAATTTCACAAGAAGCGCTGAAAATACCGTCAGGGGTTGAGGCTGTCACAATTGCCGTTCCTAACTCACGGGAATAGATCAAACCATTTAAGCCGATCGCCGCAACCGCTTCGTCGCTGCTGCTCCAAATCAACCCCAAATCTTCATCGCCTTCTTCTTTGGTAATAGGTTTCAATGTTAATTCGGGATCGGAGATTATTCCCAATGTATTCTCTGCATATGTTTCTGATTGTGTATCAGCAACACTTTCTGAAAATTCCGTATATTCTTCTGTTTCGTTAACGGTTGCTTCAGGTGTTTCATCGGGATAGGTTGTGACTTCATCTGTTTTGGACACTTCATTTTGAAATTCAGATGTTGTTTCCGAAAACTCGGTTGATTCTTCATTGACCTGTGTTTCGGTGACTAAAACCTCGGTTTCCTCTTCTTCGATAAAATCGGTACGAAGTGGAGGTTCAGGCGGAGACGTTAAAAAGTTGACTTCAAGCTGAAACGTATCATTTGGAAGCATAAATATTTTGTCAGGCTTAAGGGTGATGCCATATATTTTTCCTTTGATATCAGAATTTGGGGTTTCGGTTATATTGGGTGAGGTTGTTTCTTCATGGATAATGTACTCTTGTGACACTTCTGTACTTTCTGAAGCAATAGCCTTGGATTCGGATAACGTTTCCGATGAGTTGACACCAAAGACATTGAGTGTTGTTGCCAGAGTAAGAATAAATGCAAGGGTAATAATAATGCTTTTTTTGACAGTTTTCATGTTTTAATCGCCTTTCATCAAAATAAATACTTGTTTCATTTGATGAAATCACGGAAAACTGAATTCAAAATAAAATTTTCTCATTTTCGCCATCCTTTCTGAGAGCAAAATTTCTCTCATATATAAATGACGAAACTCGCAAAATGTCACAGATATTTTGCGAGTTTTTTTGAATATTGTAATTTTGCACAAAAGCATCACAAAAAAATGTGCATATTGGCAATGAAGGTGTTATTTCTTGAGTCTGATAACGTTCCAGCTGAGGGGCTTGAGTTCAACGGTGAGCTGAGTGCCGTCGATTGCGGGAACGGGGTTGTTGTGAGGCTTTACCTTGACGTTATCAAAGAAGTTTTCATCCTTCTTGTCATAGCCGTCCATCGAGATGAATTCGCAGGGCTTATAGCCGCCGAAATCCATAAGATTGACGTCGAGAACAACGCTTTCGTCAATGCTCTTGTTGACGCAGAAAATTGCCATTTCTTCGTTTTCTTCATCGTACGTTGCAATTGTTTCGATATAGGGTACGTCGGTGAAATCCTTGCAGTCATATTTCGGGCAGTCAACGAGAGGAAGAAGTGCGCAGCCTCTGCCGTAGTTCGACATATGCATAAATGGGAAATACGTTGTCTGCTCAAAAACGCCGCCGCCCGTCTTTGTGAAAATGGGAGCAATAACATTGACAAGCTGTGCGATGCAGGCAATCTTTACTCTGTCGCAGTGACGCAGGAACGTAATGAGAAGCGAACCGACGAGGAGTGCATCTTCGAAGTTGTAGATATCCTCGAGAAGTGCGGGAGCTTCACTCCATTTTTCAAATTTTGCGTTGTTGGAGTGATACCATACGTTCCATTCGTCAAACGAAAGGTTGATCGTTTTCTTTGAACGCTTTCTTGCCTTTACGTAGTCGCAGGTGCAGATGATTGAATAGATAAAATCATCAACCTCAAGCGAACGGGCAAGGAAGCTCTGAATATCGTCATCGTGGTTGCCGTAATACTGATGAAGCGAAACGTAATCGATGCTGTCATAAGCAATTTCGAGAGTTTCGGCTTCCCATTTACCGAAGGTGCTCATATTTCGGCTCGATGAACCGCAGAGAACGGTTTCGATATCGGGACTTGTCCATTTCATCAGCTTTGAAGCTTCAAGGGCAGTTCTGCCGTATTCAACAGCGGTTTTTCCTCCCATCTGCCAGGGACCGTCCATTTCGTTGCCGAGGCACCAGAGCTTGATGTTATGAGGTTTTTCGACTCCGTGCGAACGGCGCAGGTCAGACCAGTAGGTACCTGAAGGGTGGTTGCAGTATTCAACAAGATTTCTTGCTTCGTCGGCACCCCTTGTGCCGAGATTGACTGCCATCATACATTCGGCATTAGCCTTCCGGCACCATTTCATAAATTCGTTTGTGCCGAAGGTGTTGGGTTCGGTTGTGCTCCAGGCAAGGTCGAGTCTGCGAGGTCTTTTTTCAACGGGGCCTACTCCGTCTTCCCAGTTATATCCCGAAACAAAGTTTCCGCCGGGATAACGCACGACGGGAACGTTCAGTTTTTTTACAAGGTCGATAACGTCCTGACGGAATCCGTTTTCGTCTGCGGTGGGATGACCGGGCTCGTAGATGCCGCCGTAAACGGCTCTGCCGAGATGCTCAACAAATGAGCCGTAGACTCTTTTATCAATATCGCCGATGCGGAATTCTTTTGCGAGAGTTATTTTAGCTTTCATAATTATGCACCTGCTTTGCAATTTATTATATCAATAGTATCATATCGGGACTCCTTTGTAAATAAAAACAAAGAAAAACGGGTGCCGAAAAACACCCGTCAATTTTATGCAATTTTTCAGCAAAATCAGTTTACGGCACCATGAAAACGTGCTCATCATTTTTATAGGGATTTACCGTTTTTGTTGCATCGTAATATGCCTGAGGAAATTTCGGATTTTCGTTGACGGTTACCAGCGACGGGTCAATTTCCGTGCTTTCACCCTCACGAATAAGTCTGCCGACAACGGCAAGTCTTGCATCGTAGAAATCATAACAGCAGGTTGAAAGAGTGATGATTTTATCGTATTTCGTGATGTCCACTCCCGTTGTATATAGTTTGCGTTTATCAAGTTCAGTGAGATATTTCTGAAAATCATCGTCGGCAGCCTGAGTGAAATTATAGTAGAAGCGTTTGCCGTTATCCTGTTCGAGTGAACTGTTGACAATGAAAACGGCATAGATTTTGAACGTATAGTTGCCGTAAAGAGTTTTCATCTCGATGATCGGAGCGTCGATGAACGCCTGAGGGTTTCTGTATTTCTCAAGCGTACCGAAGATTTTATCGTCGTGGCGCATATTGTGGCCGTGAATAATTGTGTTGCGGTCAAGTGTGCGAAGAGCGTTACGGTAGTCGAAATAGGGCTGACCGTAGTTTGTGCTTTTGCCGAAAAAGTCGGTCTTAAGGTACTTGTTGTTGTCTTCACTCTGCATTACCGCGAAGTCGATATCCGTTCCGTTGATTCTGACCCAGCCCGCAATTTCGGGATTCTGAGAATAAAGAAGTGCAAAGGCGAGATTCATACCGTCGGGAAAATCAACGCCCGGATAATCCTTTCTGACCTGCTCAAGCGGGTCAATATCTGTGTTTGATATTGCGGTAGTCTCAAGCATATCCGAGAGATTCTGTGTCTGTTTGTTATGGCGCCATGGCTCAATTACGTAATAGTTGAGAAGATAACCCACGCTGAGAATCAGACAGATGATACTTGCGGTGTATGATACGGCGCGGAACACGTTGCGTAACGATTTTTTGTTTTGCTTTTTTTCTTCGGGAATTACGACCGTATTCACCGCAGGGAGATAATAGCAGGTGCCGTTTTCTCTGACGGAGTCGGGGTTGCTTTTGCAGATTTCGTCAATACGTGCGTCTGCCGTCGGGATATCGCTGAAAACAACAGTATTACCCTTTCTTGAGACAACGTTGTTTTTCGGAAAGTATTCGGTCAGACGGCAAATCTTTTTTGAATTCTTATCGAGTGCTATGTATACGATACCGCAGTTATCTGTTTCGACCGATTTGCCTGTAACGAATCTTTCTCCTATAACCGTGCCGATGGGCAATGCCGACGGATTATGCGTAAAATTCTCCGAGCCGTAACCGCAGTGCGGACAGCTTGTGACAGAATCTTCACATTTTTTGTAGCAGGCAAGACAGCGTTTCATTTCAAAATCCTTTACGTTGTATTTCTGATAATTATAATATACTATATCGGGCGTTGCAAAAA
This sequence comes from Clostridia bacterium, assembly GCA_017502085.1. Taxonomy (GTDB): domain Bacteria; phylum Bacillota; class Clostridia; order Oscillospirales; family Acutalibacteraceae; genus CAG-177. The sequence goes on along the minus strand of JAFVVQ010000050.1, from coordinate 41,740 downwards.
CAACGGTTTTATGTTATTATTTTATTAATTTATTTCGGAGGATGTATATGGATAACGGATTTTTTGCGATGGCGTCAAGAATGAAATATATAAACCGCTGGGCGCTTATGAGAAACGAGCACAGCGAAAATCTCAGCGAACACAGTTTTGAGGTTGCGGTGATTGCAAATGCACTTGCCGTTATCGGAAACAAGCGGTTCGGCAGAAATTATAATGCGGAAAGAACGGCGTTGCTTGGCATTTATCACGATATGCCCGAAACTCTTACGGGCGATATGCCGACTCCTGTCAAGTATTACAGTGAAGAGGTAAGAGCGGCATATAAAACCGTTGAGGATAATGCTTGCAAAAGCCTTGTTGAAATGCTCCCTGAGGATTTCAGACCCGATTTTTCACCGTTTCTGATTCCCGATGAAGCGGATGCCGAACTCTGGAAACTCGTCAAGGCGGCTGATAAAATCAGTGCTCTCATAAAGTGTCTTGAAGAGAAAAAAGCGGGCAACAGTGAATTTGTCAAGGCGGGTGAGGGCGTCAGAAAAAGTGTTGAAGCCCTTGATGTACCTGAAGCGAAGGTTTTTCTTGAGGAGTTTCTTCCTGCTTATGAACTGACACTTGACGATTTGAGATAACAGGAAATATTTTCGGGTTAATCAAAGACCGAGCAGTTTTCGTGCGTTTTCGCCGAGAACTGCTTTTTCGTCTTCTTCAGAGAGACCGAAGCATCTGACGAGTTCAATATCCTGCCATGGCGCATTCCACGGAGCATCGCTGCCCATCAGAATTTTATCTGCGCCGTGAATATCGATGAGTTCCTTTGCTTTTCTCGGAGTAAGCATACCGTAGCAATATGCGGTGTCAAGGTAAACGTTTTTGCCGCAAAGGTGTTCAAGTGTTTCTTGTCTTGCACAGAGACCTCCGAAATGAGCTGCAACAACGGGCGCTCCGTTGAATGAAGGCAGAATCCTTGCGAGTCTTTCGGGAGGGCAGTGCATCGGCTCGGGATATCCGATGTCGAAACCGCAATGAAAAACGGTTATCAGACCCAACTGACCGATTTTTTCATATATCGGGAGCATTTTTTCATCGTCTGCAAAAAAATCCTGATAATCGGGATGAAGCTTGATGCCCTTGATTCCGTTTTCTTTCAGTCTTTCAAGTTCATCAAGAGCATCGGGGCTGTTGTGATGAACGCTTCCGAAAGGGATAATACCGTCAATTTCTTTGAGCGAAATTGCAAAGTCATTGACGTTTTTCTGTTGTCTGGGATTGGTTGCAATGTTAAGCACAACGGAATAATCAACGCCGTCTTTTTTCTGAAGTCCGAGCAGACCCGCTACGCTTCCGTCGTGGAAGGGTCGGATTATTCCCGAGCGGCGGCAAAGCTGCTCCATTGCTTTTGATGCGATTTTATCGGGAAAACAGTGTGTGTGGAAGTCGATAATCATTGAAATTCACCTGATGTGATCTTAATTTTATATTATTTTATACCTAATTCATCGGGTTAGCAATATCCATTTTGTACGAAAATTAACGAAAATATCCCGTTGGGGTGTAAATATAAAAATAATGCTTGATATTTACGGTCATATGTGCTAAAATAACAACAGTAGGATTTAGTTTTGATTGAGAGTGGGGCGACCCGCTCTTTTGTTTATGCAAAAAGCAAAATTCTCAAAAAGAATTAAGGAGGATTTCACCATGGCAAAAGGTAAGGGCGGCAACACCGTAGCCGCAGTATGGGAAATCGCAAAGCCCATTGCCGAGCAGCTCGGTCTTGAAATCTGGGATATCAGATTTGTCAAGGAGGGTGCTGATTGGTTTCTGCGTATTTTCATTGACAAGGATGGCGGCATTTCCATCGAGGATTGCGAGAATATGAGCCGAGCAATCGATAAGCCTCTCGATGATGCAGACCCCATTGAGCAGAGCTACTGCCTCGAGGTTTCTTCTCCCGGCGTTGAGCGTGAGCTTGTGCGTGACGCACATTTCGAAGCCTGCAGGGGTGAAAAAATAAAGGTTAAGCTTATCAGAGCAGTTGATGGTCAGAGAGATTTCAACGGCATTCTTGAGGATTTTGACGGTCACGCAGTCACACTCCGCCTTGAAGACGGCGGTGCAATGGTGTTTGATAAAAAAGAAGCAAGTAAAATCAGACTTGATGATTTCAGTTTTTAATTTATTCTTGACTATAAACCGAAAGGATTGATTATCAAAATGAACAACAGCGAATTTTTTGAGGCAGTCAGACTTCTCAGCAAAGAGAAGAATATCAACCAGGATGCTCTTCTTGAAGGCATTCAGAGAGCAATCGTAACAGCGGTTAAGAGAGACTATAACAACAAGGATATCGTTTTTTGCGAAATCGATAAGGATGATGCAAGAATCAGAGTGTTTGTTCGCAAGAACGTTGTTTCCGAAATCGTTGACCCCGATGAGGATATGCTCGTTGAACAGGCTCAGAGATTCAAGAAGAATGCGCTCGCAGGCGATATTATCGAAATTGAGCTTGAAACAAAAGAAGTCAGCCGTATTGCCGCAGAAAAGGGTAAGCACATTCTCCGTCAGGCAATCAGAGAGGCTGAACACGGTCAGATCAGAGAAGAATTCCAGAATAAGAATCAGGAAATCGTTACCGCAAAGATTTCAAAGATTGACCCCGAAACTCTCGATGCATTCGTTGAAATCGGCAAGATTTCCGAGAGACTTCTCCGCACTGAGCAGCTTCCCACAGACCGCTTTAAGGAAGGTGACATCGTCAAGGTTTACATCGCAGAAGTCAGAGATGCAACAAAGGGTCCCAGAGCAACAATTTCAAGAACTCATCCCGGTCTTGTCAGACGTCTTCTTGAAAGCGAAGTTCCCGAAATCTTCGACGGTCTTGTAGAAATCAAGTCAGTATCACGTGAAGCAGGCTCAAGAAGCAAGATTGCGGTTTACAGTGCAGATGAAAACGTTGATCCCGTAGGTGCATGTATCGGTCAGAGAGGCGCCAGAGTCAACAGAATCGTTGACCAGCTCGGCGGCGAGAAGCTCGATATCGTACGATACAGCGAGAATCCCGCAGAATACGTTGCGGCTGCTCTTGCTCCCGCTGACGTTGTTTCAGTTGAAATTCTCAGCGAAGATGAACGCTCCTGCAAGGTAGTTGTTCCCAACAATCAGCTTTCACTTGCTATCGGCAACAAGGGTCAGAATGCCCGTCTTGCCGCAAAGCTCACAGGCTGGAAAATCGACATCAATCCCGAAACGGAAGAACCCGTTATCAATTTTGACGAATGATATTCCGCAGTTTGTCCCGAATATAATTAAGGAGTTGAACCAATGCCTACCACCCGCCGTATTCCGATGAGAAAATGCACAGGCTGCAACGAAATGAAGCCCAAAAAAGAGCTTGTCAGGGTTGTCAGAAGCCCTGAAGGTGAGGTTTCACTTGACCTTACCGGCAAGAAACCCGGCAGAGGTGCTTACGTCTGCCACGACCCCGAGTGCCTTGCAAAGGCCAGAAAAGCAAAAAGATTCGAACGTGCATTCTCCTGCGAAATACCCGACGGAGTTTTCGATAAGATGGAGGATGAACTTAAAAATGACGGATAATCCGAAATTCCTTTCTCTTCTCGGTATGTGCCGCAAAGCGGGAAAGCTGAGCTGCGGTCATGACGGAGCAATCGGTTCAATCAGAAGCAAAAGCGCACGCCTTTGCCTTCTCAGCAGCGATTCTTCGCAAAGGCTGAGGCTTGAAGCCGAGCGAGAGGCTAATTTTGATGGCAGAAACATTCCCGTTGTCATTCTGCACTCAACAATGGAAGATATCAGATGCGCTACCGGACTGCGGTCCGCAGTGCTTTCAGTTAATGACGAAGGCTTTGCAAAATCAATGCTTGGGCTTCTGAAAACATCAGGGGAGGTTACCGAATGATTAGTAAATACAGAGTTCACGAGGTCGCTAAAGACTTCAATATCAAGAGCAACATCGTTGTTGATTTGCTTACAAAGTATTTTGACGGTCAGAAAAAGCATATGACAGCTCTCGAAGAAGATGAGCTTGACGTTATTTTCGAGACCTTTACAAAAGAAAATCAGACAGAAGATCTGAATGAATATTTCAATTTTGTTCCTTCAGCACCCAAGGCTGCAAAGTCTGAAGATGCTCCCGCAGCTGAGACAGAGGAAGATTCTGCCGCACCTGCCAAGAAGGAAGAGAAGAAACCTGAAAAAGCTGAGGAAAAGAAGGATGAAAAGAAATCCGATAAGTCTGCAGCTCCTGCAAAGAAGGAAGACGGCAAACCCGCTCAGAATAATAAGCCCGTTCAGCAGAAACCCAGAGCCGACAAACTTCCTCCTATGCCTCAGAAAAAGGCTGCACCCCAGCTCGAAAAGAAAAAAGACGATAAGCCGATGCAGTCCAGAACAAAGGGCGAAGCACGTACTGTCGATACAAGAGCAAGTAACGTTGATCTCGATAAGTATAACGAGAGATACGAGAATATTGCTCCCACAAACAAGACTCAGCAGCATGATAATTCCGTAAGCAAGCAGAAAATCAAGCAGAAGAGTCAGCAGTACAGAAAACAGGGTACACGTACCTCAAGAAGAGAAACAGAGGCTGAAAGACTCAAGAGAATTGCCGCTGAAAGAGCAAAGAAGCCTCAGCTTCAGCTCAAGCTTCCCGAGGAAATCACCGTCGGTGAACTTGCCGCAATGCTCAAGATGACTGCCGCTGAAGTTATCAAGAAGCTCTTTATGCTCGGTCAGATGGCAACAGTCAACGAAGTTCTCGACTACGATACCGCTGCAATCCTTGCAGAAGAACTCGGTGCAAAGGTTGAGAAGCAGGTTGTTGTTACAATCGAAGACAGAATCATCGACGATACGGAGGATACCGAAGAGAATCTTCTTCCCAGAGATCCCGTCGTTGTTGTTATGGGACACGTTGACCACGGTAAGACTTCGCTTCTTGATGCAATCAGAAATACATCCGTCACTTCAACCGAAGCAGGCGGTATCACACAGCATATCGGTGCTTACAGAGTTGACCTCAACGGGCAGAAGATCACCTTCCTCGATACTCCCGGTCACGCAGCGTTCACGTCGATGCGTCTGAGAGGTGCAATGGCAACGGATATCGCAATCCTTGTTGTTGCAGCCGATGACGGTATTATGCCCCAGACAATTGAAGCTATCAACCACGCAAAGGCAGCGGGCGTTCAGATTATCGTTGCCATCAACAAGATGGATAAACCCACCGCCAACCCCGACAGAATTCTTCAGCAGCTCACAGAGCACGAACTTATTCCCGAAGAATGGGGCGGCGATACAATCTGCGTTCCCGTTTCTGCTCACACCAGAATGGGTATCGACAGCCTTCTTGAATCTGTTCTTCTTGTTGCGGAAGTTCAGGAACTTAAGGCAAATCCCAACCGTTCCGCAAAGGGCGTTGTTATCGAAGCAAGACTTGATAAGGGCAGAGGCCCCGTTTCAACTCTTCTTGTTCAGAAGGGTACTCTCAATGCGGGAGATATCATCGTTGCAGGTACGTCTGTCGGCCGCGTAAGAGTTATGACAGACGATAAGGGCAGAAAGGTCAATACTGCAGGTCCTTCGGTTCCCGTTGAAATTATGGGTCTTGACGAAGTTCCCCAGGCAGGTGACGGATTCGACGCAGTTAAGGACGAACGCCTTGCAAGAGAGCTTGTTGAGCAGAGAAAGAACAAGGCAAAGGAAGACCAGTTCAAGGAGTACCAGAAGGTTACTCTCGACAATCTCTTTGCTTCAATTCAGGAAGGTCAGCTTAAGGACCTCAATATCATCATCAAGGCTGACGTTCAGGGTTCAGCAGAAGCGGTCAAGCAGAGTCTTGCAAAGCTTTCCAACGAAGAAGTCCGCGTTAAAGTTATCCACTCGGGTGTCGGTGCGGTCAGCGAAAGCGACGTTATGCTTGCGAGCGCATCAAATGCAATCATTGTCGGCTTCAACGTCAGACCTGACAGCGTTGCTTCTGACAATGCAGAGCGTGACGGTGTTGAAATCAGATGCTACAGAGTCATCTACGATTGCATCGAAGAAATTGAAGCAGCTATCAAGGGTATGCTTGCTCCCAAGTTCAGAGATGTTGATATCGGTAAGGCTGAAGTCCGTCAGGTTGTTAAGATTTCATCTGTCGGCAATATCGCAGGTTGCCACGTTATCAGCGGCAAAATCACCAGAGGTGCAAAAATCCGCGTAGTCAGAGACGGTATTGTTATCACAGAAGACGAAATGGCTTCACTCCGCCGCTTCAAGGATGACGTTAAGGAAGTTGCATCAGGTTACGACTGCGGTATCGGTCTGAATAAGTTCAACGATATCAAGGAAGGCGACGTCTTCGAAGCATTCATTACCGAAGAATACAGAGATTGATCCCACTTATAAAAAAGGATGATTAACTATGGCAGGGTACAGAATTGACAGAGTATCCGAAGATATAAAAAGAGAGCTTGCGGCGATAATCCGCGAGCTCAAAGACCCCAGAGTCAGAGACGTTATGCTTACGGTTGTCAATGTTGAAATCAGCTCCGATGCTTCGTTTGCGAAAGTGTATGTGAGTGCGATTGAAGGTATTGAAACTGCGAAGCTTGCAGTCAAAGGTCTGACCTGTGCAACGGGATTCATCCGCAGAGAAGTCGGCAAACGTCTTCATCTGCGCAAGACTCCCGAGCTTAAATTCATTGCGGATGATTCTATCGAAAAGGGTATGGATATCACCAGAGCACTCGGCAATATGGTTATTACCGACGTCGAAGAGGACGAAGAATAAGAGTTTGCGTGATAGTGCCGTCAGGCAATACCCGAAAGGAGAACCACGATGTTTATTGACGTTAAAGAAACTGCAACGCTCCTGAGCGAAAAGAATAATATTCTGCTTTTATGCCACAGTCACCCCGACGGTGACACACTTGGCAGCGCAACGGCTCTTGCTTATGCACTCAGACAGACGGGCAAAAACGTTACAGTCAAGTGTGGCGACAGAATTTCTCCGAGTTTTGATTTTATGTTTGCCGAAATGGTTGAACAGGATTTCGAACCCGAGTTTACTGTGGCAATTGATATTGCGGATACAAAGCTCCTCGGAAGAGAATTTGAAGGTATTTATGCATCGAAAATTGATTTATGCATCGACCATCACGGCTCAAACGTGCTTTATGCACCCGAGATATGGCTTGATGCGGAATCGGCATCAACGGCGGAAATGATTTATCTGCTTATCTGTGAACTCGGTGTGCAGATAACTCCTCTGATTGCATCCTGCCTTTTTACGGGTGTTGCAACGGATACGGGTTGCTTCAGATTCTCGAATACAACCGTAAGAACTTTTGAGATTGCGGCAAAGCTTTCTGCTCTCGGAGCGGATACTTATAACATCATTCAGGTTTTCTTTGAGACCAAGACAAGAACTTATGCGGCGCTCGAAAAACTTGCAATCGAAAGTATGCGTTATTACTGTAACGACCGTTGTGCGTTCATTACCGTTACACAGGATATGTACAGAAGAAGCGGCTCTGACGAGAGCGAGGTTGACCGTCTTGCAAATCTGCCGAGACAGATTGAAGGCGTGCTTGTCGGCGTAACGATGAGAGAACTCAAAGACGGCAGCTTCAAGGCGTCTGTCAGAACTCACGGAGATATCGATGCTTCTGAAATCTGCGGCAGACTTGGCGGAGGCGGTCATATGGGTGCGGCAGGCTGCACTCTCTACGGTACAAAGCAGCAGGCAACGAACAGTCTGGTCAAAGAGATTCAGGATGAAATTACTGCGTTTCTTGCAAAAAACAATTAAATCTGCAATACAAAAGGCAGTTCATGATGAACTGCCTTTATAATTTTTATTGAATTAATAACCGAAGGGATTGAAATATTCGAACGGATCAACGTACTGGGGCTCAGTTACTTCAACCTGAGAGCCGCCCTTATCTTCAACGAGTTTGGCGGTAACGTCGAATTTTGAAAGGGTGTAGTTGCTGTTGACTCTGCAAAGAGTGAGGGTGAAAGTATCACCAACCTTACCTTTGTCAATGAGTTCAAGAAGCACGTCGGCGGTTGTAAGATCCTTACCGTTGACAGCGACAATCATATCGTACTGTCTTGCTTCGGTAGATGCAAGGGAGCTTTCCTCATCAATCTTATCGATTATGAGTGTGCCTGCGGGTAATCCTTGAATCTGAGCGATCATACTGTACTGTGCACTTGCGCTGACGGAATAATAGCTGATGCCGAGTTTGGGCCTGTTGGGTACGTAGCCGTATGCGATAAGGCTGTCGATAATATTCTTTGCACTCGTGGTGGGGATTGCAAAACCCATACCTTCATAGTCGGTAGCGGCGATTTTTTGTGAGTTGATGCCGATAACCTGACCGTAAACGTTGACGAGCGCACCGCCCGAGTTGCCGGGATTGATAGCGGCATCGTGCTGGATACATTTCATCGTGTATCCGATATCACTGCTAACGGGTCTGTCTATTGCGGAAACGTAGCCGCCCGTGAAAGAACCGAAGAATTCTACACCGCCGGGGTTACCGATGGCGAAAACACTGTCGCCAACGTTAAGAATATCGGAATTGCCGAATTCGGCGGCGGGCAGACCTTTTGCTTTGATTTTAACAACGCCAAGGTCAGTTCTTGAATCGAAACCGACGATTTCCGCGTCGTAGGTTGTGCCGTTTTCGGTCTGTACTTTGACTCGTATACCTGCCTCGTTAATAACGTGGGCGCAGGTTACGATATAGGTTGACGTGCCCGTTGAATCCTCGCCCATAATAACGCCCGTGCCTTCTCCGGCAGTTGAACTTGAGTTATTGGTGTAGACAACGATTCCGACGATGCTGGGTTTGACTTTTTTTGCAATCTGTGCAGTGGTAAGTGCGCCTTCGACTTCAGCGGGAGCCGATGCAATATTAAGGGAAGGACCGTCACCTTTTTTGTCGGAACCTACGGTGCCGACTGAGTTTTCCGACGGCGTAAAGTTGTTCTTGTCCTTATATTTAAGCACAACACCTGCACTGAATATAAGTGAAAAGACGAGAAGCACGCAGACGATTGCGGCAAACACCTTCAGCCCTCGGTTACGGTTTGCGGGAGGTGAGGGCGGAGGATTATATCCGCTTCTCTGATTGTGTCCCGCAGAATAGGGGTTACGGTTTGCGGTGTAGTTATTCGGATCATACGGTCTGTTACCGTAGGGACTGTACTGTTCGCTTTGCGTTTCCGTTTCGGTTTTTACAGGCGGAACTTCGGCTGCAGGGATTTCTTCAGCATCAACGGTCGGAATATCTTCCTCTGCAGTTTTGACGTTTTCGGGAACAGTTTCCTCAACGGTATCGGCAGAAATCGGCTCTGCCGTGTTTCCTGGAGTCAGCATTTCATCTGGTCTTCTGTTTTCTTCGTTCATACGGTGTTCCTCCGTTTAAAATCTATGATAAAAGTATATTGGTATTTTATTAAATCAGTTTGAACATTGATTAAATATTTTTATAACGGGAGAGTGAAAATGAATTCTGCAAATTCGCCTTCGGTGCTTCGTGCGGTAATCTGACCGCCGTGAAGTTCAACGATGGTTTTGCAAAGATAGAGACCCATGCCTGCACCCTTGACGTCAAAGCTTCGTGATTTATCGAGTTTATAGAATCTCTCAAATATTTTATCAATTTCTTCGGCAGGTATACCTTTGCCGCTGTTACGTATTTTGACAATAACCTTTTCGGAATCGGATTTTGAACTGACTTCAATATATCCGCCGTCGGGCGTGAATTTGACTGCATTGTCGAGCAGATTGAAAACGACCTGGTTTATCATATCTTTGTCAGCGGTAACGGGATTGGTGCCGATGACGTCGAGACCTCTAATTTCAATGTGTTTTTTATCAATCAGTTGTTCAAAACCAAGCAACGTACGGAAAAGCATCTCCGAAATATCGAAATCCACAGGGTTGATATCAAGCTCACCCGCCTCCAGTTTGCTCATATTGAGCATACCTGTAACAAGCCTCGAAAGACGTTTGACCTCATCGGAAACTATTTTCAGATACTGATTTTGTCTTTCACTGTCGATGGTGCCGTCCAGAATACCGTCGATAAATCCGCCGATTGTCGTCATCGGGGTTTTTAATTCGTGAGAAACGTTTGAAACGAAGCTCCTGCGACTCATTTCAAGCGTTGCGAGAGCCTGAGCCATCGAGTTGAATGCGATAACAAGCTCTTCGATTTCGTCGTTATTCATAAACAGTGATTTCGAAACGGGAATCCTCTTTGAAAAGTCGCCGTTTGCATATTGTTTTGCCGCCTGTGACATTTCGCGAAGCGGTTTTGTCATCTTATAGGAAACAAGATAAACTATAATGAATGCGAGGGCGAGAGCGAAAAGCGCTGCCCAGAAGAACATTCTGAAAATACCGAGCACATAGGGCGCAAGACCGTCGAGTATCGGCTGGGTTGCATAAACAACACCAAGCACTTTATCACCTGCTCTGACAGGCGCACTGACTATGAAGCAGATGTCACCAAGCATACCGTCGAGATCGCCCGTATATCCGGTAACGCCGCCGAAGGATTTTTTCAGCGTATCAGGAGATATTTTGTAGTTGCCGTGCACCATACAGTAACCCGTATAGAGCGAAAGATTTGACTGCAGGGTATCCTTACAAAAAACGACGTCGCCCTCGTGGTTGATGATGAAAATATCCGCATCGATTGCATCTGAGGTCTGCATAAGCGTGTTGCAGATAAGCTGAACGGAGATCAGACTGACTCCGCTTGAAAAGTCATTTTGCAGAGTGTTGCTTGTGCTTTGTGCAACGCTGACCGCATTTTCGCTCAGCAGTTTCATTTTTTCATCCATCCAGAGCTTTGAGACCAAAAGCAAGAGAGCTCCGCCTAAAAAGACGAAGCTTGCAAGGATAATTGAAATTGTAACAAGCAGATACTTGCGAAAAAGACCTGCTCTTATTTTCTTGCTTCTTGCCACTGTTATTCACCCCGACGGTTTTATCAGTCTTTGGTTTCGAATTTGTAACCGACGCTCCAGACAGTCTTGAGTTCCCATTTTTCAGAAACACCTTCAAGCTTTTCGCGAAGACGCTTGACGTGAACGTCAACTGTTCTTGAATCACCGTAGTAATCGAAGCCCCATACTTCGTCAAGAAGCTGGTCTCTGGTGAAAACTCTGTTGGGATTGTTTGCAAGATGGTAGATGAGTTCGAGTTCTTTGGGCGGAGTATCGACCTTTTTTCCGTCAACTCTGAGCTCATAGTTTGTGAGATTGATGACAAGCTTGTCAAAACGGACTTCTTTGATGTCAGTTTTTTCAGCCGTACCGCTTCTGCGCAGAACAGCCTTGATTCTTGCCATAACCTCTTTTGCATCAAAGGGCTTAACAACATAGTCATCTGCACCGAGTTCAAAGCCAAGCACCTTATCGAAGGTTTCGCCCTTTGCGGTGAGCATAATGATGGGCTTGTCCGAGAATTTTCTGACCTCACGGCATACCTGCCAGCCGTCAAGCACGGGAAGCATAATATCGAGCAACATAAGGTCGGGTGAAAGCTCCTGGAACATTTTGACTGCTTCGCCGCCGTTGTTTGCAATTGCTACCTCGTAGCCGTCCTTTTCAAGATAAAGACGGAGAAGTTCGCAGATATTGCTGTCATCATCAACAACAAGAATTCTTTCTGATGCCATAAATAATCCCCTCCTTGGATTGTTTACACTTATATACAACGAGCAAAATATTGCCTACACTTATAATTATAACTAAATATATAAAAAAACTGTGAATTCGTGAATAATAATCTGTAACATATAGCCGCAAAAATGAACAAACTGTTATCACGGAGTTAATTTATTTCACGGAGAATCTGAACACGGTGCAGCTTGTGAATTTTTCACCTGCATTGAAGGTGCACTGCGGAAATTCGGGCATATTGGGTGTGTTGGGATAATACTGTGTTTCAAGGCAGAAGCCTGCGTTTTTGATAAGCGGATTGCCTTTCTTGCCGATTTTTGTGCCGTCAAGGAAGTTGCCTGTATAAAGCTGAACGCCGCAGAGGTCTGTGAATACCTCCATGAATCTGCCGCTTTCGGGATCGTAGGCGGTTGCAATCGGACCGTCGCCGTCATTGAGACAGAAGTTGTGGTCGTAACCCTTGCCGATAGCAAGCTGGTCGTCTTCAGCACCGATATCCTTGCCGATGGGTTTTGCAACTCTGAAATCAAAAGGAGTACCTTCGACGGATCTGATTTCGCCTGTGGGAATGCTGTATTCGTCAATGGGAGTATATGAATCGGCATTGATCATCAGCTCGTGAGCGAGGATATCTCCCTTGCCTGCGAGATTGAAATAAGCGTGGTTTGTCATATTGATAACGGTTTTTTTGTCGCTGATTGCCGAATACTCAATCTTGAGTGCATTATCCTCATGAAGCGTGAAGGTGACTTTGAAGTCTACTTTGCCGGGGAATCCCATTGCACCGTCAGGGCTTGTGTAATTCATTTCAACTGCGTTATCGTCAACGATGAAAGCCTTCCACACTGCGTTGGAAAGTTCACCGCCGCCGTGAAGGCAGGTGACATCTTTTTCGTTTTTCACAACGTCATATTCAATGCCGTCGATACTGAATTTGCCGCCTGCAAGACGGTTTGCGTATCTGCCGACAGTCATACCCTGATAGTCTGAAAACTTTTCATGGCCCTCAACGGTATCGAAGCCTGAAAGCACGTCTGCGAAAACGCCGTTTTTGTCGGCAACGTAAATGCTGTTTACGGTTGCACCGTAGGTGATGATGTCAACAGCAGTTTCCGAGGAATTGCGGATGGTGTAGATATCAACCGCTTCACCTTTTGCGGTTATGCCGAAAGAATTTTTAACAATCATAATTATTCTCCTGAAAACAGTATAGTTTTATAATCAACAATTAATATTATTTTATCATTGGTAAATTTTTTTGTCAACATAATTGAGGGATTAAACGCTGTGTGTCGGGTCATAATATAACCGAGCCCGAAAAAAATCGGGTAATTCAAATCGAAAGGTAGCATAGAAATGGATAACAAGAACAATATCCCCGGCAATCAGAAGAACTGCCCCGACAACAAGAATGAGCAGAACAAGAACAACAACAATGCTCAGCAGAAGAAGCAGAAGAAAGAAGAATTCTGATAACTGAAAAAGCGGCGGCACTCATCAGGGTGCCGCCGTTGTCCTTTCAAGGGTTTGTGGCAGGTACGGTTTCGGGGGACTGAGCGGGAAATTCAAATGAATGCATAAATCCGCCTTGCTCGAGCGAACATACGTCACCGCCGATGACCTGACCGTTATAAACGAGAATATTTGCCTGAATATAGCCCGTTTTGTTTTCGTATCCGGGATAATTGAGAATATCGTAAGTCCACCGTTTGGCACGCATACCCTTATACGGCTCCAGGTCGAAGCCTGAGGCTTTGTTCATCTCGGCATATTCCGTATAGCCTGCACTGAAATCCGAAGGAATTATGACCTCGGAAACCTCAACGGGATCCTGTGAGAATTTCCATCCGAATTGAGAGAGAAAAGCTGCCCTTTGCTCAGCGTTTTCCGCCTTGTGATTTACGGCGGAATCAGTCACGACGGGGGAGTCTGTTTTGCTTCCGATGACCGTAATAATCGCAACGGCAATTGCAATGATTGCCAGAACGAGCGCCGCAATTTTGCCTTTTGAGGTTTTGACTGAATAAACAAACATAAAAAATCACCGCCTGCAAAATAATATGCCGTAGCGGTGATGATTATTACAGATTCATTTTAAGAAGCATTATGCCGGATGGCGTGATGTCGATTGCACCGTATTCGCCGTATTTTGCAGCGCCCGGATTCATCACGTAAAGCCCGTCGGAATAATCTGTCACGCTTTCGTGGGTATGACCGTATAATGCAATGCGGGCACCCAGTGAACGCGCCTTTGAATAAAGGGTTTGTGTGCCGTGTTTGACAAGCTCTGCATATCCGTGAGTGCAGAATATCTTAACACCGCCAAGTGTGACGAGTTCATTGTGAGACAGAGCCGAAGCGAAATCGCAGTTGCCGCAGACCTGAATAAGTTGTTTCCCTTCGAGCAGGTCATCAAGACCGTTCAGATCTCTTTCGCCGTCACCGAGATGGATAACCGCAGATGCATCTCTGTGCATAAAAAGTGCCTCCCGGATACATCGGCTGCTGCCGTGTGAATCCGAAAAAACAAGTATTCTCAATGCGATGCCCCCGTTCTAATATAATGAATTCCGACATATTGATTATACTATAAAAAAGGCGGTGATTCAATGAATAATGATAAAATTTCTCTCGATGAACTTGTTTCGCTACGCAACAAAAATCCCGAGGAAATGCTCAATGCGGTTCAAAACAAGCTTTCTGATGACAAGAAAAGCGAACTTTTCCGCATTCTGGGGGATAAAAAAGCGCTCGAAGAACTTCTGAAAAGTGAACAGGCGCAGAAACTGATGAAAAAATTCGGCAACAATGGGTGACGGGATGGACAGCATAAACGATATTATTGCGAGTCTGAGTGCGGAAGATATCGAAAATCTGAGGTCTGCGGCTGAAAGCTTTTTCGGTAACGATGAAAAAAAGGAAAAAAAAGAAGAGTGTTCTGCACCGACGGGCGGTATGCCCGATTTATCTTCGATTCTCGGCAATGCTCAGATGATGGCAAAAATCTCGTCAGTGATGAGTATGATGAATAAGCGTGATAATCGTTCCGAACTCATCAGAGCGCTCAAGCCGCTTCTTAGCGAGAAAAGAAGAAAACGTGCCGATGATGCGATGCAGATGCTGAAACTTTTTGAAATCCTGCCGATGATGGGACAGATGATAGGCGGCGATAACAGTGACCGATAATGTTCTGCGGCTTATAATGCCGATGCTGAAAACCGATAACGGCGGAGGTGACGTCGGTCTGATATTGCCGCTCGTTCTGTTGATAGCGGTTGATTCCGGCGATATGCCGCTGATGTTGTGCTTGCTTTACATAATTATGCAGTAATTCAGGGGTTGAAAATTTTTTCGGAATATTGTAGAATGAGAAGGCTTTATGAAAGGAGAGGAAGTTATGGTTTATAAATACACAACAAAAGGTACTTGCTCACGTTCAATCGAGTTTGAGATTGAAGACGGTATCGTCGGCAACGTTCGTTTCGAGGGCGGTTGCAACGGCAATCTCAAAGGTATTGCATCTCTCGTCAAAGGCATGAAGGCGGAAGACGTTATTGAAAAATGCAGCGGAATTACCTGCGGATTCAAAAGAACATCCTGCCCCGACCAGCTTGCAAAAGCGCTCAAAGAAATTATCGGATAATCAACAACGAGCCGTCTCGCACTGAGACGGCTCGTTTCTTTGTGATATTAAAGAATAACGTTAACAAGCATAACTGCTACTGAGAACATACCTACGAAGGGGAGGATGATGGGATAGAAGGGGAGGATTGTGAGGTTATAGAGGAAGCCTGCACTTACCTTGATAAACATTGTGCTTTCGGCTTCTGAAATATTCTGCCAGCTGAAATAGATATCAGATCCTTCGGTATAGAATCCGTCGACGCCGATTCTGTCTTTGGAGTTTGCTTTGATGAGTCCGCATTCAGCGAAACCGTCAGCAACAAGCTTTGCCATTTCCTCATCCTTGAAGGTGATTCTGCCTGTCAGACGAAGCTCATCTGCGGGTTCTTCCTGTCTGATGTGACCGTTCTTGAAGCCTGTGCACCACCAGTAATAGTCGTATTCTCTGGTGAATTCTCGGGTCCAGGTGCCGTCAAGTTCTTCGTGCCAGAGAGTCATTTCCATCTGGAGCCAATCCTCTTCAGCGGGGCAGGCGAACATTGTCCAGGGTCCGATGCCTTTTTCTGAATGAGGTCTGTTATAGATGCCGATTTCTCCGCCGTAAAAAATCATACCGTACTGACCCTTCCACATCTGGAGCATCCAGTCCTTGCCTTCATATTCGAAGAAGACACGGATATAGTCGTATTCGAGAAGAATATAAGGGGAAACGAAATCGTAGATTTTGCCGAAGCCGAAGTTATACTGCCAGCATTTTTTGTCGTTGGTGTAATAGTAATCATCGACGTAACTGTACATATAGCTGAGCACCTGACGGTTTTCGAGAAAATTCTTGAGGAAATTATCTCTTGTGACAACGTTGATTGCAAATTCGCCGTGGAGGGTCTCACCGTCAACAACGGCGGAAACTCTGATTACAGCTTTGCCTGCGGCAACGCCTCTGACTTTACCGTTTTCGTCAACGGTTGCAACCTTTTCGTCGGAAGATTCCCATGTGAATTCGGGTTGCTTGCTTACGTTGGTCACCGAGGCCGACATCTGGATTGTTTTTCTGATAACAACGGAAATGTTGTCGCTTGTGAGAACGAGAGCGTGTCCCTCGGATGGGGTTTCCTGCAGCTCCTCTGCGAAAGCATTGATGGGCGATACCGAGAAAACGGTTATCAGTACCAACATAAGAGCAAGAAGTTTTGTGAGTGATTTCTTCATAAACGGTTATTTCTCCTTTGTTTTGATTTGCATATACTATTATATTATAGTATATTTTACCAATGTTTTGAAGAAGTTTTCGAATTGTTCACAATTTGTTAATAAAAATAGACAATTGTCACGGATTTTGTTTCGGATTGGATATTCATATCCGTCTTGATGAACAAAAAAATGTGTGGTATAATATAATATAAAATGTAATAATGCAATCGGAGGGCATATATGGAAATGGTTTTGCTTACCGCACTTGGAGTTGGCGGTGCAACGGTTATCGGTTCGGTAATCGGATTTGTCTTTAAAAAAATATCCCATAAATTTAGTGATATCGTGCTATCGTTTGCGGCGGGCGTTATGCTTGCGGCAGCGGTTCTCGGGCTGATTATTCCTTCGGTTGAGTACGGAGGAAAATACGGAATTATTGTTACGGTTGCGGGCATATTTACGGGTGCGGTATGTCTTAATCTGATTGACAGACTTGTGCCGCATCTTCACAAACTTGTCGGTGCGGATATTGAATTGCACAGTAAGAATGCAAATCTTGATAAGGTGCTTTTGTTTGTGACCGCAATAGCAATACATAATCTTCCCGAAGGTATTGCCGCGGGCGTCGGCTTCGGCTCAGGTAACACCACCGAAGCGTTGCTCATAGCGGGCGGTATTGCGCTCCAGAATATACCTGAGGGTATGGTTATCATCGGACCGATGCTTTCTGCGGGAGTCAGCCCGAAAAAGACTTTTGTCTGTGCGATGGCAACGGGTCTTGTTGAGGTTGTCGGAACTCTTATCGGTTATTTTGCGGTCAGCATTGCATCGGCGATTCTGCCGTTTGCTCTTGCGTTTGCGGGCGGCACGATGCTCTACGTCGTCAGCGATGAAATGATTCCCGAAACTCACGCTCACGGTAACGAAAGGGGAGCAACCTATGCGTTGCTTTTCGGCTTCTGCGTGATGCTCGTTTCAGATGTTTTGCTTGGAGGATAAAATGAAGAAGTTGTTGAGAATATTGTTACTTGTGATTTCTGTTGCAGTAACATTGACTACCGTCGGCTGCGGCGGAAACGTGCAGGAGGAATCGGAAATGATTTATGAAAAGAATTCAGACGGATATTATCAGATAACGCCCGAAGATGCCCGTAATATTATGGGCGGAGAGAGTGATTACGTAATTCTTGATGTCAGGACACAGGATGAATATAACGAGTTGCATATTCCGGATGCGGTGCTTTTGCCCGACACTGAAATCTGTAACAGAGCTTCAGAAGTTTTGCCTGACAAGGATAAGCTGATTCTTGTTTACTGCCGAAGCGGAAGAAGAAGCAAGAATGCCTCTGCGGAGCTTGCGGCACTCGGATATACCAACGTGTATGAATTTGGCGGAATCATCGATTGGCCGTATGAAACAGAATAAAAATAAAGGGACTGCACGCAGTCCCTTTTTCTTATGCTTTATTTTATGTTCTTGCCGAAACGCTTGATTTTCTGAGTGGTTGTCTTTTCAAGTGCGGATGTAAGAACTTCAACAATTTTGATATGCTTATAGCCGGGGATTTTTTTGTTGACAGCCTTGACCGCCTTCTGGATTGCGCTTTCGGTATCATCCTTTGAAGGCTGTCTGCCGAGCTTTTCCTTGAGGTAATCAAGGTTGGGGAAAATCTTTGCCTTGACAAATGATTCACCGTTTTCTTTTGTGCCGAAAACCAGCACTTCGCCGATTTCAGGGAACTCGGAAAGTCTCGTTTCAAGCTCTTCGGGGTAGATGTTCTTGCCGTTTTCGGTAACGATAACATTCTTGATTCTGCCCTTGATGAAAAGGTCGCCGTTTTCGTCCATATATCCGAGATCGCCCGTGCAGAACCAACCGTCACGGAAAACTGCCTCTGTTGCTTCTGGGTCGTTGAAATAGCCGAGCATAATGTTTTCGCCTCTGGCAAGAATTTCACCGACGCCTTCTTCATTGGGATTATCGATTTTCAGTTCAACACCGGGAATAGCCTCGCCTGTTGAAGAGACGTTTAAATGGAAGTCGTTGTTGCCCGCAAGAAGGGGTGAGCATTCTGTCAGACCGTAGCCCTGAAGGGTGCGGATACCGAGTGCACCGAAATCCTCAACAAGCTGGGTGTCGAGCTCTGCTGCGCCGACGATGAAAAGACGGAGTTTACCGCCGAGAGTTTTTCTGACCTTTGAGCAGATAATTTTGCGGATAAGGAAAGGTGTTTTGCTCAGCGCACTTGCAAGGGATTCGTTTTCATAATAGGGCTTGTATTTGGCGGGGCAATCTGCGGCGATTGCCTTCTTGATTCTTTTGTTGAGCACCTTTAGAAGAGCAGGAACAACAACAAGGATTGATGGGTTATATTCTGCGAGATTCTTCTGTACTTTTGTCAGACCGTCGCAGTAGCAGATGCTTGCGCCTCTTGTGAGGAAAAGAACGAAGTCGAGAGTGCATTCATATGTATGATGGAGGGGAAGAATGGAAAGCGTTTTATCTCCTTCTCTGACACTTACCATACTGACTGTCTGATGAATATTTGCGCAGATGTTATTCTGTGAAAGACAAACACCCTTTGAACTGCCTGTTGTACCTGATGTAAAGATGAGAATACGCATTTCATCCTTGCCGATTTCGATATCATCAACAAGAGCGGTGTTTTTGCTTTCTTTTGCAAGGCTCTTGATATCGCTGAAGGATATGTAGTCAATATCACGGGAAACAACGCCCTTGAGTGCTTCGATTTTTGCATTGTCTGTGCAGACTGCAACGCAATCGGCTGCATCGAAGAAATCCCTGACGTCTTCTGCCTGAAGCTCTTTATCAATCGGAACAACAATGCCTACGGTTGAAGCGCAGAGATATGAGAGTGCCCATTCAAAAGAGTTAGCACCGATAACTGCGATTCTTTTGCCGAGATAACCCATCTTGATAAACTTTGTGCAAAGACCGTAGTAAAGCTCTTTGAGTTCAGAATAGCTGATATTTTTATATTCGCCGTCTTTGGTTTTGACCTGGAAAGCGGTGTTTTTTGCAAAGTGTTCGGCAGAATAATTGATGATTTCTCTGAAGTTGTAAAAACGTTTTTCGTTACCGTAGTAATAAGGTGTCATTTACTTTCCTCCGAAGAATGTTTTGTCAAATCCGAAATATTATAGCACTTCGATGTCGTTTTATCAACAAATATAATCTTAAGAATCTATTAATGTTTATGAAAGAAAAAAGTCTGCAAACAACAGTCTGCAGACTTTGGTTATCGCTTATTCGCTTTTGCCTGAATTTGCCTTGCTTTCGCAGTAAATGCAGCGGTAGACCTTGTTCTTACGGTCTGTGAGCTTGAATTTATGGGGAAGCTCCTGCTCTACCGAGGTGATGCAACGGGGATTCTTGCACTTGATAACGCCTGTTACTTCTTCGGGAAGAGAAAGCTTTTTGCGTTTGACGAGTTCGCCATTACGGATAATATTGACCGTAATGCCCGGATCAATGTATCCGAGCACGTCGAGGTCGATTTCGATAGACTCAAAAATCTTGATGATATCCTTTTTGCCCATCTTGTTGCTGTCTGCATTCTTGATCATGGCAACAGTGCATTCCATTTCGCCAAGACCGAGGATGTTGTAGATGTCCATGCAGCGTCCGGCGGTGATATGGTCAAGAACAATGCCGTCTTTTATCTGTCCGATAATCATTTTGCCGCCTCCTCGAGAAGTTTGAGAATGAGAGCCATTCTCATATATTTGCCGTAGAGCACCTGTTTGAAATAGCAGGCTCTGGGGTCGTCGTCAACGCCGACCGAAATCTCGTTGACTCTCGGAAGAGGATGCATAATGCAGAGATCTGATTTTGCGTTCGAGAGTTTTTCGGTTGTGAGGATATAGGTATCCTTGAGGCGGATGTAATCAGCCTCGTTGAAGAAACGTTCTCTCTGAACACGTGTCATATAGAGTATATCAAGCTCGGGCATAGCCTCCTCAAGGCTTGTTGATTCCTTATATTCAATGCCCTTAGGGTCAAGAATTTCGGATTTGATATATTCGGGGACCTTGAGTTCTTCGGGGGAGATAAGAACAAATCTGATGCCCGTGTAACGGGACATTGCACCGATGAGTGAATGAACCGTTCTGCCGAACTTGAGGTCACCGCAAAGACCGATTGTCAGATCAGTGAATCTGCCTTTTTCTTTGCGGATTGTCAGCAGATCGGCAAGAGTCTGAGTGGGGTGGTTGTGACCGCCGTCGCCGGCATTGATGACGGGAATACTTGCCTTGAGCGATGCAACATAGGGAGCGCCTTCCTTGGGATGACGCATTGCAATTATATCCGCATAGCAGCTTACGGTACGTGCGGTATCGGCAACGCTTTCGCCTTTTGCAGCAGAGCTGCTGTTAGCTTCGGAGAAACCGATAACGTTACCGCCGAGTTCATACATAGCTGCCTCAAAGCTGAGCCTTGTTCTTGTTGAAGGCTCGAAGAAAAGGGAAGCAAGTTTCTTGCCCTTGCATTTTTCAGAATACTTTGCAGGGTTATCAATGATATCAAGGGCGGTTTTAATGAGTTCATCGATTTCCGCCGTTGAAAGCTCCATAATATCTATAAGGCTTTTCATAAATTCTCCTTAGTATTTATTTGGGTTGCTTTGGGGTTTGATTATTTGTTGATCCAGCTTTCGTCTGAGGGATTGTTGCGGAAAGCGATGAGACGCTGAATATCTTCGGGCTTGATGTAGCCTTCTTCAGCAGCAACCTCTGCGATTGTGTCAAAGTTTGTGAGGGAGATATTCTTGACGTTGGCTGCTGCAAGTCTGTCAAGACCCTTCTGCATACCGTAGGTGAAGATGCTTACGATGCCGAGAACGTCTGCGCCCGCTTCACGGAGAACCTCAACGACCTCGATAACGCTGCCGCCTGTTGAAATAAGATCTTCAACAACAACAACCTTCTGACCGGGAAGGAGGTTGCCTTCGATCTGGTTGTTTCTGCCGTGATCCTTTGCGCCTGAACGAACGTAGCCCATGGGGAGACCGAGAAGGTGACCTGTGATGGCTGCGTGAGCGATACCGGCTGTGCTTGTACCCATAAGCACTTCAGCTTCGGGATAGTTTTCTTTGATGAGAGTAGCGAGACCGTTTTCAACGTCGGAACGGACTTTGATATCCGAGAGAGTAAGACGGTTGTCGCAGTATACGGGACTCTTGATTCCGCTTGCCCAGGTGAAGGGTTCTTCAGGACGGAAGAATACTGCCTTGATTGAGAGCAGGTCTTTTGCAATAAGCTGTTTCATTTCGTTGTTCTCCTTTGTATATTAAGTGAAAATTTAAAACTTGTTTATCAGCCGCAGAATTCTGCAACGCATCTCTTGTATGCCGCTACGGGATCAGCTGCTGCGGTGATGGGTCTGCCGACTACGATGTAATCGGAGCCGATTTCCTTTGCCTTTGCGGGAGTGGTAACTCTTACCTGATCACCGATATCGCCGTCAGCAAAACGTACGCCGGGAGTAACGGTTACGAAACCGTCGCCGCACTTTTCGTGTACCTTGCCTGCTTCGAGGGGTGAGCAGACAACACCGTCGAGACCCGCAACCTTTGCATTGTGTGCGTAGTGCATAACGACCTCGTCAAGGGGCTTTTCGATGAGAAGGTCAGCTTCCATTCTTTCCTGTGAGGTGGATGTAAGCTGTGTAACTGCGATGAGAATGGGGCGTGTGCCGTCTTCTCTTGTGAGACCTTCGATAGCAGCTTCCATCATTGCGATTGTGCCGCTTGCGTGAAGGTTTGTCATATCAACGTCAAGTCTTGAGAGAACCGACATTGCCTTCTTGACTGTGTTGGGGATATCGTGGAGCTTGAGGTCGAGGAAAATCTTGTGACCTCTTGCCTTGATTTCTCTGACGATTTCGGGACCTTCCGCATAGAAGAGTTCCATACCGATTTTGACGAAAGGTTTTACGTCTGTGAACTTATCAAGAAAATCAAATACTTCCTTTTTGCTCGCAAAGTCGCAAGCTACGATTACGTCTTTTCCCATAATTAATGAGCACCTCCGATTATTTCTTTTAAATCTGTGATTCCGTATTTTTCCATTACCTTGGGCAAATTGTTGATGATATCTCTGCAGACAAAGGGATCAATGAGATTCGCAGCACCGACCTGAACGGCACTTGCACCTGCAAGCATCATTTCGATTACGTCCTCTGCGCTTGAAACACCGCCCATACCTACGATAGGAATGTTGACTGCGTCATAAACCTGGTAGACCATTCTGACTGCAACGGGGAAGATTGCACTGCCCGAGAAACCGCCCATTTTGTTGGCGATAACGGGTTTCTTTGTCTTGAGGTCGATTCTCATGCCGAGGAGTGTATTAATAAGACTGATGCCGTCTGCACCTGCTTCTTCACAAGCCTTTGCGATGGAAACGATGTCCGTGACGTTGGGTGAAAGCTTGATGATGACGGGCTTTGTTGTAACTGCCTTAACGGCTTTTGTCACTTCTGCCGCTGCTTCGGGTGAAGTGCCGAAGCTCATACCGCCGCCGTGAACGTTGGGACAGCTGACGTTGACCTCAAGCCAGCCGACCTGATCGCATTTGTCAAGCTTTTCGCAGGTGTAGGCATAATCCTCAACCGAGAAACCGCTGACGTTTGCCATAACAGGCTTTGAGAAGCATTCCGCAAGTCTGGGGAGTTCTTCGGAAATAACCTTTTCAACTCCGGGATTTTGCAGACCGACCGCATTGATCATACCCGCGGAGCATTCTGCGATTCTTGGGGTGGGATTGCCGAAACGGGGATCTTTTGTTGTACCCTTGAACGAAAACGTTCCGAGACAGTTGATGTCATAAAGCTCTGCAAACTCATAACCGTATCCGAATGTGCCGCTGGCGGGGATAACGGGGTTTGTCATTTCGATGCCGCAGAGATTTGTTGCGGTTTTTACCATATTATCTCCTCCTTTACAAGCACGGGACCGTCTTTGCAGATTCGTTTGTTGCCGTATTTTGTTTTGCAGGAGCAGCCCATACAGGCACCGAAGCCGCATCCCATTCTTTCTTCAAAGCTGTATTGCCCCGAGGTTGCGGAAGCATTGTAAACTGCCTTGAGCATCGGCTCGGGACCGCAGGAGTAAGTGTGGGTATATTCGCCGACTGCTTCGAATGCGTTGGTTACGAAGCCTTTGATACCGTGTGAGCCGTCAACGGTTGTGACGAAGGTTTCTGCACCGATATCCTTGAAATTGTCTTCATAGAAAACCTCGTCTGCGGTGTTGAAGCCGAGAATAACCTTGACCTTTTTGCCCTCTGCAATCAGTCTTTTTGCAAGACCGTAGACGGGAGGCACACCTGCACCGCCGCCGATGAGAAGAGCGGTGTCGCCGCTTTTTGAGGTGTCATAGCCGTTGCCGAGACCTGTAAGCACGTCAAGCTGAGCGCCTTCTTCAAGAGTTGCCATATACTCGGTGCCCTTGCCGACCACTTTATAGATGATTGTGATGGATTCATCGTTCCAGTCGCAGACGGAAATGGGTCTGCGCAGATAGAATCCGTCAAGCTTGATATTGATGAACTGACCCGGTGCGGTTACGCTTTTACCGTTACCGCCGAGGATCATTTCGTAAACGCCTTTTGCAAGGCAGACGTTTGATTTAACAGTAAAAATACTCTGCTCCATAATGCGTTCCTTTCAGAATTTTTTTCTTTCCCAGGCGATGTGACTGCCACAGACCGTCATCAGACATCTGCCGTAAACCTCAACACCCTCAAAAGGAGTGCTTTTGCCTTTGGATAAGAAGTTTTCGGGATCGATTGTATATTTTTCGTCAAGGTCAAAAACGGTGAATTCCGCAGGAGCGCCGATTTCGATTTCGCTGCCGATATCGAAGCGTTTGCAGGGTGCGGTGTGCATCAGTTCAATAAGCCTGTTCATACCGATGATTCCCGTTCTGACAAAATACGTGTAAAGCAAAGGGAAGGCGGTTTCGATTCCGACAACACCCATAAGACTCTTTTCCAGTCCTCTGCCTTTTTCTTCGGCGGAGTGGGGTGCGTGATCGGTTGCAATCATATCGATTGTTCCGTCAATGATGCCCTCGATAAGAGCTTCTTTATCCGCCTTTGAGCGAAGGGGAGGATTCATTTTGAATCTGCCTTCTTCCTTAAGGTCGGAATCGTCAAGCAGAAGATAGTGCGGACCGGTTTCGCAGGTGACGTCAAGTCCCGCTTTCTTTGCCTGACGGATAAATTCAACGCTTTCCTTCGTTGAAATATGACATACGTGATAGCTGCATCCCGTTTTTGCGACGAGCTCAAGGTCTCGCTTGATGGGACCCCATTCGGATTCGGAACAGATTCCTCTGTGCCCGTGGACTCTTGCGTATTCGCCGTCGTGAATGTATCCGCCGTTGAGCAGACTGTTATCCTCGCAGTGGGCGACAATCATCTTGCCGAGCGATTTTGCTTTTTCCATTGCGGCAAGCATAAGTTCTTCACTCTGCACGCCCTTACCGTCATCCGAAAATCCTGCAACATAAGGAGCGAGTGCCTCCATATCAGAAAGCTCCGTTCCGTTCTGACCTTTTGTTATTGTTCCGTAGGGTATAACGTTGATATGAGCAGTGTTTCTGATTGCTTCAAGCTGAGGTGCAAGATTTTTAAGTGAATCGGGAGCGGGAACGAGATTCGGCATTGAGCATACCGTTGTATAGCCGCCTGCGGCAGATGCGAGTGAACCGCTTTCAACAGTTTCTTTATAAATAAAACCCGGTTCGCGCAGATGAACGTGAACGTCTGCAAAACCGGGTAAAACATATTTATCGTGGCAGTCAATAACAATGCCGTTATCAACAGAAACAGCGGGAACAAACACTCCACCGCAAACACCTATATCTTCGGATTCAAACTTGCCGTTTCGGTAAACTCTGCAGTTTTTGAAGATATAATCCATAATGTCCTCCTGTTTAAACTCTAATCAATTAAATATACCATAGATATATATATTTAGTCAAGGGATAAAAGAGAGAAAAATCGTATCGCAACCTTAAAAACTCCCCGAAGCGGAATGCTTCGGGGAGTTCCGGAATTATACGTTATCCTGACCGGCGGTTGAGAAGTATACGGGGAACCAGTTCTGAGCGAATGCGGGGAGAGAAAGTCTGGCTTCGGAGAAAAGCGATGCAACAAGGCGGATCGCTTCGAGATGCTCAACCTCAACGTCGGGAGCTTTGTCTGTTTCAGTGACCTTGACGTCTGTGCCGTTAACGGTGATTTCAATCTGTTCATCCTTCTTGTAGCCGTGGATGAGAAGAACGATTGAGCCGTCAACGAGCTTAACGGAATTTGCTTTGACAGCAAGGAAGGCTTCGATGAATCTGCCGTAGTTGAGAATGTTGATCATTTCAGAGTGACCGACATCCCAACCGTCACAGTATCTGACCATATATGAGCACATTTCGGTATCGTACATAGGTACACTGAAGGAAACGCTGTCTTTCTCGCTTGTTTCCATGATGCACATAATGAGATTGAGTGTATCGTCAACGTTTACGGGGCAGATTTCGTGGATGCTGTTGCTGAACTTCTGAAGAACAAAGTAACCCTTGAATTCGTCGCCTTCGAAAGCGGCATAGGGAATGCTTCTCCAGGAGCAGAGAACGTCGTAAACGTTATCGGGATTTCTGTCGATGGTGTAAGGTCCGCGGTTATAGAGTTCAATCGTTTTTGCGAGAAGCTCTGTATCCTCTGCTTTGATTTCGCGTGCGGTGAAGGTTGTTTTTGCGTCCTTGCCGATGCAGTGACGGATGTTTCTCATATTGATTCTGAAATCGTATTCGGGACCGCACTGCTCGAATCCGAAATAAGCATATCTCTGCCTGTGGCCGCCGAGAAGCGAATAGTCGGTGTTATCCTTGATCATTTCTTCAAGGCTCATATTCATGCAGTCTTTCATATAGCCCTTGCCTCTGCAGTCTCTGGTAACACCTACGTTACCGATGCCGCCGATGCGGAGCTTTCTGCCCGCTGCGGTTGCGTCGATGGGATAAAGACCTACAGCGCCCTTGACCTTGTCGTCTTCCATAACAACGAGGTTGTTGTATGCGGGATTATACTGCTCTTTATAAAGCTTGGGAAGAATTCCTCTGAAATCGCGCTTGGTTTCTTCGTCATCCTCAAAGAAAAAGATATCGTCGAGTGTATCGATGAGATGATCGGTATATTCTTTCTTGCATCTGCCTCTGTAGATTTCCATGGTTTAAGTCTCCTTGTTATTTCATTTTTGAAAAGTCTTTGTAGTTGAGGATTTTATAGTCTCTGCCTGCAACGGCGTGCGACCTGCGTTTTTTCTTGCGTATAAACAGCAATATGATAATTGCCGCAACAATCAGAATTGAGATAACGATGAATATGGGGTTGGTCACAAGATTTTTGGCTTTTGTGCCGATGAGAGCGAAAATGTTTCGCTTGACGTCGGTTGCGGCAACAAGGTCGATTTCTCTGAGCACCTCGCCCGCATACAGAACTCTGCCCTTGCAGATGACGTCGCCTTTTCTGACGGGAGCATCCACGGACTCGGGTACGGATTCGGGGATTGGTTCAACAAGTACGCTGCCCTTGTTTGTGCCGATGGGAACAAGGCTGTAAACCGTTTCTTTCGGAACAACACTGAAAAAATCCGTTGACTTTGCGTAGTTGACTCTGACCTCGCCTGCGATTTTTTCGGGGTCGCATATGGCGACAAGTTCAATTTTGGAGAAAGCCCATTCAAGCATGGCTTTGCAGTCGAGAAATGCTCCGTTTTCATCTGTGCCGTCGTTATCGAAATCCTTCATTGAGGATTTGAGTGCAACTGCAATATAGTTATATCCGTCTTTTGAAGCGTATGTAATAAGGCAACTGCCTGCTTTTTTGGTTGTACCCGTTTTTGCCGCTTTGACATACTTGCAATAGTAATCGTCATAGTTCTTGTTGAAGAGAAAGCATGTATTGCTGAGTCTTCGTGCATCCTTGAGGTTGTTGGCGGGTACGGTATGAGAGAGTTTACCTGCAATTTCCGCAAATGTTGTGTTGCCCATTGCGTACTTGAAAATTATCGCCATATCCTCTGCGGATGTATACTGATCCTCGTGTTCAAGACCGTGAGGGTTGGCAAAATTTGTGTTCTTGCAGCCGAGAGTTTTGACAAGCTCGTTCATCTTGCCGATGAATGCGGCTCTGTTGCTGCCGGTAATAAAATTTGCAAGTGTTGTAGCGGCATCGTTTGCGCTCTGAATCATCATATAGCAGAGCAGATCATAGACTGTAAGCTGTTCGCCCGGTTTGAGGTTACCCATCGAACTTCCCGTGCCGTCAAGTTCTCTGATACATTCTTCGGGAACTGTTACAACAGTTTTGAGGTCTTTGCAGTTTTCAAGAACGACAAGTGCCGTCACGATTTTTGTCAGACTTGCGGGAGATGTCTGTTTGCGGATGTTCTGTTCGAAAATAATTTCTCCGTTATCTGCGCTGATGAGCAGCAGGCAGTCGGAACGGAGACCGAGTTCCTTCATTGAAGAGTCGTAAGCTGCGCCCGTCGGGATGCTCATAAATGCTGAAAAAGTGATAGCCAGGCACAACAGTAAGCTGATTAATTTTTTCATTTTTCACACCGTCGGATTTATTTTACCGCATTTTTGCGATATTCAGCTTATTATATCACAGCAATCCGAAAAAATAAACCTATTTTTACAAATTAGACAGGTAAATATTTTATAATCTTGATTTTTTTCTGTCCTGAGGATATAATCTAAATCAACAGATCCTGGGAGAGTGGATTTTTATGATATATGTAACAGGGGATATGCACGGTGATATGAATCGTTTTGATTCGCCTGCAATCAAAAAACTTAAAAAGGGTGACACCCTTATAGTCTGTGGCGATTTCGGTTTTATCTGGGATAACAGTAAAAGAGAACAGAAAACCCTGAAAAAGCTTGGCAAAAAGAAGTTCAATATCTGCTTTGTTGACGGCACCCACGAAAATTTTGAGCTTCTCAACGCCTATCCCGTCACAAAATGGAACGGCGGCAAGGTTCACAATATCTGCGGCAACGTCTATCATCTGATGAGAGGTCAGATTTTCAAGATTGATAATATGACTTTCTTTACGATGGGCGGTGGCGAAAGCCCCGATATTGATATCCGCTTTGAGGAGAATGCCTGGTCGAAACTTGAGATTCCGACCCGCGATGAGCTTCTTGAGGGTGCTGAAAATATCGAAAAGGCAGATTGCAGAGTTGACTATATCATCACCCACGAGCCTCCGTTCAAAATCAAGGGCTTTCTTATGCTGAAAGACAGTGAGGCGGCGAATGTAACGGGTCTGAATACTTATCTCGAAGAGCTTTCGGAGGCTTGCAGATTCAGAAGATGGTTTTTCGGTTCGATGCATCTCGATAAATATATTTCGAGCACACACGTTGCGGTTTTTCATAACGTCATCAATGCGATTACGGGCGAGGTCGACAGGTAACAATATATTGTATGGTTTATATAATCAGGCTGTGGAATCACAGCCTTTTTTATTTGTGAGTTATTGACATCGGTGTAAAAATGCAGTAAAATGTTGGAATCAGTTAATCGATTAACAGTTAATCGCTTAACTTTCAGGAAAGGAGAGATGTTTCTGAAGGACTTATATCGGGAAACCGTTCATAAAATGTGCAGAGTAACGCTTTTGCACCGATACAGAATTTCGACTGCACTTTCGGGGCTTAATATTTACAGAGGTCAGCCTGAAATACTCGGCTATCTCATCGAAAACGGTGAATGCTCGCAGAAAAAATTATCCGAATCGATGGGTGTATCGGCGGCATCGATAGCAACCAGCATCAAAAGGATGTGTAAAGCGGGATTTGTTGAGCGTGCGGAGGACGAATCCGACCGACGCGTCAACCGAATCCGCATAACCGAAAAGGGCAGGGAGACTTTTTGGGCGGGCAGAGCCGAATGCAATAAGGTTGATACCAAAATGTTTGACGGCTTTTCAGAAAGAGAAATTGACGCTTTTTCCGATTATCTTGTAAGAATTTCCGAAAATCTTTCGGGAGACGGAGTCAGCGATAAAGAGGTTTTTGAATATATTGCAAAAGAAAACAGCGGAAACGGAGATGATAAAAATGATTAAAACTTTGTTCAGGCAAACGAAAGGCTACCGCCTTGCCTCGGTGCTTTCGCCGTTGCTTATCCTCATCGAGGTCTATATGGAGGTGCAGCTTCCGTTTGTAATGTCAGAGCTTGTTGACAGAGGTGTCAGCGGTGGCGCGGGCATAGATTTTGTTGTCAGAGAGGGCGCGAAAATGGTGCTTATGGCTCTGATAGCCCTTGCGAGCGGTGCGGCTGCCGCAAGATTTGCCGCTAAGGCAGGTATGGGCTTCGGTGCCAACGTCAGAGCATCTGTCTTTGAAAAAATTCAGAATTTTTCTTTCGCCAATATTGACCGATTCAGTACGCCGTCGCTTATCACGAGAATGACAACCGACATCAACACAATGCAGATGGCATATACGATGATTGTCAGAATCGTTGTCAGATCACCGCTTATGCTTTGTATGGCATTTTCTTATGCATACAAACTGAATCATACTCTCTCAAGGATTTTTATTATCGCAGCCCCCGTGTTGTTTTCGCTTCTTGCGGTAATGGCAATTCTTGCTCTTCCGAGATTCAGAACATTGATGAAAAAGGTTGACGGACTCAACTCATCCGTTCAGGAAAACCTTATCGGTATCAGAGTTATCAAGGCTTTTGTAAGAGCCGGACACGAAAAAGAAAAGTTCCGTATCTCAAACGATGAGCTGAAAGATGCATCGATTGCTGCGGAAAAGCTTCTCATTCTTTCCAATCCGTTTATGCAGATGACCGTTTATGGCTGCATAATTGCAATTTTCTGGTTTGGCGGCAATCTTGTTGTTGAATCGTCAATGACGGTTTATGACCTTGCGGCATTCATTACCTACGTCAATCAGATACTGATGTCACTGATGATGATATCCATGATTTTTGCTATGGGGGTTATGTCGAAGGAATCTCTCAACCGTGTTATTGAGGTTATGGCGGAAGTTCCCGAAATCAGCGATAAGGATGCTGACCCGTCACTCACCGTTGATAACGGAGATATCGAAATGGAAAACGTCTGTTTCAAGTATAAGAAAAACGGCAAAAAGAATGTTATCGACAATATCAACGTTCATATAAAATCAGGCGAAACAATCGGAATTATCGGCGGAACGGGTTCGGCAAAGACAACGTTTGTGCAGATGATTCCCCGCCTTTACGACGTGACTGAGGGTGTTGTGAAGGTAGGCGGCAAACCTGTTTCGGACTATATGCTCAAGAATCTTCGTGATTCCGTTGCGATGGTGCTTCAGGTCAATCTTCTCTTCTCGGGTACTATTGAAGAAAACCTCCGCTGGGGTAATCCGGATGCGACGCAGGAGCAGATTGAAACTGCCTGCAAGATAGCTCAGGCTCACGATTTCGTAATGTCTTTCCCCGACGGATACCGGACCAATCTCGGTCAGGGCGGTGTCAATCTCTCGGGCGGTCAGAAACAGAGACTTTGTATTGCGAGAGCGTTGCTTAAATCTCCCAGAGTGCTGATTCTTGATGACAGTACAAGTGCCGTTGATACCGCGACGGATGCAAAAATCCGTGACGGACTCAGAAAGTATCATCCCGATGTCACAAAGATTATTGTTGCCCAACGCATAAGTTCCGTCGAACACGCCGACAGAATTATTGTTCTCGATGACGGAAAGATAGACGCAATCGGTTCTCATAATGAGCTTCTCGGTACAAATAAAATATATACCGAAGTCTATAAATCACAGCAGGAAGGGAGTGTGGCATAATGGCACCTGCAATGAAACATCCCGGTAAAGGCGGACCTCCCAAGGGTCAGAAACCCGGAAACGTCAAAGCTACGTTTCTGAGACTGCTGTCATATCTCGGCAGATCGAAGGCAATGCTTACTGTTGTATTTGTCTTTGTTGCATTCAGTGCACTCGCGGGTGTTATAGGTACGTCGTTCATCAAAACGGTTACCGATGAAGTGCTTCCTTCGATTATTGAAAGCGGAGGAAAGGATCTGACTCCGCTTGTCAAAACTCTTGTTTCGCTCGGATTTATTTATGTTTTCGGTGTGGTCTCATCTTACGGCTATTCGAGAATTATGCTTCAGGTGGCTCAGAAAACACTCAATATCATCAGAAAAGATCTGTTCAACCATATGCAGGATCTCCCGATAAAGTTTTTTGATTCTCACACTCACGGTGAACTGATGAGCCGATACACAAGTGATGCCGATACCTTGCGTGAATGCATAAGCCAGAGCTTTGTTCAGCTTTCATCTTCGCTGATTTCGGTTGTCGGTACTTTTGTTATGATGGTATGGCTCAGCCCTGTACTTGCACTGTTTGTTGTTATTATGCTTTGCCTGGGATTCGTTGCCATCAAGGCTCTCGGCTCACGAAGTGCAAAATATTTCAGGGAGCAGCAGAAATGTGTGGGTGCAGTCAACGGATATATAGAAGAATTCATTGAAGGTCAGAGAGTCGTTAAGGTGTTTTGTCACGAAGAAAAGGCGAATGCCGATTTCAGTGTTATTAACGACAGTCTCCGAAAAGCCGCAACGAATGCTCATACCTATGCAAGTGTACTGATGCCCGTTATGGGTAATATTTCATATATCACATATGCTGCAGTTACGATGATAGGTACGCTGATGCTTATGATGATTCCCAAAACTTCGTTTTTTGCAATCTCAGCAGGTTCAATGCTTGCATTTCTGACTTATACAAGGCATTTTTTCCAGCCGATAACACAGATTTCACAGCAGTTCAATACTATTATTATGGCTCTTGCGGGCGCAGAAAGAATTTTTGAAATCATTGATACTCCCGCAGAGGCGGATGACGGATATGTCACTCTTGTCAACGCAAGGAAGAATTCCGACGGTACACTCACCGAGTGCGAAGAAAGAACGGGTGTCTGGGCATGGAAACATCCTCACGGAGACGGCACGATAACCTATACCGAATGGCAGGGCGACGTGCGTTTCCATAACGTTACTTTCAGTTATAACGGCAAGAAGGATGTTCTCAAGAATGTTTCGCTTTATGCGATGCCGGGTCAAAAAATTGCGTTTGTCGGCTCAACGGGTGCGGGCAAAACAACGATCACCAACCTTATTAACCGTTTCTATGATGTTGACGAGGGTAAAATTACCTATGACGGTATCAATATCAAGAAAATCAAAAAAGCTGAGCTTCGCCGTTCAATGGCAATGGTGCTTCAGGATACCCATCTGTTTACGGGTACCGTAAGGGACAACATTGCTTACGGTAAACTCGATGCGACCGATGAGGAGATCGAGAATGCCGCAAAGCTTGCAAATGCCCATTCGTTTATCAGCAGACTGCCTGAGGGCTATGATACGATGATAACGGGCGACGGTGCGAATCTTTCGCAGGGTCAGAGACAGCTTCTTGCGATTGCGAGAGCGGCGGTTGCAGATCCGCCCGTACTGATTCTCGACGAGGCGACAAGCTCCATTGATACCAGAACGGAGCGTCTTATTGAAAAAGGTATGGATAAGCTTATGGAGGGCAGAACGGTGTTTGTCATTGCTCACAGACTTTCAACCGTAAGCAACTCGGATGCGATAATGGTTCTGGAGCAGGGCGAAATTATCGAACGTGGCACTCACGATGATCTCATTGAGCAGAAGGGTAAATACTATCAGCTCTATACGGGTCAGTTTGAACTTGATTAACAAGCAAAGGGCATACTTCGGTATGCCCTTTTTTGTTATTGAAAAATGTGATGAAACGTGATATAATACACTTACAAAAGAATAAACACAGATTTGCAGTTATTCTGCACTCCGACACATTTTGTGCCGGAGGATAAGGAAATTGCGGTGAAAATCCGCAGCAACAGCCATTACCGTAACTCAGGTTTCAACCGGTCAAGTCGGAATGCTTATCAATCTGTGACACGCAAAAGTCTCTTGGGCAACTCGGGGGGACGTGTAATGAAATTCTGTTTTGTTTGCAGGCTTGGTATGGCAGGATACCGTTTTCAAATCACAGCACCCGGGGAAGGGTGCTTTTGTTTTATCCTTTTGAATACAAAATCAATGATAAAAGGATGATTTTATGAAAAAGAAATTCAGAGCTTCTCTGGCGGTATTAGTTTCTGTTCTTATGCTTTTCTCTCTCGTCTCCTGTTCAGGTAACGGGCTTTCTGACGGCAGTATATGGTCGGATGCAACTTACACTGAGGATATTCAGCTTGGAAAAGGTCAGAAAACAATAACAGTTGAGGTTGAAGCGGAAGAAAAGGTTGTTGTTTTCACGGTTAAAACGGATAAGGAAACTGTGGGGGAGGCGCTTCAGGAACTGGAACTGATTGAAGGCGAAGAAGGCGAGTACGGTCTGTATGTCAAAACCGTTAATGGTATGCTTGCGGATTACGGTGTCAATCAAAGTTATTGGGCTTTCCTGATAAACGGCGAATATGCTTCGACCGGCGTTGACGGCGCAGTGATTGCCGATAAAGAAATATATCGTCTGGTTTATACCAAATAATAATTGTTCCGTCTGCTCACCTGCCTGAGCAGACAGATGCAGCGTACCGTTGCGGCGGTGCGCTTTTTCAGTGAATAACAAAAAGTGAAGAGTGAAAAATTGCAGGCGGACTCTGTCCGCACCTGATTATAATTGTGTATTCCGAATTGCGGGTTGAGTTTCTCTGCTTCTTCGCTTTAATTGGGTAAAATTACACAAAAAATAACTCTTATTTTTGTGCAACAGAAAAAAATTTTTAAAAATCATAAGTGAGCTTTTACTATGAAAAACGGAGAAAAAACGAGCATTTGCGAGATTGTGAAATGTAAATTAAAAAATTACATTTTTGCTATTGACAATACTTTTGCCTTGTGATAATATATCCAAGCACGAAAAAATTATATCGGAGGAAATGTTATGTCAACTTATATGCCTAAAGCGGGCGACATTACCCGCGCTTGGTATGTGATCGATGCAGCAGGTAAGCCCATGGGTAAGGTTGCTGTTGAAGCCGCAAAGCTTCTTCGCGGTAAGCACAAGGCTATCTTCACTCCCCACGCAGACTGCGGTGATCACGTTATCATCATCAACGCTGATAAGGCTGTTCTCACAGGTAACAAGCTTGATCAGAAAATGTATTATCATCACACCGGCTATATCGGCCACCTCAAGGAAGTTAAGTACAGCACTCTTATGAAGACAAGAGCTGACTTTGCTATGACTCTTGCTGTTAAGGGTATGATCCCCGACACAGTTATCGGCCGCAAGGCTCTCACAAGACTTCGCGTTGTTAAGGGTGCAGAGCATCCTCACGCAGCTCAGAAACCCGAAGTTTGGGAATTTTAAGAAAGGGAGGCTATAAATAATGTACGATTCAAATCCTTATTTCTATGGTACCGGCCGCAGAAAGAGCTCAGTAGCAAGAGTTCGCGTATATGCAGGTACAGGCAAAATCACAATCAATGACAGAGATATCGACGATTATTTCGGTCTTGAAACACTCAAGCTCATCGTTCGTCAGCCTCTCACTCTCACAGGTACAACAGAGAAGTTTGATATCGTTTGTCGTGTAGGCGGCGGCGGAGTTACAGGTCAGGCAGGCGCAATCCGCCACGGTCTTTCCAGAGCTCTTCTTCAGTATGACGAGAACCTTCGTACAACCCTCAAGAAGGCAGGTTTCCTTACCAGAGACCCCAGAATGAAGGAAAGAAAGAAGTACGGTCTCAAAGGCGCTCGCCGTGCACCCCAGTTCTCAAAGAGATAATTTATCCCGAATGGGGATTATCGAAAACCCTTGGAATCTCAACGATTCCAAGGGTTCATTTCTTTTTAAGAATAATCTCAAAATCCAAAATGTCAATATTTTGTCAATAATTAAGAAAAAACCACAGATTTGGTTTGAAATAAATAGCGTTGATATATTCAGAAAAGTGTGCTATACTGAATTTCAAAGAACGACATATAATATTAGCAGAGGTGAAATAATTGCTCGATTTCTCAAGTCTTGAAAAATATAAAGAAAACAACCGCATTGAAGCTAAAAAAGCTTTAGGCGGATTGCCCCACAGCATTTGGGAAACATATTCGGCTTTTGCCAACACAATAGGCGGAGTAATATTGCTTGGCGTTGAAGAATATGCAGACAAAACTCTTCACCCTATCAATATTCCTGATCCGGATAAGCTTATCAAAGATTTCTGGGATATTATTAATAATTCACAGAAAGTCAGTGCAAATATTCTTTCAAATAAAGATGTTTATGTGAAGGATGTTGACGGAAATCAGATAGTTGTAATAAATGTTCCCAGAGCACAGCGTTCCGACCGTCCTGTTTATCTTGACGGCAATTATATCAACAGCTATCGCCGAAACGGCGAGGGTGACTATAAGTGCACAAAAGAAGAAATTAACGCAATGATACGGGATGCATCAATCAAATCTCAGGATATGCTGGTTTTGAACGAAATGGATTTGGATGTTTTTGACTTTGAAAGCGTTCACAGCTATCGTATGCGCATGAAGCATTCCAAACCGGGACACGTTTGGGAAACCTTAGAGGACGAGGATTTTCTTTTGAGATTAGGAGCAGTCGGCAGAGGTGATGACGGTAAGCGTCATCCTACCGTTGCGGGTCTTCTGATGTTTGGTCACGAATATGAAATTGTTCGTGAATTCCCATCATATTTTCTGGATTATCAGGAACAATATGATGACGCAACCCGTTGGACAGACAGAATAGTTTCATCTTCAGGCGAATGGAGCGGCAATATCTACGATTTCTACTTTCGGGTATACAACAAAATTTCGCAAAATATCAAGGTGCCTTTTATGATTGAAAACGGAATTCGTGTTGAAGATACCTCTGTCCATATTGCAGTCCGTGAGGCTTTGGCAAACTGCCTTATAAACTCCGACTATCACGGAACCAGAGGAATTGTTATCATAAATAAACCTGATGAAATCACGATTTCAAATCCGGGTGGTTTCAGAATAGAGCTTGAAGCTGCCAAATCCGGCGGAATATCCGATCCAAGAAATACAGTGCTTATGAAAATGTTTACCCTTATAGATATCGGTGAACGTGCAGGAAGCGGTATTCCGAATATCTATAGTGTTTGGAACAAGCAAGGTTGGTCTGCACCGGCAATTAGTGAGGAGTTTGATCCTGAACGCATAACACTATCGCTTCCGCTGAAAAAAGCGGCGATAAAAAGCGGCGATAAAAAAGCGGCGATAAAAAGCGGCGATAAAAAAGCGGCGATAAAGACCCTTGCACATAAGCAGGCCATTATAGAATATCTGACAACAAACGCTTCTGCAAAAAGTTCAGAGCTTGCTGAACTTGTCGGGCTGAAAAGTTCAAGGCTTAAGGAAATATTGAGCGAAATGATTTCAGATGATATTATCGTGCCGGAGGGTAACAATAAAAACCGCAGATATAAACTGAAATATTAAATTAAGGAAACCACAGATTCGGCGATTAAACCGAACCTGTGGTTTTAAATTTAGACTATCATATTATTTGAAACATTACCATTAAACCGAAAGATTGTCCAAGAAATCTCTGATATCATCTTTTTCAAGTTCAGGAGAACCCCAAAAGCCATAATAAAAAGTTGATACTGTTTCTGAAGAGTACATTTCTATAATTTTATGTAACGCATCTGTTTCAATTCTCATATGTTTTCTCGATGTAAATTCATCTTGTTTTACCATATCGAAAAATTCTGAACGTATGGTTTCTTCGCTGTGTTTGGAGTCGCTCACGATAAAGTAACGCCAATCAGCGGTGTGTTGGACTTTTTTGCCGTTTTCATCAAGATGTTCAAACCTTGCAAGATGTCCTGCAGCATGTATATGCAACTTTTTATTGGCATAGTCCTCACTATTCAGGATTTCTTCAAGTTCTGCTCTGTTTTTAATAATACTAAACATAAATTTAATTCCTTTCATTTTTTGAATTTTGTTGTTTGATTGTTGATTATCCGTTCCACACAAGTGAAGCGAATTTTTCGTTTGCGGCTTTCTGAGTATCTTCGTCACTGTGAACATACAGCTTGAGCGTTATTTCAATGCTTGAATGTCCGAGCTTTTCGGATACGGTCTTAACGTCAACACCGTTGCGAATCATAAATGTCGCCATGGTGTGTCTGAACTTATGAGGGTGGCAATCCTCGATGCCGTATTTTTCTCCGAATTTTCTGAAATAAGCGGTAGGGGCTTGCGGATTTATTCTGTTTCCCGAATCAAGATGTGTAAAAACGTGTGTGGGAGTTTTTTTACCCACCCCCTCGATCACTTCTTTCTGGAGTGCTTTCCATTCTGAAAGAATTTTGATAACCTGATCGTTCAGATAGATGACTCTGTCTTTTCCCGATTTTGTGGAGGTATCGTATGTGCCGTCACCTTCGGTGTATTGAGCATTGTTAACGATATGCACTCTTCCTGTTGATAAGTCAATGTCAGACCAGCGCAAAGCACAGGCTTCCCCTCGACGCATTCCTGAGTCGGCAAGAAGAAGCGTCATTACCTGCCACATCAAAGGCTCGTTCTTTGAGCACTCGATAATTCTTTTAAGTTCTTCAAGAGAATACACAGCTACTGTTTCAGAACCTTTTTTGATGATAGGCTTCTTGATTTTCTTCATTGGATGAGACGATATTATATTTTTCTCATCAAGGCACCAGGTCAGAAAAGCGTGCAGTGTTTCATAATGCTTACGGACTGTGGATGTTTCAAGATCCTCTTCATATAAAGAATCAAGGTATGCCCGGCAGTCGTTCTCGCTTATATCCTCAACTTTTCTTTTACCAAACATTCTTAATGCCCTTTTCATAGTTGTGATGATACCGGTTATCGTGTTAATCTTTTTAATTTCCTTGGTTTCGTGTATGTATAAATCAAAAGCATCTGCAAAACTCATCTTTTTCAGATCTTCCTCAGCAAGTTGTTTTGCTATTGCTTTTTTCTCGGCTGATTTCTCAGCTTTAGTTTTGACTTCGCCCCTGTCGCAGGCTGCCTGAAAATTAGCTTTTGCAATATCAAGCTCTTTTTGCTGACGCTTTTTAGCCCACTTATCCCAGTCTTCGAACAGCTTCCAAACCATGGAATAGGGAGTAAGCTGTTTGCCGTTGACATCATAGCCTCTGGATACCTTTATTCTGAATCCTGTTAATTCTTTGTTTTTATTATACATAGGTGTTGCACTTGCCATTAATTTTTCATCCTTTCGGTTATAATTTTTGATTTGCCTGCCCCTTCTGCATAGGAAGGGGCAGATGATATTTTGTTTTTACAGGCATCTTATGCTGCGTTGTTTTCAAGAGACTCAAAGTAATCCATCATCTTCGGGTAATTGATAAGATACTTCATACCAGACTTGACGTGTTTGATTTTGTTTGCCTTTACAAGGTCTCTGATGTAATGAGCGCTCATGCCGCTTGTCTTTGCAGCATCGTTGATTGACATATATACGGGATTGTTGATTGTATTATGATCTGTCATAAATTAATCTCCTTTAAATTCAAAAAATTTTAATATGTAATTAATTGAGTTGATATTATTTCTTTTTGTGCGCGTCCTTCTTTTTCTTCTTGGATTTCTTGGACTTCTGGGGAGGTTTTGTACACCAATATCTTGCACAGCTGGTTTTGTTTGGGTCGTGTTTGCCGTAAAAAGTGCAATACAAACTGCCCCAAGAACTTCTTTTGCTGTGATAACAGCGTGCACAATTGCAGGGGATGGGTTTTGGCTTTCCGATATGTTCTATTGAATTCATCGGTGTGCCGTATTTTCCGTGCATATTAATCGCCCTCTCTTATAAAAAAGTATTACTCGACATTTGGTGTAAGAAATTAAATACGTCTGTGGTAATAGGGAACCTTAATCGGAGCATAAGCGTGGCTGTTAAACTTTTCGTCGGAGCATAAAGGTAACGCTCTTTTGGTGCGGTGACGGTTACGATGTACATTGTTAATTGTATTGACCGCAGACGAACTGTTGCATAGACTGCTCAAGAACTCGTCGGAGCATAAGTGTAATGTTCTTTCCTTGAAGCTGTCAGTATTGAGTAGATATTTACTTTTAATTCTGTTGACTATTGACGCTTCCTGCCAAAAACTTTGTTCAAGATTTTTGCACGTGGAACGAATCTCATCGGAGCATAAAGGTAATTGCATTTCAGATTCGATAGGATTGTGAAACAAAGCATTGCAAGCAAAATCAACGGACGACGGTGAAGTGTCAGGAAGCTTTATAACAATTGGCTTGAACACACGGTGAAGATCCTTGTGATGACACACATCGTCAAAAAAACTTAATTCGTGGTCAAGATTTGTATATAAAATATGCACCCCTGCATCGTTGGTAAGACTCAGACATCGGTTGTACCAACAACGGTTAGTTTTGCTTGCCGAATGAAATGAATTGCAACCTTCCTTATTGATTTGTTCCATCTTTTCAAGAAGCGAAGAAATCGGGTGAAGCAAATACAACGGCTTCTTGCCGGACCTGCTTTTATATTCAGCTTTCTGGGCTTCGTAGCACTTGGTTACAGCTTCTATGTATTCATTTCTTGGTACAAAGGATAAGGTGAAGTTGTACTTTTCAAGCTTCTTGGCAAACCACTTGTTTGCATTCTTCATTGTGTTGTCAAAGCTGTCGAAATAGTCGCTGCCATATGCGCTTTCTCCCTTAAAAGCTTCTTTACATCTGAATTCAATGCGAAGAAGCTTCACATCAGTCAAATTGAGCTGTGCTGCCTTATCATAAAGAATAATGTCAAGCTTTCGGGATGTGAATGCATAGGCATTTGGATAATCGTATTTTTGAGAACACAATTTTCCGGGTTTTAAGTTTTTGTGATACATCTTGCGAAATAAGTTGAAAAACTCTGTTTGTTCCTCATCGTTTTTGGGAAAGAAACAAAAGCTGTGATCTATTCTTGTTATGTCAAAGGTTCTGAAATCAACAGGAATTGCCGCAAGGTCGACGTTGATACAATAGTCGGTCATCAGTTCTTTGGCTTCACAGAACAGTGTGTTTCGGTCCTTATAGAACACGCCGCACACATTATTGTTATCATATAAGACCTTGGGTGCACTGAATTCGCATAACACGTTTCCGTCGTAAGGCTTGTCCTTATGATGTTTGAAAAGTAACTTTGCGGTCGCATTCAGAAACGGCAGTCCGCCGGCATAATGATATCTTCGCTTACCGTCCCACTCCCATCGAACTTCAACGGGAATCATCTCATCTGCAGGGTGGCGGCCTTTGATTGTGTCGATAAAGACTTCGGTTGGTGGGGACTTGTTCAATTCTTTGATGAATTCTTTTTTCATTCACATACCTCCTGGATTTTGCACGCAATTTGTGCATGTTGTACAGAAAGTATGTCTTATAATTGTCACAACTCGTGCTTCTGAATAGGAGTAAGTGCCAACCAACCTAAAAAGCGATATCAAAAGACAAAGGAAATTAGTGTAAAAAAGCATTTTTATGGGCGATTTTTGTGCAACATTTCGCAAATTGCGTCAGAACCGTGTTTCTGAACAGAAATTTGTGCACTTTTAACGAAATTTAAAAAATCAGCAAAAAAATTGTGATTTTAATGAAAAAAGCCCCGCAAAATCGAATTTGCGGGGCTGATTGTAACTATTCGACTGTTTTTTAATTTTATGAGTTGTAATCAATGATTACTTCGTCGCCGTCATAATAATGAAGCGAGTACTCGTCAGCAGACGGGTCATAATAATCTTCATTCTTGGGTTTATAAGCTTCTCTGAAAACCTCTTTCACTTTCAAAAGGGTTTCACAGAGCTTAATGATTTTTCTGAGCATATAATTCCTCCTTAACAAGCAAACAACTGCACGGCATAGTAATAGCCTTCTTCAGAAATTAATACCGAGATGCCGCTGTATCGCCATTTCGGATTGAGTAAGTTCTTTCGGTGCGAAGCCGAATCCAGCCAAAGATCAAGCGCTTTCTCTTCTTGTGATAGAGTTACACTTCTTACAATCACAATGTTTTCACCGTAACTTTTGTAACGAAGTCCGTGCTCGTAAAATGCTGTATAGAATTTTTCTCCGTTTGGTCGTGTGTGTCCTTT
>JAFVVQ010000049.1 GCA_017502085.1 Clostridia bacterium | reverse complement strand
CCGATGCCCCTGCAGAAAAGCCTCCGATTTCACCCAATTCGTAATTAACGCTATCAACATCTCTGCCTTCACCCGTAAAGTAATCCGCAGCAATAAGCATACCGTTTTCATCGAATATAAAGGTT
This sequence comes from Clostridia bacterium, assembly GCA_017502085.1. Lineage (GTDB taxonomy): Bacteria > Bacillota > Clostridia > Oscillospirales > Acutalibacteraceae > CAG-177. Next base: position 7,742 of record JAFVVQ010000049.1, on the reverse strand, counting down.
GCTTCATTTTTGTAAAAAAGAGATGCTGCAAAGCCTGAATAGTCACCTGCATAATTCCAGTAAAAGTCACCTAACGCCTCGTTATCGTCGAGTGAAATACCGTAGAGAGCAGGGTCAGGGATAATACCCTTGGCTACAAGGTCATTAACCACGGCTTCCGTATCATAAGTGAAGGTTTCTATATATAAATCGCCGTATCCTGCAACATCGGTTTCTTTTACCGATGATTTCAAGCTCATATATTCGGGATATGATGGCAGAGGCATCAATACGGTTTCTTCATATAATAATTCCTCAAAAACATCTTTGGTCTGACTATCAAAGATCAAGGAAAAATCCATATGGCGGTTGAACTGCGGAAAATATACAAACAGACCTTTTTGTGTTACATACATTTCCAAATCCAAAAAGAATACTTTTGAAGAAGAAAAATATTCGGTCATTACTTTTCCGTTTTCGTCTTCAACATGTCGCATAGATACTTTGTTTTCAGAAAACCTGTTTGTGTTCTCGCTTTTCATCGGCTCATAGAGAGTGATAGCTCCGGTTTTTTCAATATCTGCAAAAAACTTTTCCGTTTTTGTTGCATCTTCAGCGTGAGCACCGATTGAAAAAACTGAAACAAGCAACAAAGCCAAAGCCAAAACAACACTTATTTTTTTCATAATTCTTATCCTTTCTGAAAATTAATACCAAAGGAATGCAAGCAGCAGGATTCTGAGAATCCACTGCCACCAGGTGTATCTCACCTCAACGTCAAACGTGCAGGAATATTCTTCGTATCTAACGGTAACAGTCTGAACGCCGAGTTTGGTTGAATCAAAGTTCTCAACGGTCATCTTTGAGGTGTCGGTAACGTATTCAACAGAACCGTCAATTTCTGTGATTTTAAGCTGAATTCCGCTCAGGTCAAGAGTACCTTTGTAGTTGACAGTCAGCTTGTCGGGCTGCTTTGAAACGGTCACGGTTGCGGTTCCCGCAAGGATTTCAAACTCGCTGAACTTGCTGACTTCAAAAATTATATAGCCGTTTTCGATAACAAGGGTGCCGTCTGCGGTTGAAAGCTTTTCTCTGCCGCCGTCAACAAAGCGGTGATAAATAACCATATCCGTTTTGTCTTTGTATCCGTCGGGAATGGCGATTTTTATTTTTACGGTCTGACCCTCGTTCGGCTGAACAACCTCGCCGTTTTCGTTTACGGGTTTCAGATTATAGATTCCGACCTGCACATATGTTTTACCGTCAACCATATATATTCCGCCGGGATCTCTGTTGCCTGTTACCTCTTCAACGTCAAGGGTTATCTCTTCGTTGAAGCAGTCGGGCGAATAGCTTGCGGTAACATCATATTTATCTGACTTTGAAACCAAGTCAAACACCGCATAATAATGACCGCATTCGCAGGTGTAAAGCTCGTATCCGTTCTGACCTTCGGTTGCTTCGGTGTAACCCGAATAGGTGTGGGAATGAACGTGGTTATAATGAACCGTAATACTGCTGCTAAGTCCGGAATTTGCCGAAATTCTTGACCATTGTTCGGCGCTGCCTTCATAATAAATATCCGTCAGATTTTCACAGTCATCAAAAGTCCAGGACATTATATTAGTAATTGAATCCGGTATATAAACTTTTTCGAGCAACGAGCAATTTCTGAAACCGTGCGAAAAGATTTGTGTTATTCCGTTACCGAAAGCAACGCTTCTGAGATTTGTACAGTCAGCAAAAGATGACTCGAGATATTTTACACCGTCAGGGATTGTTATCGCCTCAAGATACGGATTTCCCGAAAAAGCTGATCTGTCAATTGTTTCGGTTTCGCTGTCAATCACATACAGCGACTGTTCGGTTCCTGAAGGATAGCAAAACAGTTTTGATTTATCTTTGCTGTAAAGTGCTTTGCCGTCAAAAACAAAATGAGGATTATTTTCGTCAACAGTAATAGTCGAAAGATTAGGCGTATTATAAAATGCACACTCACCTATAGCAGAAACATCGGAAGAAATATGCACACTTGAAATATTGGTTCTGCTGAAAGCGTAGTCGCCGATTTCTGTCAGGCTTTCGGGGAAGTTAATGCTTGTGAGCTTTTGCGAATAGTTAAAAGCGTTTTTTGCAATAACTTCAAGACCCTCGGGCAGTTGAATTTCTTCAAGGCTTGCACAGCCGTTGAAAGCGGATTCTCCGATTGTTTTTACAGTATCGGGAAGAACAACACGGGTCAGTTTTTTGCATTGATAGAATGAAAGATTATCAACAACCGTTATGTTTCCGAGAATTTCAACGCTTTCAAGATTATCGCAGAAGTAAAACACAGAACTGCCTGTTTTGATTACGCTTTTGGGAATAACTATGCTTTTAATGCCCGAGGAATTGCTGAAAGCCGAATCTCCTATATATTTTACAGAGTCGGGAATGATTATTTCAGTAAGCTCGTCATGCCCTGAAAAAGCACCGCCCGCAATCAGTTCGGTTCCGTCTTTTATCTCAAACTTCCCTGTTGCTTCGGGCGAAACATCAAGCAGATATTTGCCGTAGTAAAGTGCGTAGCCTTCACGGTTTTCAGCATTTTTGAAGTAAGCCGTATCATCAAAAGAATTACCGTCGAGTTCAACCAGGGTATCAGGAAGAACAACGGTTTCAAGCGATTTACAGTACCAAAATACCCTGTAAGTAATATATGTAACCGAATCGGGAATTTCAATGCTTTTGAGAGATTCACAGTGATAAAAAACCAAATAATGCAGACCTTTTAAACTGCTCGGAAGTTTTACCTTTTCAAGCTTGGTGCAGAAAGCGAAAGCCTGTCCTCCGATTTCTTCAACACCGTCGGGAATAATGATTTCTTTAAGATTTCCGCATGATTCAAACGCATTCCAGCCGATTTCTTTAAGACTTTCAGGCAGAATCACTTCGGCAATCAAGCTGCTTCTGAAAGCGGAGTATCCGATTTCCGTTACGCCGTCAGGAACGGTATAGCTTGTGCGGGTATTACCTTCGGGATAGTACTCAAGAACTGTTTTATCCTTGTTGAAAAGAACGCCGAACTCATCGCTTGAATATCTGGGATTCTCGCTGTCAACGGTTATTGATTCAAGATAAGAAATCTGATAAAAACAATCCGGATCAAAATTTGTCAACGTTTTAGGAATTGAAATGCTTTTGATTCCATAGCAACCCATAAATGCAGATGAAACTATAGTTTCAAGACCATCAGGAAGTTCCAGGTTTTCAAGTCTCTTGCAGCCTTCAAAAGCAGACCATCCGATTTTTTTAACGCTGCCGGGAATAAAAACGCTCGTCATATTCTCGCAGCCGTCAAAAGCACAGGAGCCTATTGAAGTTACGCCGTTTTCAATAACAACATTTTTAACATAATTTCTTTCACGGAACCACGGAGCCCAAAAAAACCCTTCAAGCGCCGATGCTGAATCGTAATTATCCATATCACCCGTTCCGAAAATATGAAGATCACCCGTATATGTGTTGAAAGTGTAGCTGAGATTTTTGCCGCATTCTCCCGAGCTTTCGCCGTTGATGATATGCTCCTCATCAAGCTCTTTATAGAAAGAAACCTGCTTTTTTAAAACGGGCAAACCGTTTTCATTCATATCCCACATATTGTTGAAATCAAAGCCTGTAAACGAATTCTTATCTTTGAATTCTTCAGCCGTGAGCTTCTTCGCATTTATAAACGCACTGTCATCGGCAGGCGGATTTGAGCATACGTAAGATGTATATAGACCGTCATTGCTGTAATAAACGTTTTCAATTCTCGGCGCAGGGTTGGTATCGAGAACCGATGTCCAAAATTCACCTGCTATTGCTCCCACACAGCCGCCGAAATCTTCAGGTACGGTTATTCCGCCCGTGCTGTAGCAGTTTTTAACATACCAGCAATCACCGATTATGCCGCCCACACAGGTTGAAGTTGTTGTGAAATCAACGCCGATTGTTCCTTGGTTGTAGCTGTTTAAAATCTGATTGGCATAATCTTCGGTGCCGCCTGCAATACCGCCTGCCTGAACAAACCTTGTATCACTCAGGCTGTCGGTTCCCGATGCAAAAATATCGCCGTAATTGCTGCATTGATTTATAATTCCGCTTCTGGCGCTGCCAGCAATGCCGCCGATTGATATTGTTGTGAGTTTAGCATCGGTTTTTATGCTTACATCTGCAGCATTGGTAATGTTGTTTAATGAACAAACGATAGCCTTGCCTGCAACTCCGCCTACAGAACCGCTTCTGATGTTTTCGGCATTAATGCTTCCCGTAACGATACAGTCTTTGAAAACAGTCTGGGTTGCTGTGCCTGCCAAAGTGCCGATGTTGACCTGAATGGCAGAGGCATATGGCTGCTTGACTGTAATGCTTGCGCCTTTGACAAACAGGTTTGAAATTGTGGCATTGCTTGTGCAGCCGAACAAACCTATGTTTGTTGCGGTGGTAACGTTTTCGTTGTTAATTTTAAAATTGGTTAATATCTTTTTGTTGCCGTCAAGAACACCCGTAAAAGGTTCTTCGGAAGTGCCGATGGGTGTCCAGTTATACCCATCCATATCAATATCCTGTGTGATAATATACTTACCGCTCAGGTTATCTCGGATTTTGTTAAGGGCATAGGCAGAAGCGATTTCAATATACCCTTCAGGGATTGCGTCCGTCTGCGATATCTCTTCTGCAAAGGCGGAAAATGAAAATACATTTACCGAGAAAGCAAGCGCTAAAACCAAAACAAGTGCAACGGTTTTTAAAAATGTTTTTTTCATTTTAAGCATCTCCTTTCAATTGTTATGCATATTTCAGAATATCATTTTGAAATATGCGGATATAAGATAAAACACCTCTGCAACAGACGGCAGGTTGAGATATACAAAATCGGCATATCCGCTGTAACCTCCATGTTGCTTACCTTCATTGCTAATATAAAGCGTTTTACTTATAATGCCGTAATCAACAACCTGAATTGATTCAAGTTCAAAATAAGACATATGCACAGAAAAATCGCCTGCATAGTATTCATTGCCATTTTGTTTTACGGTTAAAATTTCGCTTTCGCCGTTCGGATAAATTATTTTAAGTACCGTTCCCGTAATTACAGGACCGAAGCCGCCGATTACTACCCTGCTTGTCGGCGGTGCGTAGAGAATTTTGACGTCAACCTCTTCAATAACGCCGCCGCACGGTAAATCAGATTCCTCTGCTGATGCAACAAAACCTGTTAAAGTTAATGAAAAAACAGTTACAAAAATCATTATCCATGCTGAAGCTTTTAAAAATTTTGTTTTCATAAAAAATCTCCTCCTTAATATGTTAAAGTTCAGCCGTGAATGTGTAGGTTTCGCCTGCCTGCGCAACGGCACCGACACCGTCGCCGTAAATGCCTGCCATTGCCTCATATCCGTTCTGACTCACGAGTGTTATCAGATAATCCCACGTCATCTCCGTGCCTGCCTCAACGTTCAGATGAAGCGTATCCACAACGTTATCATCAAAATCGGTAACCTCAATTATAAGGGTTGCCTGAGCAAGCGTTGTGGGCTGAGTTGTCTGCGGTTGAGTGGTTGTAACAACCGTTGTTGTTATTATTTCAGTTGTTGTTTCTGCAATAGTAGTGGATGTTGGCGGAACGGTTGTTTGCTTTGCCGTTGTTGATGGTGCGGATGTTTTGGGGGTAGTTGTATAAGGTTTTTTTGACGGAAAAGTTATATTAAAACTGAATTTTGTTGACGGCTCGGTTGAGATTTCGGCAGGAGCAGTTATTCTGTTGATAATTTCTTCTGCTTTCTGCGTTGGAGCGGTTGTTGATTCTTCAACGTAAGCGGTTGTTTCTGCCTGATTGTTGTTTCTGACAACCGTCACAACGCCCGCAGTGCTGCCGCCCACAACCGCCGTTGCAGCTATACCTATTGCAACTTTCTGGGCAACTGAAAGTGCCGCCGCCTTTGCGGCAATTCCCGTTCCTGTTGCCGCTGCCGTAGTTACGCCCGAAGCGGTTGCGGTTGTTGCTGCCGTTGCTCCTGCAACAATTTCTGCAGAAGCCGCACTTGCAAGGAAAACTGCCGAAGCGGTTGTTGACGTTTTGCCGAGTGCCCAGATGAGAACTCCGCCGAGTGCCACACCATAAAGAACGTTTCCGTTTTTCTCAAATTTAGTTTTAAGGTCTTTTCTTGCGGAATACAATCGGTTTTTAACAGTGCTTTCAGGCACTTCAAGGCTTTCTGCAATTTCGCTGACGGTCATCTCACCGAAATACTTCATAATAATGCAAACACGCTTTTCATCAGAAAGCTCATCTATCGCCGCCATTACCTCACGGCAGGTTTCGCCCTGATCAAGGTTTTCTTCGGGGCTGAACTCAGTTCCATCATCGGGTATTTCTTCAAACGTTTCATCTTCATAGGACTCAAAAGCCAATACGTTTCTCTTTTTGAGAAGATTTTTGCTTTTGTTGGAAACAACGCGATACAGCCATCCCATAAAGCTTTGGGACGGATCGATTTCACCGATTTTTTCGAGAACTTTTATGTAAGTTTCCTGCAATATATCTTCGGCATCCTGCTCGTTTTTTAAAATTTGCAGTGCAACAAAATAAGCTTTCGGACTTGTCAGCCTGTAAAGATCTTCAAAAGCTTCGTTGCTGCCGCTTTGAATTTGTTCTATGAGTTTGCCGATTTTTTCTTTTTCAATATCCATATACTCACCGTCAGATATATTTATCTGATTTCATTATATCAAATGCAGATGTATCTTTCAACACAAACACTTTATATATATAATACAATTTAGAATGCGGAATGGTCTATTATTTTCCAAACTTTCTTTCAATCTGATTGTTTTATTTAACCGGAATTACTTCTTTGCTTTATAGAAAATCCTGCGCCAAAAGGACGGCGTTGTTTGTTCTAACAAATTTCTAACAAATGGACGAAAAATGAGTTTTCATATGAGTCTAAGCATATCAACACTTGCAGAAATTGACCTTTTGGTTTCTTGAACTGAACTTTTGTCAGGAAATTCTGCAGGGTTCCACCAAATGGAATGCAATTCCACTATCGGCGCACCCCTACGAACCAAAAGGCCAGGGGTTCGAATCCCTTACAGCGCGCCAAGAAAAAGAAGTGATTCCGCAGGAATTGCTTCTTTTTTGTTTATCCTGCAAGGGATTCAAAAGGGCGAAGAGAAAACCTTTCGGTGAAAGGTTTTTCGCCCGTCGAGCCGTAGAGCGATAAAGAATCTGCAGCGATTGCCGAAAGTCGAGCACCCTGAAAAAACTAACCACACAGCACCCTTGCAGCGCGCCATACAGAAACTCCTTGTATATCAAGGAGTTTCTGCTTTTTTATAGCCTTTACGAAAAGTCTTAAAATCACCGTTTTTCTAACAAGATTCTAACAAGGGGTGCTTCCGACTCAAGCTATATTTTAAATTATATCAAAGTTTTCTTCGGTTCAATCTTGCCGCTGAAATAAAACATCACTCCGTTCTTAACTTTGTTATAGCCATACTTAAATGAATGAAGGGCGAATATTTTTTGGCAAATCGGCAGACCCATTCCCGAAGAACCGCCGTTACTGTGTCTTGATTCATCGCCTTTAGTAAATGTCTCCCACACTTCATCTGAAAATGTAATTCTGTTGCAGTCATTACAGACTTTAAAAACAAAACTGTGTCTGTCTTTTTTCAGAGAAACAGAAACTTTCTTATTGCCGTCTGTATACTTAATTGCATTTGAAAGATAATTG
>JAFVVQ010000048.1 GCA_017502085.1 Clostridia bacterium | reverse complement strand
TCTGATCTTGAAATAATTCAATAGTCGTTTTGCCTAAAAATCGAACAAAAATAACAATATATTGTAGTTTTTTTAAATTGACAACACAAAAAACGAGTTGTATAATATAAATGTAATTTACATGACTGACGGATTTTGCGGATAACCGCAAGGGAATGTAAATGTTAAATGCCGACCGTCTGGGCGATTCAGTTTATTTTAAGCTGATTTGCCCTTTTTTCTATAATACGGCGAATCAGAAAGTTAAGGAGGATTTATTATGAAACATGAAAACTGGAACGGTTTTATTGCAGGTTCATGGCAAGATGAAATCGATGTTCGCAATTTCATTCAGTTGAATTATACTGAGTATACCGGTGATTCGGATTTTCTTGCCGGTGCTACCCCCCGAACTCAGGGACTTATGAAAAAAGTCGAAGCACTTTTTGCTCTTGAACGTCAGTTCGGCGGTGTTCTTGATATCGATACCGCAACTGTATCCTCGCTGACAAGCTATTCTCCCGGTTATATAGATAAGAAAAATGAAATTATCTTCGGTCTGCAGACAAACAGACCGCTTAAAAGAGGTGTGAATCCCTTTGGCGGTATGAGAATGGTAAAACAGGCTTGTGAAGCTTACGGATACAAACTCAGCCGAAAAGTTGAAGAAGAATTCCATTTCAGAACAACTCATAATGACGGTGTTTTCCGTGCATATACCGATGAAATGCGACAAGCAAGAAAATGTCATGTTATCACCGGTCTTCCCGACGCTTACGGCAGAGGCAGAATTATCGGAGACTACCGTCGTGTTGCGCTTTACGGTGTGGACAGACTTATCGAACAAAAGAAAAAGGATAAAGCATCACTTGCATCAAAAGCCTTCAATACAGAAAATATCCGTCTTGACGAAGAACTTTACCGTCAGATTGCTTTTCTCGGTTATCTTAAAGAAATGGCAGCAATGTACGGCTTTGATATCAGTGGGCCTGCCGCAAACGCTAAAGAAGCTATTCAGTGGACTTATTTTGCTTATCTTGCAGCTATTAAAGAACAAAACGGTGCAGCTATGTCTCTCGGCAGAGTAAGTACCTTCTTTGACATTTATATTGAACGTGATATTGCAAACGGAATTCTTACCGAAGAAACCGCTCAGGAGCTTATGGACGATTTCGTTATCAAACTCCGTGTTGCACGTCATCTTCGTACTCCGGAATACAATGAGCTTTTCGGCGGTGACCCGATGTGGATTACCGAAGCGGTAGGCGGTATGGGAGAAGACGGCAGAACACTCGTTACAAAGAACAGCTTCCGTATGCTCAATACCCTTTATACACTCGGTTCATCCCCCGAACCAAATCTTACTATCCTCTGGTCGAATTCCTTGCCTGAGAATTTCAAAAATTCTGTGCAAAAGTTTCTGTTGATACAGACTCAATTCAGTACGAAAATGACGACGTTATGCGTCCCATTTATGGTGACGATTATGCAATTGCCTGTTGTGTTTCCGCAATGAAACTCGGCAAACAGATGCAGTTTTTCGGCGCTCGTTGCAATCTTGCAAAGCTTCTTCTTATTGCCATCAACGGCGGTTACGATACAACAAGCGGCATTCACATTGGACCTCAGATGCCTGTTATGGATTGCGAAAAACTTGATTACGATGAAGTTATGGAAAGATATGATATTTATATCAAGTGGCTCAGCAATCTTTATGTCAATACTATGAACATCATTCATTATATGCACGATAAGTATGCATATGAAAAAATTCAGATGGCATTACACGATACAGATGTTGAGCGTTTTATGGCGTTCGGTATCGCAGGTCTTTCGGTTGTTGCTGACTCATTGAGCGCTATCAGATATGCAGAAGTCACTCCTGTTAAAAACAAGAACGGATTTATAGAAGATTTTGAAATTTCGGGTAATTTCCCCAAATACGGTAATGACGATGACAGAGTTGACCTTATTGCAAAGGATATGACTCACAGGTTTATCACGGAACTTCGCAAGACTCCCGCATACCGTCACGCAATACACACACTTTCCGTTCTTACAATTACTTCCAACGTTATGTACGGAAAGAATACAGGCGCTACTCCCGACGGAAGAAAGGCTTTTGCTCCATTTGCACCCGGTGCCAATCCGATGCATAACAGAGAAGAGAACGGTGCGCTCGCTTCTCTTAATTCCGTTGCAAAGATCAGCTACGACGATTGCAGAGACGGTGTTTCCAATACCTTCTCAATTACTCCCGATGCTTTGGGCAGAGATGAAGGTGAAAGAATCACTAACCTTGTCTCAATTCTCGACGGTTACTTTGCCAAAAAGGCTCATCATATAAACGTCAACGTTCTTAATCGAGAAACGCTGATGGATGCTTATGAGAATCCCGAAGCATATCCCAATCTTACAATCCGAGTTTCAGGTTATGCGGTAAACTTCAACAAGCTTTCACGAGAGCAGCAGAGAGAAGTAATTAACCGTACCTTCCACGAAGCAATATGACAAAAGGTAACGTTCATTCTTTTCAAAGTCTCGGTGCTCTTGACGGTCCCGGAATCCGATTCGTGGTTTTTATGCAAGGCTGTCCGCTGAGATGCGGATGCTGTCATAATCCCGATACATGGGAATTCGGTGTAGGTGCAGAATATACACCCGAAGAAATTATTGCAAAAGCCGTCAGGTATAAAGAATACTTCGGTACAGAAGGCGGAATCACTGTTTCGGGCGGTGAACCTCTGTTACAACCTGAGTTTACCAAAGAACTTTTTGAACTATGTAAAAATGAGGGTGTCGGAACTTGTCTTGACACCTCAGGATGCATTCTTACAGATCAGGTAAAGGATTTATTATCTGTAACTGACAGAGTATTGCTTGATATCAAATATACCGATAACAAGCTGTATTGTAAGCACGTCGGTTGTGAATTATATAAAGTTCTCGAATTCCTTAATTATCTGAATGAAAAAAGCATTCCCGTTACATTAAGACAAGTTATTATCCCAACGCTGAACGATAATGAAGAGAACATTCTGAGACTCAGAACAATTGCAGATAATCATCCGTGCGTTGATAAAATTGAACTTCTTCCGTTCAAGAAGATCTGTCAAGTCAAATATGATAATCTGGGAATCGACTTTCCTTTCGGCAATATTCCTCAACCGTCAAAAGAAACAATGAATTTATTAAACAGTTTAATTTAAAACAGAGCCTCGTTCAATCTGTGTCAGACTGAACGAGGCTTATTGTTATGTCAAATTATAGTTAGCAGCAAATTTTTCATCCCAGGTCTTTTCAATTTTCGCTCTCCATGCAAGAGCTTTTTCTTTCATTTCATAACATAGATCGGGCAATTCATCAGCCAGGTTATGTTTCTCTCCGGGGTCGGTTTCGAGATCAGAAAGGAAAACATCCGCTCTTTGCTCCTCCCCTTCTACAAGCTGACCGTTGAGAACAAGTTTATACTTGCCTTTTCTTGCCGCAGTCTGACCTTCCATTTCCCAGAACAAATAATCGTGTTCTGCTTTTCCGGAACCGTCAATAACAGGAACAAGACTCATTCCGTCAACTTCATATTCATCAGCCTTTCCGCCGCAAAGTTCGAGTATCGTCGGAAATATATCCGTTGAAATATGAGCGTTAGTTTCAACAGACGGTGTTGTTCTGCCATACCAACTTAAAATTGCAGGGATTCTTATACCTCCCTCGAACAGGCTGAATTTGTGACCGCTGAAAATTCCTGAGGTGCCGCCGAAATAATAATCGGGTGTACCGTCAAGCCAGTTGCGTGATTCTCTCGAAGGTCCGTTGTCACTCTGAAAATAAATAATTGTATTATCAAGCAAACCGAGTCTCTCGAGTTCTTTTCTGATTTCTCCGACTCCGTCATCAACCGCACTGATCATTGCAGCCATAATTTGTCTGTCCCAAGAAAGATAAGGAAATCTTCTTATATATTTTTCGGGAGCGTGCATCGGATAATGAGGTGCATTATATGCCACGTAGAGAAAAAAAGGCTCATCGTTGTGTCTTCTGATAAAATCAACGCTTTTTCGTGTGATTCTTTCTGTCAGATATTCACCGTTTTCATATACTTCTTCGTTATTCTCCCAAAGATCGTGAGTGGGATTTGTATTGCCGTCAGCCATTCCCCAGTAAAAAATATGAGAATAATAGTCAACGCAACCTGCAAGAAAGCCCGAAAATTCATCAAATCCGTTGGAGTTCGGTCTGCATTCATCCTTAAGACCAAGATGCCATTTGCCCATAATTCCTGTTTTATACCCGAGTTTTTTTAATGCTGTAGCAATAGTCGGAACTTCGGGAGTCAGACCGGATGCTCTTCGATGACCTGCAAGAATTGCCCTGACGCCTGCATTGCCCGGATATCTGCCTGTTAGCAACGATGCTCTTGAAGGAGAACAAACGGGGGAAGCGGAATACATTGACGAAAAGCGGATTCCGTCATTTGCAATTGCATCAATGTTCGGTGTTCTGAAATCAGTTGCACCCATACAACTCAGATCACCGTATCCCTGGTCATCAGTCATAATAATTATTACATTAGGCTTCTTCATAGAGTTTCTCCTTAAATTATGATTTAAGTGAATCGATGAGAGTTAAGTATTCATTAACAAGATATGTGCCGATATGTTTGCCTACGGAGAGAGTTTCATCGGCAAAGTCTTCGCCGATAATATGACCCAAAAACGCAAAGTTGTTATCAGTAAGTACATAGCCGATAGCATCGTTTGTAAGGCTTACATTTTTTATAGTATATCATGCATACTATATTTCTTCAAGTAGTCATTAATCAATTTATAAATGTTGACAAATCCGATTAAATAACAGATAATATCATTCAGAAAGACGGTGTTTATATGTTTAATTTTTTTATTGAAGAAGGTAACAGACATAATAACCGCTATATTATCAGCGGTGCAGATTACAATCACATTAAAAACGTTTTAAGAATGAAAATCGGAGACCTTTTTCTTGTGAGCGAAAACAATGTCAGTAACCTATGCAGAATCGAAAGTCTTGAAAATGAATCGGTAATTGCCGAAATCATAGAAGAAAGATTTCAGGATACTTCTTTGCCGATAAAAATTTATCTGTTTCAGGGATTGCCCAAAAGTGACAAGCTCGAACTCATCATACCGAAAGCGGTTGAACTCGGTGTTGAAGGAATTATTCCCGTTGAAATGAACCGTTGTGTTGTAAAGCTTGACGAAAAGAAAAAGAAAAACAAAACCGAACGATGGCAGGCTATTGCAGAAAGTGCAGCGAAACAAAGTAAACGCACGTCGGTTCCCAGAGTATATGATGTAATGACTTACAAAGATGCTCTCACAAAAGCGTCTGAGCTTGATGTTTTTATGGTACCTTATGAATGCAAAGATGAAATGAAATCAACCGTCAACACGCTTTCAAAAATAAAAAAAGGAATGTCGGTTGGTATACTCATCGGACCCGAGGGTGGGTTTGAGCTTAACGAAATAGATTCGGCAGTCGGATCAGGCGGTCTGACAATTTCACTTGGCAAAAGGATACTCAGAACCGAAACGGCGGCCATCACCGCAGTAGGAATGTGTATGCTTTATGCGGAAATGTACCTCAACGGAGAAGAATAATGAAAGTTTTACCCATAGAATATTCTGAAAGAATGAAAAAACTTCTCGGCAATGAATTTCAGAATTATATTAAATCGCTTAATAAACCCCCTGTCAAAGGTTTCAGGGTCAATACCGATAAGTTATCAGTGCAGGAATTCGAAAAAATCAATATATTTTCAAAAGAAAAAATCTCTTACGTAGAAAACGGGTTCTACCTTGATTATGATAAAATCGGTAATCATCCGTATCATCATGCCGGAATGATTTACGTTCAGGAACCGGGCGCAATGGCTCCCGCTGAATGTATTGATATTTCTCCTGATTGGAAAATTCTTGATATGTGTGCCGCTCCGGGCGGAAAATCAACTCAGTTGAAAAATAAGCTCGGTAAAAACGGTGTTCTTGTTTCAAATGAAATTATTCCTTCCAGATGTAAAATTCTGACAGGTAACATTGAACGTCTCGGACTTCATAACTGTGTCACAACATGTATGGATACATCGAGACTCGCAAAAACGTTTCCGCACACATTTGATCTTGTTATGTGTGATGCACCGTGTTCAGGTGAAGGAATGTTCAGGAAAGATGATACCGCTATTGATGAATGGAGCATCAGTAACGTTCTGATGTGTGCTGAAAGACAAACCGAGATTTTGGAAAATGCGGCTAAACTTGTATGTGACGGCGGTTATATCATTTATGCTACCTGTACTTTTTCGCTCGAAGAAAACGAAATGGTTGTTGACAGGTTCCTGAAAAAACATCCTGAATTCGAGCTTGTTCCCGTTAAAGAATCGGTTAAAAACAACACTGTTGACGGCATAATGTTTGATGGATGCGAATGCGATAAAATCAGTTTTACAAGACGCTTTTATCCGCATAAATCCAAAGGTGAGGGACAGTTTATGGCTGTTCTTCATAATACATCTGAAAAGCAGGATAATACTGTTTTTTTAAAACAAAAAAAGAACAAGATTGATAATATGATTAAAGAATTTCTCGATGAAACTCTCATAGGGTATGATGAATCATACGTGTTGACATATAACGGAAATCCTGTTTATTTTACACCTGATTTTGAAGTGCCGAAGGGTGTCGCGTTCTGTTGCGGGATTACTATCGGTGAAATTAAAAAGAATTATATTCTCCCCCATCATCAATTTTTTATGGGTATGGAAAAATATTTCAGACGTAAGATTGATCTTTCAGTCGATTCAGAAGAATTAAAGAAATATCTTCACGGAGAAGAATTTGAAACAAACTGCAAAAACGGATGGGCAGTTGTTACTGTCGACGGTTGTGCCGTCGGCGGTGTCAAAGTTGTAAACGGAAGAGCAAAAAACCATTATCCGAAGGGATTACGCACAAAGTAATAATAAACAACGGTGCTAAAAACAGATAATAAAACCTCCTGTGGCAGGATCGGAAGAACTGCCGCAGGAGGAATTTTTATGTCTGAAAATTATAAAGCTTAAATCAATATGGAAATATTAATTTGATTATTAAGCAATCAGAATTCTGAATCAGATATCAAATTTATCCGCATCATATTTTGTGCAAGGATAATTTGCAACTCCGTTTTCGTCGGGGAAGGGCGAAAGATTATCGTTTTCATAAGCCTTTCTTTCTTCTTCTTTTGAGAAATCGGGGATCTTATATTCAGCGCCATTATGAAGGCTGCTTCTCCAGCCGAGAATAGCAACCGCACTCATTGCGCAGGATCTGTAAGCGTTGAAATAAGGCTGTCTGCCCTCAAGAATGCAGCTTAAGAATTCGTGAGCGACGTAATAGTCGCCGCCTGAATGACCGCACTGACTGGCTTTATCCTTATCAAAGGGAAAGCCGACAGTTGAAATTTTTTCCTGTTCAGCACCTTCGGGAATCTCCCAGTCATTATATACGATACGGATTTTGCCGCCATCGCCTCTTACGGTTTCTGCGCTGCCCTTTGCACAGGCAAAACGATACCAGTTGCCGTGACCTCCGAATTTAGCCCAGCCTGTGATTCTTGCAACCGCTCCCCTGCTCATTGTGCAGAGCATAATTGACGCAACGTCCTTGATGGGCTCGCCTTCGCGCTCCTGACGCATTCCATCAGTATAAATGCTTCTTGCATTAACAGAAACGGGAATATCATTTGTGACTCTCATAAGCGGAGCAAACGAATGACTCAGATAGAAGCCTGAAGGCATAAGTGCGCGCCAATGAGTAGTTGTGGGAGTATAATGTACGTACTCTTCATGGCTCATAGGATGAACGTATTCGCCTTCGCAGTAAAGAGCCTCACCAAGTGATCCTTCCTTATAAATTTCGGTAAGCTTGCTGATAACTGCAAAATAAGCATAGTTTTCTGCAAGCATATAGATTGCACCGCTCTTTTCTGAAGCTCGGCATATTGCAACACATTCTGCCATAGTTACAGCGGGCATTGTTTCGCTCAGAACATGAATACCCTTTTCAAGAGCAATAACAGCATATTTAGCATGCTGATGGAAGAAATTGGTGAGAACAACAGCATCCAGACCGCTGTCAATGAATTCATCAAAATCTTTATAAAATTTTGTCTCTTCACAGCAATATTTTTTGATTCTTTCATAAGTGCTTTCATCGTAATCGCAAACCGCACTTATATATGCTTTGTCGGTAAGAGTAAGACCCTGCGCAATACCGCAACCTCTTCTGGCACCGAACACGCCGATTCTGAGTTTCTTGTCCATAATTATTAACCTCCGTATTTATAAAAATTATTCGTTAGTAAGTCTGATTGTTTCGCCGGCAGAAAGTTCTGTTATCAGGCAGTTGCTTTGAACGGTAAAAGGCTTGTCGGTTTTAAGATTTTTTGTTTTACCGTTTAATCTGATTGTCAATACACAGTTGTTTTCAGCGGTTACGACAGCATTTTTAAGGATTGAATTTTCCCAGGAAATATCAAAAGTCAGGTTACCTCTTGCTCTTAAGCCCTTTACCGAACCCTTGTTCCATTCGTTCGGCAAAGCAGGCAAAAGCTCTGCAATTCTGTTGTCAGGTGAACCGAGATGGCTTTGAAGAAGCATTTCGGTAATCGCCGCAACACCGCCGAAGTTACCGTCAATCTGGAACGGAGGATGAATGTCAAAAAGATTGTTTGCAGTACACTTTTCAAGTAAGTATTTAAGGTGTTTATAAGCATTATCTCCGTCTTTGAGACGTGTGTAGAAGCAGATTGTCCAGGCTCTTGACCAGCCCGTTGAACCGCCGCCGTTTTCAATTCGGCGGGCAATGGTTCTTTTTGCAGCTACATAGATTTCAGGATCGCTTTCATTGACCTGGTCACCGGGAAAAAGTCCGAAAAGATGGGATATATGTCGGTGTCCGGGATCGGTTTCCTCATAATCCTTAATCCATTCGCGTATTGTTCCGTAACGCTCACTGATTTCCATTGGCGGAAGCTTTTTCAATATTTCAAGAAGAGTTTTTGATAATTCTTCATCTTTATTAAGAACATTGCAAGCGTGAACGGTACGGGTAAAAAGAGCATAAATAATCTGGAAATCTATTGTTGCACCCTCGGTAAACATACTTTCCTGTTTTTCGCCGTTTTTGTCAATATAATAAAATTCATTTTCGGGAGAGTTTGAAGGAGAAGTAATAAGCTGACCGTTCTCATTTTCTGTCAAATAATCCCGAACAAATTCGCAGGCTCCTTTTAAAATAGGGTAAATCTCTTCAAGATATTCTTTGCTGTTGGAATATTCATAATGTTCCCAAAGATTAAGGCAAAGCCACGGACCTGCCATCGGGAAGAATCCGCAGTCAACACTGTCGTGAACTCCTGTTCTGCCGAATGCATCGGTGGTATGGTTAATTACCCAACCCCTTGCGCCGAAAAGTTCTTTTGCCGTTTCAGCTCCGAAAGAGCTGACCATTTTCATAAAATGAACGAAAGGTGCAAAAGTTTTTGAAAGATTCGCGCTTTCACTGGGCCAATAATTCATCTGAATATTAATGTTTGTGTGAAAATCGCTTCCCCAGGGCGGATTGAAATCATGACACCAGATTCCCTGAAGGTTGGCGGGAAGTCTTGCGTTTTTGCCCGAACTTTCAATCAACAGATATCTACCGAAATTATAGTAAAGAGAGAATAAATCAGGATCGTATTCATCCCATTTGAGTTCTTTAAGTCTTTGATTTGTGGGCAATTTACTGATTTCGGTCTCTTCCAATTCAAGGTGAACATTTTCAAACCATTTTTTATGGGTCAGAATATGAGATTCTTTAATATAATCATAATCATTGTTTATAAGATTATTGATTGTTTTATTTAACTTGCTTTTAAAATCAATTGTTTCGTCAATATCATATTTATCAACATTATAATTTGTTTCAAAAGCTGCTAATACAATTACGTACGTCGCATCAGTAACGGTTACAGTGCTGTGATCCGTCGTTAATTCACCGTCTGTTTTAACCTTGAGTTTTGCGCCGAACGACATCCCTTCACCACCTTCACCGTAATAGCGATGGGTATTATATATAATTCTGCCGTTCATAATTATAGTATCCTGATTAATACAGGAACTGTAAGCGTCCTGCTTTCTTTTAATGCTCACGTTGCAGGAAAAAGGTTTTCCGTCAGATTCGACCTTATAAACAAATCCGTCAAAATCTTCGCTGATAAAACATTCACTTTTAAAATTGATTTTGCTTTTTGTCCAGAAAATACGGGCAACCGCTTCATTTAATTCCAATTCTTTGCGATAGTTTGAAACTGGAGATTTATCGAGAAAATCTATAAAAATCTCGCCAAAACTTTCGTAAGAACGGACTGAAGGCGGATCGGATAAAAAAGTCCGGCGGGCAAGCTGAGCAGCCTCTTTAAGTTTTTCTTCACTGACTAATCGACGGATTTCGCAGAGCACATCGGGTGAGGCGTGATATTTTTCTTTTATCTGTCTTCCGCTCCAGAGCGATTCTTCATTTATTTCAATTTGTTCACAATCAGGATTGCCGTATTGCATGGCACCGATTCTGCCGTTTCCGAGAGGCAACGCCCACATCCAATCGTTGATAAATTCATCATACCAAAGTTTTGTTGACATATTTTCACGACCTATAAATTTTTTACAATATTATAGCATTTCGATAAATTTCTTTCAATACCGTTACGGAATAATACGCTAAATAACTTCATTATACATTTTTTCTATGAAAAAAAGTCTATTAGAACTAACCGACAACGGTGGCGGATTTTCTTGCTGACCATTGGGCATTTATGCTCGGTTTATCGTCGTCTTTTGGTCGTCGAATGTGGGTTTCGGATATAGTTTGATGTAGCTGAAAGGATAAGAAAACCCCACAGAAGCCTTAACTTCTATGGGGAATAATATTGTTATTTTTTATTCACATTATATAAACCGTATTTTCTAATAATATGGGGATACGCATGTGAATAATATAAAACCGTGATAAATGTTTTACCTGCATCAAACAAATTGTAAAAAGCACGACTGAATCCGCCATCAGCAGAGTGCTTCAATACATCAAATGCCTTTTTAATAAACATTCTTTTCTGGGCAGACTCTTTTTTCTTTCGGGTAAAAGTAAGCCAGTCGAAATAGCTTTTAACAACAAGAAGCTCTTTGTCTGATATTGCCGAATAGTTATCGGTCAAGCACTGTAATTTACTTGAAGCCGCAGCTTGATTAATCACCTCTTCAGTTGTAAATTTACCTGCAGCAATTAATTTATCACCCAACGGAGTTTTAGGAATTGCAACATAATAATTAAAGAGAAAAGCATCCAGACCGAGGCTGAGAGCAAACTGAGCAGTTTCTTTTAATTGTTCAGGCGTTTCGTCGGGAAAACCAATAATAAATGAACCGAATGTAGTTATTCCGGCTTGTGTGCACATATCAATAAAAGATTTTATCTGCTCCTGATCCATTATTTTATTGATTTGTTTTCGTGTTGTTTCGCTGCCTGTTTCAATACCCAGCATGAGCCATCTGCATCCGGCTTCATACATCTTTTTAAGTTGGCTTAAATCATAAATATCAGTTCTTGTTTCGCCGCCCCAAAAGAATTTCAGATTGTTTTTCTTTCGGAACTCGGATATTTGATTGATTTCTTCATCAGAAAGAAGAAGAAGTTCGTCAGAAAAATTAACGCCGTCAAGATTATACGTTTTTTCAAGGTATAAAATCTCATCAAGAACGTATCCTATCGGACGCTTTCTGTGTTGCGAATTATAAAACATTGTGTTATAGCAATATGCACATTTAAAAGGACAACCTCTTGAAGTGTACATATAGAGCATTCTGTTACAATGCGGAAAACTTCGAAAACATTTTTTAACGTCAATCAAATCCCAATCAATTGGAGGTAAATCAATTAAATTGGAATTGTTTTCATTTTTTGTAGTAACAACCTTACCGTCTTTGCAATATGTAAGCCCGGGAATGCTTACAAAATTTTTACTGCCGTTAGTTTCTTCAATCAAAGAAAAGAATTTGCTTTCAGTTTCGCCTGTAATAACAAAATCCGAAAAACCGTTTCTGACAACATCCTCCGCTATGGCTGATGCAACAACCTCACTCCATACAACGTATGCACCGCATTTCTTTGAAGATTTTGAATCTTCGATTGCATCTTTTAAAGATGCCGTCGGAGTAATGTAAATCATTACAAAATCAGGCCTGAAACCTTCAATAACTTTATCTGCTTTTCGGAAATCAACGCATCTGTCGAAAACCTGCACTTCATAACCCAGCGATTTTAAATATGAAGCGGTAACCATCATACTTCTGCAGACAGGATAAGTTGTTCCTCGCATCAAAAAACCTGCCGGCGGCTGTATAAACAATATTTTCATTATATCCTCCCAGATAATATATTCTTATTGTTTTTTTAGTTTAAATTTTCTTACAATATTTATCGCATGATTTGGGCAAACTTCATCGCAACAAAAACAGCCGATACACAGAGATTTATCAAGAATTATTTTATCGGATGATTTTTTCAGAGCTTTTGCCGGACAAGTCATAACACATTTACAGCAACGGGTGCAATCAGAGTTTATTTCAGGAATTTTCTTAATAAAATTATTACTGAGTTTATTAAAAATAAACTTGATTCTCGCCTCTGACTTTTTACTTCTTGACGTTGCATTTATAACCTCGGGTAAAACAATGGGCTTATCGGGTACAAACTCCGTATCCCCTACCGTTTCATATTCGGATGAAATAAAGCCTTTATTCTCTGATGCTCTGATTGTTGGGATTTTTTCAGCAGGAATACCAAGCGTTTCAGCTATAAACTTATCAATACCAAAAACATCTTTTGATGAAAAAGTAAGTCCCAAGTGCCTTCTCTGACCGTTTGTCGGTCCGTTACCTTCCATAATGTCAACAGCATCAACAATTGTAAAATCCGGTTTTACTGTAGCTGCAAGTTCAACAAGCATATTAGAAAAATCATTTATATTAGGATATTTGGCATGAAACTCCGGCTTTTCAAGCCCGGGAATACAACCAAAAATATTTTTAACACCGGCTGTTATACAGGTTGCATTATGTGTTTTAAATTTAACTGCATTAATTACATAATCCGCATCTGCAACAACTTTAATTATATTAAAATTTTTATTTTTAAAATCAACGTCACAATTAATTCTTACACTTGTAAAATCGGTGTTCAACTCTGCAAATTCTTCAAGAAACAAATAACCGCACTTGTTATAAACCTCACGCATTTTTGAAAAAAGCAGCAAAGCACCACCGGGGCAATCGGCAATGGTTATTCTTTTTATACCAATTTCCTTAAGATATTTGATTATTCCATAAATAAAATCGGGGTTAGTAGTAACTGAAAAAGCGGGATTTTTATCCGTAACAAGATTAGCTTTGATTATAACGTGCATATCAGGTGACAATTCTTCTCTTATGTTGTGAGCCTCGAAATTCTTAACAATTGCACTGTATATATTTTCATAATCTGATTTATAAACAGCATATTTGTTCATTTAATCACTCCTGTGTCGCTTTTGACAAAAATATAATATCATAATCCTTATAAACAGTCAACAAAACGAAAATAATCAAAGCATTTACCGTATTCATAGCCCCTCACAAAGCTTATTTCACATGAGTTTATATTGCCATAGTTATAAATATTCAAATGTTGATTGTTTCGTTGAAAACCTCCTTAAAACAGAAAAAAGTGCAACAGGATTATATATCCCGTTGCACTTAAATTTTTTATTATTCAGTTCGACAAATCGGAATTTGTCTATTTGAATTCTAAATAATTTTGTCTGATTGTTTTTTAATTCCGAACCAACCTCATAAATTCTACTCAGAAATTACTTCACAATACTTGCCGATGATGAACCTTGTTTTCGGGTATCGCAGTTTCTTTCCGTGAGCGGTTATACCTTCAAGTTCAACCTGAACTGTGTTTGTGTTGCTGTCATTACCTGCGATTTTCGGTTTCATATATGAAGTGTAAGAAATGTTCTTGAATATTATGTTTTTAATCTCAAAATTCTCCGCTTGTTCATCATAAATCTTCACAAGTATCGGTCTGCCTTCGTCACGGAATATCTCAATATTATCAAAAAGAACTCCGTCAATACTGCCTTCAGTCTGCTCTGCCACAACAACAAGTGAGCCGATCCTGTCATTATCCCATATACCGTCACGGTAAATTACGGCACAGTTACGGAAAGCTACATCGGAAATCTTCTTGTTAACTTCGCCCGTGATGCCGAAGCATCTTGCGTATCCTCCCCAGGCAATGCAGTTTGTGAATGAGATATTTTTGCTGTCCATTGTGCCGCCGAGCGCTTTTACTTCAAACGTATCGTCTGCCACTCTTGCAAAGCAGTTGTCAACGGTAACGTTATGGCTGTTGCAGATTGCAAAGCCGTCACAGTTGCCGCGATTGCCGATGATATCTACATTGTCAATGCTGACGTCGGTACAGCAATAAGAGATAAATGACCATTCAGGCGAGTTTATGATTTTTATGTCGCTGACGTTTACGTTTTTGCAGTTGGTGAAAACAACACCCCTTCTTTCTCTTCTGTCAAGTCGGGTCATATCTATTACACCTCTGCCGGTCAGGGTTACGTTGTTGCAGTTGTAAAAATTTATAAACGGATATCTTGTAAACCCGAATGCATTGTCGCCCGGTGCAGTCGGCTCAAGATATTTGTTTTCATCTTCGGCACAATCAATATCGTGAAGATGGTTTGCTATAACGTAAGCACCTTCACGAAGATAAATTACAAGATTTTCATTTCCGACGAGGTTGACGTAGTCGTACTGATAAACACCTTTATCAAGCACCCATACATTGTCTTCGCCGTATTCTTCAATGTATGCCGCAATTTCTTTATCCTCATCAACCTTTTCTCGCACCATAAGCGTGTAACCGAAATATTGGTTTGCGCCGTTGAAAAGGAAGGTGTAAACACCTGTTTTATTGATAGATGAGGTTACGGTGTTATCTCTGCACTGTGCCTTTACACCGTGTGATTCAGGTAACACAATGGCATCTTTCAGCTCGACGTCAGCACCCGTTATCTCAATGTTGAATGAAAACTTCTCGCTTGAATCAACATATATTTCGGAGAAGGAGTGGAGCGTACCCGTATCGTCAACACGAATGAAAACTACTGAAGCATAAACGGGGATTTCCTTTCCGCTCACCTTTGCAGTGTAATACGGGGAAACCGTTATGCCGTTTATATCGTCATATCCGCCCGACTGAACATATTCGGGAAGTTCAGCCGAAGCACGCCCGACAAGCTCCTGCTCGGTAAGACCTGCTTCCTCAAGAGTGACAATTGCTTCATCGGGATATTCAAGATATGAAAAATCAAAATTCTCACTTTCGGGATAAACCGTTGCAGGGAACAATAGATTTGAACAAAAAATTGTAATGGTTGTGAAAATTGTAAACAAAGATTTAATAATGGCATGCATTGACTTTCTCCTCCTGTTCTTTATGCAAAAATTTGATTATATATGCAAATTCTTATTTGAATTATATCATATCAATATCAAAAAATCCACTATGAAAACATCATCTGACTACGTAGACGGAAGTTCTTGCCGACCATAGGGATATTTATCCACGGTCTATCGTCGTCTTTTGGTCGTCGGGAGTGGATTTCGGATATACTTTGCGGGAGCTGAAAGCATATGAAAAAACCATATGAACGCAGTTAAGTTCACATTGCTTATAATTATATTAGGCTGATTCGAGCTCATTCATTTTATTTATGTATTCTTCGGTCAACTGACTGCATACGGACTTTGATAGTTCAGTTACTTTATCAAAATGTTTACCGTATTCAGAACCTCTCACAAAGCTTATTTAACAAGGGTTTATGTTACCATAGTATAAATCTTCAAGTGTTGTTTGTTTCATTGTAAACCTCTTATTTAATTGAAAAAGTGCAATAGGATTTTATATCCCATTGCACCTAATTACTTATGGTTCAGTTTACAAGGTTGAATTTATTTGTCTTTCTCAACTAATTTTTTAATATCATAAGTGTTATCAATATAGGTTTCGATATAACCACATTGAGGGCACACAGCACATACGATTTCGCCCAAAGTTTTTTTGAATATTCCATTTTCTTTAACGACTACACCGTAACCTCCGTAAGAAACCTTCACTTCCAAATCTTCAATCATTGTTGATTCACATCTTAAACATTTTCTCATAAAAGCATCTCCTTTTAGAAGTTTTATTTATCCAGTTGAATTATATCATACCCATATCAAAAAATCCACTATAAAAACATAAATCGACGACAATGGTGGATATTGTTGCTGACCTTGGAGATATTAATGCTCGATGAATCGTCGTCTTTGGGTCGTCGAAAGTGAGGTTTGGGTATATTTTATGGTAGCTGAAAGCATAAGAAAAACCCCACAG
>JAFVVQ010000047.1 GCA_017502085.1 Clostridia bacterium | reverse complement strand
GTGCGTTCTTTCCGTGTCAGTAAATTTATCTGTGACTCATAATATTTGCTTTTGTTATGCAACACCTTCAGTTCAGCTTCGCCCTTCGCTTTCATTTCACGAAGTTCATCAAGAGATTTGTTGCTGAGATTTATATTTGACATTATTTTTCATCTCCTTTGTTTATACCGTGTTTTTTTGCATAATCGCTCAAACTGTTTCTGCGTTCTTCCGAATACGGTGCGGTGAGTCTGAAACTCAATCTGCCTTTGAAAATTTCAAAAAGCATTCCGCCGTGTTCGTCATCGTCTGTCAGCTTGCAACAGTCGGGATACTGTTCGCTGAATTCTGAAAGTCTGTTTTGTAAATCCGTATTGTGCGTGCGGACATCGATGATGTTACTTTCTTCGTTAAAGCAGATAACAGTATCTTTATGACGCTTTGTTAATCCTGTTTTCATTTTGCCTCCTTTCCGCCGAATATCGGCTGATTTTTGTGATTTTTTCTCGGTTCAAGAACCGTGAAAAGCACCGTGTTTTACGATGCATTTTCATAAAATGATGCATTGGTCGTTTGGAACATTTCTATCGTCTCATTTCTAAAATCCTCCTTTCGGGCATCAAAAAACAGCCACGAAATCAATCGTGACCGTCTTTGTCTGCATGTTTATTTTTCTTTGAGTAGATGTCCAAAAATTCTCCGTATTTCTTCGAAACAAAATCTTCATATGCCGTTGCGATTTTTTGTATGCGTTTATAAACTGCGCTCGGTGTTTTGTATCCTGCAAATTTTGCAATCTGTTCAAGTGTGCATCCGTCCATTCGCATTTGCAAAATCCGTTTGTCTTTTCCGTTGAGCGTTTCAAAGAATGCTTCGACTTTGTATTTCGAAAGAATTCTTGTTTCAAAATCATCACGGGGTGACGGTAACTGAACGAGTAATTCTTCGCTGATTTCTTCACCTGATTTAATTGCTTCATCAAGAAAAATCGGACTTTTCTTTTTGTTCCACGAGCAATACCACTTGTTGATGAAATCTCTTTTGTATGTGCTTTTACGCTCGCTGTAATCTTCCATCTGACGGTTCTTCCATACTTCATCAATCATCGGTTGCCAGTTCTGTTCCTCAACAATCATATCCGTGAGATTACCGATAAGGTTACTGAACTGCTGATATGTAAGCCACGGAATTTCCATGCCCTGCGGCATCGTAAACAGTTTTTGAAAGCTCCATTCCATTTACGTTTCAAATTTGTTGCGGAAGTGATTTTGAATTGCGTAGCATAAACGCCACAGAGGGAAGTCACCTGAATAGTTTGTCCACTTTCCTGGAATATCACCGTAACCGTTACTGCGGGGAACCTGAATGAACTGCCACACAGACCAAGCATAACAATCCCAGACGAGCTCAAGGAACGCATCGTCTTTAATGAGATTATCATATTTGTCTGTGCGGAGAATATCATACGGACTTCTCGGAATTTCAAGATACTGCTTGCGTTTTGAAACCAATTCTTTCGGCAATGCATAGAAAAGCGGAAGCCAAGCAAGATTGCTGTCCTGCGGAATCGTTATTATCTGATTCGGAAGCAGAACGATAAAACTGTTTTTAGCGGTATCAGCCATAATCAATCACCACGTTTCGGAGAATATTTCACCCCTTCACTTATATATGGAGTGAAATCAAATGAATTTTTCCTAAATTTTGAAATTTTTTATTTCTCATAAAAATTTCAGTTTGTTACAGAAAAAAATTACCCTCTCACTTATATATGGAGCGAAGTCGGATAAATTTTTCCTGAAATTCAAAAATATTTTATTTTCACATCACAAACAAATGTTCGTAAATATTTTATAACAGTTTTATGTTAGTGTCAATATAAAAAACAAGCAACATCAAAAATGTTGCTTGTTGAAATTCATATATAACAATTTATCATAAAGAATACTTTTTAAATAATTATTTTTGAATAACATCCTCTATAGCTACACCGTCAATGCTCATACCCACAACCTGATACATTCCTTTGTAAACTTTCACATCGTAGGTAATATCATGTGTGCCTTCATATTCATGATAAGTGTCCCAATAGTGGTTTTGATTTATTCCAAGATTATTAAGCTTTTCTTTTACAACATCGGTTACCTCGGTATCAACACACCAAGCCAAGTTTCTTGTAGGGAAATAGCCTTTAACATAGTTTTCTTCTTTTGGTTTTTTATTTGTACGGGCAGATAAATGCGAAATGCCGTTTGCATCTGTTTCGATGATTGCATATTCGCTCTTCAACACCTGATAATACACATCGTCATAAATGTTGCTCCAATCGCATTCGATGCAGGAGTAGAAATTTATTCCACTGTCAGAGTAAATGTTGAACGTAACAGAGTTGACCTTCATATGGTAAACTGTACCCTTGTTTTCAATAAGCCATTCTTTTGTCGGCTCAATGGCGGTAAGACTTACGCAGAATAAAATCTGAATTACAGCAAAGATTAAAACGGAAAACTTTTTAAGCATTGCGTTCAGCCTCCTTTGCTTTGAATGTCTTTGACATCCAATTATTCACAAGCAGAAGAGCAACACCCATAACAGCACAGATGAAGCCGTTGAAAATCAGATCTAAATCCAATTCAATCAAAAGTGAAATTGCAACTGCACAAAGCATCAGTAAGCCGAAATTGACGATGAGCATTTTCGCATTCTGCACGCCTCTGATAATCAATATTATGCTTACAATAATTGCGATAAACATAAATACAATCTGCATCGTATCTTCAGGGTCAATAATCATTCGGGGATAGCGAAGCAAAACTCCCGTATAAAAAGCAATCAAAGCAACAGAAATTATTCCGCAAACCACAAAGACTGTTTTCAGCGGATTTTTAACAAAACTCTTTCTACCGAAAAGAATGCCTGCAGCAAGTTTTGCAATGCATATCCATATAAACGGTTCCGAAGCAGAGATTGCTGTCATACCCTCGCCGAAAATATGAAACCCATAAACTAAAACAGTCAGTATAACCGATATGCACGGCACGGCAACGAGACGGAAAGGATAAGCAAAATCTCCGCCTTTGTCAGCTGAATAAAGTGCAACAAAGAAAGCAAGAATAAAACAAATTGTTGCAAATAAAGGCTGTTCGGAATAATACGCACAAATAAATCCGATAAATTCTGCTGCAGAAAGACCACTGATGCAAACTGCAATTTTGCGACGAATGTCTTTTTTGTCAATCTTAAATGTATATGCAAACCCGACTATAAGTAAAATCGCAGACGGAATCAGCCATTCAAAAACATTTTTGTTTTCGGTTATTTCGATATTTGACCACCACAAAAGGCTGACATAGTATGCAATAAGAGGAAAAACTGTTTTTAAAATAAATGCAATGGGTAAAATCATTATTGCACATACAATCAGTACAAAGGTGAAATCCATCGGCACATTAAAATTCCCGATAACAAGAGCAACAGTTGCTATAAAACCTGCTGACCATGCAACCGAGGCGCTTTCGCACCAAGAAACCGAATCCTTCCTTTTGGCATAAGCAAATGCCGCAATGCTTGCACCACCAAGCAAAGGCAGAAACATCATAACAACAAGGAATGCATCTGGAATATCGTCCCAGACTGAAATAAAAATAATGATAAGTCCAATAAATGTAAAAAGTGAGCCGAGTGATGCGAGAATGATTTTAATAATTTTTCGGCTATCGGATTTTGTGGGTTCAAGACCGACTTTGTTCTTTTCGCCGTAAATCAGTTCTTCAATACCAACAGAAAAAACTTGTGAGAGAATCTCCAACATTTCGATGTCAGGCTGAGTTCTTCCGTTCTCCCAACTCGAAACAGTCTGACGGGTGACATTGATTTTTTCGGCAAGTGCATCCTGAGTCAGTCCGTTATCGGTTCTGAGCTTCTTGATATTTTTTGAAACTTTTGCCACGCAAAGCACCTCCTTTGACTATATTAAAGCATTTTTATCCGAAAAAGTCACGCAACAATGTGTTGCAACGGATAAAAATTTCATTTTGCGGTTAATAAAATCAAACTTAAGAGGTTTATGCTATGTATTTAAAAATAAATTCTCGAATTTTTTTTGGTTCTGATTTATTGCCGAAATAAAACTCCACTCCATCTTTAACCTTATTATAACCGTACTTAAATGAATGAAGATAGAATATTTTTTTGCAAATCGGCAGACCCATTCCTGAAGAACTTCCGTTACTGTGTCTTGATCCATCGCCTTTAATAAAGGTCTCCCACACTTCATCTGAAAATGTAATTCTGTTGCAGTCATTACAGACTTTAAAAACAAAACTGTGTCTGTCTTTTTTCAGAGAAACAGAAACTTTCTTATTGCCGTCTGTATACTTAATTGCATTTGAAAGATAATTG
>JAFVVQ010000046.1 GCA_017502085.1 Clostridia bacterium | reverse complement strand
TTTACAAAAATGAAGCAACCTTTATATTCGATGAAAACGGTATGCT
Source organism: Clostridia bacterium (assembly GCA_017502085.1). GTDB lineage: Bacteria > Bacillota > Clostridia > Oscillospirales > Acutalibacteraceae > CAG-177. The sequence goes on along the minus strand of JAFVVQ010000046.1, from coordinate 55,962 downwards.
TATTGCTGCGGATTACTTTACGGGTGAAGGCAGAGATGTTGATAGCGTTAATTACGAATTGGGTGAAATCGGAGGCTTTTCTGCAGGGGCATCGGCAGAAGATTTTGAAATGCCCGAATCATCAAAAAGCCTCAGAATATTTATGATGTTCGTCAAATTTATGTTTAAGTTTATGGTTCATTAATATATAAAGGTACAGATATAAAGACAGTTTTGTAAATAACCCAAAAAGCCGAAACTCCTTGATATACAAGGAGTTTCGGTATGGCGCGCTGCAAGGGTACAGGGCAGGCGGCTTTTTCAGGGTGCTCGACTTTCGGCAATCGCTACGGACTTTTTATCGCTTAGCGGCGCACCGAGCTAAAAACAGTCCGCCGGACTGTTTTCTTAACGCTCGTTCGAATCCCTTGCCATAAAAAATTAAAGGACATAGCAAATGCTATGTCCTTTAATTGGCGCGCTGCAAGGGATTCGAACCCCTGACCTTTTGGTTCGTAGCCAAACACTCTATCCAACTGAGCTAGCAGCGCATATTTATTTCGGATGCAACCGAGTTCCGATTGCCCAAGTATATTAACACATCCGAAAGAAAAAATCAAGCCTATTTTTGAAAAAATTAATAATATTCTGAATTTTTGTTGATTATATTACAAAATTGAGTATTACCCAATAGTGAATTGCGCTTCCGACGACCGTAAAAATATGAAAAACAACGTGCATTGCGGGACGTTTTCTTCCGATTGCGCAGAAAAGTGCGCCTACAAGATAAAACGCATTGCCCAGAAGCAGACCGTTGAATGCTCCGAGATTGATTTTGCCGATGACGGGTGTAGCGCTTGAAAGCATCAACAGACTCGAAACAATATAAACCGAAACTGTCACTGTCTTGAGCTTTTCAAAGAAAAACAGTTTCGAAAATATTCCGAAAAGCGTGCATCCCCAGGCAATTACAAGAATAAAAACCGTGTGCGGAATGCTGATATTCCAGAGCGTCATCAGTGCGCAGGGGGTGGCGGTGCCTGCAATCAGAACGGGTACGGTCGAATGGTCAATCAGTCTTGCTCTGCGTTTTGCTTCGCCGAGGGGAAGACCGTGATAAACCGAAGAAACCGAGTATACTGCAAGAATCGAAAGTCCGTAAACAACGGCAGAAAGAAATCCTCTCGGGCCCTCCGCTTTTGAAAGCAGAAAAAAGAATCCGATTGCTGCCGCAACGGCACCGACGGCGTGCGTAATGAAGTTGAAAAAGTCGGTCTTGCGTGAGTATTCAATCAGTTTTACGTCTGCACCGATCATAAAGTTTCTCCTTTCGGTCTGATGAAATATATTCTATCACAAACGGTTTGTTTTTTGAAGAGGAAAAATATTCAAAACCGCCCCGACCTGCATCGGAGCGGTTATTATCATTTATTGAGAGTCTCAGCAAATGCGAGTGCTTCGTCGATGTTGGGAAGAAAATATTCCGCACCGACTCGGTCATAGAATCCCGATTTCTTCATAACTGATAAAGGTTGTTCGTTGGTGTGAGAGAGTATGAGCGTCAGGTTTGAGGCAATGCAGGTTGAATGGATTTCGTTGAGTGCGCGCATAGCGGAGATATCGAGTGCAGGAACATTTCTCATTCGGAGAATAATTGTTGTGACTCCCTCGTTTATCGGAATTGAATTGAACTTTTCGCTCGATGCGAAGAACATCGGACCGTCAAATTCAATGACCTCAGTGTTTTTTGGAATATTCTTGAGTCTGTCGGTGTCGGGTGTTTCTTCAGTTGCATCGTGACTCCACGTTCTGATTTTTGCAACGTCGCTCATTCGTTTCATAAAGAGAACGAGACTGAGAATCATACCGACTTCAATTGCAACAACGAGGTCGAAAACGACCGTAAGAACGAATGTCGCAACAAGTACGAGTATATCGCTTTTGGGAGCGGTTTTGCAGATTTTGACAAATCTCTTCCATTCGCTCATATTGTAAGCGACCATAAAGAGGATTGCTGCGATGACGGGCATCGGAATCCAGGCTGCATAGGGCATAAGCACAACGAGAATCAGCAGAAGAACAACAGCGTGAACGATACCCGCAATCGGAGTTCTGCCGCCGTTTTTGACGTTTGCCGCCGTTCTTGCGATAGCACCCGTGGCGGGAATGCCGCCGAAGAGTCCCGAGCAGATGTTACCGACACCCTGTGCGATGAGTTCTGTGTTGGAGTTGTGTTTATCCTTAATCATTCCGTCGGAAACAACGCAGGAGAGGAGGGACTCTATACCTGCAAGGATTGCGATGGTGAATGCACTCGGAACAAGCTGGCTGATTGAACTGAAATTGAATTCGGGCAGACTGAATTTGGGAAGTGCTCTTGAAATTGTGTAGAGATCACCGACCGTGTTGACATCCATGTTGAATGCTTTGACGATGATTACACCAATGATAACCGTTATCAGTGAAGCGGGAATCTTTTTGCTGATTTTCGGCCATACAATCTGGATTGCAAGTGCGATAACACCGACGAGAAGTGCCTGCCAGTTGAAAGTACCGATTGATACTGCGATTGCGTGGAGTTTTTCTGCGGTTTCAACCGTCGGCATACCTGCGGGGAATGAAAGCCCGAGAAAATCTTTTATCTGACCGATGACGATCGTTACCGCAATACCCGCAGTGAAGCCCGTTGTTATGGTGTAGGGAATGTATTTTATCAGTGAGCCGAATTTGAAAACACCCATAATGACAAGCAGAAGACCTGCCATAATGGTTGCAATAACGAGACCGCCGGTGCCGAATTGGGCAACAATACCCGCTACGATAGTTGCAAATGCGGCGGTCGGACCCGAAATATTGACGTTGCTGCACCGAGAAAGGAGATGACAAAGCCTGCAACTATTGCGGTGTAAAGACCTTTTTCGGGCGAAACACCCGATGCAATTGCGAGTGCGATTGAAAGTGGCAGAGCGATGATTGCAACAATAACGCCTGCCACGATATCGTTGACGAGCTGTTTTTTGCTGAAGCGTTCTCTGATTGAGAAGAGCTTCGGTGCGAAGATTTTCATAGATAATCCCCCATATTTTTTGTTTTTCCGAGTTATAATTATACGCTTATCGGCATTGTTTTCAAGAAAAAAAGGGGAGTTTTTTTCGCTCGTTTCAAATTTTGGAGCATTGAACAATAACGCAGAGGATTTGCGGATATTTTTGCAAAAAAAGACAATACATTATACCTTATTTATTAAATCGCAGTTGTTCTTGATAATTTGCGGTTGACATTTTTGCAAAAATGTGTATTGTATTTATTGTAATGATGTCACAATGAACGGAGGCGTTTTTTATGAACGAACCCAAAGCATATCTCAAACACAGAAACAAGCTGGACAAGGCTTTCAGAATTTTGTTCAGACCCACTATTATCGGTGCTGAAAATATTCCCGAAGAAGGCAGAATCATTCTTGCGGGTAACCATACCCACTTTATGGATTGCATTACCGTTGCCGCTTCAACGAAGAGAGTTGTTCATTTTCTCGGAAAAAGTGAGCTTCTTGAACCTCCGCTCAAACGGTATTTTGAACCTTTCGGTCTCATTCCCGTTCACAGAGGACAGAAGGATAAGGCGGCGCTTTCATCGGCCATCGAGGTGCTTGAGGATGACAAGGTTATCGGCATTTTTCCTGAGGGCAAGGTCAAACTCAAGAGCGAGTCAATGTATACAATAACTCCGTTTAAATTCGGTGCGGTCAAAATGGCTAAAGAAACAGGCTCGAAAATCGTTCCGTTTTCAATTACGGGCAAATATAAGTTCTTCAGAAAAAGCATAAAGATTCAGTTCTTTGAACCCGTAACCGTCGGCGAAGACCTTGAAGCGGCCAACAATCTGCTTATGGATATCGTTGCTCACGGTATAACGGATACCCCCACGTTTGTTGAAAAGTAATTTGAAAGGAAGCGTTGCTTTTGTGACGCTTCTTTTTTGTTTGTCAATTTGTAAATTATTTCTTAAACTGCGCCATATTTCCCGTATGGAAAAATATATAAAAAACAATATGATAATATTACTTTGTAAACGCCCAAATAAACAAAACGGAGGCTGTAAAAAATGAAAGCTACAAAAGTTACGCATTTCGGCATCGCAAGAAAAATAGTTGCAAATATTACTTCTGAAAGCTGGGAAACAATTCCCCACATTTCCTATATCTATGAGCCTGAGGTCACGAAGTTCCTCGATGTTGTCAAGGAGCTTAACGCATCGGGCAAATTCCCTGTAAAGATTACCGTCAATACCATCGTTCTCAAGGCACTTGCAGAGGGCTTCAAGGCTGCACCTCAGCTTAATGCTCATATCAAATTCAATCGCAAACTTGTCAGAGGCGAGATAACGGAATGGGATGAAATTCATGCAGGTATGACCTGGATTCTTCCCAACGGTGAAATGATGACAATCAATCTTCACGATATCGGCAACAAGAGTCTTGTTGAACTTACCGAATATATCGCAGACGTTCAGAGAAAAATCAACAACACCGAGCTTACCGAGGTTATGTTCTCCGTATCATTCAACGATACTATCGAAAAACTCAAGAGAGGTCATATTCTTCAGGCAATTCTTCGTCTTTTCGGTGCAAAGACAGGCAAGCACAAGATAAAGACTCTTTCGGGTCAGGCAAAGAAGGATTACTATGCCATTCCCGAGACCGACAGACTCACAGCCGCTGATATCAAGCAGGGTACGGTAACCGTTTCAAACATCGGTTCGGTCACAAGAGGAATCCCCGGCAGAGTTGCTCTGCTTTCCATCATTCCTCCCCAGATTTTCGTTGCCTGCATCGGCTCAATCACAAAGAAGCCTGTTGTCAAGCAGGATGAAAACGGCAATGATATTATCGCTATCGGCAACGAAATGCCCATCGACCTTGTTTTTGATCACAGAGCGGTTGACTTCGGTGACATTGTTCCTTTCATTCAGAGACTTGAGGATATCTTCAAGAATCCCGAACAGATGTATAACTGGTAAATAATTCTTAACGGGAATAATCTTCGGATTGTTCCCGTTATGTTGCTATGAGGAGATAATTATGAAGCTTTTTGAAAAAACGGTTGAAAAGAATTACGTTTATGAGGGCAGAATCATCAACGTGCGCAAGGATAAAGCGGAGCATCCCGACGGAACGCCTTGCACCCGAGAAGTTGTTGAGCATAACGGAGGAGTATGCGTTGCACCGCTGACCGATAACGGCGAATTGATTTTTGTCCGTCAGTTCAGATACCCTTACGGCGAGGTTGTTCTTGAATTGCCCGCAGGCAAACTCGAAAAGGGCGAGGATGATGGCGACGCGGGTATGCGTGAACTCGAGGAAGAAACGGGTCATATTGCACGCGAATACCATAAACTCGGCGTATTTTATCCCACGCCCGGCTACTGCGGAGAGGTAATCCATCTCTATGCCGCATGGAAACTTGTTGAAACCGAGGCACATCCTGATGAGGGTGAATTCCTTGAGGTTGAAAAAATTCAGCTTGAAGAGGCGGTTGATATGGTTATGCGTGGCGAGATTCCCGACGGTAAAACACAGACTCTGATTATGCGTGTTGCCGAAATGAAGCGCAGAGGAATCATTGACGGAGGCGCTGAATGAAAAAGATAATTCTTGCGTCGGCATCTCCCAGAAGAAGAGAACTGCTCACCGTTGCGGGTGTTGAGTTTGACGTGCTTGTCAGCGATGTCGATGAAACAATCCCCGAAGGTACTGCGCCGAAGGATGCCGCAATGATGACTGCCGAAAAGAAAGCACTTGCCGTTGCGGAAAAATGTTCGGGCGGTGTGGTTATCGGCGCGGATACAATCGTTGTTATCGATGATATGATTCTCGGGAAACCCAAAAACGAAGCTGATGCCGTGGCGATGCTCCGTACTCTTTCGGGAAGAGAGCATCAGGTTATAACGGGTGTCTGTATTACCGACGGCGAAAAAACAAAATGCTTTGCCCAGGTCAGCAAAGTCAGATTCTATGACCTGACCGATGAAGAAATTACCTCGTACGTGGCTTCGGAAGAGCCTATGGACAAGGCGGGAAGCTACGGAATTCAGGGCAGGGGATGTGTGCTTGTTGAGGGCATAGAGGGTGATTATTTCAACATCGTCGGTTTGCCTGTTGCCGAAACCGTCAGAGCATTGAAATTTTTTGAATAAAAATAAGGTGTGACTCTGCGTGAGCCACACCTTTTTATCTTATTTAAGGAATTCAAATGCGTATTTGCCCTTGTGTCTGTACGGGATAAATCTTATGTAAATATATGAGCAGAAGGCACCGACGGTGTTGAGTACGATATCAGCCATCGTGTCCATAATTGCCCATCTGTCGGGGTAAACGGGCGGGAAGAGTGTCAACTCTTTTGGGGTGCCCTTTGCCATTTCGATACTCCAGTGCTGGGCGTCACCGATACCGCCGCCCATGCAGGCAATCTGGTCGAAGGTAAATTCAAAAACTTCCCATGCGGTTGCGGCAAAAAATGAAAATCCAAAGGATGCAAGGAGAATCAGCGAAAGAGGAGCCTTTGTGTTGTCTCTTTTAAGAATCGCACAGGCGATCTCGTAGCCGAAGAAAACGCAGGCGGCGCCGCCGATAAAGTGGAGCATAACGTCCCACCATCTGAAGCTGTAATAAAGATTCAGAAATTTTCCGCCAAAGGATGCACACCATATGCCGACGATAAGGTAATTCTGGATGGTCGAGGGCAGGTATCTCATAATGCTTTTTTTCGGGAATGCCATACATGCTTCCCAGACGAAGGTTGCAACAAAGTTTGCACCTACCTGAAGCGGGTCGGTTATGTCAAATGCTTTTCCTTCAGCAGGGAAGAAACCTTTGACAAATGCAAAAATCATTGTTGCTCTGACAATCCACCAGAAAATGAGTTGTCGGGTCGAAGTGCCGTTTTTGATACGGTTGATATAATCTTTCATTTTTTTCTCACACTTTCTTTATTTCTACAAAAAAATATAGTGCTACTATACCATACTATCATATTGTTGTCAAATATAAAAATATGAAAGATAAATATGAATGATTTGATTTTATACTAAAAATGTGATATCATAAACTGACATAATCAAAAAGGAGATTTTTTATGACCGAGCGTTTGTATTATAAAGATCAGTATATCAAAGAATTTGAGGCAGAGGTAGTTTCCTGCACTGAGGGTAAAAACGGCTTTGAGGTTATTCTCGACAAAACTGCATTTTTCCCTGAGGGGGGCGGTCAGCCGGGCGACAGAGGTTTTATTGGTGAAGCGAAGGTTATTGATACTGTTGAAAAAGATGATGAGATTATCCATATCTGTGATGCCGCTGTTTCGGGCAGGGTGAATTGCACTCTGGATTTTGACCTGAGATTTTCCAATATGCAGCAGCATTCGGGTGAGCACGTGTTTTCGGGTGTGCTCCATTCAATGCTTGGTTATGACAATGTCGGATTCCATATGGGTGAAAGCTGTATGACCGTTGATTTCAACGGTGTTGTGACTGCTGACCAGCTTGCGGAAATCGAGAGACTTTCGAATGAGGCGGTATACCGGAATATTCCTGTTGAATCTATTTATCCCACCGCTGAGGAGCTTGAAAACTACGATTACCGAAGCAAAAAGGAAATCAAGGGTCAGGTCAGACTCACAAAAATCGGCGACGTTGACCTTTGTGCGTGTTGCGGCACTCACGTTGCGATGACGGGTGAAATCGGACCCATCAAGGCGGTTTCGATGATGAATTATAAATCGGGCGTACGTATTACCCTTCAGGTCGGCAGAAAAGCTTTTGCCGATTACTGCGAAAAAAACGCAAGTGTTTATGCGATTTCGGCTCTGCTCTGCGCAAAGACAGAGGAGGTTGCCGAAGCGGTTGAAAAACTGCAGATGCGTCTTAAGGATGCTGATTTCAGATATCAGGCACTAAAAAAAGAACTTTTTGCAGAGAAAATCAAAGCCGTTTCGGGCGAAAGATACTGTATGTTTGATGACGGTGCGTCAGCCGATGATGCGAGGATTCTTGCTGATATGCTTGCCGATAAGGTGGGTATTGCGGCGGTGTTTTCGGGTAACGATGACGAAGGCTATAAGTATGCCGTAGTCAGCAGAGAAAATGATGTCAGGGAAATCGGAAAAGCAATTAATGCTTCGCTTAACGGCAGAGGGGGCGGCAAACCGAATATGATTCAGGGCTCCGTTGTTTCAAAAAGAAGCACAGTTGAAGAATTCTGGAATAATTTATAATGATAACAGGGACTGCATTTTATGTGCGGTCCTTGTTTTTGTGTGCTTTATAAATAAATTATATTGATAATTCAGAATAATTGTGTTATAATCAAATAAATAATATCAAGGAGGTGTTCGCTTGGCTGAAGCAAAGACAGAAAACGTCGGAACCGCTGAAAAATCCCGGGGAATTGTCATTGACTATGAAAAAGGTGTCAAGAATCCTCTTGCAAAAAACAGACGGTATATCAGCAATAAGGAACGAATCGGCTACCTTCTCAACGAAGTTTCGTCAACCTTCAATATCGATAACTATAAAGAAAGATTTATTTACGATATTGTAAAACTCGATTTCGATTTTCTTGCGGTATTTGAACTTTTTGCGGGTATCTGGGATACAATCAACGATACTTTTATCGGTGTGCTTGTTGACAGAACACGTACCCGTTGGGGTAAATTCAAGCCATACATTCTTCTCGGTAAAATACCGCTGACAATTATCGGAATGTGGTATTGGTTTATGCCGATTATTTTTGCAAATTCAAGCGCTACATACGCTCCGAAGCTTGTTTTTTATGCGATCTTTTCAATTATCTGCGAGACTGCCGGCACTTTCACTTCAATAGCAAGTGCGGGTTTTATGTCAACCATAACACCCGACCCGTTAGAACGAACCAATCTGATAACGATGACAAAGCTTCTTTCGGGTTTGCTTGGTGCACATCTTCCCGAACTGCTTTTCGGTGTTCTGCTCGATCTTGTCAACAATGAGGTGCTTGCGTGGAACAGAACGAATCTTTTTGTCAGTTTTGCGGTCGGCAGCGGAATTCTTGCGTGTGCGATGTCATTTTTCTTTATTTGCGTAACCAAAGAACGTGTGTCGCAGTCGATTGAAAAGCCGAGCATTGTTCAGGGTCTTAAGGCGATATTGAATAACAGACCTATCCTTCTTTATACGCTTTCCGAATTTCTTTCGGGATTTGCGGTTCAGAAGAGCAGAATCAATTATTATATTGACGTTCTCGGTTCAGCGACTTATCAGACTCTTGTCGGTATCCCCGCATCACCGATATCAACAATCAGTTACGCATTTATTGCACCGTTGCGTAAGAGGTTTTCAACAAAGGCGATCTGGATTCTCGAGGATATGTGGACCGATGCTTGTTGGCTGATCGTTTTCGGTGTTGGTTCAATCGGCGGTGCGTCAAAGGGTCTTTACAAAAACAAGTGGGTTATGCTTCCGCTTCTTGCGGTTGAAGAAATGCTTGAAATGTGTGCCTACGGTCTCAGAAAGGTTATCCCCGAAGAAATTCTCAACGAGGCGATGGACTACTGCGAATGGAAAAACGGTTACCGTGCGGAAGCGATGACAGGTGTTGCCAGAGGTCTTGTCACAAAGCTTCAGGGTGTTGCCATGCGTTCGATTCAGAATTTTATTATGAAGCGAATCGGTTACGTTCAGGGTCTGAAAATCGGCACTCAGGCGGATACCACCAAATGGTGGATTTTTGCTATGGGTACGGGTATTCCCATTATTACGGGCGCACTCGGAATTGTTCCGAAATTTTTTCATAACCTCAACGGTGAAAAGCGTGACAGAATGTATCAGGAGCTTTTTGCACGCAGAGAGGCAATGCGCAATGCGGTTGAAGCCGCAAAGGATGCGGATGAACTTGCGGCAATTGCAAAGGCTCAGATCAACGCGGAATATACGAACGAAAAAGAATAATCTGGTTGTTTGTTCACCTGAAAACTGAATTGAAACGAAGCGGATTGCACCGAATACTCCGATGCAATCCGCTTTTGTTGTGTATTAAATTATTCGGGTATAACGAGAAAATCAATTGCGCTGTCTTTGTCGATGAGTTTGCAAACGATATCCGTGACAGTTTCCGCAGGCTCTTCCATACCTGTGTCAATCCAGTATCGGTAGACCGAGAGTATCGCTCCGACGTAAAACCTGACGGCATATTTGCCCTCGGCACTCTGGTGCGAAACGGGGAAATAGCTGTAAATCCTTTTGTTGAGCATATCGGTCAGCTTGTGCATGAGCCCCGCCGAATAAATCGCCTTGATAACGCCTGAATTATCCTGAATAAAATTGGAAACATAATAGATGATATCCTTTATACTCTCGACCTTTGTGCCGTTGTATTTTTCGATAATGCGCTTCTCGGCGTCCTCGAGGTGTTTTATCAGAATATCCTCTTTTTTGTTGTAGTTTCTGTAATATGCCATTCGTGAAACACCCGCAAGTGACGTGATATCGGTGATAGAAATGCTGTTATAGGGTTTTTCGTCCATCAGTCGCAGAAGTGCGGTCAGAATGCATTCCTTCGTCAGAAGATTGACTTCGTTTTGTTTATCCATTACACATATCCCTCTTTTGTAACACCTGTATTGTTTTATAAAAATAATGCTATTTTGTTGATGATTTGTTCATAAACTAATGTTACACTTGTAACAGTTACAAGTGTAACAGTCGTAATTAACTTTGTCAAGGAGTTTATATATGCTTAAATTAACCAACATCGTCAAGGAATATCCGACGGGGGATTCGAAGGTTGTTGCGCTCAAGGGATGCGACATCGAATTCCGCAAGAGCGAGTTTGTTTCAATTCTCGGTCATTCGGGATGCGGTAAAACAACTCTTCTCAATATCATCGGCGGTCTTGACCAATACACCGACGGTGACCTTATCATCAAAGGCAAGTCCACCAAATCTTTCAAGGACAGAGACTGGGATACCTACAGAAACCATTCGGTCGGTTTCGTTTTCCAGAACTATAACCTGATTCCTCATCAGACCGTTCTTTCGAACGTTGAACTTGCGCTGACACTCAGCGGTGTTTCAAAGGCGGAAAGAAAGCAGAGAGCCAAAGAAGCTCTTGAAAAAGTCGGTCTCGGCGACCAGCTCAACAAGAAGCCCAACCAGATGTCGGGCGGTCAGATGCAGAGAGTTGCGATTGCAAGAGCGCTTGTCAATAATCCCGAAATTCTTCTTGCCGATGAACCCACGGGTGCGCTTGACAGTGAAACAAGCGTTCAGATTATGGATATTCTCAAGGAGATTTCAGCCGACAGACTCGTTATTATGGTTACCCATAACCCCGAACTTGCGGACGAATATTCAACAAGAATTATCCGTCTTGTTGACGGTAAGGTTGTCAGCGACTCCGACCCTTATGATTCATCAAAGGAGGAGACCGCAGAGGATAATCAGCCGAAGGTTTCGAAGAGAGAAGCGAAAAAGGCGGCAAAGAAAACCTCGATGAGCTTTGCAACCGCACTTACTCTTTCACTCAACAACTTGCTCACCAAAAAGGTCAGAACTTTCCTCACTTCGTTTGCGGGCAGTATCGGTATCATCGGCATTGCGCTGATTCTTGCTCTTTCAAACGGCTTCCAGCTTTATATCGATTCGATTCAGAAGGAAGCACTTACGTCATATCCCGTTATGGTTGAAGCTGCAACGATGGATATGAATGCGATGATGGGAAGTATGGCGGGTGTCACACCCGGCGAGGTCGATCATCCTCTTGACAAGGTTTATTCAAACACCATGGCTGCCGGTATGATGGAAACATTTACGGGCGGCATCTGGGCAAACGATCTTGCGGGTTTCAAGCAGTATGTTGAAAGCGGCGAGAGCAAAATCAAGCAGTATTCCAGCAGTGTGCAGTATACCTACGGCGGCAAACTCAACATCTATGCCGCTGACACATCGAACGGTCTCAATCAGGTATATCCGAGCCCCGTTGTTGCTATGGCAAACAGTATGATGGGCGGTATGAGCGCCGGAATGGGCGGTGCGATGATGGGTAACGCCTCGATGGAAACCTATATGAACAAGTATCTTAACTCCTGGATGGAGCTTATCGATAATCAGGCTCTGCTCGAGGAACAGTATAATATCGTTGAAGGCACGTGGCCCAAGAATTATAACGAGGTTGTTCTTATCGTTGACAAGAACAACGAAATCAGCGATATCGCAATTCAGGGTCTCGGACTTTCGACACCCGAGGATATGATGGAAGCCTTTATGGCTATGCAGTCGGGCGAAGAGTTCACTCCCAAGAGCTATGAGATTGAATATGACGATATTATCGGCAAGACTTTCAGACTCGTTCTCGAGCCCGATTATTACAGCTACGATGAAGAAACAAAGATCTGGACTGACAGACACAGCGATGAAGAATACGTCAAGGAACTTGTTTCAAAAGGCGAGGAAATCAAAATCGTCGGTATCGTCAGACCTGCAGACGGTTCGCTTATGGTTGTAACAACAGGTGCAATCGGCTATACCGTCGGACTGACAGAGCACGTTATCATCGAAACCAATAAGTCTGAAATTGTTAAAAAGCAGCTTGCGGATCCCGCAACCGACGTCTTTACGGGTCTGCCCTTCGTCAAGGAGGAAACCGTTGCTCCCGCAGCACCTGAAACACCGGTTGTTCCCGAGGCAGCCGAGGTTTCGCTCGATCCTCAGCTTCCTTCGGGTGAAGCACCCAAAACAAGTTCGATGGCATTCAAGGGTGAATCGCTTCAGGCAAAGGCAACCGCACTTTCCGAAGATGAAATCTTTGCTCTTATTGATGAAAACTATTCAGGCAAGCAGAGGGAAGATATGAGAAGAATGGTCACTCTCTTCCTTCAGAGCAAACGTACAGATGCCGAAAAGGAAGAACTTGTAAGTTTTCTCCCCGAAACAATGGCAATTCCCGGTATGGGTGATATGTCTGCGTCTCAGGCGGTTGATATGATCGGCAGTATTCCCACAAAGGGTATGAAGCTTGATATTCTGACCGGTATGATTAACGGCGATTACGGTGAAATTCTTCCGCCTCCCGAGAATGCGGCAGATCCCGAAACACCCGTTGATCCCGAAACGCCTGCAGAACCCGAGCCCGAACCCGAGCCTCAGCCGTTTGCGGCAAACTATGACGAAGCGATTTCGCTCCTCGGTGTTGCCGACCTGAACAAACCCACTTCAATCAGCATTTTCCCGATTGACTTCGAGGCGAAGGATATGATTTCAGCGGAAATCGAAGCATATAATCAGAGAATGGAAGCAGAAGGTAACGAAAACAAGGCAATCAAGTATACGGATTATATCGGTCTTTTGCTTTCATCAGTTACAAAGATTGTCAACGTTATTTCGTACGTACTGATCGCATTCGTTGCAATTTCACTTGTTGTTTCGTCTCTTATGATCGGTATCATCACCTATATTTCCGTTCTTGAAAGAACAAAGGAAATCGGTATTCTCCGTGCAATCGGCGCATCGAAGAAGGATATCTCGAGCGTATTCAATGCGGAAACGCTGATAGTCGGTTTCGTTTCGGGCGCGATAGGCATAGGAACGACACTGTTGCTGATAATTCCGATAAATGCGGTTATTCAGCATCTGACGAAGATTGCGGACGTTGCTCAGCTTCCCACAAACGGCGCAATTATTCTTGTTGTTATCAGTATGGTGCTCACCTTCGTTGCGGGTCTGATTCCCTCAAGAATTGCATCGAAGAAAGACCCCGTTGTAGCACTCAGAACAGAATAAAAAAAATAAGGAGCACAGTCAATGGCTGTGCTCTTTTTTATGGAAAACGGGAAGAGCGTTGCCCTTGCCCGTTTTTAATTTGGAATTATTGATGTTTCAGTGTAGGGGCGGATATCATCCGCCCGCAAATTCATCGGAATTTCAATTCGGGACGTCGGGTCGCCGTCCCATACAGTAGTGTTAAAAAATGTATTCGGCTTATTTCGGGATGACAAACAAAATCCGCAGGCGGTCAAACCTGCGGATTCTTGTTTCTGATGTCATTTATAATCATATTCAGATGCTGAATTTCAATTTCACTAAGACCGCTGACATCAAGTTTCGGTGACGTATCTCTGCCGAGAAGGTAATCTGTTGAAACTCCAAACAAATCTGCTATTTTGATAAGCATATCAACAGACGGCTGAATATTATTATTTTCCCAGTTTGATACAGTTTGCTTAGTTACAGAAAGCTTTTCGGCAATATCAACCTGACTGTAGTTTCCTGCAAGTCTTAAGGATTTTATCTTTTCACTCAGCATTTTATGCACTCCAAATGTCAATTTTATAAATACTATTATAAAATTAACTATTGACAAATATAAAATACTATAGTATTGTAAAAATGGACAAAGATAAGGAGGTGAAAATATGCCGTTACCGATTCTTTCGATAATTATGATGGCAATGCAAGTTGTTTCGGAATATCTTGATAAATTGTTTAACACAACATTTTTTGTGGACTATTTCAGTGCAGAAGCAATAATTGAGCTTGCCGGTTGGTGGCTGGAAAACAGCAACCGATGATAAAACAAAACTGAGCAGTTGAACACATATAATTACAAATTGCAAAACAAAAATTTAAAAGCCATCTGACTCTTTTGACGAATCAGATGGCTTTCGGTTATTTTATTCAGTTCTTCTCAACGCCGAGGGTTACCTTTTCGCCGTTGATATCCCATTCCTTGGTGAATGAGCCGCCTGCTGAGGCGATGATATCGGTTGCAAGAACGTCGCCGCAAACGCTTTCCTTGTTTGCGTTGAAGATTGATTCAATCTTTTCGTTGCCGCTGACGTAAATCTTGATGGTATCCATAACCTCGAAGCCTGCGTCCTTACGCATTGTCTGAATCTTGGAAACGAGTTCTCTTACGAAGCCTTCCTCGATGAGTTCGGGTGTGAGGTTTGTATCAAGAACAACGGTAACGCCGTTATCGCTTTCTGCCTGGAAGCCTTCCTTCTGGACTGTGCCGATAAGAAGGTCTTCGGGAGCAAGAACGATTTCGTTTTCGCCGACGGTGAAGGTGAGAGCACCCTTTTCGTCAAGCTCTGCCTTTGCGGCTGAGCCGTCAACGTTTGCAAGGTATTCTCTGATTGCGCCGAGCATCTTGCCGTACTTCGGACCGAGAGTCTTGAGCTGGGGCTTGAAGCTGTATGATACGTATGAAGAGGTGTCGTTTGTGAAGTCAAGCTCCTTGATGTTGAGCTCATCCTCGATGATTTCACAGTATTCCTTGCCGAGTACCTTCGGAGCGATAACGAAAATCTTGCCGAGAGGCTGTCTGTTCTTGATGTTTGCGCCGTTTCTTGCAGCTCTGCCGAGAACAACGATGTCAAGAACTTCATCCATTGAAGCTTCAAGATCCTTGTCGATAAAATCGGGGTTGGAAACGGGATAATCGCAAAGGTGGATGCTTTCGGGAACGTTCTTGTTGACACTGCATACAAGGTTGCGGTAGATGTCATCCGCCATAAACGGAATCATCGGAGCGGCAAGCTTGCAGACGGTTTCAAGAGCGGTGTAGAGAGTCATATAAGCGTTGATCTTATCCTGCTCAAGACCCTGTGCCCAGAAACGTTCTCTGCCTCTGCGGACATACCAGTTACTCATATCGTCAACGAAGCTCTGGAGAGCTCTTGCAGCCTCGGGGATAGCATAATTGCCGAGGTGACCGTCAACGGTGTTGATGAGTGTGTTGAGCTTTGAGAGAAGCCACTTATCCATAATGGAAAGCTTGCTGTAATCAAGCTCGTGCTTTGTGGGATCGAACTTGTCGATGTTAGCGTAGAGAATATAGAATGCGTAGGTATTCCAGAGTGTACCCATAAACTTGCGCTGACCTTCTTCAACTGCCTTTGCGTGGAAGCGGTTGGGAAGCCAGGGAGCGGAGTTGGTGTAGAAATACCAGCGGATAGCGTCTGCACCGTGCTTTTCGAGTGCATCGAACGGGTCAACTGCATTGCCCTTGGACTTGGACATCTTCTGACCGTTTTCATCCTGAACAAGACCGAGAACGATAACGTTCTTGTAGGGGGATTTGTCGAAGAGAAGAGTTGAGATAGCAAGAAGCGAATAGAACCAGCCTCTTGTCTGGTCAACAGCCTCAGAGATGAACTCTGCGGGGAACTGCTGCTCGAAGAGGTCCTTGTTTTCAAAGGGATAGTGATGCTGAGCGAAGGGCATTGCGCCTGAATCGTACCAGCAGTCGATAACCTCGGGAACTCTCTTCATTTCGCCGCCGCACTTTTCACACTTGATTGTTACCTCGTCGATGAAGGGACGGTGAAGTTCGATGTCATCGGGGCAGTTGCTGCTCATTGACTTGAGTTCTTCGATTGAGCCGATTGAATGTCTGTGACCGCATTCGCATTCCCAGATGTTGAGAGGAGTACCCCAGTAGCGGTTACGGCTGATGCCCCAGTCCTGAATGTTTTCAAGCCAGTCGCCGAATCTGCCCTTGCCGATGCTTTCGGGAATCCAGTTGACGGTATTGTTATTTTTGACAAGATTATCCTTGACGGCGGTCATCTTGATGAACCAGGATTCTCTTGCGTAGTAGATGAGGGGAGTGTCACATCTCCAGCAGAAGGGGTAGTCGTGCTCGAATTTGGGAGCGGAGAAGAGTTTGCCGTCCTTGTCGAGGTCGATGAGAATATCGATATCAGCATCCTTGACGAACTTGCCTGCGTAGGGAGTTTCCTCTGTCATATTGCCCTTGCCGTCAACAAACTGAACGAAGGGGAGGTCATACTTTCTGCCGACCTGTGCGTCGTCTTCACCGAAAGCGGGAGCGATGTGAACGATACCTGTACCGTCAGACATTGTAACGTAGTTGTCGACGGTGATATAGTGACCCTTTTTATTCTGCTTTGCGGCGCTTACACCTGCGCATTCAAAGAGAGGCTCATATTCTCTGTATTCAAGGTCTGTGCCCTTGTATGTTTCAAGGATTTCGTATGCTTCAACGCCGTTTTCCTTGTCACCGAGCTGACCGAGAACGGTGTCAAGCAGAGCCTGAGCCATATAGTATGTGTAGCCGTCTGCAGCCTTGACCTTGCAGTAGGTCTCGTCGGGGTTAACGCAGAGAGCGACGTTTGAGGGCAGAGTCCAGGGAGTTGTTGTCCATGCGAGGAAATAGGCATCTTCACCCTTTACCTTGAATCTGACAACCGCTGACTTTTCCTTGACTGCCTTGTAGCCCTGAGCAACCTCGTGGGATGAGAGGGGAGTGCCGCAGCGGGGGCAATAAGGAACGATCTTGAAGCCCTTGTAAAGGAGACCCTTGTTCCAGATTTCCTTGAGTGACCACCATACGGATTCGATATAGCTGTTGTGGTAGGTTACGTAAGGCTCATCCATATCAGCCCAGAAACCGACGGTGCCCGAGAAATCTTCCCACATACCCTTATACTTCCAGACGCTTTCCTTGCAGTGGCCGATGAAGGGTTCGAGACCGTATTTTTCAATCTGCTCCTTGCCGTTGATGCCGAGCATTTTTTCGACTTCAAGCTCAACGGGGAGACCGTGAGTATCCCAGCCGGCCTTACGGGGTACCATATAACCCTTCATGGTGCGGTATCTGGGGATCATATCTTTGATAACTCTGGTCAGAACGTGACCGATATGGGGTTTGCCGTTTGCTGTGGGAGGGCCGTCATAGAAAGTGTAAGTTGGGCAGCCCTTTCTGGTTTCAATGCTTTTTTCAAAAATCTTATTTTCTTTCCAGAATTCAAGCACAGCTTTTTCTCTTTCGACGAAATTAAGATTCGGTGAAACCTTTTCGTACATTTTTCATTCCTCCGATATATAAATTTTGTGTTTTAAACAATAAAAAAACGCCCCTATACGGGACGAAGAAAACCTCGTTAACCACCCATACATAACTTCATTATGCTCCCGATAACGGCGGGATTCCGTCAAAGCCTACTCGGTTAAATCTTTCGGTTTGCGATTCGGGAGTGATATTCACGTCTGCGGCAAACGGCGGGTTCACACTCTCTCCGCCTCACTGAGTCTGCACCGTGCAGAAGCTACTGTCTCCGTCACAATCTTTTCGGATGTATTCAAATGTTTACCGTTTATTAACATTACGCAACAATGCTGTTAATAATTGTATACCATAATTAATGAAAGTATAACACAGGGGAAAAAGATTGTCAATGATATAATTTGAATGTTTATATTGACATTTTGCCGTGAGGCTTTGTATAATAGAAATAACAAATCAGGAGGAATGCTTTATGAATTGCACAAATTGCGGCAACCCGATTCCCGCAGGCAACACTTTCTGCGGCAACTGCGGTACACCCGTAGGCAACAACCCCAACCCCGCACCCGTTCAACCTGCTCAGCCGAATCATAGGGGCAGCTTTTTCAGAACACCCGGCAAAGGATCAAAGAGCTTTGCGGCTATCGCTACGGCGCTGATGGTTTTTCCCGCATCAATCTGCGGCGTTATTGACCTTCTTTTCCACAGAAACGACGGCTGGTGTCTCTACGTTATCGGCGCTCTTATCGTTGCTTGGATGGTGGCTGTTTATCCCGCTCTCAACATAACCCCCGCACCCATAACTGCTCTCATCAGTTTCTTCTCGGTAGTGGCTTATCTTGTGTTTGTTCTCGGCAAGGTCGGAATCGCCGAGAAGCTTTATAAGATTCTTCTCCCGCTTCTGATTCTTATGGCAATCTTTATTGCGATTGACTCGTCACTTGCGGGCGCAGGCAAACTCAAAGGTTTGCACGGTGTTTCGCTCCTTTCGCTTGAAGGCGTCATCTATATGATTGCAATCGAAGCAACACTCGACAACGCTAACAGAGGCGCGATCGACCTCAGATGGTCTCTCATTATGGCTTGCTTCTTCGTTTCGGCAATCGCCATTGCGGAAGCGGTCAGCTACGTAATCAGAATCAATAAGAAATAAACAGAAAGCCGTGTGCATTGCGCAATGCACACGGCTGATTTTTTATTTTGTTTTCGGCTTTTTTCTGACGTTTGAATTCATAAATCCGACCGTACCCGTCGCTCTTGCAACAGGGGAAGGATTCCAATCGTGCGGCGGTGCGGCGGTAATGCCCATCTGACTGAGGATTGAAGAATAGCATCTGAAACGTTCGCAGAAATCTGCGGCGTTTTTGTTTTCTTCTTTTGTCCATCCCGTTTCCGCAACGGCGGCAAATCTCGGGAAAAACATATAACAAAGACGGTTGAAATTATTTATGAATTCCGTCCATATCGGAACTTCAACGCCGTAGACCGAACAGGGATTTTTTATACCTCTGACCACGGCTTTGTATTTATAAGTCTTGTTGAGAGGGGTCATTGCGTAAGGATAGTCGCAGTAGTAATGGAAGAAATCCGAAACAATGATTCTGCCGCCGTTGTTGGCAAACTTAACGGAATGATTTTTCGGATCCATCCACATCTGCGCAACTGTATCGTTGCCGATGAGACCGCTTTTGAGACTTTCATTCCATACGATTGCTTTTCTGCCCTTTGACTTGAGGAAAGCAACGATTTCGTTGGTGAACCAGCCTTGCAGTTCTTCCTCGTTTGCGAGTCCTGCCTGACTGATTCTGCGCTGACAATCGGGGCAATTCTTCCAACGGGTTTTCGGCGCTTCGTCACCGCCGATATGGATATATTCCGAGGGAAAGATCTCAAGCAGATCTTCGAGAATATCAAAAACTATTTCAAAAGTTTCGTCCTTACCTGCACAGAGGATATCTTCAAAAATGCCCTGATGTGTCTTGATTTCAACGGGCATACCGGTGCAGCCGATTGAGGGATACGCGTGAAGAAGGGCAGAGCAATGACCGGGAACGTCAAATTCGGGAATAACGGTTATGTATCTTTCGGCGCAGTATTCAACGATATCACGCATCTGTTTTGCGGTGTAGTATCCGCCGTATGCACCGTTTTCTTTGAGCGAACCGAATTCCGAACGGTTTCTGACTGAGCCGTCGATGGTGGCGGAAGGTCTGCGGTCCGAATATGCACGGAAACCCTGATCATCCGTCAGATGCCAGTGAAAGCTGTTCATCTTGAGACTTGCTGCAGCATCAACGATTTTTTTAATTTCATCAACCGAAAAAATGTGACGTACGCAGTCGAGCATAAATCCGCGATATTCAAAAGCGGGTTTATCGGAAATCTTAACGCAGGGACACTCACCCTTCATCTGGCGGAGTGTCTGTTTGCCGTAGAAAACGGCTTGATCCGAGCCGCCTGTTATGCTGATACCGTTGCTGTCTGCAGTGAGTATATATTCCTCTTTTGCGAGGGTGGGATCAATATTTGTCTGAAGCGGGCAGGCTTCAACAGTGAATTTTCCGCCGAGATATTCAATTTTATCGGGCATGGGAACAATATTGATTCTTTCCATTTTTATTTTCCTCTTAAAAAAAGGCTGTAGCAATGCTACAGCCCGTATAATCAGTCGTCATCGTCCTCATCATCTTCTGATTCGGGCAGGGGGAGTATTTCAACCTTGATATCTTCAATTCGGCGCTCATCGAGTGAAAGTACAGTGAATCGGAGATTCTGGTATTCGGCAACAATCGGAGTCTTATCGGTTTCGGACGGCAGATAGCCGAGCAGACTGATAACAAAGCCGCCGAGAGTATCGTAATCACCTTCGGGAAGCTCGATTCCGACAAGCTCATTGACCTCGTCGAGGTCGATGGTACCGTCGATGGTAAAGGTGGTTTCGTCGATTTTTGTGATTTCTTCTTCTTCGTCATCATATTCATCCTGAATATTGCCGACGATGGATTCGAGAATATCCTCAAGTGTGACGATGCCTGCCGTGCCGCCGTATTCGTCAACAACAACGGCAAACTGTGTTTTGCTCTCTGTCATAGCCTTGAACAGGTCACCGCAGGACTGCGTTTTTGGAACGTAAAGCGCCTTACGCATAACATTTGAGATGGTAAGATCTTCGGGAATATTGTGACCGACGAATTTGAGAAGATCCTTTGCATAAAGCACACCGACGATGCTGTCGGGATTATCCTCAAAAACGGGAATACGTGAATAGCCGTTTTCAAAAGCAAGTTCGGCAACCTCTTTGAGAGAACGGCTTACTTCGATAGCGGTCATTTCCGTTCTGTGAGTCATAATGTCGCTTGCGTCAAGGTCATCAAACTCAAAAATATTGTCAATCATTTCCTTCTGAGTGTCTTCGATAACACCTTTTTCTCCGCCGACGTCAACCATCATACGGATTTCTTCTTCCGTAACGTGTTCTTCATCGGCATTGGGATCGAAGCCGCACAGACGGACGATAGTATTCGTTGAAAAAGAAAGAATTTTAACAAAGGGCTTAGCAATTTTCGCAATAAAAAGAAGAATACCGACAACCTTATATGAAATCTTTTCAGGTATCTGCATACCGATTCTCTTGGGTGCAAGTTCACCGAGAACGAGCGAAAAATATGAAGTGACGAGTGTGATGAGAATCGTCGAAACAACGCCGATAACGCTCAGAGGAACGTAGTTTGCGACGGGCGTTTTTGCAAGTGCGTTGACAAGCATATCAACAAAGGTCTGTGAAGCCGATGCCGAGGTCAGAAATCCTGCAAGAGTAACGCCGATCTGAATTGTCGATAAGAAATTGCTTGAATTTTCGGTCAGCTTGATAATCTGCTTTGCTTTTTTGTTTCCCTCTTCAGCAAGTCTCTGCATTTTTGTGTCGTTGAGGGATATGATTGCGATTTCGCTCATTGCGAAGAATGCATTAACCATAATCAGAACGAAAAGCAGAACAACTTTTAAAATAAGAGATACGGGGTCAACTGAGGTTTCAGCAACCGAAAAAATCGCAGGGCCGGGGTCATCCATTTTGGATTTGCTCCTTTCAAAATGAGAATATAATAATACGTATAAAAATACAGATATCATTCTAGCATATAAAAGTAATATTGTCAATATCGGCTGATACTGACGTTTTTTTGTTTGGATGTACTGCTAAACGGACACGATATCTTTTATAATTTATCGTGACAAAGACAACCTCTTATGATATAATTTTTTTATAATTATTTTTATGGTGATATTATGCTTTATTTGATTCTCTCAAGAGCGGGCGGCGGCAAAACCGCACATATAATGAACCTTATCGGACAATTTGCAAAGGGCGGCAATAAAAAGCTGACCCTGATAGTGCCCGAGCAGTTCTCATTTATGAGCGAAAAGCTTATGCTTGAAAAATTCGGTGCGAAAGCGATGGCTGACGTTGACGTGCTCAGTTTCACAAGTCTTGGGGAAAAGCTTGTCGGCAGACCTGCACTCCACGAACGCAGAAGACTTGATGATTCCGCAAAGGCGGTACTTATGCGGAACGCACTGGGCAGCGTGAAGGATAAACTGCGTCTTTACGCAAACCACGTGACAAAGAAATCCGTCATCTCCGATTTTATTGCCCTTTCGTCAGAATTCAGGCAGAATTCCGTTTCAACTGACAGCGTGCGTCTTGCTCTTGCAGAAGAAAAAGAGGGGCTTCTCAAAATGAAGCTCAATGATATTGTGACCGTTCTCGACGCTTATGATGCAATGGTTTCGGGCAGCTATTTCAACCCCGATACCCTTCTCGACGAGCTTTATGATATTCTGCCCGAAAACGGTTATTTCAAGGACAGGCTTGTTTTTATTGACGGCTTCAGAGGCTTTACCGTTCAGGAATATAAGGTCATTGAACGTATGCTTGCAAAAGCGGAAACGGTTTACGTCACCCTTTGCACCGATGATTTGCAGAACGGAGACGATGAAACCGAGCTGTTTGCACATACGAAAAGAACTGCGCACAGACTTATCGAATCCGCAAAAAAATGCGGAGTGCCCGTTGCAAAGCCGCAGTATCTTTCGATGAGAAGCAAATTCAATAATTTCCCGCCGCAGTTTGAACGCTATGCATCCCCTGAACTTGCGGCTCTTGAGCAGGAGCTTTTTTCACCCGCACCCAATAAGTATGAAGAAGATTGCGGCAATATTACCCTGTGCAAGGCAGTTGATATTTATGCCGAATGCGAATATATTGCTTGCACTGCGAAGAAGCTCATCCGTGAAGAGGGCTACAGATGCCGTGATATTGCTGTTATTGCGAGAGACAGTTCAGCTTATGAAGCGCCGCTTCGCTCCGCTCTCAAGAAATGCGGAATCAGTGTTTTTGACGATAGCCGTCAGCCTGTCGACACTTCTCCTGTTGTCAATCTTGTGACCTGTGCAGTCGGTATTGCAAGCGGCGGCTTCGATACCGAAACGGTTATGCGATATTTGAAGACGGAGCTTACGGGATTTACGGCAGAGGAAATTTCCCGGGTTGAGAATTATTGCTATCTTTGGCAAATCAACAGAGGCGGCTGGCTTAAGGAATGGACACAGCATCCCAGAGGATTCGGCGAAAAAACAGAGGATGAGGATACCGCTGAACTTGAATCCCTCAACGCTCTGCGTTTAAGAATTATCAATCCGCTGTGCAGTCTCAGAGATGCACTTTCCGATACCGACGGCACCGCCGCCGCAAAAGCAATTTTTGATTTTCTGATGAAGGTCAACGTACCTGAGAATCTCAAACAGCTTGCCGATTATCTGACCGCATCGGGCGAAACGGGTATCGCTCTTGAGCTCGACAGAATGTGGAACGTTGTTATGGATCTGCTCGATTCCCTTGCAACCGTTGCAGGTGAGAGAGCGGTCAATGCATCCGAAATTGCCGAAATACTGGATCTTATGCTCAGCGCACAAACCGTCGGAAGCCTTCCGCAGGGACTCGATGAAATAACAATCGGCTCTGCAGACAGAATACGTACGGTTACCCCGAAGGCTGTTTTTGTTGCGGGTGCAAACAGCGGAGTTTTTCCTGCGACACCGTCATCGGGTTCGGCGCTGACCGATAAGGACAGACGCAGAATGAGTGAAATCGGAATCGGACTCTCCGATTTCGGCGAATATAAACTGGCAGAAGAAAAGCTGATTGCATATAATACTCTTTGCTGTGCATCACATAAGCTTTATGTTTGTTGCCCCGAGAGAAATTCGCAGAACGAGCAACTTGCACCCTCGGAGCTTTATACCAAAATCAAAACACTTTTCCCGAAATGCAGGGAGGTTGACGCCTCCTGCCTTGACGGACTTTACTATATCGAAGGCGAAAATCTTGCATTCGAACAACTTGCAAAAAACCGCAGCGAAGAAAGTACGCTCGGTGCAACCCTCGAAGAATATTTCGGAGACAGAGAGGATTTTGCGGGCAGGATAGCGTCGCTTGAGAGGGCGGGAGGTCTGCGTGATTTCTCGATTTCGGATAAATCTGCGGCACTTAAGCTTTTCGGAAACAATCTTTACATCTCGGCTTCAAAAGTGGAAAGCTTCTATAAATGTCCGTTTTCTTATTTCTGTCGCTACGGCATCAAGGCTATGCCCCGCAAAATTGCAGAGCTTGATCCGATGCAGAGGGGTAACGTAATTCACCACGTGCTTGAAAAACTTCTTGCGGATTACGATTCGGAAACGCTTCTCGGAATGGCTCATCACGAGTTGCTCGATATCATAACCTCGCTGATGAATGCTTATCTTATGGAAAAACTTGACGGCTCACAGAGAGACGAGAGATTCCTTTATCTTTATCATAAACTTGCCCTGACGGTGTGCGACGTTGCCGAAAGGCTTATCAAAGAGCTTTCGCTGAGCGATTTCAGACCTGTTGATTTCGAACTTTCAATCGGTTTTGACGGCAAAATTCCGTCATACGAGGTTGAGACGGAGAAAGGCAAAATCAGCATTTCGGGTGCGATTGACAGAGTTGACAAAGCCGTTATCAACGGCAAAACTTATCTGCGTATAGTCGACTACAAATCGTCGGGCAAGGCGTTCAGACTCAGCGACGTGCTTCAGGGTCTGAATATGCAGATGTTCATCTATCTTTTTACTTTGTGGCAGAACGGCAAGGAAAGATACGGTGAAATCACTCCTGCAGGCGTGCTTTATTACCCCGCAAATTCTCCGCTTGTTTCGGCTGAAAGGGGAGAAGCCGCCGAAGACGTTGCACTCAAAAAACAGAAGAAGTGCCGTATGCAGGGTATCGTTCTGAATGATTGCGACGTTGTTGTTGCGATGGATAAATCTGCGGGAGGGCTTTATATTCCCGTTGATTTCAACGCAAAAGGCGAAATGAAAGGATCGCTTATAAGACTCAGTCAGCTTGAAAAGCTCAAAGAGAAAGCTGATGCTTTGCTTGTTGAAATGGCGGATGCACTCCATAGCGGCAGAATCGAAGCGGTTCCGTCATTCGGTGCAAGTTATAAGAACGTCTGTCAGTACTGTGACTATAAATCCGTTTGTTCATATGAAGAAGATATCCCCGTCAAGGAACTGCTTGATACAGATACCGACGAGGCGTTAAGAAATCTGGAAAAGGAGGATGATGCGGATGGACTGGACGAATGATCAGAAAAAAGCAATCGAGGCGCGCAAGGGCACTCTGCTTGTCAGTGCGGCGGCGGGCTCGGGCAAAACAGCGGTGCTT
Source organism: Clostridia bacterium (assembly GCA_017502085.1). GTDB lineage: Bacteria > Bacillota > Clostridia > Oscillospirales > Acutalibacteraceae > CAG-177. The sequence goes on along the minus strand of JAFVVQ010000046.1, from coordinate 30,391 downwards.
GTCGAAAGAGTAATCCGCAGAATCTGTGATTCCGAAAAACCTTGCGGAGTCGAAAATCTGCTTATCGTGACCTTCACGAAAGCGGCGGCTTCGCAGATGAAAGAAAAAATCGAAGCGGCAATCAGCAAGAAAATTGCCGAAAATCCCTCCGACAGACGTTTGCGCCGTCAACAGCTTATGCTCCCTTGCGCAAATATCTGCACTATCGACTCTTTCTGCATCAACCTTGTCCGTGAGAATTTCCATGCTCTCGGCATTGCACCCGATTTTGGTATGCTCGATGAGAGCAGACTCGATATTCTCCGTGCACAGGCGGTCAATACGGTTGTCGGTGAACTCTATAAAAATCCGACCGAAAACTTTATGCGTCTGACAAATCTCATCAGCGATAACAGGGATGACAAAAAACTTATTGATGCAATTCTGAGGCTTCATAATCTGTCTCAGGCATATCCTTTCCCCGAAAACTGGCTTCGCTCTCTTGTTGCCGAATTCACCGCACCCCGTGAAATCAGTGAAAGTCCGTGGGGAAGAATTCTGCTTGAGCATATGGCGGGTACGGTCGAAAGCTGTATCGGAGGCATCGATCACTGTTTGTATCTTCTTGCCGATGAGCCTGAGCTTGAGGCAAAATATGCCGAAACATATTACGCAGAAAAAGAAATGCTTGCCCGCTTTGTTGATGCAATAAAAACCGAGAACTGGGACGGCGTTTCCGATGCTTATTCCCGAGTGGTTTTCGGCAGAATTCCGACTGCTCCGAAAGGCTATGTTTCGGAAGTCAAGGATATCTGTCAGAATATCAGAAATGCTTATAAAAAAGAACTCAAGGATATGGGCAGATTCCTCTGCATTTCTTCCGATGAGCACCGTGAAGACGTTGAGGCACTTGCCCCCGTTGTTACCGAGCTTATTGAGGCGGTTATCACATTTGCGAATGAGTTTGACAGACTCAAGCTCGCTGAAAACGGTGCCGATTTCTCCGATACTCTGCATATGGCTCTGCGTCTGCTTGTTGAACAAAATGAAAACGGTTGCACACGCACTCCTCTTGCAAATCAGCTTTCCGAAAACTATGCGGAGATACTTGTTGACGAATATCAGGACGTCAACCTTGCTCAGGATATGATTTTCAGCGCACTTTCGAAGGAAGAAAACAATCTGTTTATGGTTGGCGACGTCAAGCAGAGTATCTACCGATTCCGTCAGGCAATGCCCGAAATCTTCCTTTCACGCAGAGACCGTATGGATGAATATGAGAATGAAAATTATCCCGCAAAAGTTACCCTCGGCAAGAACTTCAGAAGCCGTAAGGGTGTCACGGGAATTGTCAATTTTATTTTTGAATCGGTGATGAGCCGTGACGCGGGCGGTCTTGATTATGACTGCCACGAAAGGCTTGAAGCGGGTGCATCATACCCCGAAAAAGCGGGAGCTGATACGGAATTCATTCTTTTTGAAACACCCAAAGACGATTTTCTCAAAACCCAGGCAAGATACGTTGCCGACTATATACAGAATGCCGTTGCCACGGGTATGCCGCTTTCGGCGGGTGACGGCTTCAGACCCGCAGAATACAAGGATTTCTGTATTCTTGTGCGGAGCGTCAAGAATTCTTCCCGTGAATTTGTTGACGAGCTGAATTCCAGAGGCATTCCCGTAAGTTGTGAAGCGGGCGGCGGTTTGCTCAACACCCCCGAAATAATGTTTCTTACCTCTTTGCTGAAGGTTATCGATAACCCCGTCAACGATATTCCTCTGACAGCCGTGATGCTTTCTCCCGTTTTCGGATTCACACCCGATGACCTTGCCGTTATGCGTGCGGACAGAAAGAAAGGAAGTGTCTATTCCTGCGTTGTTTTTGCCGCTGAAAACGGTGATATGAGAGCGGCTGAATTCATAGGCAGACTCAGAGAAATGCGCCGTATTGCCGCAACGGTCAGGGTAGGTGAGCTTGTGCGCCGTCTGATTGAGGAGACGGGCTATGCGGCGGCGGTCTGCGCAATGAAAAACAGCTCCGCACGCAGAACGAATCTCAATCTTTTCATCGACCTAGCCAACAAATTTGAGGCAAACGGCAGAAGAGGTGTTTCGGGATTTGTCGGTTATCTTGACAATATCTCGAAAAGCGGCGGAGATATCAGCGGCAGCAGTTCGAAATCCGAGGTTGCGGATGCAGTTAAAATAATGACGATTCATAAAAGCAAGGGTCTTGAATTTCCCGTTTGCTTTGTTGCCGCCTGTGAAAAGACTTACAACGATTTTTTCAACCGTGATGACCTGATTATTGCGGGTGAGAGCGGAATAGGAATAAAAAATAATACGGGTGTTGCAAAATACGATACTCTTCCGAGACTTGCGGCTAAAACCGAAACTCTTAAGGCAGAGCATTCCGAAGAATTACGTGTGCTGTACGTTGCTCTGACTAGAGCGAAAGAAAAGCTTATTCTTCTTTCGTCGTGTGCCGATTGTACAAAGACTCTGACGGGTGCGGCGTCCAATCTCCGTCAGAGTGAAAGGGTAGATCCGTTTACCGTTATCGGTTTTTCAAGTTATTCGGAATGTGTTCTGACTGCGCTCCTCCGTCACCCCGATGCACACGAATTACGTGCGGTGGCGGGTATTTCACAAAGACTCAATCTTCCTTGTGAAACACCGCTCAGTGCAAGAATAATCAGAGATTATGAGAGCGAAACCGTTGAAGTTGAAGCGGAAAAATTCCTTCCCGATGAAGAAATTCTGGCCGAAATCAGAAGACGTCTCAGCTATGAATATCCCTTTAGTGCACTCAATGGGGTCGTTGCGAAGCAGATTGCCTCAAATCTTGATGTCGGAGAAGTAAACAGCGAATTCTTTGCCTCCCGAAGACCTGCGTTTATGAGCAAGGATAAGCTGACCCCTGCACAGAGGGGTACGGCAACTCACCGCTTTATGCAGTTTGCGGATTATGTTGCCGCAGGCAAGGATGCTTCGGCTGAACTCAGCCGACTTGTTGCCGACGGTATGCTGACCCATGCGGAAGCGAATGCCGTTGATATCAAAGCGATTTCGGGATTTTTCTCAACGCCTCTTGCAAAGCGTATTCTTGATTCCGAAAAGCTCTTTAAGGAATATGAGTTCACTTTCGGTATCCCTGTCAGAGAGCTTTATCCCGAAATATCCGAGGATATCGCAGGTGATGAGAAAGTTATTATCGAGGGCGTTGCCGACTGTGCTTTTATCGAAAACGGCGAACTTGTAATCGTTGACTACAAGACCGACAGAGTTACCGATGCTCAGGAGCTGAAAACACTCTATTCTGCTCAGCTCGGTATCTACCGCCGATGTCTTGAGCAGGTCATCGGTCTGCCTGTGAAAGAAACACTGATTTATTCATTCCGTCTCGGCGAAACAATAGAAATATAAGAATCTTAAAAATCCGTTCCGTGAGGAGCGGATTTTTTTGTTGAAATCGGCAATTTGTACGGCATTGACAAAAGCAGAGACATAAGGTAAAATATACTCTGCATTTTTAAATATAATAATATTATTATATACCGAAAGGATGATATTATGGCTGTTTTCAGACCCTTCAAGGCTGTCAGACCTCTTCCCGAATTTGCGTCGAAGGTTGCGGCGCTTCCCTATGACGTTATGAACAGCAAGGAAGCGGCAGAGATGGTTAAGGGCAATCCTTATTCTTTTCTTCACGTTGACAAGGCGGAAATCGATCTGCCCGAGGGAACGGATCTTTATTCCGAGCAGGTTTATCTTAAAGCGAGAGAGAATATGGATAAGCTTGTTGCCGACGGTATCTGCGCTCAGGATGATGAAAACAGATTCTATATCTACCGCCAGGTTATGAACGGCAGAGCACAGACGGGTCTCGTCGGCTGCGTATCGATTGACGATTATATCAACAATATCATCAAGAAACATGAGCTTACCAGAGCAGACAAAGAAGCTGACAGAATCAACCACGTTGATTACTGTGATGCTAATACGGGTCCGATTTTCCTGACATACCGTCCTCAGACGAAGCTTGCGGAAATTCTCAACGAATGGAAATCAAGCCACGAACCCGTATACGATTTTGTTACCGATGACGGTATCGGCAACACCGTGTGGGTTGTTGACTGTCCTGAAACGGCGGCAGAGATTTCAAAACTTTTTGAAGGCGTTGATTATCTTTATATTGCTGACGGTCACCACAGAGCGGCATCGGCGGTCAAGGTCGGTCTCAAGCGCCGTGAACAGTATCCTGACTATAACGGCAACGAAGAATTCAATTTCTTCCTTGCGGTTCTTTTCGATTGCAACGAGCTTGAAATTATGGACTATAACCGTGTGATCAAGGACCTCAACGGTAACACCGAAGATGAGTTTATTAAAAAAATCAGTGAAAAGTTCACTGTTGAAAAGGTCGGCACAGAGGCGTACAAACCCGAAACCGCACACACCTTCGGTATGCTTCTGGGCGGCGAGTGGTATAAGGTTACCGCAAAGAACGGCACATTTGATGAAACGGATCCCGTTGCCGCACTTGACGTTTCGGTTCTTCAGAATAACCTCATTTCTCCCATCCTCGGCATTGATGATCCCAGAACAGATAAGCGCATCGATTTCGTCGGAGGAATCAGAGGCCTGGGTGAGCTTGAGAGAAGGGTAAACGATGATATGTGTCTTGCGTTCTCGATGTATCCGACAACGTTGCGTGAACTGATGGATATTGCGGATGCAGGTCAGCTTATGCCTCCCAAATCAACCTGGTTTGAACCCAAGCTTCTCAGCGGACTTTTTATCCATAAACTTAAATAATCAGACCATCCGAGGATAAACTATCCTCGGGTGATTTTATGATAAAAGCTGCTTTTTTTGACACAAAACCTTATGACCGCATTTATTTCGATGAACTGAAAAAGAATTTCGGTGTTGAAATCGAGTATTTCGAATCGAAACTCAATCCCAGAACTGCGATTATGTCGAAGGGTGCAAAAGCGGTTGTTGCATTTGTCAATGACGACGTAGGCAAAGAAACGGTATCGGTGCTTGAAAGTATCGGCGTCAGGATGATTGCTCTGCGGTGTGCAGGATATAACAACGTTGATCTCGCGGCGGCTGACGGCGTGATTCCGGTTGTAAGAGTGCCTGCATATTCACCGAATGCGGTTGCCGAGCATACTCTCGCCCTTCTTCTGACTCTCGTGAGAAAAACGCATAAGGCTTATATCCGCACGAGAGATTTCAATTTCAGTCTCAACGGTTTCGTTGGTTTTGACCTTTACGGCAAAACACTCGGTGTTGTGGGTACCGGCAAAATCGGTATGGCATTTATTGAAATATGCCGCGGACTCGGTATGAAAATTATCGCATCTGATCCGAATCCGACGCAGAAGGGGATTGAATATGTCTCCAACGAGGAACTTTTTTCCCGTGCAGATGTTATTTCGCTCCATTGTCCGCTGACAAGCTCAACCTATCACCTTATCAACAATTATTCTCTGAATCTGATGAAGGATAAGGTTTATATACTCAACACCTCCAGGGGAGCGCTGATTGATACCGAGGCACTTATCGACGGAATAAAAAGCGGTAAGGTCGGCGGCGCAGGACTTGACGTTTATGAGGAAGAAAGCGAGTTCTTTTATGAAGATTATTCCGAAAGTATTCTCAAGGATGACGTACTTTCCCGTCTGATAATGATGCCCAACGTACTTGTGACGTCGCATCAGGCGTTTCTGACTCACGAAGCGCTCAGGCGTATAGCCGAAATAACTCTCGGCAATATCAGGGGTTATTTCGACGGCGGCAAGCTGGAAAATGCAGTGTCATATAAACGAAAATAATGAAGGAGCATTTGCTCCTCCTACATATCACTTGAAAATTACCGCATTTTGCACAAAGTGAGTTGAAAACAGAATGGATATTGCATAAAATTGCTGAAATAGCTGAAATTATGCGTTTGTTCCTTGACTTTATGCAATAAAATCTGTATAATTATGCGTATATTAATTCCCGAGGTACATATTTATGAAAAAAACAAAGATTTTCATTGACGGCAAAGAAGGTACAACCGGTCTTCGTATTTTTGAACGTCTGAATATAAGGGATGATATTGAGCTCATCACGCTTCCCGAAGAAAAACGCAAGGACGTTGTTTCGAGAAAAGAGGCTCTCAATTCCTGTGATATCGCTTTTCTTTGTCTGCCCGATGCGGCGGCAAAGGAATCTGTTTCGCTGATTGATAATCCCGATGTCAGGGTTATTGACACTTCAACCGCTCATCGCACAGAGCCTGATTGGGCTTACGGTTTCCCCGAGCTTTCATCGGCACTCCTTGAGAAAATCAGAAATTCAAAACGTGTTGCAGTGCCCGGATGCCATGCAAGCGGTTTCATTGCTCTTGTTTATCCGCTCGTTGAATCGGGAATTCTTCCCGCAGATACTCTGCTGACCTGTCACTCAATAACGGGTTACAGTGGCGGCGGTAAAAAGATGATTGCCGAATATGAAGACGGCTCTAGGAGTAAGAAATATGCCGCTCCCCGTCAGTATGCTCTCACGCAGGAGCATAAGCATCTCAAGGAGATGAAGGCAATCACGGGCATTGAGAATGCTCCTGTTTTCTGCCCGATCGTTTCGGATTTCTACAGTGGTATGGCTGTCACCGTTCCTCTTTTTAAGGCAAATCTTTCCGAGGGCAAAACGGTTGAAGATATAATCAATACTTACAAGTCACTTTATAATGGCATTTTTGTCCGCTATACGGAGGACTTGGGCGAGGATGCAATGCTCAACGCAAATGCGCTTTCCGTCAAGGACTGTATGGAAATAACCGTGCAGGGCAATGATGAGAGAATTCTTCTCATCGCCAGATATGATAATCTCGGCAAGGGTGCTTCAGGTGCCGCCGTTGAATGCATGAATATTCTTATGGGGGTTGATCCCGCAACGGGTCTTTCCCTTTGATTGAAAGGAAAATATAATGAAACAGATTAGCGGCGGCGTTTGTGCCGCAAAGGGATTCACCGCAAGCGGAGTTCATTGCGGAATCAGAAAGAACAAAACCAAAAAGGATCTTGCTCTCATTTACAGTGAAAAGAAGGCTGCTGCAGCAAGTGTTTACACAACCAATCTTGTCAAGGGTGCACCGATTACCGTTACAAAGAATAACATTGCCGACGGCTATGCTCAGGCAGTTATCTGTAACAGCGGCAATGCAAATACCTGCAATGCAAACGGCATCGAAATTGCCGAAAAGATGTGTGACCTTCTTTCCGAAAAGCTTGGCGTTGACGCAAAGGACGTTATCGTTGCTTCAACGGGCGTTATCGGTCAGCCTCTTGATATCACTCCCATAGCAAACGGTATTCCCGCTCTCGTTGAGGGTCTCAGTGCTTCTTCCGACGATGCGGCAACCGCAATTATGACAACCGATACTGTTGAAAAATGTGTTTCCTATTCGTTCGAAATCGGCGGCAAGGAATGCAGAATCGGCGGTATTGCAAAAGGTTCGGGTATGATTCATCCCAATATGGCGACTATGCTTGTTTTCGTTACAACCGATGCCGCTGTTTCTCCCGCAATGCTTCAGAAGGCATTGAGTGAGGACGTCAAGAGCTCTTTCAATATGGTCAGCGTTGACGGTGACACTTCGACAAACGATATGGTATCCGTTCTTGCAAACGGTATGGCAGGTAATGAGGAAATTACCTGCGAGGGTGCGGATTTCGATGAATTCTGCAAGGCTCTCAATGCGGTCACAACTCATCTCTGCAGAATGATTGCGGGTGACGGTGAGGGTGCAACAAAACTTCTTGAATGCATCGTTACGGGCGCCGCTTCAAAAGAAACTGCGGTTACCGTTTCAAAATCCGTTATTTGTTCATCGCTCTTCAAAGCTGCAATGTTCGGCGCGGATGCCAACTGGGGCAGAGTGCTTTGCGCAATCGGTTACAGCGGCGCAGACGTTGACGTCACAAAGATTGACGTTGCCTTCAAGTCCGTTGCGGGTGAAATCGTTGTCTGCGTTGACGGATCAGGCGTTGAATTCAGCGAAGAAAAGGCAAAGGAAATCCTTACGGAAAAAGAAATTCAGGTGCTCATCAACCTCAAAAGCGGTGATTCTGATGCAACTGCATGGGGTTGTGACCTGACCTACGATTACGTTAAAATCAACGGAGATTACAGAACATAAGGTGGAAAATATGGATATATCAAATGCACAGAGGGTCAGAGTACTTGTTGAGGCTCTGCCTTATATACAGAAATACTCGGATAAGACCGTTGTTATCAAATACGGCGGCAATGCAATGATCAACGAAGATCTCAAAGATGCCGTTATGGGCGATGTTGCACTGCTTTCACAGATCGGTATCAAGGTTGTGCTTGTTCACGGCGGCGGTCCCGAAATTACCGATATGCTCGGTAAAATCGGTAAGGAAAGCAAGTTCGTCAACGGTCTGCGTGTAACCGATAAGGAAACTGCGGATATCGTTCAGATGGTTCTTGCGGGTAAGGTCAACAAGAGTCTTGTCAGCCACCTTCAGGGTAAAGGGTGCAAGGCAGTCGGCATATGCGGAGCGGACGGTCACCTGATCAAATCCATTATGAAGGATGAAAATCTCGGCTATGTCGGTGAAATCACCGAAATCAATACCGATGTTATCAGCGACCTCCTTTCGATGGGATACGTTCCCGTCGTTTCAACAACAGGTGTTGACGATGACGGCAACGTTTATAACATCAACGCAGATACAGCCGCCGCAAAGATTGCGGGCGAGCTTTGCGCAGAGAGTATGATTTCGATGACCGATATCGACGGTATTCTCCGTGATAAGAACGACCCCTCTACGCTCATCCCCAAGATTTATGTCAGCGAAATTTCGGAGCTTGTCAATGAAGGTATCATCAAGGGTGGTATGATTCCCAAGGTTGATTGCTGCAGAGAAGCTATCCGCAGAGGAGTTAAAAAGGTGTTCATCATCGACGGCAGAGTGCCTCATTCTCTGCTGATTGAAATTCTGACCGATGAAGGTATCGGAACAATGTTCGTTCAGAGCTGAGAAAGGAAAAATCCATGAGTACAGTCATTAAAGATAAAGAATACGTTGCGGGTACGTATGCGAGATTCCCTCTTGAACTGACAGAGGGTAACGGTGCGCTTATGTACGATGAAGAGGGCAACGAATATATTGACCTCGGCAGCGGCATTGCCGTCAACAGTTTCGGTGTTGCCGATGACGAATGGCTTGAGGCAATCACTGTTCAGGCATCTATGCTTGGTCATACCTCTAATCTTTATTACACAAAACCCTGCGTTGACCTTGCTGAAATGCTTTGCAAGAGAACGGGTATGAAAAAGGTTTTCTTCTCAAACTCGGGTGCGGAAGCAAACGAGTGTGCCATCAAGGCGGCACGCAAATGGGCACTTGTCAATAAAGGCGAGGGCAACCATACAATTATCACACTCAAAAACAGTTTCCACGGCAGAACAATAACAACACTTGCGGCAACGGGTCAGGATACCTTCCACACGGATTTCGGACCTTTCCCCGAAGGTTTCGTTTATGCAGAGGCAAACAACCTTGAAAGCGTAAAAGAACTTGCGGAAAATAACAACTGCGCCGCAATTATGATGGAAACAGTTCAGGGCGAAGGCGGAGTTTACGTTCTTGATGATGATTTCGTCAAGGGCGTATGCGAAATCGCAAAGGAAAAGAATATGCTTGTTATCATCGACGAGGTGCAGACGGGCAACGGCAGAACGGGTAAGCTTTACGGCTATATGCATTACGGTATCACTCCCGATATCGTTTCAACGGCAAAGGGTCTTGCGGGCGGTCTGCCTCTCGGATGCACGATGCTCGGTGAAAAGGTGCAGGATATTCTGACTCCCGGCTCTCACGGTTCAACCTTCGGCGGCAACCCTATCTGCTGTGCGGGTGCGCTCAGCATTCTTTCCAGACTCGATGACGAAATGCTTGAAGGTGTCTGCAAGAGAAGCGAATATATCGTTTCAAGACTCAGCGGAGTCAAGGGCGTGAAGTGCGTTTCGGGCAGAGGACTTATGCTCGGCATCGAATGTGAAAAAGCTGCAAAGGATATCATTGCTGCTGCAATGAAGAAGGGTGTTCTTGTACTGAGCGCAAAAACAAAGGTACGTCTGCTTCCGCCTCTCAACATTCCTTTTGAGCTTCTTGAAATGGCAATGGATAAACTCATCGAAGCAATTGAAGAATAAAAAAATCAATGCCGTGTGCAGTCTGCACACGGCATTTTTGCGTTTATTTTGTTTTAATTACGGGAGATTTCAGAATACCTACGTCTTTGAGAATATATTCGTAGCTCCATTCATCCTCGGTTGTACGCCAGGCATCGGGCCCGTGCCAGGTGCGGGCGGAGTTAGCCATATGCACTGCGCCAAAGCAGTTGTAACGGTTGCCGTAAAGAGTGATATCAAGCTTGTGCTTTCCGTCTTCAAGACCCGAAATGCCGAGCAAATAAGGCGGATACGCAATGTCGCCCTTCTTTTCGCCGTCAACCGCAACGTCGATGATTGCACCTCTGTATCTTGTTGCTTCAATCTCAAAGGCATTGCCCTCAGCTTCAAGATGATAGGTGATATTGCCGCCGTAGAAGGGCATACCCTGATTGACGATTGAGCCGAATGCGATTTTTTCAGGCATCTCAACAAGCTGAGTCTTTCTGCCTGCAACCGCCACACCGAAATTGCCGAGAAGATAGCACCATTCGGTGTTGGTGCGTTTGCCGATGGGCAGAGTAATCTCGAGAATGTTTTCTCCTTTGACAATATCGGTGAGTCTGACGGTCTTGATATCCTTATCCGTAAACCAGCCGACGATATCGTTCGGAATATCGTTGCCGTTGAAGACGATTTTTGCCTTTTCAGCATCCTCGAGTGCAAGCATTGCACCTGAGCATTCAATATTGCTGTTAATTCTGAATCGGAGAGTAACGGTGTGAGTCGGAGGCTCGTTTTCAACAACCCAGGGCTGTGCAACACTGCCGCCTCTTTCGGGCAGACCGACAATCTTTCGTGCAACGTTGTCAAGTCGAAGAATTTCTTCTTCTTCCATATATTCACCGTCATCGACCCTGAATTCAGCCATATCAAGCAGAAGAACGTTCGGCTCGGAAAGTGTGAAGGGCACGAATGCGGGGATTTTCAGTTCTTTTTCCGGTGCAGGGATTTCAGCAACTTCGGGAATTGAAGCGTTCTTGCCGTCAACAAGCTTGAGAAGAAGGCTGTCGTAATCGAATAGTTCCTTGCTGATGACGGTATTACCGCCGATGTATTCGTATTCTGCGGCTTCGGTTTCACCGTTGAGGGTGTTGTAGATTATGGGTGTGAATTCTCCCTTGACAGTTATGCGAAGGTCACTGCTTCTGACCATATCTTTGTTGTAAGGCTCACAGCAACGGCTGATGAAGAGCCAGTTGCAGCCGTTATCTCTGCGCATCTGATAGATAAAACCGTCGGAGAGTTTGCCGTTTTTGAGGCGGAGAGTAACGGTGCGGTCATCTTCGAGTGCGGTGAGAAGTTTTTCTCTGTCGAACGGGATAACCTGTGACTGTGCGAAAAGTTTTTTGCCTCTTTCGGATTCAACGCCGTCCTCGAGGAAGGGTGCGTTACCCATAAAGATGAGTTTGCCGCCTGCTTTGCGGAAAGCTTCGAGACGCTCGAGCGTTGTTGAACGCAGGGTTTCGCAATCGGGAACAACAATTGCATCGTATTCCATCTTGCCGACCTTGAGGGGAGCGGAGCCGCTTTCGCAGAGGGAAGGCAGAAGTGATTCACTGATAAAGTTGAAGTCGATGCTTCCTTTGAGAAGCCATTCGGTAACGTTCAGGAATTTTTCGTCCATCGAGCTTCTGATGAGGTCGGTTTTATCGTTGGGACCCCAGTGGAGCCAGTAGCTTTCGACGGGATGAATAACGCCGACCTTCACGACGGGTTTGCCTCGCGTGAGAGCGGTGTTGACTCGTGCGAAGTGATCTTCGACGTATGAGAATTTGGTGTACCAGGGGGATTGATAATGGATTGAGGCGGGGTAGTCACGTTTTGCTTCGCCGCCCATTGCAACCCACGAGAGATGAGGTACACGGATGGTGACACCGAGACAAGCCTGCCAGTCACCGTGAAGCTTATAGCCTCTGAAATCGTAATCCCATCCCGTAACGCCGTAAAGTTCGGAAAGCATACCTTCGTAGCCGAACTGATGAACGGCGGACTGAGCCTGCTTTGCGGTTGTGAATTCGAAACTTGCGCAGAGCATATCAATGCCGGGCAGATCGAAACCTCTGTATGAACGCATTGCATCGCCGAGAGCAGCGGTCTGGCTTTCCAGTGTCGGTTCTTCCATCATATGTCCGGTAAGAGCTATGCCGTTTTCGCGGCACCATTTACCGCAGGTGTCGGCGAATGCCGTAGCAAAGCGTTCGGAGATGTGGTCGTGATAGCGGTAACGGGCAAGTGACGGCTTGTTATCAGGCAGATCCCAGAAAAGTTCGGGGACGGTTTCGATAATATCGCATCCGTACTGTGCTTTATAAGTTTCGGGAATATCGTCTGTCCAGGGCAGAAGAACATCGGATTTATCGGTTGAATTGGGAAGCTGACGTTTTCTTGTGAACTGCGGCTCGTCTGTGAAAATTGCGGGGACGGTTTCACCGAAGCCGTAGCCGACCTTTTCTTTGTATTTATCGTGAGTTACCTCAACAAAACGTGCGACTGCCCTGGGGTTAAGGGTGTCAAGGTAAGTCTGATTGTTGTACCAAGCCGAGGGAGCACTGATTTTGAGGTATGCATACCATTTTGTGCCTTTTGCGGCATCGTTTTCGCCGATTATGTCGTAGCTGACAAGACAACCGTCATCGTCAAGCACGATATCGTAGCAGGCAATGAGGTATCCCTTGCCGTTTCTGCCGCCTTCAGCTCTTGAATCATTGATATCCGCAACCTCTGTGCCGTTGTTGTCGCAGGGCTCGGTTGTCAGAAGAAGGCATCTTGCTCTGTTTTCTTCATCCTTTGTGACAAGACCGCCTGCGGCGCCTGAGGGCCAACGGTCCTCATCGTAAAGCCAGGCAAGCATTTTTTCTTTTTCTGCTTTGTCCACGCAGTCTTTGACAAGCTGCATGAATTCCTCGGAAAGATAGTTGGTCGACATACCCGTACGTACGTGCATATGGAAGCCGCCGAGACCCATTTCTTTGAAAATTTCGATTTGTCTCTGAAGTTCTTCGGATTTCAGGTCGCTGTTCCACGCCCAGAAGGGAGTGCCTCTGTATTCACTGGTAGGATTTCTGAAAAGCTCATTTGTCAGTTCGGGTGCTGAATTCTTTTTGTAAAGCATATTTTTCTCCTTTCATCAGGGATGCTTATATAAAGGTTTATCTTCGCTCGGAGTATTCCAGTTGATGAAATTGTTTCTCTTTGCGTGATACCATTCCATTTCAAATATCTTTGCGCTTTCCTCAACGGGAATATAGAGCTGATTTCTTTCAAAATATGTTTCACCGTTCATTTCAACCGTGCCGAGGTCTGTGAGCACCTTGTTGCTGCCGACGGTGAAAAGTGCGTGATGACCGTAAGCCTCGCAGTAAAGAGTATCCTTTTCTTTGATAACCTTGCCGCCGATATACTGAATAACAACGCCGAAAGGTGCATACCATACACCGTCTTTATTCTGCGCGTAAAGCTCTCTTGCAATCAGTTCAAGCATATCGCCCTTGAATGCCATTTTTGTCCAGTCATAGGTGGGGGCGAGTGCATGAGGCGTTATGAGATCCTTATCCTTGTCGATTGTCAGCACGTCAATGATTCTGCCGTCTTCCATATAAGCGGTTGCGGTGAGCACGTTGCCGTCTATTTCAACGAGGGTATATGAGCCCATTCTCTCCTCCTGCGGATAGAATGCACAGTGCCAGATTTTTCTTGCGTTGGAGTGATAAATATTGCCTCCGCCGTTACCCGTAATATAGTTGATCGTGCCTTGTGACGGCTTGTCGAACATTTCGTCATTCCAGAGCGGATAAGTTCTTGCGAAAGAGTGTTCGTGACCTGCAAAAAGAATATCGAGTCTGCCTTCTTCGATGGGTTTGCGAAGCCAGGGATAAGCGTCGTTATTCTGACCCTCGGGCATTACGGGATATATCGGGAAATGATAAGCGCCCAGTTTCCAGGTTTTGTTGCTCGACTGAAGGTCGTTATATGCCCATGGAGCAACCTTGTCGGGTGCATTTATGCCGAGAACGAGAAAATGAGTGTTGCCGTAGTCGAACGAATAGTTTTCACCTGTATAGCCATCGGGTCCGTTGTCCGGATAGATTCCTCCGAACTGGAAATCAAAGAAATCTGCGTGCTCGAGATAGTATTTACCCGTCGGCTCGGGGAAATAAGTGATGTAGCCTCTGTTATCGTGGTTGCCTGTGGTCATCATATATGGCATACTTTCGATAATGCCTTTGAGACCCTCGAACATACCGTTCCACTGCAGCTCGTTCTGACCGTTATCGCAATTGTCACCCGCAGTGAAAATGAAACGGCATTCGGGATGACGCTCAAGTGCAGTGCGGAGCATTCTGCCGACGCACGAATAATCGGGCAGATGGCAGGGGTCGCCTTTCTGATGGTCTGCAATGACGATGAAGCTGAATTTATCGAGTTTTTCCGGCTCGGTCTCAAAGGTGAATTCTTGGCTTCTGTTCACAGAATCACCGACCGTATAACGGTATTTCGTTCCGCTTCTGAGACCTTTAAGTTTTGCCCAATGATAGCGGCTGATATCGATATCCGTTTCTTTCGTGTCGGAAACGCTTTCAACTTTTATCTCTTCAGCGGAGCCGATTTCGGAGTATAAAACGTAGCCGTTTACCGTTTCGGTATCAGTACGCCACATAACGGCCATTTCGGATTTTGCATCGCCGCAGAATGCGAGCATTATGTGGTCGGGAGAGGCGGAAGAGCCTCTTTCGGGTTTATAGAAATTGCCCGTTTCGTCTTTCATTCAAATCACGCCCTTAAAAAATCAGTCAAAATAATTTTAGTTATTGTGTATAGATTTGTCAATGATTTATGATGTAATTTTAAACATTTTTAGGTTTCTATTGCTTTTTTAAAACAGTTAATATATAATACATAATGCGATATTTTGTATCGGGGGGTTCAAATAATGAACAGTATGAAAAAATTTTTATCGCTTATTCTTGCCTTGATAATGACACTTTCGTGCTTCGGTATATGCACGTTTGCTGTGGGAGAGAATTATATCACCATTATTGATGCGGGTGACAGCTATCAGGTCGTCGGATGCAATGCTTATGCTACGGGCGAAATCAATATTCCTTCGTCCTATAACGACGGCAAAAACGGAACGAAACCCGTCGGGGCGGTTTCACCAAACGCATTCAAGGATGTCAGCCGTATATCAAAAATTACGGTGCCCTCAAGCGTAAAGAGTGTTGGAGCATCTGCGTTTGAAAACTGTTCGTCGCTCGGCACGGTTGTTTTTGAGGGAGATACCTGCACAATCGGTACGGCGGCATTCCGCAACTGCTCCGTGCTCAAAAACATTAATCTTCCGTCGGAGCTCAAGAGCATACCTATTGAAGCTTTTGCGGGTTGCTCATCACTTTATTCACTGACGATTCCCGATTCCGTAATTGTCATCGGTAAAGAAGCGTTCAGAAAATGCTCAGCTATACGCAACGTAACGATTCCTGCAAGCGTGGAGTCCATAGGCATCAACGCTTTCCTCAACTGCTCAATGGTTGAGGCTTATAACGTCAAAAGCGGAAACAAGTCTTATAAATCCATAAACGGATGTCTTTACGATATCAAAGGCGAAACTTTGATTCAGTATCCCAACGGCTCCGTTGTTACGGGATTTACTGTACCTGCAGGCACAAAGACCATCAGCGATTCTGCATTTGGTTCGAACACAAGACTTACCGAGGTAACACTTCCCTCGGGACTTGAAAGTATCAACGAATATTCATTCAATCTTTGCTCCGCACTCAAAACAATTGAGATTCCCGAATCCGTAAAGTATATCGGCTCACAGGCTTTCGGCGGATGCAACAGCCTCAAGAATATAACGATCCCCGCAAACGTTGAGTTCTTTTCGGGTGCGTTCTATAATTCGGGTCTTGAATCCGTAATCCTTGCCGACGGTATTGAATTTATTGACGAGAAGGCATTCGAAAAATGCTCATCGCTCAAGAGCATTACGATTCCGTCAAGTGTCAGAGAAATCAGACGCGGTGCTTTTGACGGTTGTTCGTCTCTCGGTGAGATTACCGTTCCCGAAACCGTAGAATCAATAGGGGTCAACGCATTCAGAGACTGCTCCGAGGTTACTCTCAGAGTCAAGGCGGATTCGGTTGCTCATCAGTATGCGGTTAAAAACAATATCAGGTGCATCGTTGAAGATGACAGTGTTGAAAGAGAAATCGTTTCGGTTGAGATTTATAAAATGCCGTCAAAGACCGTTTATACCAAGGGTGAAAAAATCGTCACGGACGGTATGCAGCTTACGGTTAATTACAGCGATTCAACCAAGGCGATTGTTTCAAGCGGATTTGAAACCGATTCGCAGTATGCAGACGTAATCGGAACAAAAACCGTGACCGTGACCTATAAAGGCAAATCTGCAACGTTCACCGTAACAGTCAATCCCGCAACCGAAAAGAAGGTCGTCGGAATGAGAATCGGTACTCTGCCGACAAAGACGAATTATTTTTATAAGGAAACGCTCAACACAAGCGGTATGAAGCTCAACGTCGAGTATGATGACGGCTCTGTCGGTACGGTAACTTCAGGTTACAGTGTACCTGCAACAACATTCAAAACCGTTGGCACTCATGTGATTACCGTAACCTATGAGGGCTTGGAAGCAGAGTTTTCTGTCAACGTAACGTACGCATGGTGGCAGATGCTTATCAGAATTCTTCTTCTCGGTTTCCTTTGGTATTAAGATTTTAAAGAGGATGTCTCGCTCAATGGAGACATCCTCTTTTTGTTATTTTTTGTTTGTGTTCATTGAATTTCTGTAGACCACGAAACGGCAGTAGAGATATTCCGTGACAAGGTTTATTGCCATGGTGCCGATCTGAATTACGTATTCGTTGATTGTACCTGAAAGTGCGTTTGTCCACCAGGTTGAGAGCGGTGTGAAAACGCAATAGAAAAGTGCAACTTTGAGCATCGCAACGGGAACGTTTGCTGCCGATTTGAAAGTGAATTTTCTGTTAAAGGTGAAATTCCAGAGCACCGAAAGAACAAGAGAAAGCAGATAAGACCAAGTATGCTCAATCTTGAAAACCTCCATAAACAGAGCAAACGAGCCCATCTGGATGATACCTGCCGAACTTGAAAAGAGAGCGAACTTGACAATCTGGATTATGTTTTCTTTTCTTGAGAGTTGCTGTTTGTTTTCAGCCATTTTTGGTTTCCTCACTTTCGTATTTAAGTTTCAGTGCCGCAACTTTGCAGGCTCTGTTGTAAGCTGCTGCGAAATATGTTTCAGGGTTAAGGGCGGCATAACAATCGTTATCGTTTCTGCCGGGTTTACTTGTGATGCTCAATTCAAAAGTGAGAGGGTATCCGTAGCCTGAGGCGGCAATTCTTTTTGCAACAGAGTCCCAATCCGTTATTCCGTCGAAGGGGAGCAGATGCAGGTCATCATGCCACGTGCGTACACCTGAAAAATCACTCACTCCGAGATTGTCGTTGAGATGAGTGCAGACGAGTCTGTCGCCATAGAGAGCCATCATATCCTTAGCGTAGTTATAACAAAGCTCGTGTCCCGTATCCCAACAGAAGCCGACATTTTTTTCGCTGCGTAAAGCATTGAGAAGAATGCCGAGGTATTCTTCTCCCTCTGTGTTTTCGAGAGCAAGGGTTACGCCAAGCTCTGCTGCACGTTTTGCAACCGCACCAAACCGTTCGATACCTGCCTCGGGGATTGCAAGGGAGTCGTCATAGCCGATGAATGCGTGGGTCACCATAACGGGTATTTCGTGTTTTGCGCAGATTCCGAGGCATTCAATAAGCTCATCTCTTGCGGCATCGCCTTTGGGTCCCGATTGCCACATAGCATAGCTTTTGTTGAACGGTGCGTGATAAGACGGGATTTCCATTCCGAGTTCTTTCGAAAGCGCAACAAGTTCATCTACCGGTGCGTGGCGGTTGCAGTCATCAATAAAAAATGCTTCAAACCCCGCTTTTTTCATCAGTCTGACTTGTTCGGTATAAGGCATATCAAAGCCCTCGAGAATGCCAAGACAAAGCTTTTGCTTATACATTAATATATACCCCCTCTGTGTCTCTGGTTTTATGGTAACCCGACAAAGGAAAAATGTCAACAGAATTGACGAATTATCTGCCGTATGATAAAATATTTTCAATAACTTTTCGGAGGTACAGTATGGGAATCGTTGTCGGAATAGGTGGAGGATGCTACGTTGACAGAGAGGTTATGCCGATTTTTGAAAAAATAGTTGACCTCTGCGGCAAGGAGAATCCGAAGGTGCTTTTTGTTCCCACTGCGGGATTCGACGATATGGAGGGTGACGAGCATATTTTTGCTCTTTTTGAGGAGCTTGGAGCATCGGTATCACCGCTTCTTCTGACGGATGAATCTCTGACACGTTACGATATTGAGCAGAAAATTCTTTCAAGCGATATCGTATATGCGGGCGGCGGCAACCTGAAATTTCTGATGGATACGTGGAAGAAGACGGGAGCTGATGAGATATTCAGAGAAGCTTATGAGAAGGAGATCATACTTTCCGGTTACAGTTCAGGCTCGATGTGCTGGTTTGCTGAGGGATATGATGATTGCGGAGAGAATCACGGGTTTATGTTTGTTGATTGTCTCGGAATTCTGCCATGGTGCAACTGCCCTCATTATGAGAGTGATTACTGGCAACCCTTCAAAGAGGCGGTCAGGGGCAGAGAATATTCGGGTCTTGCCGTCGAAAACGGAGCGGCGTTTATTTATGATAACGGGAAGTGCTCTGCCATGTGCGGCAACTTTGGAGGAAAGGTCTGGATTCTGGATAAAAAAGATGGGTTTTCTGAAAAATTGTTCGGCTAAAAGCATATATATAATGTATATTAAATATAAATATAATAATAAGTAGTCTGAGAGTGCGGAAATGTTATGCATTTTCAGAAAATTTTGGTCAATAATAAGGTAAAAGGCATTGTTTCAGTGGTCAGAAATGATGCCTTTATTTTTTCAAATAAGAAAAATGTAACCATTTTTAACACTTTTGTAACCATTTGTAACTTTTTCCGTTTTTCACAAAAGAACTGCCAATTTCTGCCAAAAAGCAACCTGATGAAACTTTAATATAAATGTCCATTTGGAAAATAATGTCAATTGACTTGTGCAAAATGAACAAAAAATCATTCTCGAAAAATTTGACAAATAAAGCATTTGTCAATATAATAGCAAGCGTTGCAAAAGGAAATCGAGGAAAGCCTCGAATAATTACCGTCAAAACAGGCGGTGATTACTCATCAGAGACAGACCAAAAAACTACTAATGCGCGAAATAAGGAGAATTTTTATGTTTAAAAAATTGCGCTCCGCTGCAACGGAAACACATAAAAAAAGCTTCCGCATTCTGACGGCTGTTATCACCGTTTTATTTGTGTGTTCCGTAACCGTTACCGCATTTGCAGCAGCAAATGCATCAATGACGGTTGAAATTGTTGACGGAGAAAAAACCGTTACGGTTTCAAGCAAGCTGACGAATCCGTATGACATCGTTGAAGAGGCAGGCATTGACCTGAGTGCAAACGATAAGCTGATTCTTAGCGGCTTCAATGAAACTGCCGGCGGCAGAATCGTAATTGACAGAGCCAAGGTTGTCCGCATTGAGGATGACGGTCTCATCGGCTATTATGTCGGTTATGAAGAAACACTCGGAAATATCCTTTCTGAAAATGAAGTTGTTCTCAACGAAGGCGATATTCTTGATATCGGTCAGAGTGAGCCTATTTTTGACGGTATGAGCGTTCTTATCAAGAGAGCATTCGGCGTCGGCATCGAATATGACGGCAACGCAATTACTCTTTCAATTGCAGAAGGCACTGTCGAAGATGCTCTCAGAGCCGCAGATATTACTCTCGGTGAACACGATATCGTTACTCCCTCACTTGATACGGAACTTGAGGATTATACCCACATCGAAATCAAGCGAGTCAAGTTTGCTCCCGTTGTTGAATCCGAGAAGATTGAGTTTGAAACAAAGAGAGTTGAAAATTCAGATCTTTACGTTGGTAACCGCAAGGTTACAACCGAAGGCGTCAACGGTGAAAAGAGCGTCACCTACAATGCAAAGTATATTGACGGTGTGCTTGTCGAAAAGACTTACGTAAGCGAAGAAATCGTCAGAGAGCCTGTTGATGAAGTTATCAGCATCGGCACCAAGAAGGTGGATACTCTCGCTGCTTACAGAGACACAACCGCACCGATCTCCGAACTTGAAGCACCCGATGACCTCAAGCTCGATAAAAACGGTATCCCCAAGACTTATAAGAAGAAAGTTGCAGCAAAGGCAACCGCTTATACGGGCGACCCCGCAACCGCTTCCGGCAGAAAGCCTATGGCAGGTCACATTGCGGTTGACCCCAATGAATATCCCTACGGCACTGAGCTTTATATCGTTTCTGCTGACGGCAGATACGTATACGGCTACTGTATTGCTGCTGATACCGGCGGGTTCGTTGAGATGGGCAACACAGATGTTGACCTTTATCTCAATAACGAAGATATGTGCTATAACTGGGGTAACAGAGATATCATTATCTACGTTCTCTGATCAAAAATCAAAGGGACAGTTTCAGTCTGAAACTGTCCCTTATCTGTTATTTATTAAGGAAATCCTTGATTTGTTCAAGCATTTCTTCACCGACTTTTCTGCCGATATTGTAAACTCTGTATAGTTCTTCAGGATCACGGCAGACCGGTTTGATATTGAGCGCAACGGGCGGTCTTATAACAAGAACCTCGCCGCTTTTTTCACGTTCTTCGATGTATGCAATAGTTTCATTGTAGTTATCGTGCCGTACCGAAAGAAGCTCGGCAACCTTAGGGTATTCTTTGAGTACACGTCGGATTATCGGCACAAGTTTGTTCTTCTGCTTGACAAAACCCTTGGGCTGAGTGAGAATAACAACGTTTCTGTTATAGCCGATACTCTCGAAATACCTGAGAGGAATCGAGTCACCGATGCCGCCGTCAAGAAGCTTTCTGCCGTCAACCTCAACGGGCTTTGCCGCCAGGGGGAGGGAAGCGGAGGCTCTGAACCATTCGAGTTCGTTTTCGCTGTCACCGCATCTGTGATAAATCACTTCGCCTGTTTCGATGTCTGTGCATACAACGTAAAATTCCATCGGATTATTGATGAAAGTTTCTTCATCAAAAATATCCAGTTTTTGCGGAATTTCAACGTAGCAGAATTCCGCACCGAAAAGATTCCCTGTTTTAATAAGAGAGCGCAGACCTGCATATCGGGGATCTTTGCAGTAAGTGCTGTTATAACGGATAACTCTGCCCGGTTGATTGGATTTGAAGTTGCAGCCGAAAGCTGCACCTGCAGAGACTCCGATTGCGCCGTCAAAGGTGATTCCGTTTTCCATCATTATGTCAGTGACGCCCGCGGTGAACATTCCCCGCATTGCGCCTCCCTCCATAATGAGACCTGTTTTAACTGTTTTCATAGCAATTAAAGAAGTTCATCGAAGAAGCGGATGTTTGAAGCCTGAGCCTTGAGTTCGCCCGATTGAATCTTCTTGATGATTTCAACAATTTTGTCGTTGATGGGTGTGGGAACGTTGCATTTTCTGCCCCACTCGCAGACAACACCGTTGATGGCATCTACCTCGCAGGGTTTACCGTTTCGGAGATCCTGAAGCATTGAGGGGACAATTGCCCTGTGCTTTTTCATTGCGATGGGAACGAGAAATTCGGCAAATGCACGTTTAATGGGGTTGGTATAGTAGAAAAGCTTTGTGATATCCTTGCCCTGAACGGGAACAAATTCTGCACCTGTTGCGTGACCGACGTCAATGCATTCTTTCATGCAGCGCACTGCAACCTTGCGTGCATCCTTGACTTCAGAAACATCACCGAAGCAACCGCCGACAACCGTGCCGAGGCCTGAATACGTTGCGTTGATGAGGAGTTTTGACCATCTTGCGCCGATGAGGTTTTCTTCGAAATGAACGGGGCACATTTTTTCAAGGAGATCCTTGACCATATTGAACTGTGCATCTGTGATACCGTCCATTTTGCCCATATGGAATGAAAGGCTTTCGGGGTCACTTGTAAGTGTGCAGACCCCGGGTTCGTCGAGGGAAGCGCCCCATTCAACGGTGCAGCCCATAGTTCTGTTTTTGCCAACGATTTCAGCAATACCGGGCTCGGGTATGCCGTTCTGAAGTGTAACGATAACGCCTTCTTCTGCAAGGAAGGGCTTGAGGAAAGTGACAACTTCGGGATTGAGAAGCTGTTTTGTCATAAGGAGAATGACGTCATAAGTGCCGTTCATCTCATCGGGTGTGAGTGCATTTACAGGAACGGTCATATCAACCGTGCCTCTGATGTGTGCACCTTTTTCTTTGAGTGCTGCAACGTGAGCCTTGTTGCGGTTGATGAGATCAACCTGAGCACCGTTTTTGGTCATATAAGCGCCGAGAACTGTTCCGAGAGAACCGGCACCGTAAATTGCACATCTCATAGTGAAAACCTCCGTATTATAAAATATTTACGCAAAATATTATAACAAAACAGATAATTTATATCAAGACACAATGGCGAATTTTTTGCTTATGCGGAAAGATAATACGACAAAAATATTTATGAAAAATTTTTTTAAAAATTTTTAAAAAATGTGTTGACAAATCAAAAATCATATAATATAATAAACAAGCGCTTTTGAGAGCGCAATGATATGGCGGCATAGCTCAGTGGCTAGAGCAACCGGTTCATACCCGGTAGGTCGTGGGTTCAAATCCAACTGCCGCTACCATATATTTGGCCCGGTGGTCAAGCGGTTAAGACACCGCCCTTTCACGGCGGTAACACGGGTTCGAGTCCCGTCCGGGTCACCACAAAAAAGACAAGCAACAGCTTGTCTTTTTTCTTTTTTGTTGTTAAAGACTGAAAAGCCAATAAAACCAAAGACCTCAGAGGGTTGCCCTCTGAGGTCTTTTTTGCCTTATAGAATTTATTTTTACCAGATAACCTTTGAGGCTACGTCGGCGAGTGCGCTCTGAAGGAATTCATCAACGTTCTTCGCACCGATGTCGCCTTCACCTCTTTTGCGGACCGAAACTGCACAGTCTTCGATTTCCTTGTCGCCGACAAGCAGCATATAGGGAATCTTCTGAAGCTGAGCTTCACGGATTTTGTAGCCGATCTTTTCGCTTCTGTCATCAACGGTAACTCTGAAGCCGTAGGAGGCAAGCTTCTTGCATACATCGTTGGCATATTCATGATGACGGTCTGCGATGGGGAGAAGTCTTATCTGCTCAGGAGCCATCCAGAGCGGGAAGGCTCCTGCATATTTTTCAATAAGCAGAGCAAGTGTACGCTCGTAGCAACCGATCGAAGTTCTGTGGATGATATAAGGATTCTTCTTTGTGCCGTCTTTATCAACATATTCCATTCCGAACTTTTCTGCAAGCATCTGGTCGATCTGGATTGTGATAAGAGTATCTTCCTTGCCGTGAACGTTTTTGATCTGGATATCAAGTTTGGGACCGTAGAATGCGGCTTCGCCGATACCGATTTTGTAAGGAATCTCAAGGTGATCAAGAATCTTCTTCATAACGCCCTGAGCCTCATCCCACTGCTCGGTTGTGCCGATATACTTTTCTCTGTTATCGGGATCCCACTGTGAGAAGCGGAAGGAAACGTCTTCGTAGAGACCGAGGGTCTTGAGCATAAATTCGCAAAGCTCAAGACAACCCTTGAATTCGTCCTCAAGCTGTTCGGGGGTACACATAAGGTGGCCTTCGGAGATTGTGAACTGACGGACACGGATAAGACCGTGCATTTCACCGCTTGCCTCATTACGGAAAAGCGTGGATGTTTCGTTGTAGCGGATAGGAAGATCGCGGTATGAACGCGCTCTGTTGAGGTATGCCTGATACTGGAAGGGGCAGGTCATCGGGCGCAGTGCAAATACTTCGCTGTCTTTTTCTTCATCACCGAGAACGAACATACCGTCCTGGTAATGATCCCAGTGGCATGAAAGCTTGTAGAGGTCGCTCTTTGCCATAAAGGGAGTTTTGGTGAGCTGCCAGCCTCTTCTCTGCTCTTCGTCTTCAACGAATCTCTGAAGAATCTGGATGATTCTTGCACCGTTGGGAAGAAGAATGGGGAGACCCTGACCGATAAGGTCGCTTGTTGTGAATATTTCAAGTTCTCTGCCGAGTTTGTTATGGTCGCGCTTCTTTGCTTCTTCAATAGCGGTAAGATGAGCTTCAAGTTCTTCTTTCTTGGTGAAAGCGGTGCCGTAAATTCTCTGGAGCATTTTATTGTTGGAGTCGCCTCTCCAGTATGCACCCGTGCAGGAAGTCAGTTTGAAAGCCTTGACTCTGCTTGTATCAGGGATGTGAGGACCAGCACAGAGTTCATCGAATTCGCCCTGCTTGAAGAAGGTAATCTTCTCGCCTTTTCCCGAATGCTCTTTGATAAGCTCAACCTTGAAGGGTTCGCCCTTTTCTTCCATAAGCTTGATTGCTTCATCGGCATCAAGTTCATATTTTTCAAGGGGAAGACCTTCTTTGACGATTTTCTTCATTTCAGCCTCGATTTTTTCAAGGATTTCGGGAGTGAAGGGTACGTCGACGTCAAAATCGTAGTAGAAACCGTTGTCGATTGCGGGGCCGATTGCAAGTTTTGCTGCGGGATAAAGTCTTTTTACTGCCTGAGCAAGGATATGCGACGCGGTGTGACGGAAAGCATATTTGCCGTCAGCATCGTCAAAAGTAACGATTTCGAGTTCGCAATCCTCGGTGAGGACTGTTCTCAGATCGGCAACCTTACCGTTGATACGGCAAACACAGGCCGCTTTGTAAAGGCCCATACCGAGTTCTTTGGTGATTTCCATTGCGGAGATGCCGCTTTCGTATTCTTTGACAACACCGCCCTTGAGGGAAACTTTAATCATATTAATCAATCCTTTCTGAATTCTTAAACACTATAATAATATATAATCAGGAGGGAGCGGAAACCTTCCTTGATTCAATATCTGTCAAAAAAATAAAGCTTCACCCTGCAAAAACAGGATGAAGCATAACTGGCTCCACGGTTCCACCCGTAATTCCGATTGAAAATCGGCTCTCGACAGCTTTAACGCAGCTGATACGGCACGTTATTTTGACGGCTCTCGGCAGGCGGTAACCGAATGCGGAGTTTTTGCCGCCTTTTCAGCCCACGGGGCGGCTCTCTGATAAAAACGCCGTTGCAAACAGCCTTCTGCCTCAACGATTTGATTATTTGAATTTATATTATCACCGCCGTCAGTTAATGTCAATAGAAAAATAATAAATATTCTATAAAAAACTTGACAATATGATTATAAAAGTATACTATTAATACAATGGTGTTATATTGTGCCAAGAGAAGCTTTTTTGAGCTTCGATACACCATTTATTGATTTTAACCGATAGTTTTTATCGTTCTGCGGCAGGTTGCCGCAACCCCTTATGCAGTCTGCGAAAACTGCAAATAAATTGTAAAGGAGGAATTCGCATTATTAAACTTTGGTTAGCTATTCTTATTGCCGTTGCAGCATTTGTGATTGCGGCTGTTGTGTTCTTTGTGCTCGGCGGTTTACATAGGAAGAAGGTTGCCGAGGCAGCAATCGGTTCAGCTGAGCAGGAAGCAAATAAAATTGTCAGCGACGCAATTGCATCGGCAGAAGCAAAGAAGAAGGAATCAATCCTTGAAGCAAAGGATGAAATCCACAGACAAAGAACAGAAACAGAAAAAGAACTGCGTGAAAGACGCAGTGAAGTGCAGCGTATGGAACGCCGCATCACCCAGAAGGAAGAGGCTCTTGACAAAAAGAGCGAAAACCTCGAAAAGAAAGACGATGTTCTCAATACTAAAATCAAGGCTGCGGATGAGCGTCTTGAAGAAATCGAGAGCATCAAAAAGAGTCAGTTCGAAATGCTTGAAAGAATTTCAGGCTTCACAAAGGAACAGGCTAAGGAATATATCCTCAAGACCCTTGATGAAGAACTTGACCACGAAAAGGCTGTCAAGATTCAGGAATACGAACAGAAAACAAAGGATGACTGCGATCAGCTTGCGAGAGAAATCATCACAACCGCTATTCAGCGCTGTGCCGCTGACCACGCGGCGGAAGCGACAGTATCCGTTGTTGCTCTGCCCAATGATGAAATGAAGGGCAGAATTATCGGCCGTGAAGGCAGAAACGTCAGAACTCTTGAAATGATTACAGGTGTTGACCTCATCATCGACGATACTCCCGAAGCAATCACGGTTTCAAGCTTTGATCCCGTTCGCAGAGAAATCGCAAGACTTACTCTCGAAAAGCTCATTTCTGACGGCAGAATCCATCCCGCAAAAATTGAAGAAATGTACGAAAAAGCCAAGCGTGAGGTTGAACAGACAATCAAGCAGACAGGTGAGCACGCACTCATCGATGCAGGTGTCAACGGCGTTCATCCCGAAATTGTTAAGCTTATCGGTAAACTCAGATACAGAACAAGCTACGGTCAGAATGTTCTCAACCATTCTCTCGAGGTATCTTATATTGCAGGTCTTATGGCATCGGAACTTGGCACCGACGTCAAGATGGCAAAAAGAGCAGGCTTGCTTCATGATATCGGCAAGGCGCTTGACCATGAAATGGAAGGCTCCCACGTTGATCTCGGCGTAGAGTTTGCAAAAAGATATAAAGAAAACGAAAACGTTCTCCACGCAATCAAGGCTCATCACGGTGAGGTTGAAGCGAAAACACTTGTTGCCTGTCTTGTTCAGGCGGCTGATGCAATTTCCGCTGCAAGACCCGGTGCGAGACGTGAGGATGTTCAGAACTATATCAAGCGTCTTGAAAAGCTTGAAGAAATCGCAACGTCATTCGAAGGCGTTGAGCGTTCATTCGCAATTCAGGCAGGCCGTGAAGTTCGTATTATGGTCAAGCCCGAACTTGTTAATGATGACAAGATGGCACTTCTTGCACGTGAGGTTGCAAAGAAGATTGAAGAAAGCATGGAATATCCCGGCCAGATCAAAGTTCATCTTATCAGAGAAAGCAGATCCATCGATTTCGCAAAATAATTTTCCAAGGGGCTGCATTCCGCAGTCCCTTGATTTGATTTTAAAGGAAAGGAGTTGCAATGAATGAATATTCTTGTTATCGGTGACGTCGTTTCGTCGAAGGGATGCGAATTTCTGCGTTCTGCTCTGCCTTCGTTCAAAAGAGTCAAGGGTATTGACCTGTGCATTGCAAACGGTGAGAATTCCGCAGTCGGTAACGGCATAACTCCTTTTTCCGCACAATATCTTTTCGACAGCGGCGTGGATTTTCTGACAACGGGTAACCACGTTTTCCGCCGCAGAGAGATATATGATATGCTTGATGAGAGCGATTATATCATCCGCCCCGCAAACTTCAATAAGAACAACCCCGGCAAGGGCTATGCGGTTATCGATATGGGCTTCGTGCGTGTCGGAGTAATCAATCTTATGGGTAACGTTTATATGGACAGATGCGACAATCCGTTTGCGGTTGTCGATGAAATTCTTCCAAAGCTTTCAGATTGCAGAGTCATTCTCGTCGATTTTCACGCAGAAGCAACTGCCGAGAAAAAGGCACTCGGATATTACCTTGACGGCAGAGTGAGTGCGGTTTACGGTACGCATACCCACGTTATGACCGCTGATGCAACAATAATGCCCAAGGGGACTGCATTTATTACAGATATCGGTATGACGGGCCCAAAGGTTTCCGTTCTCGGAGTCAAACCTGAAATTTCAATAGAATGGCTTAAGACAAGTATGCCCGCCAGGTTTGATACCGCAGAGGGCGATTGTATGATGAAGGGATGTATTTTTGAAATAGAAAACAAAACAGGCAAGGTTATCAATATCGAGCCTGTAACGATAGAATAAGGGTGGAATTATGCAGAAACTGCTCAGCTATATGCGTTCCGCCTGTCAGCAATATGAAATGATAAAAGACGGCGACAGAATTGCCGTCGGCGTTTCGGGCGGTAAGGATTCAATGGCGCTTCTTGCCGCAATGGCGGATTTGCGCCTGTTTTACCCTCAGAAATTTGAACTTGTTGCAATAACTCTCGACCCCCGTTTCGGCGGAGAAGATGCGGATTATTCGGCAATCGAGGATTTCTGCAAAGAACGTGAGATAGAATATATTATCAAAAGGACTCAGCTTGCGGAGGTTATTTTTGATATCCGCAAGGAATCCAATCCCTGCAGTCTTTGTGCGAGAATGCGCAGAGGAGCGCTCCACGATGCGGCAAAGGCAGCGGGATGCAATAAAATTGCACTCGGGCATCATCTTGATGACGTTGCGGAAACCTTCATAATGAATCTTTTCAACGGCGGCACTCTCGATTGCTTTATGCCTGTCACGTATCTTTCGAGAAAAGATATCTATATGATAAGACCGATGATTTTCGCAAGGGAAAGTGACTGTGCGAGGGTGGTGCGCAAGGGAAATCTTCCCATAGTCAAAAGCAATTGCCCCGCTGACGGTACAACCGAAAGGCAGGAGGTCAAGGAATTCCTCAATTCATTAGAGAAGAAATACGGCAATGTCCGTGAAAAAATCCTCGGCGCAATGCAGAGAAAAGAAATTAACGGGTATTGATATAATAATAAGCCCACGGAAGGATGATATAAATGAAATACGCAGTTATACTTTATGACGGAATGGCTGACTATGCCGTTCCCGCACTCGACGGCAAAACTCCTATGGAACTTGCCAAAAAGCCCCGCTTCGATGCTATGGCTCAAAAGGGCAGGGTGGGTCTTGTCAGAACCGTTGCCGACGGTCTCAAGCCCGGCAGTGACGTTGCAAACCTCAGTGTTCTCGGCTATGACCCCAAAATCTGTTATACGGGCCGTTCACCCCTTGAAGCAGTCAGCATTGGCGTTAAAATGGCTGATGATGACGTTGCTCTCCGTTGCAACGTTGTAACACTCAGCGACGAAGAAAATTATGAAGACAAAACAATGCTTGACTATTCTGCAGGTGATATTTCTACCGCAGAGGCGGCTGAAATCATCAGAACAGTTCAGGAGCATTTCGGTAATGACGAATTTGCTTTCTTCAGCGGTGTAAGTTACAGACATTGCCTTATCCATCACGGCGGCACAACCGAGCTTGGCAAAATGACTCCTCCCCACGATATTTCGGGCAGAGTTGTCGGCGAATATCTTTCAACCTCTCCCAATGCCGAAAAACTTGTTGCAATGATGAAAGAAAGCTATTCGTTCCTCAAGGATCATCCCGTCAATCAGAAGAGAATTGCGGAGGGTAAGGCTCCGGCAAACTCAATCTGGCTCTGGGGCGAAGGCAGTAAGCCCGCTCTTTCAAACTTCGAAGAAACCTACGGTGTGAAGGGCAGTATCGTTTCCGCAGTTGACCTTCTTAAAGGTATCGGTATCTGTGCGGGTATGAATACTCCCGAGGTTGAGGGCGCAACGGGTTATATTGATACAAACTTCGAAGGCAAGGCAAATGCCGCCGTCAAAGAATGGAAAAACGGAGCAGACCTTGTTTATATCCATATCGAAGCTCCCGATGAGTGCGGTCACAGAAACGAGCCCGAAAATAAAATCAGAGCAATCGAGCTCATCGATGAAAAGGTGCTTCCGATTGTGCTTGATTATCTTAACGGTTGCGGTGATGACTATAAGGTTATGATTCTTCCCGACCATCCCACACCCATTGTCACTCAGACACACGCAAGCGATCCTGTTCCTTTTATGATTTATCATAAGAATGGCGAAAAGGACAGCGGCGTTGAATCGATAAACGAAAAAACTGCCGAAGCAACGGGCGATTTCGTTGATTTCGGACCCGGACTTATGAAAGAATTTCTGGAGGTAAAATAAGATGGCTTACAAAATTAATACCAAATGTATTTTAAGCGGCTATTCACCTGAAAACGGTGAGCCCCGCCAGCTTCCCATTTATCAGAGCACAACCTATAAATACGATTCAAGCGTTGAAATGGGCAAGCTCTTTGACCTTGAGGCTTCGGGCTATTTTTACACAAGACTTCAGAACCCCACCAATGACTGCGTAGCGGCTAAAATTGCCGACCTTGAGGGCGGTGTTGCAGCAGTGCTCACATCATCAGGTCA
>JAFVVQ010000045.1 GCA_017502085.1 Clostridia bacterium | reverse complement strand
CGTCCATCTGAGCAGCACCTGTGATCATGTTCTTGATATAGTCAGCATGGCCGGGGCAGTCAACGTGAGCATAGTGACGTGTTTCTGTCTCGTACTCAACGTGAGCTGTGTTGATTGTGATACCACGCTCTCTCTCTTCGGGAGCCTTATCGATGTTTGCGTAGTCGATGAATGCTGCGCCGCCCTTCATAGCGAGGGTCTTTGTGATAGCAGCTGTAAGAGTTGTCTTACCGTGGTCAACGTGACCGATGGTACCAATGTTTACGTGGGGCTTGCTACGTTCGAATTTTGCTTTTGCCATTGTGGTTTCCTCCCTTTTAATAAGCAAATAATAATCTATGCGTGCGCATAACTTAATTTTAGCAAGTCAAGGCTCAAAATGCAAGCCTTTTTTGCAAATTTAACAAATTATCTTTCGCTGATAACTTTTTCGGCGATTGACTTGGGAACTTCAGCGTAGTGGCTGGGCTCCATAGCATACTGACCGCGTCCCTGAGTTCTGGAGCGGAGAGCAGTTGCATAGCCGAACATATTTGACAGCGGAATGTTTGCGTTGATCTGAACCGCACCTGTTCTGGTTTCTGTGCCCTGAATCATACCGCGGCGTGAGTTAATGTCGCCGATAACGTCGCCCATATAATCGTCGGGAACGATAACAGCGGTCTTCATGATGGGCTCCATAAGAACGGGAGCTGCCTTCTTCATTGCATCCTTGAATGCCATTGATGCTGCAATCTTGAACGCCATTTCAGAGGAGTCAACCTCGTGATATGAACCGTCATAAAGAGTTACCTTAACGTCAACAACGTTGTAACCTGCAAGTGTACCTGAAAGCATTGCGCCCTTGACACCGGCTTCGATAGCGTTGAAATATTCCTTGGGAATAGCGCCACCAACGATATTGTTGACAAACTCGTAACCTTTTTCGGGGTTAGGTTCGATCTTCATCTTAACATGACCGTACTGACCCTTACCGCCTGACTGACGTGAATACTTGGTATCTGTGTCAGCTTCTCTGGTGATGGTTTCGCGATAAGCAACCTGAGGCTTACCGACGTTAGCTTCAACTTTGAATTCACGGAGAAGTCTGTCTACGATGATTTCAAGGTGAAGTTCACCCATACCTGCGATAATTGTCTGGCCTGTTTCTTCATCTGTGTAGCACTTGAATGTGGGATCTTCTTCAGCGAGCTTTGCAAGAGCGATACCCATCTTTTCCTGACCGGCTTTGGTCTTGGGCTCGATGGCAACTCTGATAACGGGCTCGGGGAATTCCATTGATTCAAGAATTACGGGGTGCTTTGCATCGCAAAGGGTATCACCTGTTGTGGTCTGCTTAACACCAACGCAAGCAGCGATATCACCTGCATAGCAGCAATCGATATCCTGTCTGTGGTTGGAGTGCATCTGAAGAATTCTACCCATACGTTCATTGCAGTCCTTGGTTGAGTTGTAGACTGATGCGCCTGTGTCAACCTTACCTGAATAAACTCTGAAGAAGCAAAGCTTACCAACGAAGGGGTCAGTTGCAATCTTGAATGCAAGAGCTGAGAAAGGCTCATCATCGGATGCATGTCTGACTTCTTCTTCTTCGGTATCGGGATTAATGCCCTTGATTGCCTCAATGTCTGTGGGGGCGGGCATATAATCAACAACAGCGTCAAGGAGAAGCTGAACGCCCTTGTTACGGTATGAAGTACCGCAAACGACGGGAACCATCTCGTTGGCGATTGTTGACTTTCTGATGCATTCTTTGATCTCTTCGATTGTGAGTTCTTCGCCTTCAAAGAACTTTTCAAGAAGAGCATCATCCTGCTCGGCGACACACTCGATGAGCTGATCTCTGTACTCCTGAGCTTTGTCTGCCATATCTGCGGGAATTTCTTTGATTGAAACGTCAATACCCTTATCATCGTTATAATAATAAGCTTTCATTTCAACAAGGTCGATGATTCCCACGAAATCTGATTCAGCACCGATGGGGAGCTGGATCGGAACAGCGTTACACTTGAGGCGTTCCTTCATCATGTCAATAACACGGTAGAAGTTAGCACCAAGGATGTCCATTTTGTTGACGTAAACCATTCTGGGGACATGGTATTTATCAGCCTGTCTCCAAACGGTCTCCGACTGGGGCTCAACGCCGCCCTTTGCGCAAAGAACTGTAACGGAGCCATCGAGAACACGAAGTGAACGTTCAACTTCGACTGTGAAGTCAACGTGACCGGGAGTGTCGATGATGTTTATGCGGTGGTCTTTCCAAAAACAAGTTGTTGCAGCAGATGTGATTGTAATACCACGCTCCTGCTCCTGCTCCATCCAGTCCATTGTTGCGGCGCCATCATGTGTTTCGCCGATTTTGTGAGTCTTACCTGTGTAAAACAGGATACGCTCTGATGTTGTTGTTTTACCGGCATCAATGTGCGCCATGATACCAATGTTCCTGGTCATTTCCAGGGAAACCTCTCTAGGCATATTTACCTCCGTTAATAATCATGCTGCATTGCAGCGAGTGGAATATGCGAAAATTACCATCTGAAATGAGCAAAAGCCTTGTTTGCTTCCGCCATCTTGTGTGTATCTTCACGCTTCTTGAATGCAGAACCGGTCTGATTAACTGCATCGAGGATTTCGTTGGCAAGTCTTTCCTTCATTGTTCTTTCTGAACGCTGACGGCTGTAAAGTGTGATCCAACGAAGACCGAGAGTCTGTCTTCTCTCGGGGCGAACCTCCATGGGCACCTGATAGGTAGCACCACCTACACGGCGAGCTTTAACTTCGAGAACGGGCATAACATTTTCCATTGCTGCCTCGAAAACTTCAAGGGGGTCCTTGCTTGTCTTTTCTTTGATGATCTCAAAAGCATCATAAACGATCTTCTGAGCAACGCCCTTCTTACCGTCATACATAACGTTGTTGATGAGACGGGTTACGAGCTTTGAGTTGTAAAGCGGATCGGGCAAAACTTCACGTTTTGCGATATTGCCTCTTCTTGGCACGTCGCTTCCCTCCTTCATGAATAAAATGATATCATAGGTACTCGAGTGACAAATTCCCGTGGCGCCAACGCAGAGGCATACAATATATATAGTATACCTTGCATCGGATAAAAAGCATTTTTCAGCTTTCAGCCTGCAAGAAGATTTGTCTCATTCTTGGGTTTGCGGTAATTATTTCTTTGCTGCCTTGGGACGCTTTGCACCGTACTTTGAACGGGCCTGCATTCTGCCGTTAACGCCCTGGGTATCAAGTGTACCGCGGATGATGTGGTAACGTACACCGGGAAGGTCCTTAACACGGCCGCCGCGGATAAGAACAACGGAGTGTTCCTGAAGGTTGTGACCAACACCGGGAATATAAGCTGAAACCTCGATGCCGTTTGTGAGACGAACTCTGGCGATCTTACGAAGAGCTGAGTTGGGCTTCTTGGGGGTTGCAGTCTTAACAGCGGTGCAAACGCCACGCTTCTGGGGTGATTCCTGGTTTGTCATAACATTCTTCTTTGAGTTGAGACCCTTAAGAAGAGCGGGAGCCTTAGGCTTCTTGACAAGTGTTTCTCTGCCGTTACGAACAAGCTGATTAAAGGTAGGCAAAAATCTCTCTCCTTTCTCTGAAATTTATATCGTGTTATGAGCCCTTCCTCAAAAAGGTCGGGCTCTTGACACCACAATTTCGTATTGTATCACAAGTTATCCTTGTTTGTCAACACTTTCTACAAAAATCAATCATCATTTTCGTCAATATTGACCGAAGGCTCTGTGGATTTGAGTTCAACCTTGCTGTAGCACTTCATACCTGTACCTGAAGGCAGAAGCTTACCGAGGATAACGTTTTCCTTAAGACCGATGAGCGGGTCAGTCTTGCCCTTGATTGCGGCATCGGTGAGAACTCTGGTTGTTTCCTGGAACGATGCAGCTGAAAGGAATGACTCTGTTGCAAGAGATGACTTTGTGATACCCATAAGAGTGGGGATGCAGGTTGCGAGAACAGGCTCTTTGCCGAGTTCTGCAGCCTCACGGAGAATGCGCTCGTTTTCTTCACGGAATTCAACCTTTTCAACGACTGTTCCGGGAAGGAATTTCGATGCACCTGCTTCAGCAATTCTGACTTTTCTCATCATCTGACGAACGATAACCTCGATATGCTTATCGTTAATATCAACACCCTGCATACGGTAGGTTCTCTGAACTTCTCTGATGAGGTAGTCGTGAACTGCTTCAACGCCGAGAATTGCAAGAATATCGTGGGGGTTCTGAGCGCCTTCGGTGAGCTGTGCACCCTTGAGCACCTTTTGACCCTCCTGAACCTTAAGACGGAAGCCGTAAGGAATAAGATATGTCTTTTCGTCGCCGTCGTAGCCTGTAACAACAACATGCTGACTCTTCTTGATTTCGCGGAATGAAACAACACCGTCGATTTCGCTCATAATAGCGAGCATCTTGGGCTTACGTGCTTCAAAGAGTTCCTCGATTCTGGGAAGACCGGTTGTAATATCGCTCTGGTCAGCAGCACCACCGGTATGGAACGTTCTCATTGTAAGCTGAGTACCGGGTTCACCGATGGACTGAGCAGCGATAATACCTACTGCTTCACCGACTGTTACGGGTTCACCTGTTGCAAGGTTAGCACCGTAGCACTTGATGCAGACACCGTGTTCTGAGCAGCATGAAAGGAGTGAACGGATCTTGATCTGAGCCTTGGAGGTTTCGGGAAGTTCGCCCGAAGCAACCTTCTGCTCGTGAATTTTCTGAACGCTTGCAGCAACCTTTTCAGCTACAACGTCGTTCATCATTTCGTCCTTGCTTGCAAGGAGCTCACCTGTTTCGGGATCGATATAATCCTCAAGCAGGTATCTGCCTGTAAGTCTTTCTGCAAGACCTACGATCTTTCTGCCGCCGTACTTGGGATCGCCGTCATAAATATCATAAACGTTGATACCCTCTGTGCAACCGCAGTCCTCCTGGCGGATGATAACATCCTGAGAAACGTCAACAAGACGGCGGGTAAGGTAACCCGAGTCAGCTGTACGGAGAGCAGTATCGGCAAGACCTTTACGTGCACCACGGGAGGAAATGAAGTATTCTGAAATGTTAAGGCCTTCTCTGTAGTTAGCCTTGATGGGAACTTCGATTGTTTTACCGGCTGTGTTAGCGATAAGACCACGCATACCGGCGAGCTGACGGAGCTGTGAATCGTTACCACGGGCACCGGAGTCAAGCATCATATTGATGGGGTTGAACTTTCTGAAGTTCTTCTTCAGCTCGGAAGCAACTGCCTTTGAGCATTCGTCCCATGCTTTGATGACGCCTTCGGAACGCTCTTCATTGGTAATGAGACCTCTGTCATAGCATTTGTAGATTTCATCAACCTTGTTTTCTGCGATTTTGAGAAGTTCCTTCTTCTGGGGAGGAATTGTTGCGTCGCAGACAGCAACGGTGATACCGCTTCGGGTTGAGTATTTGTAGCCCTGTGCCTTAATCTTATCAAGAACATCGGCTGCAACCGCTGTGCCGTGAACCTTGATGCAACGGTCAATAATCTTGCCGAGCATCTTTTTATTAACAAGAACGTCAACCTCAGGTCTGAAGAGATTTTCGGGATCTGTTCTGTCAATGAAGCCAAGATCCTGAGGAACGGGATTATTGAAGATAACCTTACCGAGAGTTGTTGTTACAAGCTTTGTAACAATCTCACCGTCGATTTCCTTGGACATACGGATTCTGATGTCAACGTGAAGACCGATATCGCCTTCGTCATATGCCATCATTGCTTCGTCAACGGTTGTATATGTGTTATAGATATAAAGCTGGTTGCCGTTTTCATCCTTGATGAGATTGCCGTTTTCGTCCTTTGCTTCTCTGCGTGCACCGGGCTCATAGGGATCATCGGGATTGAAATCGGAATTCTCGGGATTATTATTATTTACCATAGTAAGATAATAAGAACCGAGGATCATATCCTGCGTAGGTACTGCAACGGGACGTCCGTCTGAAGGCTTGAGAAGGTTGTTTGCAGCAAGCATAAGGAAACGTGCTTCTGCCTGTGCCTCCGCTGAAAGAGGAACGTGAACAGCCATCTGGTCACCGTCGAAGTCGGCGTTGAAAGCGGTACATACAAGAGGATGAAGACGAATTGCTCTGCCTTCAACAAGAACGGGCTCGAAAGCCTGAATACCGAGTCTGTGAAGTGTGGGAGCACGGTTGAGCATTACGGGGTGATCCTTGATAACAACTTCAAGAGCATCCCATACTGCGGGATTTGAGCGTTCAACCATCTTACGTGCGGTTTTGACGTTGCCTGCAACTTCTGTCTCAACAAGTCTCTTCATTACGAAGGGTTTGAAGAGTTCAAGTGCCATTTCCTTGGGAAGACCGCACTGATAAAGCTTGAGTTCGGGACCGACAACGATAACCGAACGGCCAGAGTAGTCAACACGCTTACCGAGAAGGTTCTGTCTGAAACGACCCTGCTTACCCTTGAGCATATCGGAAAGCGATTTGAGAGCTCTGTTGTTGGGACCTGTTACGGGTCTGCCTCTTCTGCCGTTGTCTATGAGAGCATCGACAGCTTCCTGGAGCATTCTCTTTTCGTTTCTGATGATGATATCGGGTGAACCGAGATCAATAAGTTTTCTGAGACGGCTGTTTCTGTTGATAACGCGTCTGTAGAGGTCATTGAGGTCGGATGTTGCGAATCTGCCGCCTTCAAGCTGAACCATAGGTCTGATTTCGGGAGGAATAACGGGGATAACGTCGAGAATCATCCATTCAGGTCTGTTGCCTGACTGTCTGAATGCTTCGACAACTTCAAGACGCTTGAGAGCCTTGGCTTTCTTCTGACCTGAAGCGGTTTCCATTTCTTCCTTAAGTTCTTTTGAAAGTTCCTCAAGGTCGATTTCTGCAAGAAGTTCTTTGATAGCTTCAGCACCCATACCTGCCTTGAAGTCATCCTCATATCTGAGGCGGTATTCTTCGTAATCTTTCTCCTCGAGTGTCTGATACTTCATAAGAGGAGTATCACCGGGATCGATAACGATATGCTTTGCAAAATAGAGAACTTTTTCAAGATCTCTGGGAGATATATCAAGGATAAGACCCATTCTTGAGGGAATACCCTTGAAATACCAGATGTGAGAAACGGGAGTCGCGAGTTCGATATGACCCATTCTCTCACGGCGTACCTTTGCACGTGTTACTTCAACACCGCAACGGTCACAAACCTTGCCCTTATAACGGATTCTCTTATACTTGCCGCAATGGCATTCCCAGTCTTTCTGGGGTCCGAAAATCTTTTCGCAGAAAAGTCCGTCAATTTCAGGCTTGAGTGTTCTGTAGTTTATGGTTTCGGGCTTCGTAACCTCACCGTGTGACCAGTTTCTGATGGTTTCGGGTGAAGCGAGGCCGATTTTTATGGATTCAAAAGTAAGATTGCTGTTGGATTCAATGTTTTCCATCAAACGATGCCCCTTCCGTAATTGATTTTATGGAATTCGGCGATTATCATTAATCGTCCTCCTCGGTGTCATATCCCATATCACTGTAATCTCCGAAGTCTGCACCGAAATCATCAGCGCTGTCGTCTCTGTCGAAGATGTCGTTTTCCTTGCTGTCTTCATCAATGATGAATGAGTCACTGTCTTCTGCGTCATTCACATTTGAGAATGCCTTATCATCGGAAACAAAACCGATATCGTCATTGTCATATGTCTGACGGAGATCAACTTCGTTGCCTTCTTCGTCAAGAACCTTGACGTCAAGAGCAAGTGACTGAAGTTCCTTGATAAGAACCTTGAAGGATTCGGGAACGCCGGGAGTAGGAACGTTCTGACCCTTAACGATGGCTTCATAGGTCTTTACACGGCCCACAACGTCATCCGACTTAACGGTAAGAATTTCCTGAAGTGTATATGCTGCGCCGTAAGCTTCGAGCGCCCAAACTTCCATTTCACCGAAACGCTGACCGCCGAACTGAGCTTTACCGCCCAGAGGCTGCTGAGTAACGAGTGAGTAGGGACCTGTTGAACGGGCGTGAATCTTATCGTCAACAAGGTGATGGAGTTTGAGATAATACATAACGCCTACGGTTACGGGGTTATCAAACTGTCTGCCGGTTCTGCCGTCGGTAAGAATCGACTTGCAGTCGAGACGGAGCTGAGGAACCTTTTCGGGATCGAACTCGACACCCTTCTCTTCAGCTTCTTTTCTGGCAGCATCCATAGTTCTGCGGTTAGCTTCTTCGAATGCATCGGTGATGTCGTTTTCGTGAGCACCGTCAAAAACGGGAGTCATAACGTTCATGTTGAGGTTTCTTGCAGCGAAACCAAGGTGAACTTCGAGAACCTGACCGATGTTCATTCGGGAAGGAACGCCGAGGGGATTAAGAACGATATCAAGAGGAGTACCGTCGGGAAGGAAGGGCATATCTTCCTGGGGAAGAATTCTTGAAACAACACCCTTGTTACCGTGACGACCCGCCATCTTATCGCCGACTGAAAGCTTACGCTTCTGGGCAATGTAGCAGCGGACAACCTTGTTGACGCCGGGTGAAAGTTCATCGCTGTTTTCTCTTGTGAATACTTCAACGTTGACAACGATACCGTATTCACCGTGAGGAACTTTAAGGGATGTATCTCTGACTTCCTTGGCTTTTTCGCCGAAGATTGCACGGAGAAGTCTTTCTTCTGCGGTAAGCTCAGTTTCGCCCTTGGGTGTAACCTTACCTACGAGAATATCGCCTGAGTGTACCTCAGCACCGATGCGGATGATACCTCTGTCATCGAGGTTTGCGAGAGCATCGTCACCGACGTTGGGGATATCCCTTGTAATTTCTTCGGGACCAAGCTTGGTATCTCTTGCTTCTGTTTCGTATTCTTCAATGTGAACTGAAGTATAAACGTCATCTCGTACCAGCTTTTCATTGATGAGAACGGCGTCTTCGTAGTTGTAGCCTTCCCAGGTCATAAAGCCTACGAGGGCATTCTTGCCGAGTGAGATTTCGCCGTGGTCGGTTGCGGGACCGTCAGCAATGACGTCTCCCTTTTCAACCCTGTCACCTGCGGCAACGATGGGTCTCTGGTTGATGCAAGTACCCTGGTTGGAACGCATGAACTTGATGAGTTCATAGTATCTGTGGGTGCCGTCATCCTCCATAATCGTAACGCTGTCTGCGCTGACCTTTGTTACCGTACCCGCTTCCTTGGCGAGGACTGTAACTCCCGAGTCAACCGCAGCTTTATATTCCATACCGGTACCGACGATGGGAGCACAGGTCTTGAGAAGCGGAACTGCCTGTCTCTGCATGTTCGAACCCATGAGGGCACGGTTGGCGTCGTCGTTTTCGAGGAAGGGAATCATCGCAGTAGCAACAGAAACAACCATCTTGGGTGAGATATCCATATAGTCGACTCTTGTTTTGTCGATTTCGATGAACTCGTCTCTGTGTCTTGCAGTGATCTTTGCTCTGACAAAACAACCGTTTTCATCGAGAGGTTCGTTAGCCTGAGCAACGATAAATTCGTCTTCTGTATCAGCCGTCATATATTCAACTTCATCAAGAACCTTGCCGGTCTCCTTGTCAATCTTTCTGAAAGGAGCCTCAATGAAGCCGTATTCGTTGATTCTTGCGAATGTTGCGAGATAAGAAATAAGACCGATGTTGGGACCTTCAGGGGTCTCGATGGGACACATTCTGCCGTAGTGAGAATAGTGAACGTCTCGGACTTCGAAACCTGCTCTGTCTCGTGAAAGACCGCCGGGGCCGAGGGCTGAAAGACGGCGCTTATGAGTCAGTTCGGCAAGCGGGTTGGTCTGATCCATAAACTGTGAGAGCGGTGATGAACCGAAGAACTCTCTGATGGCAACCATAACGGGTCTGATGTTGATGAGGGTCTGGGGAGTGATCTTATCGTCACCCTCCTGAGCCTGAATTGCCATTCTTTCACGGACAACTCTTTCCATTCTGGCAAGACCGATTCTGAACTGGTTCTGAAGAAGTTCGCCGACGGAACGGATACGTCTGTTGCCGAGGTGGTCTATATCGTCAACATTGCCCACGCGCTTAGTGAGGCAGTTAACATAGTTGATGGATGCGAAGATGTCATCAACGATGATGTGCTTGGGAATAAGATCATCGCAACGGGCTGCCATCTGCTCAAGAAGTGCCTCCTTGTTGTCGCCGCACATTTCGATGATTTCATTAAGAACGGAGTAACGAACTTTCTCGTTGATTGCGATAGCGTCAAGTTCTTCTCTTGTGAATTCAACAGGAAGAACAGCGATGGGGTCAACCATACCGTTGGAGATAACGAACAGCTCGGAGCCGTCCTCACAGGCAACTACAACCTTCATAACGCCTGCATTTTCAATGGCAAGAGCCATCTGCTTTGAGATAACCTCACCCGCATCTGCAATGAATTCGCCTGTGTATTCGGAAATAACAGGCTGAGCAAGTCTGCAACCGGGAAGACGGTTAAGCATCGAAAGCTTCTTGTTATATTTATATCTGCCGACTCTTGAGATATCATATCTGTAGGGGTCGAAGAAAAGATTATCAATATGCTGCTGGGCTGATTCAAGAGTTACGGGTTCGCCGGGACGGAGCTTTTTGAAAACTTCCATAAGAGCTTCTTCCGTGTTTCTTGTTTCATCCTTTTCCATTGTCGCTTCAAGCTTTGCATCTTCGCCGAAGAAACGACGGATATCATCGTTTGAGCTGAGGCCGAGTGCGCGGATAAACGCAGTGATGTAAATCTTTCTGTTCTTGTCGATACGAACGTAGAAAATATCGTTGGCATCTGTTTCGTATTCAAGCCAGGCACCTCTGTTGGGGTTGATTGTGCTTGTATAAAGCTCGATACCTGTCTTATCGTGTGTCATTCCGTAATAAACACCGGGAGAACGGACAAGCTGAGAAACAATAACTCTCTCTGCACCGTTGATAACGAAGGTGCCGCTGTCGGTCATAATGGGGAAACCACCCATGTAAACCTCTGACTCCTTGATTGTTCCGGTTTCTTTGTTCTGAAGGCGAACCTTGACTCTCATGGGAGCAGCGTAGGTGGTGTCTCTCTCCTTGCATTCACGAACTGAATACTTGGGCTTATCGTCCATACGGTAATCCACGAAGCTGAGGATCCAATTTCCGGTATAATCCGTGATATCTGCCATATCTCGGAACACCTCTTTGAGACCGACTTCGATGAACCACTTGTAGGAGGCCTTCTGGATTTCAATGAGGTTAGGCATATCCATAACTTCATTGATTTTTCCGAAGCTCTGTCGGATTCTGTTGCCGCGTTTAACGGGATTTACTTTCAGCATTAGGCTAAATCACTCCGTTCCTTAATTTTTCCATCCGCCGGTGGAAAGCCGAATTTTTGCGTTCAGAATGCTTATAATTATTTTAAATTAAGCGCAAATCAAAAATAATTATAGGGCATTTCTTTCCATTTTAAGCGTAGGAAAATATTATAGCAAAGATTTTTATTTTGTCAATATAAATTTTAAAAATATTTTAAGAAAATAAAAAATAATTTTAGAAGATATTTTTCTCTTGTGCATTCATACGAAATTTTGTGATATATGTAGAAAAAGTTTGTGAATTATGACAATATTTTTTTACTTCATTTTAATAAAAACTGCCGCCCTGCAGTTTTTCTGCTGCTGGGCGGCATATTTTTCAAATAATAGACAGCTTCTGACCAATTTATTTAACAATGATGACGCGATAATCCCTTTCGAGACCGCAGACACCGTTTCTTTCGGTCAGAATTGAATAAACGTCGGTTGCTCTGCATTCGGCTTCAAACATCTTCTTTGCACTTTCTCCGGCAGAACTTATGTCTGCGGTTTTGGAAATAATCGGAAGCTTCTCCGAGCCTCTTATCATTCTGATAAGCTCCGTTCCCTTGCTGTTAAGTCCGAGAATGCGGATATACGGAACAGGCGATGAAAGCAGTTCGTTCGATATTCCGAGAAGGTGATTAAGTACGATTCTCCTGATTCTTGCGTGAGTATACCTCTTCGTTTTTGCAAGCATATACAGTTCATCAAGACTCGTCGCCTGACTCGCAGCAGCAAGAATTCTGTTTTCAATTCCTTCGCTCACGTCGGGAGCAAGGCTCAGTTGGTAACAGCTTGTTGTTCGCAGTTTAAACAAAACTGCAGTTTCAAATTTGGCATAATTGACGAGTGCCTTATTATTTTTTATTTCATTTTCAAATATTTCCGCCGCCGCCGAAGGCACATATTTCTGCCATTCGCCGCCGTTTGCAATCAGTTCCCTGATGTATGATGCCGAAGCGGTTTCTCCGACTCCTCCCGATTCCCCGTGACCTGCACCGATGCGGCTGACGGCATACGGCTTTATCTCACTGCCGATTTCATCAAGCGCCGACACATACTCAACTCCAAGTATATTATTTGGTGTCTTTATTACATCGGCAAACTTTTCATCAACCGTCCTCAGAGCATTCTCTCTTGCAACGGCAAAAGTAACACCTTTTTTCATCTCGCAACCGATAAGACTCTGGACTTGCGATGAATAAATTGCCCTTGCGGTTGAAACAATAAGCTCCGTATTCCCACATTCACTTCCGAAAACAATTTCATCGATGCTGCCGAGTGCATCAAGAATACGCACTCCTGCCCTCGCAAATTTCTGTGCTCCCGAAACAGCATAGACAACGGGCAACTGAATTACAAGGTCCGCTCCGCACTCAAGAGCCGCACGGGTTCTCATCCCGTGGGTAAAAATCGCAGGCTCTCCCCTCTGGACAAAGTTACCGCTCATAACAATAACAACGTGGGTTGCACCGCCTTCTCTTGCTTTGCGGATGAGCAACTCATGACCGTTGTGGAAAGGATTATATTCAGCTATGATTCCGACTGTTTTCATTTTCTTCTCCGGGATATAATTTAATGAAATAAAATTTTGTAAATACTTGAAAATTTTTCTTTATGGTTATATAATATAATAGTTATCGGCTTAAATCAAGCAAATATTCACGATTTGGAGTGTATAAAATGAAAATTCTTGTAATCAACTGCGGTAGCTCCTCTCTCAAGTATCAGCTTTTCGATATGGAGAATGAAGCTGTTCTCGCAAAAGGTAACTGCGATAGAATCGGCAACGAAAAAGAAAGCTTCATCGGTTTCAGCGCAAACGGCGAAAGCGATAAAGAAAAAGTTATTATGCTCAACCACACCGAAGCTTTCCTTCAGGTCAAGAGAGTTCTTACCGAAGGCAAGTTCAAGGTTATCGATGACCTTGGCGAAATTTCAGCCATCGGCCACCGAATCGTTCAGGGCGGCGCTCTCTTCAACGAGAGTATGCTCGTAACAGACGAAGTTGTTGAAGGTATCCGCGGTCTCTGCGACCTTGCTCCCCTTCACAATCCCGCACACATCCAGGGTATTGAAGCATGCCGCGACGTTTTCGGCAAGGAGCTTCCTCAGGTTGTTGTTTTTGATAACACTTTCCATTCAACAATGCCCCCCGAAGCATATATCTTCCCCATCCCCTACGAATACTATGAAAAATATCAGATCCGCCGCTACGGCTTCCACGGTACATCTCACCGTTTTGTAAGTGCACGTTGTGCTGAAGTTATGGGTAAGGACATCAAAGATCTCAAGATCGTTACCTGCCATCTCGGCAACGGCTCATCAATCACTGCAGTAAAGAACGGCAAGTGCGTTGACACAAGTATGGGTCTCACTCCCCTCGACGGTTTCATTATGGGTACACGCTGCGGCGCAGTTGATCCCTCTGTTATCACTTATCTTCAGCAGAAAGAAGGCTGGACTCCTTCCGAAACAGACATCGTTCTTAACAAGAAGTCAGGTGTTCTCGGCATTTCAGGTGTCGACAGCGACGACAGAGCAGTTTCTG
Organism: Clostridia bacterium; assembly: GCA_017502085.1. GTDB lineage: Bacteria > Bacillota > Clostridia > Oscillospirales > Acutalibacteraceae > CAG-177. Next base: position 10,688 of record JAFVVQ010000045.1, on the reverse strand, counting down.
CCGCTGAGGCTCAGGGCAACGAAAGAGCTCACCTCGCAAGAAGCATCCAGAAGTATCAGGTACGTAAGCTTATCGGCAGCTATGTTGCAGCTATGGACGGCGTTGATGCTATCGTATTCACAGGCGGCATCGGTGAAAACACCTTTGATCTCCGTGCAGACGTATGTAATAACCTCTCCTACCTCGGCATCAAGCTTGACGCTGAAGCAAATGAGGTTATGAGAAGAGGCAAGGAAGGCGAAATCTCCACCGCTGATTCAAAGGTCAGAGTTTTTGTTCTGCCCACCAATGAAGAGCTTGTTATCGCAAGAGACACAAAAGCTATTGTTGACGCTCTTTAATTGAAAACAAAACGAAGCCCCCGATTTTCGGGGGCTTTTTTGTTGACTATTTGCCGTGGGTATAGTATAATTAACTGACACTAAAAAAGCGGAGGGATATCCTTGGAATACATTGCTCCGATTTATAAAAATACTGCCGAAGCGAAGAATTTCCCCGTTGCAGCGATAAACTCCTTTCATTGGGAGGAAGAAGGGTTTTCCCGACCCGAAAGCTACGCAGCCCTCTTCGCAGTTGAAAACGAAGGAATTCACGCAGTGATGTGGTCATTCGAGGACAATATCCGTTGCGAATGCACGAAGCGTGACGATCCCGTATATACCGACAGCTGCCTTGAATTCTTTATCGCTCCCGTTGAAGGCGATGCAAGATATATGAATTTCGAGGTCAACCCCAAGGGTGTTTATCTCTCACAAATCGGCGAGAAGAGAGAAAACCGCCGCTTTATCAAAGAATTAACCGATCTTGAGCCTGTCATCACCACGATGAGCATCGAAGAAAACGGCAGAACCGCCTGGGGATATGAGATAATGATTCCCTGCAGCTTCATCGCTGAGCTTTACGGCACGGACTTCAGAATCGGTGAATTCAGAATGAGGGGCAATTTCTATAAATGCGGTGACCGCTCGGCTACCCCGCATTACGGGGCCCACTTCCCGGTTTCATCCGCTTCCCTCGGCTTCCATAATCCCGATTGCTTCGGAGACATCATATTCAGAAAGGCGTGAATTAATATGTCTGAAAAAATCACAACTGCTAATGAGCTTCTCAATGCATTCACATTTGAAGGTGAACTTAAAAATATCCGTCAGCTTCACGACGGTCATATCAATGACACCTACGTTTTTGTTTTCAACGATAACGGAAAAGAACACAGCTATCTTGTTCAGGTGCTCAACACTTACGTTTTTAAAATGCCCGACGAACTTATGAACAACGTTGTGGGTGTTACCGGTCATCTGCGCAAGGCGGTTATCGCTAACGGCGGCGACCCCGAAAGAGAATGTCTCACCGTTTATCCCGCTAAAGACGGTAAACCCTATTACATCGATTCTGAGGGCAAATTCTGGAGATGCTATAACTTCATCTGCAATGCACACTCTTGCCAGAGCGTTGAAAACGCAGAGGTATTCTATAATGCTGCAAAGGCATTCGGCAAATTCCAGCAGATGCTCGCAGATTACCCGGGCGAAACACTTGTTGAAACCATACCCAACTTCCACAATACCGAATCCCGATTCGCAGACTTCAAAAAGGCAGTTGCGGATAATCTTTCGGGCAGAGCAGGTGAAGTGCAGAAAGAAATTGATTTTGTCTGCGAAAGAGAAGCCGATTGCTCCGTGTTTGTCAACCTTCTCAAGGATGGCAAACTCCCTCTGAGAGTTACTCATAATGACACAAAGCTCAACAACGTTATGTTTGACGATAAAACAAACGAAGGCATCTGCGTTGTTGACCTTGATACCGTTATGCCCGGTCTTTCACTCTACGATTTCGGTGACAGTATCCGTTACGGAGCAAACACCGCAAGCGAGGATGAAAAAGATCTTTCAAAGGTTTCACTCAGCCTTGAGCTTTTCAAAGCATACACCCTCGGCTACCTCACTACCGCAGGTGAAAGCCTGACCGCAGAAGAAATCGCATATCTCCCCTTCTCGGCAAAGCTGATGACTCTCGAATGCGGTATGCGTTTTCTCGGTGACTACATCAACGGCGATGTTTATTTCAAAACCACCTACCCTGAGCATAACCTCGACCGTTGCCATACCCAGTTTGTCCTTGTCGCCGACATCGAACGCAAGATGGGCGAAATGAAACAGATTGTTGCCGATTGCTGCAAAGAGCTCGGCATCGAGAAATAACAGAATAATAATGTTTTAAATTTATAAAATATATTATTATAATATTATATGCAAAAAAGGCTTGTACGGTTCACAAGTTCCGTACAAGCCTTTACTTTTGCAGTTATTGATTAATCGAGGAAATCCTTCAGGCGCTTGCTTCTGCTCGGATGACGGAGTTTGCGCAGTGCTTTTGCTTCAATTTGGCGGATTCTCTCACGGGTTACACCGAATTCGCTGCCGACTTCCTCAAGAGTATGGGGATGACCGTCCTCAAGACCGAATCTGAGAGCGAGCACCTTTGCTTCTCTGGGAGTAAGAGTGCGGAGCACTTCGTTAAGCTGCTCCTTGAGAAGAAGCATTGACGCGGCATCTGCGGGTGCGGGAGCATCATCATCAGGGATGAAGTCACCGAGATGGCTGTCTTCCTCTTCGCCGATAGGTGTTTCAAGCGAAACAGGCTCCTGAGCAACGCGGAGAATCTCGCGCACCTTATCAACAGGCATATCAAGCTCAACGGCGATTTCTTCCGCTGACGGATCTCTGCCGTTTTTATGAAGAAGCTGGCTGTTTGTTTTCTTAACCTTATTGATGGTTTCGACCATATGAACGGGAATACGAATTGTTCTCGCCTGATCGGCAATGGCTCTGGTGATAGCCTGTCTGATCCACCACGTTGCATAGGTTGAGAACTTAAAGCCCTTGGTATAGTCAAATTTATCAACAGCCTTGATGAGACCGAGGTTGCCCTCCTGAATCAGATCGAGGAACTGCATACCTCTGCCGACATACCTTTTCGCAATACTGACAACAAGACGGAGATTAGCCTCTGCAAGACGCTGCTTTGCCTTCTTATCATCATCGGAAATGCGGATAGCAAGTTCAATTTCTTCCTCGGGAGTCAGAAGCGGAACTCTGCCGATTTCCTTAAGATACACCTTGACAGGGTCATCAACTGTTATGCTCTTGTCGTCACCGCCGCCGATATCGAGTGATTTGGGAATATCAACGTCGAAATTCTCAAGCGACGCGTTTGAAAGGTCATCAATGATTTCAATATTGTTGCTTTCGAGCGTTTCATAGAGTTTATCGAGTTCCTCCATCTCAAGATCCATCTCAATAATGGCAGCATCAATATCCTGAGTTGTGAGCTTACCGGTAACCTTACCCTTTTCAACCAACGCTTTGAACGGGGTTTTCTTCTCTGTTCCTTCCATTACATTCACATCCTTATGTTAATTTTACAAAAAACATTTAAATTATACATATGCAGTCGTCAAGAACCGTCTCAGGGCTTGAGATACTTGAGTCTGCTCTTATGTCTGAATTTGCGCAGAGCCTTTGCTTCAATCTGACGGACTCTTTCACGTGTTACACCCAGCACTTTGCCTACCTCTTCGAGTGTATGGGGGCGGTGACCGTTAAGACCGTAGCGAAGAACGATTACCTTTGCCTCTCTGGGAGTAAGAGTTTCAAGCGCCGCATTGATCTGCTCCTTCTGAAGAAGAAGCAGAGCTGCTTCTTCAGGCTCTGGAGTATTGTTATCGGGAATAAAGTCACCGATATGGCTGTCTTCCTCTTCGCCGACAGGTGTTTCAAGCGAAACGGGATCCTGTGCTACGCACATAATCTCAACGACCTTCTGAACGGACATTTTAAGCTCGGCTGCAAGTTCTTCCTCAGTAGGTTCTCTGTTGTTTTCGTGAAGAAGTTTGCTTCTTGCTTTCTTGAGTTTGCTGATCTGCTCGCCCATATGAACAGGAACTCTGATCGTTCTGGACTGGTCTGCAATAGCTCTGGTGATAGCCTGTCTGATCCACCACGTTGCGTAGGTCGAAAACTTGAAGCCCTTGGTGTAGTCAAACTTATCAACTGCCTTGATAAGACCGAGACTGCCCTCCTGAATCAGATCGAGAAAAGGAAGTCCTCTGTTGTTATATTTCTTTGCAATGCTGACAACAAGACGGAGGTTGGCTTCTTCAAGACGGTGCTTTGCGTACTTGTCATTATCAGCAATACGGATGGCAAGTTCGATTTCCTCTTCAGGGGTCAGAAGCGGAATTCTTCCGATTTCCTTGAGATAAACCTTGACAGAGTCATCCATTCCGAGATCGCTGCTGTCACTGTTGTCTCCATCGGGAGCCTTGGGCAGGTCAACATCAAAGTTGTCAAGAGAAACATCGGAAAGCTCGTCGATAACCTCAACGTTAAGCTTTTCAAGTGTTTCATAAAGTTTATCAAGCTCATTCGGGTCAATATCCTCAAGCCTTATGATTGCGGCATCAATATCGCCCGTTGTGAGTTTACCTGCCGCCTTTCCCTTCTCAATAAGATCTTTGAAGGGAGATTTCTTCTCTGTTACTTCCACAAAATCACATCCTTAATCATCTTTTTTGAATAGTTTCAGAAACTCCTCGTCGCTCATGGCAGAAGCATCCGTAATCCTCGGACCCGTTTTGTCCTTGAGCACTTTTATACAATCCTCACACTCCTTCAATGTGTTTACAAGTGAATGGGAAGAAATGAATATTCTCGTTACACTATCCATCTCTTCGGGACTGAAGCTTTTTGCAAACTGACTTAATTCCGCATCAACACCCGCCTCAAGTTTTGAAACGAGACATTCATAAACCCTGCGGTTGAATGACGTCACGAAATCGTCGGGAGTCAGCTTGTCCTTCAGTTTTTTGTAAAAATCGGGGTTGCGCATAAATGAGGCGATAATTGTCTCCTCAGCCTTTGCAGCCCTGAGATTATTTGATCTTTCGGGGTTGTTTTTATCCTCGAAGCTTTTAGCGAGAGCCTCTGTCTGCTCCTTGACTCTGCGTGCTTCCTCGTTACGTCGGAGCTTGGCTTTGGCAGACTTTATCTGAGCGTTGATGCTCTCCGCACTCACCCCGAGTTCATTTGAAAGCCTCGTTGCATAGATATCACATTCAATACTACCGCATTCCGCAAGAATCTGCGTTGCCGCCATAAGAAAACGTAATTTCCCGTCGTCGGTAGAAATATTGTATCTCGATCTCTCCTCGAGCAACTTATACTCGGTACGGTTTGCCGCATTGCCCAGAAGAGAATCGAATCTCTCTTTGCCGTGCTTACGGATGATTTCGTCGGCATCCTTGCCGCCTTCCATTTTGACAACCCGCAGCTTTACTCCCGTATTACCCAACACGCCGAGAGCCTTCTGCGTAGCTTTTTTACCCGCTTCGTCATTATCGTAACAGATGAGAATTTCATCCGCATAGCGGGAAAGGAGGTTTGCCTGCTCATGAGTGAATGCGGTGCCGAGACACGCAACAGCATTTGTGAATCCCGCCTGATGCAGAGCGATAACGTCCATATATCCTTCAACAAGAATCAGCTTGTTATCATTTGCATTTTTAGCAAAATTAAGGGCAAACACACCGTTACTCTTCTTATAAACAAGAGTATCCGACGTGTTGATATATTTGGGTTTCGAGTCATCCATAACTCTTCCGCCGAAGGCAATGACGTTGCCTCTCAGATCTATTATGGGAAACATAACTCTGTTGCGGAAATTATCGTAATAGCTGACTCTGCCATCCTTATCGGAGCGCCTCGCAAGGTTGGCAAGAACCAGCTCTTCGTCTGTGAATCCCTTTGAGTGCAGATGCTCAATCAATGCACGCCACTCATTGGGCGCATAGCCGAGCCCGAAACGTCTGATGGTGTTGGCAGAAAGACCTCGGTCAAGAAAATATTTAAGGGCATGACGGTTTTTCTCTTGCATAAGACAGGCATTGAAAAACCTCGCTGCCTCTCTGTTAGCGGCAAGAAGACGCATCCTCTTTTTGGACAGAGTGTCGTCATAGCCGTCTTCAGGCATAGGTACGCCCGCTATCTGTGCGACCGCCTTGACTGCCTCGGTATAATCAAGATTTTCTATTCTTCGTACGAAAGAAATTACGTCGCCGCCTGCTCCGCAGCCAAAACAATAAAACGACCGTGTATCGGGATAAACAGTGAACGAAGGAGTCTTTTCGTTATGGAACGGGCAGAGACCGACAAGGGTTTTGCCCCTTCGCTTGAGAGTGATATGCGATGAAATAACCTGTTCTATATCCGCTTTATCCTGTAAGTCATGAATAAATCTGTCATCAAATTTCAAATCCCGTTCCTCCTTCCGTTATTTTTTATGCTTTTCTCTTTTTCAGCATTATCAGAGCGGAAACGGCGATTATCGCCGCTACACCGACAACCGCACCCACAATGTAGAGTGTTTTGTTGCCGTCATCCGAATCAAGCTGGCTGAGCAAAAAGGTCTGTATTTCGATTGTTGATGTTTCGGTATATGCGGCGGTGGTCGATTCCTCGGTGACAGGCACGGTTGTTTCCGTTACCGTCAGCGCTTCACTGACCGCCTGAGTTGTCGACTGTGTTACGGTAGTCGGCTTTGTTGTTGTCACCTTGGTTGTAGTCACCGCTTTTGTTGTTGTCGCCTTCGCGGTGGTAGGCGCAGCAGTTGTGGTCGGTTTTGCGGTGGTAGGTACCGTTGCGGTCACAGTAACCTTTTCGGTTGTCTGCACCTCGGTTGTCGGAGTTTTGTCCGTCTCCCCCGTCACCGCATTTTTCAGCACGGGTGCGGGTGCATCACCAACCGCAACGGGAGTATAAATATAATATGAATCTGAGGGAAACTTGATCTGTCTGCCCACGGCGGCTTTGCCGTTATATCGGGCATTCTGCTCAAACATCGTTATGTAACCGTCGCTGTAATCTCTGACGATCGCCCAATGGTCCATATCGGAATTTCTCATTTCTGCCGAAACAAAAATGATATCTCCTTTTTTCGGTGACTTGGTCTTGACGAATTTGTATCCGTCTGTCAACGATACGGGGTCACTTTCGTTATAGGCTCTGATATCAAGACCGTATGCAAGTTTATAGAACCTGATAACGACCTCGTTACACTGATAATTGCGATTATCTTCATTATACAGAGCGGGTACACCGTAAAAGCTTTCCGCTACAAAATCGTTACCTTCTATGTCAACCCAGGTGCCGTTAGGCTTCAGGTCATCATACCAATCGGCTGATGCACCCACTGAAAGACATCCCAGAAGGACAAAAAAACACATAAGTTTAGCTGCCGTTTCTTTAAAATTCATTAACTTTACCTTATCTTTAACTTTCTCTAAAAATCAAAACAAAACGTTAAGTTCATTCCAGGCTTTGGGAATATAAAGTTCCTCAAACACCCTGACCGCATATCTGTCGGTCATACCCGCAATAAAATCGCACGCTGCAACGCCGATTCCGTCGCGTTCAATAATATCCTTATATTCACCGGGAAGATTCTCGGGCTTCTTTGCAAAATGATAATAAAGCCTCTGAACGAGTTCAACCGCCTTCTTTTCTTCACCCTTGCAGACGGGATTTGTATAAACCTTCGCAAACATAAAGGTGTGAAGCTCATCAAAAGCCTGCTGAATGGCGGGATCGAGCCTTATATCATCCTCACTGTTGTTGATACAGCTCAGCACGAGTGTGTTGATTCTTGCACTCTTTGACATGCCGAGAACGTGTCGGATTGCAAGCGGTATATCGTCCTCACTCATAATACCCGCAACAGTCGCATCGTCGATATCGTGGTTGATATAGGCAATTCTGTCCGCAAGGCGAACAATTCTGCCCTCAAGGGTTGCCGCCTGCTCCCCGTTGGTATGGCGTTCGATACCGTTTCTGACCTCAAAGGTCAGATTGAGCCCCTTGCCGTCTTTTTCAAGCAAATCAACAACCCGCAGACTCTGTGCATAATGTTTGAATCCGCCCGGACAAACCTCGTTGAGCGCCCTTTCGCCTGCGTGACCGAAAGGAGTATGACCGAGATCGTGGCCGAGAGCGATAGCTTCAGTCAGGTCGCCGTTGAGTCTCAATGCCGAGGCAATCGTTCTTGCAATCTGTGACACCTCAAGAGTATGCGTCAGTCGGGTGCGGTAATGGTCACCCTCAGGAGAAAGAAAAACCTGAGTTTTATGCTTGAGTCTTCTGAAAGAGCTGCAATGGATAATTCTGTCTCTGTCCCTCTGGAAAGCCGTTCTGATGGGACACTCTTCCTCGGGAATGAGCCTGCCCTTACTTTCACACGCAAGTGCGGCATTCGAAGATAAAAATTCCTTTTCTCTTAAACAAGCTTCTTCTCTGATTGAATTCATCATATTCACCCCTTCAATATTATATACGCAAAAATCGGGTCGATTCCTGTTTTGGAATTATGAACAGATTGTAAACAATATTAAAAAACGCAGACCGCCGCACATCCGCAAGGGTGCACAGCGGTTATATTTTAATCCATATCTGCAAAGAATTCATCAATTTTTTCCGCCTTATATCTGCCGTTGCTGACATCAACAAGCTTGGTATTGAATCCGTCGATAAGTTCCAGCGGCATTCTGAAAACCAACGTGACGTTATCCTCAAACACCGTATCCTCGATGATTCCCCCGTTTTCAGGAACAAAGGAAGTCAGCTTACCGTAGAAATAATAATCACAGGTCACTTTAAGTCTGCCGCACATTGCACGGGTTACGACTCCGCCCGCCGCCACCGCTATCGAAGCAGAATGGGAATATGCTCTGACAAGACCGCCCGCACCAAGCATAATACCGCCGAAATAACGGGTAACTACAACTGCGCAATCGGTTACGCCCGATTTTTCAAGCACATCAAGCGTCGGAATACCTGCCGTGCCCTGAGGCTCTCCGTCATCGGAATAGCGTTTGATTCCGCCGTCACGCAAAACATAGGCATAGACGTTATGAGTTGCATCCCAGTGCTTTTTGCTGACTTCGGCAATAAATGCGAGGGCTTCCTCCTGAGTTTTGACAGGCTTGATATGACCGATAAATCGGGATTTCTTGACGATATATTCATCCTTCGCTTCTGCACGGATGGTTTTATAGCTGTTTTTATTCATATAAAAACCTCTCAAAGAAAAGCAAAGCGGCGCAATAAAGCGCCGCCGTATTTGCTCTTATTTGTTAAGATTGAAACGCTTGTTGAAGCGATCAACACGTCCGCCGGTGTCAACGAGCTTCTGCTTGCCGGTATAGAACGGATGGCACTTGGAGCAGATATCAACACGAAGATTTTCCTTTGTTGAACCGGTTTCGATAACCTCACCGCATGCGCAACGGATAGTTGTCTGTTTGTAGTTAGGATGGAGACCTTCCTTCATTGTTGTTCACCTCTTTCGGATATACATAAACATAACAAATGGATTTTATCACAAGAAGTTCAAAAAAGCAAGTGTTTTTTTAAAAATTTTCTTTATATGCCGTTTTTTAATAAAAAGTAACAGTTATCACTTCTGCGAAGCTTCCAAAGCTTGTGCAACATCAGCAATAATATCGTCAACGTGCTCGATACCGACGGAAAGACGGATAAGATCATCCGAAATACCGCAGGCGATAAGCTCCTCAGAGGTAAGCTGACGGTGAGTTGTGCTTGCGGGATGCAGGCAGCAGGTTCTCGCATCGGCAACGTGAGTTGCGATTTCAGCAATCTTGAGACTGTCCATAAACTTTGTTGCGGCATCTCTGCCACCCTTGATACGGAATGAAATAACACCGCTTGTTCCGTCGGGCATATATTTCTTTGCAAGTTCATAACCCTTGCTGCCTTCCATTCCGGGATAGGTGACCTCAACTGCATAACCGCTGTCCCTGATATACTCGGCAACCTTTGATGCGTTATAGCAATGTCTTTCAACTCTCAGGGGAAGTGTTTCCAGACCGAGGTTGAGGAGGAATGCGTTGAAAGGAGAGGGAATCGAACCAAGGTCACGCATAAGCTGAGCGGTTGCCTTTGTGATATATGCAAGCTTGCCGAAACGCTCTGTATAAGTGATGCCGTGATATGAATCATCGGGAGTGGTCAGACCGGGGAATTTGTCATTCTGTGTCCAGTCAAAGTTACCGCTGTCAACAATTACACCGCCGACGCTTGTTGCGTGACCGTCCATATACTTTGTAGTGGAGTGGATAACGATATCAGCACCGAATTCAAAGGGTCTGCAGTTGACGGGCGTGGGGAAGGTGTTGTCGATAATAAGCGGTACACCGTGAGCATGTGCTGCATCTGCAAAAGTCGAGATATCCAGCACCTCGAGAGCGGGATTCGAAAGGCTCTCCGCGAAAACAGCCTTTGTGTTGGGCCTGAATGCGGCATCGAGCTCTTCTCTTGTAGCCTGAGGGCTGACGAAAGTGAAATCAATTCCGAGCTTTCTCATTGTGACGTTGAAAAGGTTGAAAGTGCCGCCGTAAATCTTTGCAGAGCTGATAACGTGGTCACCCGCTGATGCGATATTGAATACCGAATAGAAAGATGCCGCCTGACCCGATGAGGTGAGCATTGCACCGACACCGCCTTCAAGGTCGGCAATCTTTGCTGCAACGGCATCGTTGGTGGGATTCTGAAGACGGGTATAGAAATAGCCCGATGCTTCAAGGTCAAAAAGCTTGCCCATTTCAACGCTTGAATCGT
>JAFVVQ010000044.1 GCA_017502085.1 Clostridia bacterium | reverse complement strand
TCTCGCAGTTCTCCTCGCAGTTGCAATGCTCTTCTCATTCGCAGCTTGCGGCGGTAACGAAGAACCCGAAACCACAACAGCAGCTCCCGTTGAAGAATCAACAGACGCACCTGCAACAGATGCTCCCGCAACAGACGCACCTGCAGTTGACGATCCTTCAGCAGCAGACCCCTCAGCAGCAGACCCCTCAGCAGCAGATCCTTCAGCAGTTGATCCCTCAGCAGTAGCTCCCGCAGGCGAAATGACAGCAGCTCAGTTCGTTGCTTTCTACAACGCTGAATCTGCAAAGGCAGCAAAGGGCTCATACAAGTATGACAGAACCTGCTCCTACGTCAACCCCATCAACGTTGGTAACATGACAGACGCTCTCAACAAGGTTATCAAGATGGTTGACAAGAACTCCGACCTCAACTCCGTTGTCGGCGGTTTCCTCGGTATCGGTAACAAGACAGGCAACTTCCCCAAAGACGATCCCGATGATGACTACGAAATCAAGGGCGCAAAGCTCACAGAAGCTGACCTTCAGAACTTCAAGTATGATGCAGCTACAGGTACTTACAGCTTCACACTTGCAAATGCTTCCAACCCTAAGAAGACAAATGCAACTCCCATCTCAAGATTCATGAACGACTTCATCACTCACGAAGAAGTTGACGAAGGTATCAAGGATGCAGCAGGCAGCCTCATCACTCTTAAAGAGACAGACGTTAAGTACACAAACATCAAGGTTACAGTAAAGGTTGTTGACAACAAGATCGCTGAAATCACATATCAGTATAATTTCGCAGCATCACTTTCACTCAAGATCCTTGTTGGTAACGTTGAAGGCTCAGGCTCAGCTAAAACTTCAGGCAAGTTCACAAACATCGCTTATTAATCTGAATAATTAATCGGCTCAGCCCCGCATCTTCGGATGCGGGGCTTTTTGTCTGCCGCAACATAAACAAAAAGCAGGGTGCGAAAACACCCTGCTTTTTTATTGGTATTTATTCGGTTATTTCATTTGTTCCTGACTTAAGAACGTATTCCTTGCCGCCGATATATGCGGTTGCAGTGCTTTCTTCGGGAACAACAAACGTATAAGTGATTTTGCCGTTTTCACGTTTCCACTCGGATTTCACGAGACCCTTGCGTGTTTCAAGCGATGCCTTGACGTAATCAAGTCTTTCATCGGTAAGGGGTCTGAAGATGATATTCGCATAACCGGGGTTGCTTTCGTCTGCATTGATGCCCGCCGCATCACCGTAGAGCCAGTCACCCACGCAGCCGTAAGCATAATGGTTAAACGAATTCATCGACGTGCTCCACATTGAGCCGTCCTCACGGAAGCTGTCCCAATGCTCCCAGATGGTTGTTGCACCCATCTTGACAGAGAAAAGCCACGAGGGATATTCTTCACGGAGAACAAGATCGTATGCCGTCTTTACATAGCCGTTATCACTGAGTGCGTGAAGTATATAAGGAGTGCCGACAAAGCCCGTCTTTATATGACCGCATTCGGTAACAAGTTCGTTGAGCTGAGCTGCCGTTTCGGCAATATCATCGGAAACACCGAATCTTACCGCAAGAGCACAGGCGGTCTGCGTTGCATAATCGGGAGCTATCCTTCCCTCCTTCATATATCTGCGGCGGAAAGCTTCAACCGATTCGTTGCGGAGCGCCTCGAATTCAGATGCATCCTCACCGAGAATCTTCATCGATTTGATAAGAATCTCGCTTGAATAAATGAAGAACGCAGTTGCGATAAGCTGCTTGTCGGTACCCTTGCTGCAATCCTGATCGCTGCTTTCGTCAAGGTTGAGCCAGTCGCCGAAATGCCAGTGCTGAACCCAGATGCCGTCAACGAGGCGGGTCTTGATATATTCAATGTATTCTTTCATGGAATCGAGCGAATCGCGGAGAATCTGCTCGTTTGCATATGAAAGATAAATCTGCCAGGGGCATACCGTTGCGGCATCGGCCCATGCGGAGGAGCATTCGTCGTCGACGCCGAAAACGTCGGGAATTACGTGCGGAACGGTGCCCCATACCGTCTGGTCTGCTCTCAGGTCACCGAGCCACTTGATAAAGAAACGTTCAACGTCATAGTTATATGCGGCGGTTTTGATGAACACCTGTGCATCTCCCGTCCAACCAAGTCTTTCGTCACGCTGAGGGCAATCCGTGGGCACATCGAGGAAATTGCCTCTATGACCCCAGACAATATTGGAGAAAAGCTTGTTTATTCTCTCATCGGAGCATTCAAAATGACCCGTTCTCTTCATCTCGGAGTGAACGACGATTGCGGTGAAATTCTCGGGCTTTATCTCGTCGCTGAATCCCTCAAGACATATATATCTGAAACCGTAGAAGTTATAAGGCGGCTTATATTTCTGTTTTTTGCCATTGCAGATAAATACCGCTTCAGCCTTTGCGCCCCTGAGGTTATCGGTGTAGAAATTTCCCTGGGCGTCAAGCACCTCGGCATGACGGATTTTAACCGTTTCACCCGCTTCGCCCTTGACAGTAAACTCGACGTAACCCGTCAGGTTCTGACCGAAATCTATAACCGTTTCTCCCTTGGGAGTGATTATCAGCTTCTTTGCTCCGACACGTTCAACCTCAACAATTTTCTCGCCCACTCTGTCAATGAGAATTTCCGTCGGATGCGGGAATTCGGTTGCAGATTTCGGCTTTCTGTCGAAATAATCGCTGTCATAAATATATCCGTTATATATGTTGGAGTAGCGTACCTTCGACTGACGCGCACGCCAATCCTTGCCGCTGCAGATAACCTGAGTTTCTCCGTTTTTATAAACAATTTCGAGGGCACAAAGCAGAGCGACTTCTTTTGCGCCGATGAAATTACCCGCATAATGGAAAGGTGCCGCCATATAGTTGCCTCTCCAACCCGGAGCAACACCGACGGTGATATGGTTGTTTGCCTTTATCATTTCCGTTACGTCATATGTTTCAACCTGCAGACGCTTGTTATATGACGTCCAACCGGGCGCAAAAATATAATCTCCGACTCTTTTTCCGTTGATTTTTGCCTCATAAACACCGAGAGACGTAATCTCAAGCGTTGCGCTCTCAACCTCGGAATCAACAGCAAATGACTTGCTGAATTCAATAGCCTGATCGACGTAAACTTCAGGGTGTCTTATCCATTTCGCATTTTTGATGTTTTTCATAAAGCACCTCCTTGTGGTACTGGTTTTATCTTATATCATACAAGATAAAAATGCAATACACAAAAAAGTATTGAATAATTTAATTTTATCTGTTAAAATAACTGATTGTAAAATACAATCGAAAGGATTTTGCGAATATGAAAAAAATAACTGCCGTTATTCTTGCTCTTGTTCTTTCACTCACAATGCTTGCGGGCTGCAAGCCTGATGAATCAAAGGCACCTGAAAAGACTCCCACTTCCATTAAAATCACTGAATCCGTCAAGGAGTTCAAAAACGCTGACGGCAAGGTTGTCTATAAGGTCAACTACAGCGTACCTGAATTAACGGCGGATTTCTGCGAGGCTCACGTTGCAGATGCAATCAACAGATATATCACCGAGTTTTATCTCGACACTGCATTTTCATTCGCTGAAAACAATGTCAAAAATATCAGACCAGACGAAAAGGAAGCACGTGAAATCAACGTCACCCACGAAATCAAATATTTCAGCGATAACGTTATGAGCGTTGTATTCAGCACCGCTTACTCCAAATCGGGCAGTATCGTCGAAGCCAGAAACTTCAATCTGAAAGACGGTTCGGTAATCAGCATCGAGCAGTATTTCCTTCTTGCCAAAAGCGAGGTCAGAGAAAAACTTATTGCTCAGCTTCAGGCAGATGCGAAAACCGGTTTGCTCGATACAGAGCTTACGGAAGATCAGCTCAAGGTCATTGAAACAAAATTCGATCCCTACAACTTCTGGTTTGACAGTCTGACAGTCAACTTCCTCTATAACAAAACAGATATCAATCCCGGACTGGGTCTGACCGCAGGCGTCTATGAGCTTGTCATCGACCCCGGCACTGCAATCACACTGAATATCAATGCCGACCCCGAATACATCTTTGCAGAATAAAAACAAAAAAGAGCCGTCTCGCTTGAGACGGCTCATATTTTTTATCAGAGACTTGCTGCAATTCTTGCCATTGCCTCGTCAGCTTCCTTTGTAAGGGGAAGGAAAGGTCTTCTGCAAGGACCGCAGTCAATGCCGAGGTGAGTCATAATTGCCTTTTCGCAGGGAAGAACGGTATACTTGATCATTTCTGCAATGATTTCGTTAGCTTCGGTCTGGATAGCCTGAGCAGTTGCCATATCTCCTGCATTGAAAGCTTCAAAAATCTTGATGAACTTGTCACCCATAAAGTTATAAGTGCTGCCGATTGCACCGTCTGCGCCCATTGCAAGACCGCCGAGGCACATCTCGTCAAAGCCGTTGAAAATAGTGACGGGTCTGTCAATTTTCTGCTTGAACTGATGGAGTGTGTAAAGATCGTTTGAGGTATGCTTGATACCCATATAACGCTCATCCTTGAACATTTCAGCTGCATAATCGGCAGTGAAAGTAACACCGCTTCCGCCCGGGAAATTATACACAACCATAGGAATGTTTACGCTCGATACGATATCGTCATAATACTTTCTGATTGCGGGGAATGAGAAGCCGTAGTAGAGGGGAGCAACCGCTGAAACGGCATCGTAACCGAGAGCTTCGGCAGTTTTTGCCATGCTGATTGCTTCGTCGGTTGAAATCGAACCGCAATGTGCGATAAGAGGCACCTTGTCGCCTGCAGCTTCCTTGACAATACGGAAAACTTCCTTGCGTTCTTCGGTTGTCATAATGAGACCTTCGCCCGTGCTTCCGCCTACGTAGAAACCGTTGATACCCTTTTCGAGGTTGAACTCAACAAGTTTCTTGAGCGATGCTTCGTTGATTGAATAATCGTCTTTAAAAGGTGTGAGAAGCGCTGTAAAAATACCTTTCATTTTTTTCATCTCCGATTAATAATATTATTCATAAAGAGGATAGCGGCGGCATATTTCCGTTACGCCTTCTCTTATTTTTTCTGCACTGTTTTCAAAATCCGTTGCGCAAAGATAAATGAATTCTGCAATCTTATCCATATCCTCTTCATCGAGACCTCTTGAAGTCGCTGCTGCGGTACCAAGTCTGAGACCGCTTGTTACGAAGGGCTTTTCGGGGTCATTGGGGATTGCGTTTTTGTTTGCAGTGATATAAACGTCATCAAGTCTGCGCTCAAGCTCCTTACCCGTAACACCGAGTGAACGCAAGTCAACGAGGATGAGGTGGTTGTCCGTACCGCCGGAAACAAGATTCACGCCTCTTGCGGTGAGTCCCTTTGCGAGCGCCGCACAGTTAGCGATGATCTTCTTCTGATATTCTTTGAATTCGGGGGCAAGTGCTTCGCCGAAGCAGACCGCCTTTGCGGCAATAACGTGCATCAGAGGACCGCCCTGATTGCCGGGGAAAATAGCCTTGTTGATTGCGGCTTCAAGCTCTGCCTTGCAAAGGATGAGACCGCCTCTGGGACCTCTGAGTGTTTTGTGAGTTGTGGTAGTAACGATATCGGCATAGGGTACGGGTGAGGGATGAAGACCTGCTGCAACAAGACCCGCAATATGTGCCATATCAACCATAAAATATGCGCCGACCGACTTTGCAATCTTTGAAATGCGCTCGAAATCGATTGTTCTTGCATATGCCGATGCACCCGCAACGATAAGACGGGGCTTGGATTCGTTTGCAATCTTCTCAAGTTCATCATAATCGATGAAGCCGTCTTCACTTACACCATAGGGAACAAATTTGTAAAGCTTGCCGCTTGCGTTTACGGGTGATCCGTGTGTCAGATGACCGCCGTGAGCAAGATTCATACCCATAACAACGTCACCGGGCTGAAGAATTGCAGAATAAGCCGCCATATTTGCCTGTGCGCCCGAATGAGGCTGAACGTTTGCCGCTTCGGCACCGAAAAGCTTCTTTGCTCTGTCAATTGCGAGCTGCTCAACAACGTCAACACATTCGCAACCGCCGTAATATCTCTTTCCGGGATATCCTTCTGCGTATTTATTGGTCAGAACACTGCCCATAGCCGCCATAACGGCAGGCGAAACAATATTTTCGGATGCGATAAGCTCAATGTTTCTTCTCTGTCTGGCAAGTTCGGATGCCATAGCATCACCGATTTCCTTATCATACTTTGAAACAAAGCTTATGGTATCAAGATAATCTGAAAACATGGTGATAACCCCCTGAAAGTCATTTTTTCCTATTATAATAAAATAATAACACGAATAACAACGAATTGTCAAATTGCAATGTTTACAAAAAATACTTGTAATATTGTTTTAAATAGGTTATACTGTATGAGAATGTTATTCAATACTAAGGAGATGAATCTATGGATCCCATCAAGGTTGATTTTTCAGGAAAAAACAGCGGCAGAAGTACCGACATAGTTGTTCCTCCTGAAAGAGCAGTTCTTAAAACAATCCTGAGCATTGTTTGCTCACTCGTTTTTGCGGTTGTCGCATTTTACGTTATGCTTCCCGCAATCAACTTCAAGTCATACGACTTCTATCTTTACATCGGTCTCGTAGCTGCATCGTTCGTTGTTTTCAGTGCACTTTTCTCAAACGCACTTTCAAAGCCCGAATATATGCCCTATGTTAAAAAACAGGCAACCGTTCCGATTATCATCATCGGTATCCTCGTTGTTGCCGTCGGTATCGGTTATCTTGTTTCCTGCCAGTTCTTCAGAGCAGAAGCTTACAGCAAAATCATCACCGTTGACGACTCAAAAACCTTCTCCGAGGACGTTGAAGCTCAGACCGCAGAATCTTTCAAGGTTATTCCCAAGCTTGACAGCGACTCCGCCAACCAACTTGCAACAAGAGCTCTCGGTGACCTTGCAAAGCTCAACCTCGAATCACAGTTCAAGGTTTCGGCTGAAAACAACACTCAGATCAACTATAACGGCAATCCCACACGAGTTGTTCCTCTTGAATACGACACAATTATCAAGTGGTTCTATAACACAAGAGAAGGTCTCCCCGGCTTCATCAAGATTGATATGGCAAGTGAAAAGACCGAATTTGTAAAACTCGATAAAAATATCAGATATTCAACCGCAGAACACTTCAAGTATCTCCTTGACCGTCATCTCCGTTTCGAATATCCTACCTATATGTTCGGCGACGAAACATTCGAAGTAACAGACAACAATCAGCCCTACTGGGTATGCCCCGTTCTCGATAAAACAATCGGTCTTTTCGGCGGCACAGACGTCATCTCAGTTATTCTCGTTGATGCTATTTCGGGCGAATGCATGGAATATTCTCTCGAAGAAATCAAAACAAACGCTTCTCTCCAGTGGATTGACCGTGTTTTTGATTCAGACCTCATCGTTGAACAGTATAACTTCTACGGCAAATACCGTCAGGGCTTCTGGAACTCCATTCTCGGTCAGAAGGAAGTTGTTACAACAACTCAGGGCTATAACTACGTAGCTCAGGGCGATGACGTATGGATGTACACAGGTGTTACTTCCGTAACAGGCGATAACTCCATCACAGGTTTTGTTCTTGTTAATCAGAGAACAAAAGAAACAAAGTTCTACAGTGTAACAGGCGGTACGGAAAGCTCCGCTCAGGGTGCTGCTCAGGGTCGAGTAAAGGACCTTCAGTACACCGCAACATTCCCGCTTCTTCTCAATATCGGCGGCGAACCCACATACTTTATGTCTCTTAAGGATGATAACAACATCGTTCAGCAGTACGCCCTCATCAATGTCCGTCAGTATAACAACATCGGTGCAACGGGCACAGACCTTGCAAAGTGCCTTGAGAGTTATCTGAGCGTACTTGAAGAAAAAGCAGGCGTCAAGACTGATATCAATCCCGATGACATCGGTGCTTCCACAGAAGATGATAAGAAAGATGAATCTCCCGCACTCACCGCAGAAGGCGTTGTTACCGATATCAGAACAGCAGTCAAGGGCGGCGAAAGCTACTACTATATCAAGCTCGATTCCAATCCCGCATACTTCTCATTTGCAGCAAAGAATAACGAAAGCGTTGTTATTCTCAATGCCGGCAACAGCGTAAAAATCAGCTACAGAGGCGAAGGCGCTATCATTGCGGCTGAGTCAATCGAAATCAACTGAGTCACAAAATCCGAAGCCGCTTCATCCGAGGCGGCTTTTATCTTGAAAGGAGATATATGGAATTTTACGAAAATAAACAAGAACCCGAAAAGGCGGTGCTGATTGCCGTTGATACGGGCGACTATAACTGCGAAGCCTCTCTCGATGAACTCGAAGAACTCGCTCAGACTGCGGGGGCGCAGGTCATCGGCAGAATGTGGCAGAAAAGAGATAAGCCCGATTCCGCAACCTTCCTCGGAAGCGGAAGAATCGAGGAACTTGCCGAGTTCTGCGAAAACAACGAGGTTGACCTCGTTATTGCAGACAGTGAGCTCTCTCCCGCACAGCTGCGCAATATCGAAAAAGCGGTTGACACCCGAATCGTTGACCGCACAACGCTTATCCTTGATATTTTTGCTGACAGGGCAAGAAGCAACGAGGGTAAACTTCAGGTTGAACTCGCACAGCTCAAATATTCTCTGCCCAGACTTACCGGTAAGGGAATTCAGCTTTCGAGACTCGGCGGCGGTATCGGTACGAGAGGTCCCGGTGAAACAAAGCTTGAGGCTGACAGACGTCATATCAGACGCCGCATCAATTCTCTTGAAGAGGAACTCGATGCGCTTGAAAAACGCAGAGGTCTGGCAAGAGCAAGGAGAGAAAAAGACGGCGTCGAAACCGTTGTAATAGTCGGTTACACAAATGCGGGCAAATCAACACTGATGAACGCTCTCACCGAGGCGGGTGTTCTTGCGCAGGATAAACTTTTCGCAACTCTCGACCCCACCTCCAGAGCACTCACTCTGCCCGACGGCAGAAAAGTTATGCTCATCGATACCGTAGGATTCATCCGCCGTTTGCCTCATAATCTTGTTGAAGCCTTCAAATCCACACTTGAAGAAGCGGTGTGCGCAAAAGTCATTCTCAACGTCTGCGATGCCTCCGATGAGGAATGTGCAGAGCATCTTGAGGTCACGAACGAACTTCTCGACGAACTCGGCTGCAACGGAAAACCGATAATTCCCGTTTTCAACAAATGTGATCTGCCGAATTCCAACGTCTTTCTTTTCAACGAGCCGAATTCCGTCAGAATTTCCGCACTCGAAAAGAAGGGTCTCGACGACCTGCTCGAAGCAATCGCAAAAGCACTCCCGCCTACAAGAGCAAAGGTCAAAATGCTCATCCCATATTCTGACGGTGCGGCAGGTGCGGTTATGCGCAAAGACGGCGTAATTTCTTTTGAAGAATACAGGGCAGACGGCCTCTATCTTGAGCTTATCGCTGACGTTTCGCTCATCGACAGATACAAGGATTACTGCGTATAATCCGCTTTTAATAAATTGTTAAAATTATGTTTGTTGACAAACGGCAGACCTTAGGGTATAATGATGCCGTAAACTCCCACGGGAGTTGCTTGATAAATTTTTGAAAAGGGGGACTTTTTGTAATGGAAATCAATACCGAAGGCATTCAGCAGCTTTTTCTCTCTTTCGTAGAGATGATTGCAAACCTTGATTTCAAGGCACTCGATTTTGACTGGTTAGCAGAGCTTCTCACAAAGTACAGCGCTATCTGGAACCCCATCTGGGCTGCAGTTAACGTTTTCCTTGAGAACTGGTTCGGTTTTTAATCAAAGACAAAAAATTAAGCAGGAACGGAATCCCGTTCCTGCTTTTTCTTTGTTAAAACACTGCCTTGAAGACAGGTGCAAGTCTGTAGAATATCATCGTATAAATCATCGAGAAAAGTTCATACAGACCGAATTCTCTGAGGATGTCGGCGATTCTCTCCGTAATGACTTTATCAAACGGTGTTTTTGCCGCCGCAGAAACTGTTCCTCCCTGATTTTCAACCGCATCGCCGTTCATAACGCAGAAATTCTGTGTTCTGTAGCCGAGGGGAGATACTGTTTCCATCGTGTAATAAACGGTTATGCTGAATACCTTCTTGCTGACCTCGGGAATTTCACCCGTGAAGGGAATTTCAATGCTCTCACCGGGAGCAAGCGTCACCTTTCCGAGATCAAAACCGATGTCAAGACCGTCAACGTGGATTGCGGAAAGCCTGACGTCATTCACTTCACAGCAGTTTGTGATGATAAGATTCTTTGCGTTGCCGTCAAGTATGCCGGGCTCTGCAGTATCAAATTCCGCATAAACTGCGTGAGAGGGATTGCTTGTATCCCTGAACTGAGGATAATCGGGGTCAGAATAAACGTCGGTGATGTTATCGGTAAGCAAGGTTGTCAGAAGCAGACTCTGTGTATAGCTGTCCTTGAAGGTCATACCGTGGAAAAGTCCGTCAACAAACCAGGTGTTGTCGGGCAGATATGCGGTGGAAGCATCGATATCCATATCGGGGCTGACCTTGTTTTTGCCGCCGCAGGGATTCTTCTGAACATATCCGTCGGCAAATCTTTCACCTATAGGTGCACAGTATGCGCCGGTTGAGGCATTCGTTGTGATTATGCCGTCGGAATTTTCCATCAGACCCGTAACGATGCGGTTGCCCGTACCTGCGATAATATTGATATTCATCCCGTATTCGTCGATGCATTTCTGAAGCCTTTCACCCATAGTGGGCAGAAGTTCATAATGGAAGCGGTCGCATTTCTCAATCAGAGGTGCGCTCTCTTCCGCATCGAGAAGACGCTTTTTGAGATCCTCATATTTATCGGCGGGAGCGAAATCCCAGAGACTGCCCCAATATCCGAGTGAAGGGAAGATTTTCGGAATGAGTGCCTCAAGAATCAGGTCGACAAATCCGAGCTGCTGAGCCTTGACAAGCCAGTTATAATCCTCTTCAATCATTGTTCCGTGTTCAATGAAACGGATAAGGCATTCCTCATCAAAATCGAGATCAGCGTTGAATGCGTCGTAGAGAATACCGGCACCGCCGATGGCGGGAACAGTGAGAACAGCATTGTCAACGTCGCCGTAATGACCGTAAAGATTGAGATATGTTGCGGTTACCTGACCGCCGTGGCTGAGGCAGAAGATGTTTACCTTGTCCTTGCCGCTGTGACGCTTGACGTCCTGAATGAATTCGTGAAGCTGATTCGCACAGAACTCCGCACCCATTCTGAAGTCGCTTGTGAAATTATAGATATTCTCAACGCCGACATATTCAGCGATTGCCTCTGCAATCTCCTGCTCGTGTCTCGCATCAATGCCGTTTTCCATATGCCCGAGCATATATGCGCTGTTACATTCCTCAGCAGTGACGTATTTTCTCTTCACGTCATACGCACTTGAACCGTCAGGATTGCAACGGATTTTTTCAAAAAGAGCCGTCATTTCTTCGCCGAGGGTTGAAGCAATGATTTCGGCATTACCGACCGTCATCGCACCGAGACCGATGCCCAGGTCGACTATTCTGGCAAAAACTCTTTCAAGCACGTAGTCAAAATCGAGACCCCATACCTGCTCACCCGTTTCAAACGAATCGCCGATATAAAGCGTCGTTGCACTGTAACCTGGCACGATGATAACGGGATAATCTGAGATTTCGCTTTCGTCCTTGATGTAAGCCGCCGCTCCGAAAGCACAGGTTGCAATAATCATCGCAACGCAAAGAAGAACAGAAATCAGTTTTTTCATTATTTTACCGCCTTTCCATACGGATTTGTCTTTATAATATCACATCTTTCAGAGAAATGCACCATAAATGTTAAAAAAATTTTAACGGGGCTGCTCACTTTTTTCGTGAGCAACCCCGCATTTTTTAAAATATCAGATTATTTGCCTGCCTTGAAGTTATAAATCGGCTTGATGACTTTTTCAATCTGAACGGTGGGCTCAATCAGTTGCATAATTTCATCTGCAGGTTTATACGCCATCGGCGACTCGTCGATCGTCGAAGCATTTGCACTTGTTGTGAAAATACCTTCCATCGCCTGTTCGTATTCTTCGACTGTGAAAAGTTCCTTCGCCTCGCCTCTGCTGATAAGTCTGCCCGCACCGTGCGGAGCGGAAAAATTCCAGTCGGGATTACCCTTACCCGTCACAATCAGACAACCGTCACGCATATTCATCGGAATAAGCAATTTCTGACCCTTATGAGCAGGAATCGCACCCTTGCGTACAATACCAGCTTCATCGATAAAATTGTGGAGGGTCTCGAAGGATTCAGCCTTCACAACGCCGAGATGCTTCATAATATCGTCGGCAATCTTCCTTCTGTTGCGTGATGCAAATTCCTGACAGATTCTCATATCGTGGATATAAGCTTCCGTTTCCGCACCCTCAAAATAGCAAAATTCAGGCGGAGTTTTCGTGCGCTGAGCAAACTTTGCCGATATTTCCGCAAGTGCGTCGGGAATATCCGCAACCTTGCCTTGTGCCATCAATAAATCGTGCATTTCTTTTTTTGCAGAATCGCCTGCAGTCTTACACGCGGTTACGGCTTTCTGCTGATAGAGCTTTGCGACCTGCAATCCGAGATTTCTCGATCCCGTGTGGATTATGAGATAGCAGTTGCCGTCATCATCCCTGTCAACCTCAATGAAATGATTGCCTCCACCGAGCGTACCGAGTGAACAGTAAACTCTTTCAAGGTCACGCAATTCCTTTGCGCAGTAAAGTCGGTCGGCAAATTCCGTTGTGCTGCTGTTTTTATGAAGATTACTGCCTGCGGGGATGCATTCGTGGATAAACCCGTCAAGCGCCGCAAGGTCAATATCTCTTTTGCCGAGATCAACCGTCAGCATTCCGCACCCGATATCAACACCGATAACGTTGGGGATCACTTTGTCGCTGAGGGTCGCCGTAAAGCCGACAACACATCCGCTGCCGTAATGAACGTCGGGCATAATTCTGACAGTCGACTCCTGAAACGGAGGTTGAGAAAGAAGGTTATAAATCTGATTGGTTGCAGCAGGTTCAATGTTTTCCGTAAATATTTTAAGATCGTACGCCATCCCTGATCACTCCTTTCAATCAATATAATTCGTCTGCATAAGACCAATAATAATCCTGTAAAACGTCGTCTAAATAATCAAAAATTTCTTCCTGAAGACTTTCGGGAATTCCGTAGTATGCTTCGGCAATCGAACCCGCAATACAAGCCTGGGTATCAGCATCGCCGCCGAGAGAGACCGCGTTCCTGACGGCGTCCTCGAAATCTGTCGAATCAAGGAAGCACACTATCGCCTCAGGCACACTGCCCCGGCAAGTGACATTGAAGCTATAGCCGTCTCTGATTCCGTCGACAGTAAAATCGAGACTGTAATAATTTTCCTCGATATATTCCCTTATTTCATCCTTATCCGAGCCGCTTCTTGCAAGAAAAATTGCCGCCGCTACCGCCTGCGCACCCCGTACTCCTTCAGGATGATTGTGAGTGACCTCGGCGCTCCATTTTGCAAGTCTTTCGGCATCTTCGAGCGTATCAGCCACCCACGCTACGGGCGAAACTCTCATGGCAGAGCCGTTCCCGAAGCTTCCGTAGGGTCCCTCGTCATCTTCCATAAGCCAGTTGTAAAATCCGCTGCCGTAACCCGCATCGGGATACTGTCTGCCCAGCTCTCTCATTTTCTGCGTAAGGATTTTTTTGAATTCGTCCTCATCATCACAATCCGCCTCAACACAGGCACAACCGACAGCAATTGTCATAATGCTGTCATCCGTCGGCGTACAGTACGGTGCAAGAAATCTGAAATCCTTTGTTTTGTCCGATGTGAATTCGTAGGGAGATCCGACGATATCTCCGATAATTGCTCCTAACATTTTCACTCCTCCTTTTTTTACACAACAATCCTCAAAATAATTATATATACGTTTCAAAACTCTGTCAAGGAATCCGCATAACATCAAAAAACGGCTTACAAAGGTTTTCAGTTAACCTCTGCAAGCCGTTTATCAATCCGATTTTTTCTTCGCTTTGTGAAGCAACCCCGCTTTTATACCTTTGCGGGAGCTGTCCTGTTCTTTCTGTGATGGTGAGGCTCTTTGGGAGCGATTTCGCCTGCTTTTGCGAGCGAAATTTTTGTGAGAGTGGGACCGACAAGCTCATAGATAAGCACCGAGAAGAGAACAATGTTTCTGATAAGATTGCCGATTTCTCCGAGCTCCATAGCTGTGACACTCATTCCGAGAGCAACGCCCGCCTGCGGAAGAAGGGTTATACCGAGATACTGTGTAGTCTTCTTATCGCAGTGACAAATCTTTGCGCTTGAATAAGCGCCGAGATACTTGCCGAGCGAACGGGAAATGATATAAGCCACACCGATGCCGACGATTGCAAAATCCGTGAAAACGCCGAGTTCAAGCTCCGCACCGCTGAGGACAAAGAAAAGTGTGAAAAGAGGGTTTGTCCATTTGTCGGTTTTCTCCATAATTTCAGCAGAGAAATCACAGAGATTGCAGAACATCGTTCCGAGCATCATACATACGAGAAGAGCCGAGAAGCCGATGTGAACTCCGCCGATTTCGAATTTGATCATCGAAAGGGCAACAGTAAAGATAACGAAGGTGATGGAAAGACTCAAACGTTTGCTGTTTGAACTGAAAAACTTTTCGCAGAAGGTGAAAAGAACACCCATAATTGCACCCAGTGCAAGAGAGCAGACAATTTCAAGAATCGGTTCAACGATGATTGAGACAAGACTGAATTCGCCGTGCACAAGTGCCTTTGAAATTCCGAAGGATACTGCAAAAATGATAAGACCGATCGCATCGTCAATCGCAACGATGGGAAGCAACAAATCGGTGAGCTTACCCTTTGCCTTATACTGACGGACTACCATCAGGGTTGCTGCGGGAGCGGTCGCTGCCGCAACAGCGCCGAGCGTGATTGCCATTGGCAGAGGAAGCTTTTCTCCGAGAGCAAAGTGCAAACCAATGAGCGCCGCATCAACGCAGAGGGTTGCTACCAAAGCCTGGAAAATACCGATGAAGGTCGCCTTTTTGCCGACCTGCTTCAGCTGGGAAAGTCTGAATTCATTGCCGATTGCAAAAGCAATGAAGCCGAGGGCAACGTTTGAAATTATTTCAAACTCCTTGACGTTTGCACTTGAGGTGAAGCCGAGACCGTCAATACCGAGTCTGCCGAGGCAATAGGGACCGACAACGATACCTGCAACAAGATATGCGGTTACTGAGGGCAGATTGAGCAACTTCGAAAGACGACTCATAAAAAGACCCGCCGCAATAGCGATTGAAAGACAAAGCAAAGTTTCCATTTTTTTCGCCTGATTCCTTTATATATTTTGGTTTTGAAACCTATTAAGATATAGCACAACGGTGTGCCGATGTCAAGCGATAGAAATTTTTTTGTAATATGTTATAATTCCGCTTCCAAATATGCATTTTAAACAATAATTATGCTGAATGTTTGGCACGTAATCTGTCGCAAAAGGGTTTACAAAGATATTTTATGATGATAAAATAATCTGTGGCATAGCCCAACATACTTTATGGAGGTCAGAAAATGAAACTCGTCTACAACATCAAAGACAAACCCAAATTCGGTCAGCTCATCGTTTTTGCTTTCCAGCAGCTTCTTGCAATTATGGCAGCAACTCTTGTTGTTCCCGTTATCATTAACGGCAACGTGCTCGCCGCTATCGATTCAGGCGCTGTTACCTGGGAATTCAACGCACAGATGAGCCCCGCCGCCGCACTTCTCGGTGCAGGTGTAGGTACCCTCGTTTATATTCTTTTCACAAAAGCAAAGAGCCCCGTTTTCCTCGGCTCATCCTTCGCTTTCCTCGGCTCAATGTCAGCCGCTTTTGCAGGTGCCGTTTCAGCGCAGGCAGGCTTTGCAGGTCTCATCATCGGTGCGATTTTCGCAGGTCTTGTTTACGTTGTTATTGCCGCAATCGTCAAGATTGCAGGTGTTAACTGGATTGACAAGCTTATGCCCAAGCAGGTTATCGGCCCCACCGTTGCAATCATCGGTCTTTCACTCGCAGGCAATGCAGTCGGCGACCTCCAGAAAGCTCCCGCAGGCGGTCACACACTCATCGCCGTTCTTTGCGGTCTTATTGCTCTTCTTGTAACAATGGCTTGCTCCGTTTTCGGCAAGAAATCGGCAAAGCTTATCCCATTCATTATCGGTATTCTTTCGGGCTACGCCGTTGCAGCGATATTCACCGTTATCGGTAACGCCGCAGGCATTGATGCTCTCAAGGTTATCGACTTCTCCCCCATCACTGCTCTCTGGGCAGACGGTGTGACAATCAACACCTTCTTCCAGTTCCCCAAATTCACGTTTGTCAATGCTCTTGACGGATTCAAGGAGATTGACGGTTCATATCTCGGCTCACTTGCAATGGCATATGTTCCCGTTGCATTCGTTGTTTTTGCCGAGCATATCGCTGACCACAAGAACATCTCCTCCATCATCGAAAAAGACCTTCTTAAGGAGCCCGGTCTTCACAGAACTCTTCTCGGCGACGGCGTAGGTTCAATGGTCGGCGCAGCATTCGGCGGATGCCCCAACACCACTTACGGCGAATCTGTTGCCTGCGTTGCAATCACAGGAAACGCTTCGGTTTCAACAATTATCACTGCTGCGATTCTTGCAATCCTCATTGCATTCGTATCCCCCTTCGTTGCATTCGTTAACTCCATCCCCTCTTGCGTAATGGGCGGTATCTGCATGGCTCTTTACGGCTTCATCGCAGTCAGCGGTCTCAAGATGGTGCAGAAGGTTAACCTCGAAGACAACAGAAACCTCTTCGTTGTTTCCGTTATTCTCATCGCGGGTATCGGCGGTCTTGCTCTCACTTTCGGCAAGATTCAGATCACATCAATCGCAACCGCACTCATCCTCGGCATCCTCGTCAACATCATTCTTTCCAAGAAAAAGAAATAAGAATTAACTTCAAGGCATAAATTAAGGACATCGGTTAACCGCCGATGTCCTTTTGCTTTTTATTAATCATAGTCGCTCAGAAAATGCAATGACCACACGAGCTTTCCTCTTTCGTCGGGGTCAGCGGCAACGCCGATGCCGACCTCGACAAACCCGGGATCCATTATGTTTTCGTAGTGAGTTTTTGATTCCTTCCACGCCTGACAGACACTTTCGGGGGTTGAAAAACCGTAGCCGAGATTTTCGCCGGCTCTGCCCTTTTCAAAACCCGCTTCCTTGAATATGCTGAAACATTTTGTGCCGTCGGGTCTCGTGTGACCCTGTACACCTGACCACGCAATTTCCTCTGCCCTTACGCAGGACATTACAGTAAGCTTTTCGCTCAACTGAAGAGGAGCAACACCCTTTTCCGCTCTGTATCCGTTGATAATCTTCAGAATGTCATCAATATAATCACTGTAGATTTCACGGTTTTCTCTTGCCGCGGGAAGAAGTTCCTTATAAGTTGCACTGTATCCACGGCGATAATATGTATATCCCGTATATTTGCTGCCGCAGTCTTTTCTTTCTCCGTCAATCATCTGATAATATATCGTTTTATACTTATGGACTATAACGCCGTATTTAAGGTCAGCTTTGACAATTGCCTTTTCGGAATAAACTCTGCCTTTATCGGTAACAAGCGGTTTTTCTTCATCTTTTTTGTTCGGCTTTGTCGTTGACCTGAAGGTCGTTGTTTCCGCCGTTGTCGGCTCAGCAGTGGTCGGCACAGTCGTTGTTTCAGTCACTTCAACTGTTGTCGGCACTTGGGATACTGCTGTCGTCGCCGTTGTCGGTACGGTCTGCTCTGTTGTTGTCAGATTATTTTCTTCTTTATCTGTACAAGCGGCTAAAAGCGATATTGACAGAATCAGCATTGCCGCCGCAATAATTTTCAGTTTCAATTATTTGCCCTCCGATGAACGGTTCTTTTTCTTCTTGGAAACGGTTTTTTCTTCCGCCGCAATATCAAAAAGAAGCTTTGCCGTGAATTTCTGTGAATCATCCACCTCGACCTCAAGACTTGCATCCTGAAGCTCGGCAAGAATCTTTGTTATTGAAAGACCGAGTCCGCTTCCCTCGGTGTGACGGGAGCTGTCACCCCTGACAAACCTTTCGGTAAGCTCCTGTGCATCAAGCGTTATTTCCGATTTAGCAATGTTGGAAATGCGGAGTGCGGCTTTGCCGTTTTCTTCATCAAGTCTTATTTCAACGTCGGTATCGGGCGCGGCATATTTACAGGCATTATTGAGCAGGTTGGCAAGAATACGCCATACCCATCTGCCGTCACCCATAACGTAAACGTCATCCTCGGGCATAATAACACGGGGAAGCAGACCGTTTTTTTCGAGCTTGTCGGCAAATTCCTCTACCGTCTGGCTGATTATAATATTAAGGCTGATTTTCGAAAGCTCGATTTCGATATTTCCCGAACTGATTTTTGATGCTTCAATAAGCTCATCGAGCAATATATTAAGGTTTTTGGTGTGACGTGAAAGAATTTCAAGATACTTTTCTCTTTCTTCTTCGGTTGTTTCTTCACGGCGAAGAATATCAACGTAGCTGACAATCGAGGTGAGCGGAGTTTTTATATCGTGAGAAACGTTGGTAATCAATTCGGTCTTGAGTCTTTCGCTTTTGATTTCCTGCTCCATCGCCTTATTGATTTCTTTTTTGATCTGGTCAAGGTTTTTGCCGTGTGCCCTGAAACTTGCAATGGTCAGCTTGCTCGCAATTTCGTCTCCGAGAACACCCTCCGCAAGACGCTGACCCTCATCACGGATATAGTTCAGATTGATTGCAATCATCGCAATAATCGGGATAAGCACCAGTCTTGAAAGCGCCCATAAAACAAGAAACATTCCGAGTACGCTCATGGGTTCAAACACTTCGCCGATAATACCGAGATATGCCATCGAAACAAGAATTGCCGCCTCGGCAAGGATAAATAACGTGATACCGATACAGAGCTTCTTGAAAAAGCTGAGTTCCTTGAAAATACGCTTTCTCAGGCTTCGGGGAGTTCTTCTTTTGAACTTGCGGATAATTCTGTAAATAACGGTGTTTTTATAAAGTTTACCCATCTTGACACGAACGGAAAGAGTTGTGAGAAACGTCATCAGAACAAGAACAACTGCAACAAACACAATCATAACGATAACGTTGTTGAGAACCATTCCGACGTCGCCCGCCATAGTCAGACCCATAATGACCCATGACGCGGCAAAAACCACCAACAGGAACAAAAGGCAGATATCAAACGGAATTTTGTCGATAAATCCCGGCTCAACCTCGCCCGACTCATTTTCTTTCATACCTGCATTCATTGTCAGCATGGACAGCATTATGATAATAACAACCGCTGCAACACCTAATGCAAGGAACAACACATACTTGAGCATATCCGCAATTTCAATCCAGCGGAATGCACTTGAATATTTGTCATTGACAGGTTTGCCGTCTGATTCCGATATAAAATAGTTGATTCTGAGCGGAATTGTTTCGCCTTTTTCATCATAAATAAAGAAGCTGGAACTTCCGCTGTATCCCGCCTTGCGGAACTCATCTGCAACACCCGATGCACCCGAACCGGAGTTCGTGTAATAAACCACTCCGCTGTTATCGGTAACGTAGAATCTGAAATTGGTACGTTCAGGCGAGAAACGGTCTTTATAATAGTTTAGACGGTAGCTGTCTTCGTCAGAATAAAAACAGGCATAGTAATCCTCTACCTGCTCAAGGTCATCGAGAGAATATATCTGAAATGCAACGGTTTTGGCAGTGTTGCCGCAGTCACCTTTTTCATAAAAATTATATTCAACAAGATACGATATACCCAGCACACAACCAATTGCAATCATCGCCATACAGATCAGGATAATGATTGCAGAGGTGCGGTCGGTTTCGGAACGCATATTGCTTCCCACGGTAATCCCCCTCTTGATTATTCCTTGTTTTCTCCTCTCGGAGCGGGTTTTTTATCCATTTTATAGCCGTGACCCCAGACGACCTTTATATAATCGGGACTTGCGGGGTTGATTTCAACCTTTTCCCTGAGATGACGGATATGAACGGTAACGGTGTTTTCCGCACCCAACGGGTCATCCTTCCAGACTCTGCGGTAAATATCCTTGGGGGAAAACACCTTGTCGGTATTCTCCATAAAGAATTTGAGAAGCATAAACTCCGTGGGGGTCAGATTGATCGGCTCACCGTCAATGGTAACCGCCTTTGAGCTTACGTCAAGCTCTATACCGCCGTTGCAGAGCACCGTTTCCGCAGGGCTCTGGGCAGAAAGACCGCCGAGGCGCATATATCTGCGCAGTTGTGATTTGACTCTTGCAGAAACCTCAACAGGATTGAACGGCTTCGTTATGTAGTCGTCGGCGCCCGCATTAAGACCGAGAATTTTATCTGCATCCTGCGTTTTCGCAGTCAGAAGGATAACAGGGATGTTTGAAAACTCCCTGAGTCTCGTCAATGCATTGATACCATCCATAACGGGCATCATAATATCCATAAGCAGAAGATGTATTTCTTCATTTCTTATCATTTCAAGCATTTCTCTGCCGTCACCCGCTTCAAAAACGGAATGACCGTCAGCTTCAAGATAAATACGCAACGCTGAACGGATATCAGCCTCGTCATCACAAATAAGAATATTATACATAGCTTTTTTTCCTCTTTTGCCGGATTATGACAGATTTACCGCAACAATCCGCTTTTTGTTTATTATAGCAAGTGCGGGAAGATAAATAAATAGTTTTTATAATTATTTATAATATCTTAAGAATTACACTGATAATATATCATTACAATTTGCAAAACTAAAAGGCACCCCGTACGGAGTGCCTTCGTTTTTTGTAAATTTAATTATTTAAACTTACGCTTACGAGCTGCCTCGGACTTCTTCTTTCTCTTTACAGAGGGCTTCTCGTAATGTTCTCTTTTGCGAACTTCCTGAATAACGCCGTCTCTTGAAGTCTGTCTCTTGAATCTTCTGAGTGCGTTTTCGAGTGACTCGCCTTCCTTAACCTTTACCTGGCTCATTTATATTCCCTCCCCTCGGATGTAACAGGGTATTCGTTAATAATAACTAGATTGTATTATACAACAGCTTGACCCGAGTTGTCAACCACAAAATCATTATTTTTTTAGTCATATTCGGGTCAAACAGTCTGTTTTTGAGAGAAAACTCTTAAAATCAGGGCTTGACAACGATGTTTACAAGTCTGCCCTTGACATAAAGTTCCTTGACAATTGTCATACCGTCGATAGCTACGGCAACCTTTTCGAGTGATTTTGCTGCAGCAAGAACGGCTTCATTATCAGCGTCAGCGGCAACAACAAGCTTTTCTTTGACCTTGCCGTTAATCTGAACTGCGATTTCAATTTCGTCATCAACGCACTTTGCCTCGTCATAAGTCGGCCAGCTTTCAAATGCGATTGTTTCGCTGTGACCAAACATTTCCCAGATTTCTTCGCAGATATGAGGTGCGATGGGGCTGAGCACTTTGATGAATCCCTCTGCAAATTCCTTGGGGCAACTGTCTGCCTTATAAACCGCATTGACAAAAATCATCATCTGGCTGATTGCGGTATTGAAAGCAAGATTTTCAAAGTCATTTGAAACCTTACGGATTGTGACGTGATAGATTTTTTCGAGTTCGGCATATTTGCTGTCGTTCAGCTTTGACTCATCTGTAAAGAAGTTCCAGACTCTTGAAAGGAAACGCTTTGCGCCTTCAACACCCTGATTGCTCCAGGGTTTTGAAGCTTCAAGGGGACCCATAAACATTTCGTAAAGACGAAGGGTATCTGCGCCGTAATCGCGAACAATATCAGACGGATTCACTACGAATTCAGGGAATCTTTTGCCCATCTTGATGCCGTTTGAACCAAGAATCATGCCCTGATGAACAAGTTTTTTGAAGGGCTCTTTAACAGGTGAAACGCCCTCGTTATATAAGAACCTGTTCCAGATTCTCGAATACATAAGATGACCTACTGCGTGTTCGGGACCGCCAACGTAAAGGTCAACGGGAAGCCAATGCTTAAGAAGTTCAGGGTCACAGATTTCTTTGTCGTTTGCAGGATCAATATATCTCATAAAGTACCAGCTTGAGCCTGCAGAACCGGGCATTGTTGACGTTTCACGCTTGCCCCTTACACCGTTTCTCTCAATATATTTCCATTCTTCTGCATTTTCGAGAGGCGCCTGACCGTTCTTGCCTTTATACTCCTCAAGTTCGGGAAGAACAAGGGGAAGTTCTTCGTCCTCAAGAACGTGGATTCCGCCGTCATCGGTATAATAAACGGGGACAGGTTCTCCCCAATAACGCTGTCTTGCAAAAATCCACTCACGGAAATGATAATTGACCTTTCTCTTGGCAACACCCATCTTCTCAAGTTTCTGGGTAATTGCTTCTTTTGCTTCCTCAACGGTAAGACCCGTGAACTCTTCGGAATTGATAAGTTTGCATCCCTTGCCGAGATAACCGCCTTTTTCGAAAGCGCATTCGGAAACGTCTGCTCCGTCAACAACCTGAATCATGGGAATGTTATGTACAACCGCATATTCAAAGTCACGCTGGTCGTGGCTGGGAACTGCCATAACAGCACCTGTGCCGTAACTTGCAAGAACAAAGTCGCCGATATAAACGGGAACTTCCTTGCCGTTTACGGGGTTAATTGCATATACGCCTTTAAGAGGACAGCCTGATTTTGTTTTGTTGAGGTCGGTACGGTCCATATCAGACTTTTTGATGGTTTCCTGAATATAAGCATTGACTTCATCTTTATTTTCGATTCTCGGCATAAGCTCCTTGACAAGGTCGCCGTCAGGAGCCATAACCATAAAGGTTATACCGTATATTGTCTCAATACAGGTTGTGAAAATTGAGAATTTTCCTCCGCCGACAAGCTGGAATTCTACCTCAACACCGGTGCTTTTTCCTATCCAGTGACGCTGCATATCCTTTGTTGACTCGGGCCAGTCTATTTCATTAAGACCGTCAAGAAGTTCTTCGGCAAACGCAACCTGATCGATAACCCACTGCTTCATATTCTTACGGACTACGGGGTAACCGCCACGCTCACTCTTGCCGTCAATAACCTCGTCATTGGCAAGAACGGTGCCGAGTTCCTCGCACCAGTTAACAGGAATATCAACAAGCTTGGCATAGCCTTTGAGATAAAGCTGTTTGAAAATCCACTGTGTCCACTTATAGTATGAAGGGTCAGATGTGGCAATCATCTTTGACCAGTCATAGTCAAATCCGAGTTCTTTGAGCTGTTTTGAGAAAGTGTGAATATTCTCCTGAGTAAATCCGTTGGGATGATGGCCTGTTTTAACGGCATACTGCTCTGCAGGCAGACCGAAAGAATCATAACCCATGGGATGAAGAACGTTGTAACCCTTCATTCTCTTCATTCTTGAAACGATGTCCGTAGCAGTATAGCCTTCGGGATGACCTGCGTGAAGGCCTACGCCTGAAGGATAGGGGAACATATCAAGAACATAGTATTTGGGTTTTGAGAAGTCCCACACATCTGTTTTGAATGTTTCGTGATCCTCCCAATATTTCTGCCACTTTTTTTCTATATTAGCGTAATCATAATGCGCCATTTTGTCCGACTTCCTTTCTGAATTCATCCGTATATAATTAATCTTCTGTTATAACATCGCTCAGGTCGACGGTGCTCGCATCCGCCCAGAGACGCTCAAGGTTATAGTAATCTCTGTTATCCTGAGTGAAAATATGAACAAGCACTGTGCCGTAATCGAGAAGAATCCAGCCAGTCGCACGACCCTCAATATGCTCGGGGTCAATATCAAAACGGGTCTTGATTTCGTATTCAACATCATCCGCAAGAGACTTTGCGTGAGTATTCGAAGTACCCGAAGCAATGATGAAATAATCCGAAACGATTGTAATCTCTTCCGTTTTGATTGCCACAATGTCGATAGCTTTCTTTTCGTCGAGAACTTTAGCTATTTCTTTAACAAGTGCGTTTGATTCCATTTATTTTACCTGCCCTTTCCTGAAATGCAGAAGCATATCATTATAGCATTCCACCGTTGCGGGGTGAATAAGCATATCGCCCGAAGCAAGTTTGTTTACCGTATACCGTGAGGTATAGAGAATTGCGTGTTCGAGGCTTGTATCCGCAAGCTTACGCACAACGTCAACGTCATCGTATTTTCTGTCAGCGGAGATAAAATCCGCAACGTAGATAATTTTTTCAAGCAGAGTCATACCCGCTCTGCCTGTTGTATGCCATCTGACCGCACCGAGAATTTCTTCGTCGGCAACGATTCCTTCTGCACGGAGAAAACCTTCGCCCGAAATCTGATGCCACACCTTGGGGTTGTTGAACTCAACCGCCGAAATATCGTTCATATAGAGAAAATGCTCAGCGGAATCAGCGTTTTTCATAACGTCGTGCATAAGCCCCGCAAGACGTGCTTTTTCGGGGTCTGCACCGTATTTTTCCGCAAGGACTGCGGCGCATTCGCTCACACACTCACTGTGGTTGAGTCTGAAATCATCGAGCTTTTCTCTGAGGATTCTTCTGTATTGCGAAAGTCCGTCATCATAAAGCCCGTTTTTTTCAATGTATTCCGTTACCGCTTCATCGAGCAATCCGGGTTTATCGCCTCTGCGAAGCTCCGTTGAGCTGACTTCAAGAGGCTCCGCTTCAATGAAAACGAATCTTTCTCTCTGCTCGGGTGTATACCCGCTCCAGTCAGGCTCAAAGCCGTTTTCTCTCGATGCCGCACAGATAACGGCAAGGGAAAGAATCTCCTCCCACTCATACCATTGGCGGAAAGTATGGAGCATATCCGAACCGATGATAAAGAAAAGTTCATCGTCGGGATAAATTTTTTTAAGTTCCCTGAGAGTATCAACCGTGTAGCTTTTGCCGCTTCTGCCAAGCTCGATATCCGATACCTCGCAGTTAAGATGAGCAAATGCCAGACGGCACATCTCAAGTCTCTGTTTTCCGCTTGCAAGCTTGCCCGCAAGCTTATGAGGCGGAATGCTCGAGGGAATAACTATCAGTTTCTCCAGCCCGAGAGTCTCCGCCGCCGTTTCAAGCAGACGGGTATGTCCCTTATGGGGAGGGTTGAACGTTCCCCCGAAAATTCCAATTCTGATAAGAACCGCTCCTTATTTAATGTTGACTCTCTTATGCATAACGTGTGACGTTGCAAAGAAGAGACCTATGCTCTCAAGCAGACTCATAATAATTGCGTTAAGGTCGAAGGCAACCGTACCCTTTGCGAAAACGTAGCTGGGTTTGACAAGACCGAGACCGACTGAACCGTCCGACTTGAACTGAAGAATGAGTCTGAAAAACTCTGAAGGCTTCATTGAAAGCCACGTTGCAAATGCGGCAACGATAAAGAAAATGATAACCGCAAACACCATCGAATGCTTCTGGAAAACTCTGATGTGTGAGAGTGAAATTGAGAAATAAACAATAGTAACGAATGTGAGCAGAAGCGCAAAAACCTGAACCGCAAAATATGCGCCGTATGCAAAAATCTGGGATTTCGACGGGAAATCAAGGAAATTGACGAGCATCATCTCGAGAGTATCTACCTTTTCCTCGCCGATTACGTATTTTTCACCGTACGAAACAAGACTCATCGTTGTGAGGAAAAATACCGCATAACTCAGGAGCATCCAGCCGCCGTATACGATCATCTTTGAGCCGAGAAGCTGGTTACTTGATACGGGAAGCGTGAAACTCAGATAACCCTGAGGGCTGAAAAGTGATTTGTTGAAATCGTAAACAACGAAGAAGAACGTTACGAAAATCAGCAGAAATGCAACGAGAATTGCCAGAACGAGAGCAACGTTGCTTGCGGTAATAATTTTGGAGACGAATTCGGTGTGTTCCATATCGCTTCTGTTAACTGCCGCACCGATTGCGAATACCGCCAGAACAAGCACTTCGAAGATATAGAAAAGACTGATAACTCTTGCACTTGCAAGGAAATCGTTTTTGAGAAGCATACCGAATTTGTTTTTAGGCTTAGAAATTCCAGTCAACGCTGAACACCTCCTTGAACAGATCATTGATTGTCTTGCCGTCTTTCGTGAGATTCTCAACGGAATCCTGAATACGGACCTGACCCTGACGGATCATAAGGATGGAATCGAAAATCTCTTCAACGTCCTGAATAAGATGGGTCGACATAAGGATTGTTGAGCCCTCGGGACGGTTTTTGAGAATTGTTTCAAGAATGAAATCTCTTGCTGCGGGGTCAACGCCGCCCATAGGCTCGTCAAGAATATAAATTCTTGCGTTGCGGCACATAACGAGAAGGAGCTGCAGCTTTTCCTGCTGACCCTTTGACATTGTCTTGACCTTCTGCTTGTGGTCAAGCTGGAAAACGTCCATCATATGCATTGCCTTTGCCTTATCGAAATCGTCATAGAAATCGGCAATATAATTGACTGCATCATCGGCAACCATCCAGGTAGGAAGATACGTTTTTTCGGGAAGGAACGCAACGTTCGCTTTGCTTGTCTTACCGGGCTTCTGACCGTCGATAAGCACCTCACCGCTGTAGTCGTTGATAAGACCTGTGAGGATTTTGATGAGCGAAGTCTTTCCGCAACCGTTGGGACCGAGCAGACCGATAATCTGGCCCTCTTTAAGACTGAAGGAAATGCCGTTCAGAACCTGATTGGTGCCGTAAGACTTCTTGAGATTTTTTACGGTAATAATTTCAGACACTTCAATGCCTCCTGTGAAAATAATTTATGTTTTACGATAATTATCCATAATCGGATATATTATAGCACTTGTTATAATAAAATAAAAGACCAATTTTGCGAAAATTTTGATATAAGTTAAATATTTTGTGAACAAAAAAAGAAAAAAGCGGACTGCCGAAGCAGTCCGCCGGGAAAATCTGAATTATTTGTAGAGAGGACCGTATGTGCCGCAAGCTCTGAAATCTGCGCCTTCGAGATCCTTTGTGCCGAATGCACCCCAGCAAGCGGGACGGAAAATCTTTTCGTCGGGAACGTTGTGGAGAGCAACGGGAATGCGGAGCATTGATGCCATTGTGATGATATCTGCACCGATGTGACCGTAGGAGATAGCGCCGTGGTTAGCACCCCAGTTATTCATGAGGTCATATGCTGACTTGAATGCGCCTTCGCCTGTGCATCTGGGAGCAAACCATGTGCAGGGCCATGTGTAGTCTGTTCTCTTCCAGATGACGTCTGAAACTTCGTCGGGAAGTGCAACAGTCCAGCCTTCAACAATCTGAAGAACGGGGCCGAGACCCTTAACAAGGTTGAGACGGATCATTGTTGCGGGCATTTCTGCTCTGGTGAGGAAACGTGATGAATATCCGCCGCCTCTGAAGTAGCCGTTATCTGCTGCGTTCCAGGTTGTTGCCTCAAGAATCTTGTCGGCATCTTCTTCTGTAACGTTGTACCACTCTTTGATAATACCGTTGCCGTTTTCATCCTTAACTTCACCGCAGGCATCAAGGCAGCAAGCACCTGAGTTGATGAGGTGAATGAAGCCGCCTGCTTCTGCAGCCTTGCCTTCGATGTCGTAGCCTGTTACTCTCTTGACTGCATCTGCACTCCAGTGAGTACGTACGTCAGCGAACATCTGGGGTCTGTTTGTAAGTAATTTCATAAAGAGCATACCGATGCCGTTGAGAACGTCATTCTCTGTTGCAAGGATATAAGGCTCTCTTGTGCCTTCCCAGTCAAATGAGGTGTTGAGAAGTGCTTCTGCGAAGTCACAGTTGGGATAGAAGTCTGTCCACTGTCTCTGACCCTGGAAGCCTGCTGCGATTGCGTTGTGACCAACCATTTCTTCTTCGCAGCCTTCGGGAAGATTTTCGTTACCGTTCATAAGATCCTTGATGATGCACATCATCTTGACAACGAATTCCCAATCCTTTTCTTTCTGTTCGTCGCTCTTCTTTACGAAGTCGGGGTTCTTATCGAAGCCTTCCTTGCACTTTGCCTTTGTCCATGCGAGAGCCTTCTGATATTCAGCTTCGTCATAGATGCCTTCAGACATTCGGCGGATGATTTCAACCTCGTCAACGGATTCAACTCTCATACCGAGATATTCTTCGATGAAATCGGGGTCGATTGATGAACCTGCAATACCCATGCAGATTGAACCGATCTGAAGGTAGC
This sequence comes from Clostridia bacterium, assembly GCA_017502085.1. GTDB lineage: Bacteria > Bacillota > Clostridia > Oscillospirales > Acutalibacteraceae > CAG-177. Next base: position 92,687 of record JAFVVQ010000044.1, on the reverse strand, counting down.
TCTTACCTCTCATTGTTGCAACTGCAACAGCGGAGCGTGCGAAACGAAGGAGCTTTTCCTTAACGTCATCGGGGATTGAAGCATCGTCAGCATCCTGAACGTCTTTGCCGTAGATACCGAATGCGGGGAGACCCTTCTGAGCGTGAGCAGCAAGAACTGATGCAAGGTAAACTGCACCGGGTCTTTCGGTAGCATTGAAGCCCCATACGCCCTTGATTGTTGTGGGATCCATATCCATTGTTTCGGAGCCGTAGCACCAGCAGGGAGTAACGGAAAGAGTGATATCTACACCTTCCTTCTTGAACTTTGCGGCGCAGGCAGCAGCTTCTGCAACTCTGCCGATTGTTGTATCAGCGATAACAACCTTAACGGGCTCGCCGTTTGAGTAGCGGAGATTCTCCTCGAAGAGAGCCTTTGCTGTTTTAGCCATGTTCATTGTCTGCTCTTCGAGTGAGCCTCTGACGTTGAGAGGACCTCTTCTGCCGTCAATGATGGGGCGAATACCGATTACGGGATAATCGCCGATTAATCTGTTTTTTGCCATTTTAATCAAATCCTTTCTATGTGATGAAAATTTATTTCATTATGGATTGCTGAAATCAGTTGCCCGCAACCGCCTTGAATCTCTCGTATGCCGCTGACCATTCTGCGGTGTTTTCGGGGAGATATTCAACGGTATTTTCGCTTTCACGGACAATTTTTCTTGCCTCATCAATATCTGCGATTGCTCCGCACGAAAGAAGCTGAACGAGAATATTGCCGAGAACGGTGGCTTCAATCGGACCTGCAACAACCTTTCTTCCGCAGGAGCAGGCAGTCATCTTACAAAGAAGTGTATCCTTTGTTCCGCCGCCGATAACGTGAATTGCGGGATAGGTTTTCTCTGTGCACTCTTCAAGCTTTTCAAGTGTCAGACGGTATTTCATTGCAAGGCTTTCGTAGATGCAGCGCATAACCTCGCCGACGCTTTCGGGAACTGCCTGACCTGTTTTGCGGCAGTATTCACGCACTCTCTCGGGGATGTTTCCGTGAGGCACGAATTCGGGCGCATCGGGGTCGATGAAGCACTTGAAAGGCTCTGCTCCGAGTGCAAGTTTCTCGAGGTCTGCATAGGAATAATCCTCGCCGTGTCTGTTCCAGTGGCGGCGGCTTTCCTGAATAAGCCAGAGACCGATGATATTCTTGAGGAAGCCGACTTTTTCGTTGTAGCCGCCCTCATTCGTGACGTTCATCGCAATGGATTTTTCGTCGACAATCGGTTTGTCAAGCTCTGTTCCGAAGAGTGACCACGTGCCGCTTGAAAGGAACGCAAAATCGCCCTCTGTGCAAGGAACGGCGGTGATTGCGCTCTGTGTATCGTGACCGCAGACGCTGATTACGTCAACCTCGGGGATACCGCATTCGGCACAGATATCCGCTCTGATTTTGCCGAGAACGGTGCCCGACGGAGCAATGTCGCAGAGCAGTCCTGACGGAATTCCGAGTCTGTCAAGAAGCGGTGTTGCCCACTTTTTGGTCTTGAGGTCAATCATCTGCGAGGTGGTTGCGATTGAATATTCGGTTGTCTTTTTGCCTGTAAGCATATAGCCGAAAAGGTCGGGCATAAAGAGGATTTTGTCAGCTCTTTCGAGCATATGAGGACGGTATTTTTTTAGTGCATAGAGCTGATAAACGGTGTTGAGCTCCATAAACTGAATACCTGTTGTGCCGTAGAATTCGTCATTCGGAACGGTTTCGGCGCACTCTTCAATGAGACCCTTTGTGCGTTCATCTCTGTAATGAATCGGATTTTCAAGGAGGCATCCGAATTCATCAATCAGACCGAAATCAACGCCCCATGTATCAATGCCGACGCTGTCAAAACCGCCTGCAAGCTTTGCTTTGACAATACCCTGCTTGATTTCGTGGAAAAGGCGGAGAACGTCCCAATACATCGTGTCGCCGACCTTGACGGGGTCATTCGAGAAGCGGTGCACCTCTTCGAGAGTAATCTTTTTGCCGTCAAATGTACCGAGAATGGCTCTGCCGCTTGACGCTCCGAAATCGATGGCAAGAACTCGTTTGTTCATTGTGACTCCTTTCTAAGTGAAAAATGAACAATGAAGAGTGAAGAGTTTCGGGTGGGCGCTGCCCACACCCGTTTTATAATCGGTTAAAGGCGGAGCCTTTCCTTAACTGTTCACTATTCACTTTTAGCTTTTCACTTGACGGTTACTGAATAACAACGCCTTTTTTGAGAATGATGTTTGCATAGATAGCGGTTTCGCCCGTTGCGATAACTGCGTATGCCTTCTTTGCTCTCTCGTAGAAAGCGAAGCGCTCAACAAGCTCAAAATTCTTTTCGCCTTCTTCAGCGGTAACCGTCTTCTTGTAATCCGCCCAGATGGGAGGAGGATTCGATGCATCGCCGTTATCCATAAGAGCAACGGGAGCTTCGACGTATGTATCAAGGGGCATCAGCTTAAGAATTGCCTCAAGAATTTCGTTCACGCCGTGACCGTCAAGGCGGACAAGCTTCTGTGCGATTGATGCCGAGGGGAAATTACCGTCACCGATAACGATTTCGTCACCGTGACCCATTTCCATAAGAATTTTGAGAAGCTCGGGGGAGATGATGGGGGAGATGTTTTTAAGCATAGCGATATATTCCTTTCTTTTGGATAATAACTTAAATGAAAAGTGAATAGTGAAGAGTTGAGGGTGGGCTCTGCCCACACCCGTTTGTAAAGTGAAAAATAACTTAAGTGAATGTTTCAAAATGACTAAGCGTACCCGTTGTATCAATTCAATAGAAATAAATTATTCAGTTGCTTTTGCTTGTATTCAAGGAAGCGATCAGCATTCTTTTTATGCTCATACATTTTTCCTTAAGAAAACATTGCTCTGCAGGTAAATACCCTGTTCTTTCAAGAACAATCAACCAATATTCTGTTTCCGCCAATTCTTTTAATGCTATCTGCATTTTTGAAATAAAATCAGCCTTACTGACCGCAAAATCAGCTTCGTGAATATTTGCACCAACACTTGTACCGCTTTTAAGAAGCTGTTTCGACATTACGTATTCCTTTTTATCAGATACAAGCCATTTATAATAATTCACTACATCGATTGCAAAATCAATTGATTGTGTTGATAACGGTCCTTTGTTCAAGCCCCAAACTCCTTATTAAACGGGTAAGGGCGAAGCCCTTCCAAAACTTTTCATTTTTCACTTTTAGCTTTTCACTAAACAATTGCGTACATATTATACATATTGCTGTAAATGCCGCCCTTTTGCATCAGCTCTGCGTGAGAGCCCTGCTCGGCAATACCGTTTTCTGTCAGCACGACAATCTCGTCTGCATTTCGGATTGTTGTCAGGCGGTGCGCTATGGTGAGAGTTGTTCTGCCCTTGGCAAGTCGCTCAAGGGATTCCTGAACAAGCTTTTCGCTTTCGTTATCAAGTGCGGAGGTCGCTTCGTCAAGAAGCAGTATCGGCGGATTCTTGAGGAATACTCTGGCAATCGAAATTCTCTGCTTCTGTCCGCCCGAAAGCTTGACGCCTCTTTCACCGATATAAGTGTTATACCCGTCGGGCAGAGCACTGATGAAATCGTGAGCTCCCGCCTGCTTTGCGGCTTCAATGATTTCATCCATCGTTGCACCGTCTTTGCCGTATATGAGGTTATCATAAATGGTGCCCGAGAAAAGATAAACGTCCTGAGCAACAACGCCGATGTTTGAGCGAAGCGAACGCAGGGTAATATCCCTGATGTTTTTGCCGTCGATAAAGATTTCGCCGCTTTCAGGCTCATAAAATCTCGGAATGAGATTGCAGAGCGTGGTTTTGCCGCCGCCGCTCGGACCGACAAGCGCAAGATTTTCACCTTTTTTCAGATGAAGGTTAAGATTATGGAGTATCTGCTTTTCACCCTTGACGTAGCTGAAACAGACGTCTCTGAATTCGATTTCACCCTGAACGTTTTCGATATCAACGGCATTTTCACTGTCGGTAATATCGGGTTTCTCGTCCATTATCTCGGCAAAACGTTCAACACCCGTAATGCCTCGGCTGAACTGCTCGCTGAAATCAACAATCGTACGGATTGAGCCGAGCAGAGTTGAAATCAGCATAAGACTTGCGGCAAAATCACCCGCAGAGGTGATTCCCTCTTTCATAAGCAGTGCGCCCATCGAGATAACGCAGATATACGTAACGCCGTCAATGAGCTTGACAGTTGCATGAAACTGCGACATATATTTATGACTCTTGTTTCTTATTTCGACGTATTTCTCGTTGCCCTTCGAGAATTTTTCCTTTTCGGTCTTCTCTTTTGTGAACGAACGTACAACTCTGACACCGAGAAGACTGTCTTCGATTCTCGCATTGATTTCGCCAACCTGATGTCTGCCCGCTTTGAAAGTATCACGCATACGGGTTCTCGATTTTTTCGTGAGAATTATCATAAACGGCATCAGTACGAAAATAGCGATTGCGAAACGGTAATCCATCGTTGCGAAGATAAAGAAACTGGCAACGAATTTGACTGCCGTCATAAGAAGCATTTCGGGAAAATGGTGCGCCCATTCAGCAACGTCAAAAAGGTCTGAGGTCATTCGGCTCATAAGCTGACCGACCTTTGTGTTATCAAAAAACGAGAAAGAAAGCGTCTGCAGATGGTCAAACATATCTTCACGCATTGAGTTTTCAATTTTAGTGCCCATTTTGTGTCCCCAATAGGACTGACAATAACTTGCAAAGCTGTCAAGTCCCCTGAGTGCGATATAGGCAACTGCAATGGTGACAATAAGTTTTACAGTAATTCCGTCGGGGTTTTCGACTCCGTTATCGGTGATTACCCTGACTATCAGCGGCAGAATGATTTCACAGGCTGCCGAGGTCGCCGCACAGAGAAGAACTATCAGCTCCGTACCGAGATGTTTTTTCAGATACGGAAAGAAACGGCTTATCAGCGCCTTATTCTTCTGAAGCGTACCTTTCTTTTCCTTTTTATTTCCCATTCTTTTTCCCTTACCTGTCTGATAACAATATATCACCTTATATTATGTATCAAAAATTCAAATTTGTAAAGCTTTAAATCAACAAAATAAAATGTAAACTTATTTCTATTATTATTGACCTTATAATATAAAGCTGATATAATAATACAGATTATAATGCCGTGATTCTTGCCTGAAAGGCAACCGAAAGGATGTTTTTCTATGATAAAAATTTCTCCGTCCGTACTTGCAAGTGATTTTTCTGCCCTCGGCGCAGAGGCGGTCAAGGTTGAAAAAGGCGGCGCCGATTATCTTCATCTCGACGTTATGGACGGTGCATTCGTTCCGAATATCTCATTCGGTGCACCTGTAATCAAAAGTGTCAGAAGCAAAACAAATCTTGTTTTTGACGTGCATCTTATGATTGAAAATCCGCTGAAATACATTGATGATTTTAAAAAAGCGGGTGCCGATATCATTACTTTCCATATTGAAAGCTCATCCCCCGTCGGCGAAACGGTTGATAAAATCCTCAACTGCGGATGCAAGGCGGGTATCAGCATCAAACCCGCAACCCCTGCCGAAGAAGTTTTCCCTTATCTTGAAAAACTTTCGATGGTGCTTGTCATGACGGTTGAGCCCGGCTTCGGCGGCCAGTCATTTATGCACGATACGATGAAAAAAGTAAAGACCCTGCGTGAAGAAATTCTTCGCAGAGGTCTTGACGTTGATATTCAGGTTGACGGCGGTATAAATGCCGAAACCGTTGAAATCGCCGCAGCTGCGGGTGCAAACGTTTTTGTTGCGGGCAGTGCGGTTTTCGGTGCGGAGAAACCCTCCGAAATCATCGGAATGCTCCGTGAAAAAGCAGAAAAAGCATATAACTGATTTATATGCACATAATCGTGCACAAAGCATTGCCCTCCGCAATCGGATTCCAATGCTCCCTCGTGAAATCTGCTTCAAGATTTCCGCATTTTCTGCAGCACGCAAACTCGCTCATCCGCTTTTCACAGCGGTTTATATCTGTCGGCGAGCTGATAATCAGCCTGTATCTGCCGCCGCTTTCATAAAGACTGTTAGAAACATTTTCCGCTTTGCAGATACATTCCTCAGCGGCTTTATACAGACTTTCAAGGCTGTCAAAATCACAGATAAGATTTGCCGCCTGTTTGATGAGCTTCGTACGGCCTGACCTGACGGGTGTATCCGTCATCGTGAAAAAAAGTACGCATCCCCCTCCGACAAGCGGCATAGCCTCGATTATCATTTTTCTCGACGGGTCAAGCTCCCTGCCGAGAATCTTTCCTGCGGCATCAAGCACGGTCCAGATAACCCGTCTTGTTTCGATTGAGGAATAATCCATGTCCTCATATGTAATATCCAGTTCAATCATATCCTGTGCCGAAAGTTCAATGATAATGCGGTTTTCGGCAGGCGAATTGATTTGCATAACGCATAACCTCCTTTGAGCGCGACTACTAATATAATATGATTTCATCCGCACTTATGCAATGAATAAATAATGGAAGCAGAGGTGAACCCTTTGGCAAACAGCTCCCGCAAACAGAATAATCAGTCTGCAAAAAGCATCTGTGCAGACTACCTGATTATGCTCATCGCACCGTGCGTAATGGCATTCGTTTATTATGGCGCACGCAGTCTTCTTGTTCTTGCGTCTGCGGTTTTCCCTGCAATAATCACCGACGCTCTTGCAGGCATTGTTCTCAGAAAAAAGATTTATATCCGTGATCTTTCTGCAATTTTTACAGGTGCGGTAATCGCCCTGATGATGCCCTCGGGTGTTCCTCTTTATATTCCAGCTTTCGCAAGTATTTTTGCAATCGGAGTTGCAAAAGCTCCGTTCGGTTCAAGCACAAAAGCACCTTTTGTTCCTGCCGCAGCAGGTTTCGCCTTTGCAAGTGTCTGCTTCAAGGAACAGGTATTCAGCTACACCGTCGGCACACGTGATGCGGTTTTCGGCTCAACATCCCTCGGTTCAATGCTTATGAAAGGAAGTTCCGTGCACGTAGGTACGGCAAACATTTTTGATATTGTTATCGGCAATACCGCAGGTCCGATGGGTACGGGCTGCATTCTCCTGATGGCGGCTTGTGCGGTGTATCTGCTCATCCGCCGTCCGAAAGCACTCCTCTCCTCTGCCGGCTTCATTGTCGCCTGTATACTGATGGTTGTTCTTTTTCCGAGAGTACCGTCATCAATGAAATCCAATGTTATCCCCGAGCTTTGCTCCGGCTCACTTATGTTTGCGGCGGTGTTTCTCATCACCGACCCGTCAACTCTTCCTCGAAAAAACCTTAACAAAATCATTTACGGCGCGGTCTGCGGCATCATCTGTATGAGTATGCGCCACATGGGTGCCTATGAAGAAACCGTATGCTTTGCGGTTCTTCTGACAAACGCACTCCGACCTGTTTTCGATTCGGCAATTGAAAAAATGCCCTCAATCGCCAAAAAATCACCCCGCAAGGAGGTGACGGAATGAAGGGAAATCTCTCGTTCAGAGAAGCACTCAAAAAAGGTGCCGTGATTTATAACCCCGTTCTCGTTCAGCTTGTGGGACTCTGCCCCGTTGTTGCGGCATCGACAACGTTTCAGCAGGCGGCAATGCTTTCGGCGGCAATGTGCATTGAACTGATTGCAACCTGCGTTATCGCAAGCGCTCTCCTCAAAAATCTGCCCCGATGGATACGTGTGCCCGTTTATTTTCTCATCGGTCTTGCATTCGTATGTCCCGCACTCTATTATTTTGAGACCTATTCTCTCAGCAGTATGAGTCTCGGACTGAAGATATATCTTCCGCTGACGGCAATCAACTCAGTCGTGGCGGTGCATTGCGAACAGTTTGCAGTAAAAAATTCCGTCAAAAACGCTTTTCTCGATGCGGTTGCAAGCGGTATCGGCGTTTCTGCAATCTTTTTGATTACGGGTGCCGTCAGAGAAATTCTCGGCAAGGCAACCTTTGCGGGTGTGAGCATAAATCTGCCCGTAACACTCAAGGGAATGGCACTTCCCTTCGGATGTATCATTCTTCTCGGATACCTTGCGGCGTTGCTGAATTCCGTTACGGCAAAAACATATCCGCATACGGAAGAATCCGAAGAAACAACAGAGACAGAAAATGAAGCAATAACCGAAACAGAGGCTGAAGTTACGGTCATACAAAAGACCGAAGCAGAGCCCGAAACGGTAACCGTTCAGGCCACCGAAGAAAAATCCGTCGACGATATTATCGAATCGGCAACGGCAGATCTCGACGAATTTCTCAGAAGTCTGGGAATCGATATTCCCGCAGAGGAGGACAGTGCACAATGAAAATGATATCCGACCTCCTTATCACCGCACTTTTCACGGTTTTTATTCAGAATCTCGTTTTAAGCTCGGGTCTCGGTATGAGTGAAGCCATCCGCGTCTCGACAAAACCCGGTTCATTCGGCAAATTCGCCGTTATGATTTCAGGATTTTCCGTAGTGACAAGTGTTATCTGCAGTCTGCTCAACCTGACGGGTAACTTCTCCGCTCTGCCCTTTGCGGGTAAGGCGGCGGTTTACGGAGGCATTCTTGCAGCGGTTTATATTATCATCGCACTTCTTCTCAAGCTGATTTTCAGGACGTCCGATAAGGAACTCGGTACCCTCGGCATTGCCGCACTGAACACCCTTGTTTTTGCGGTGCCGTTCATAAACGAATCCGCCGCATATTCCTTTGCGGATGCAATCGGCTCAGGTATCGGAGCGGGTATTGCTTTCGTACTTGCCGCCGCACTTATCAGCAAAGGCTCTGCCGCACTTCAGAACAACGAAAATATTCCCGAAGCATTCAGAGGCACTCCCGCATTACTCATCTACGTCGGTCTGCTTTCACTCGCTTTTGCGGGCTTCACGGATTCAACTTTATTTGCATAAGGTGAAATTATGGCGAAAAGAAACAAAAACAAAGGTGTAATCGAAAAGGCGCTGAAGCCCTCACAGAGAGAGAGCATCACCGAATTTTCAACGCATTTCGGCTCCGAGCCGAGTTATGAGGAAACCGTAAAGAAAAGAAAGATTATCAACGGATTGCTCATTGCACTCGGCATCATCGCACTCGTCACGCTGAGCTATTTCATTACCGACGTGCTTGTGCGCATAACCGAAATCCCCTATAACAATCTCCCCCAATAAAATTATCAAAGGACAATATAAAATGGATTTTATCCCGTATAATTCACGCCTGACATACCACAAATCTCCCTTCGGAGCAGTCCGTGAGGGTGAAGAAATAACGATCCGTATCATTCTGCCTGCAAGCTTCAGTTGCACGGGCGCAGATCTGATTCTCAACTCCGACGGCGGCAATTCCGTCTCATACCCGTTGCATTTCGAAAGACCCGAGGGTGAAAACGAAGAATGGTGGAGCGTCACCTTCAACGTTGAAAAGCAGGGACTTTACTGGTACCGCTTTTCGCTCAGAAACGCATACAGCGGCAATCAGATTACAAAATTCAATAACTCGACGGGCAGAATTTCTCCCGACGGGTCATCGTTTCAGCTGACTGTATATTCAAAGAATTTTGAAACCCCCGACTGGATTAAAGGCTCGGTAATCTATCAGATATTCCCCGACAGATTCCGTTTCTCGGGCGAAACAAAGAAAGATATTCCCGAAGAAAGAATCCTCCGCTCCGACTGGGGCGGCAAACCGACGTGGAATCCCGATTCCGAAGGCAAAATCTCGCAATACGATTATTTTTGCGGCGACCTCAAGGGCATTGAGCAGAAACTCAGCTATCTTGCATCTCTCGGCGTCGGCTGCATTTACCTCAACCCGATTTTTGAAGCACACTCCAACCATCGGTACGATACCGCGGATTACGAAAAAATCGATCCCCTGCTCGGCTCAGAAAAGGATTTCAAAGTTCTCTGCTCCGAAGCGGAAAAACTCGGTATCCGCATTGTGCTTGACGGCGTTTTCAGCCACACGGGTGCTGACAGCCGATACTTCAACAAAGAAAAACGCTACGGTACGCTCGGTGCTTATAACAGCACAGACTCGCCGTATTATGAATGGTATAAATTCAAGAAATTCCCCGATGAATACGATTGCTGGTGGGGTGTTGATATCCTGCCCGAAATCTGCGAAGAAAACGACGGTTATATAAACTATATTGCGGGCGAAAACGGTATTCTCCGCAAGTGGCTCCGTCTGGGAGCAAGCGGCTGGAGACTCGACGTTGCTGACGAATTGCCCGATAAATTCCTCGATGAACTGCGCACCGCCGTCAAGGCAGAAAAAAGCGATGCATATATTCTCGGCGAGGTCTGGGAAGACGCATCCAACAAAATCAGCTACGGCGACAGAAGAAGATATCTTCAGGGTGCTCAGCTTGATTCCGTTATGAATTATCCTTTTGCAAATCTGTTGATTGATTTTGCCGTTACGGGAAATGCCGACGGCTTCAACAGTAAGATTGAGGAAATCTGCGAAAACTATCCCAAACCCGCACTCGACTGTCTGATGAATCACATCGGTACTCACGATACCTGCCGCATCCTCAACAGACTTGCAACGAAATGCGGCTACTACTCCGACCACCTCAACCGTTATCAAGGCGGTCTCACCGAAGACGAAAAAGCTGACGGCAAAGCTCTGCTCAGGCTGATATCCGTTATGCAGTTTACCCTTCCGGGCGTACCCTGCATTTATTACGGCGACGAAGCAGGTGTTGACGGCGGTGAAGACCCCTTCAACCGAGGCTGTTACCCCTGGGGCGAAGAGGATGCCGACCTCATTGAGCATTTCAGAATGCTCGGCAAACTCCGCAAGGAGCACCCCGTTTTCAAAGACGGTGATTTCATTCCCGTTTCATCAACGCTCGGTTGCGTTGCCTATGAGCGGGCGGGCAGAGGCGAAAAAATAATGACGGTTGCAAACCGCAACAGCCATCCCATTGATTATTGGTTGCCCGAGGAGGGCTATGAAGCGTTGACGGGCGGCACCGTCAGCGGCAGAGAATTACACATTGATAAAGAAACTGCGGCAATAATTATTAAGCGGTGATATTATGGCAAGGAAAAAGAGCCTTGTTTTTGAAACACAAAAGCGTAGCAACAGAGGTAATACGCAGAAATTCTGGCTGATTCTTATCGCCAGTGTTATTGCAATCCTGAGTATTTCACTTGTAGCTATTCTCAAAAACAGCGATTACAACATCGATACCGCCTTCGGTATCGAAAAGGAAACCGAAACATCCGAGCTGACCAGCGAAGCTCCGACCGTCGTTTTCGAAGCGGAAAGAACTTTTCTCATCTGGTGTGCCGAATCGGACAGAGAAGGTATCCGTTTTATGAATATCGTCAGAGTCAGTATGCCCGATTGCAAAGTAACGGTCTGTGCGGTTGACCCGTATTCAGCCCCCGATACAATCGGAGGCGGCGAAACTCCCGCCTCAATCTATCTGAAATCGGGCGAAAAAGCGCTTGTTTCCTCTGTCGAGAAAGCATATGATTTGGACATCGACCGATATATCTGTGCAAGCGAAACTCAGTTCAAATCCTTCATCAACTATTTCAGCGGAATTGATATAACCGTACCTGAACAGATAAACCACAAATCCGATAGTCTAAGTCTTGTGCTTATCAAGGGCAAACACAACCTGAAGGGCGATACGCTTTTCAAATATATGCTCTATCTCAACACCATCGGAGAAAACGGCAAACGCCGTCAGTCTGCGGTTATGCTTGAGATTATCGAAGGTATTTTTAACCCCTCGAACCTCGGCAAACGGGGCAGAATTTTCAACAGAATAGCAAACAATATGACAACCGATATTTCAATCGTCGATTTCTCTTCGGAAGAGAACGGAATAGTTGCGTTGATGGAAAACGGAGTTTTGCAGGCAGAAACCGTCGAATCCCCCGAAGAACTTCATTGATTATAAGAGGTCTGTATGAAAAAATTTATTATCCGACTTTTCGGTGCGGTGATTCTTGCGGTTGCCGTTGCGGCGGCAATCAGTTTCGTGACCGACGGCAATCGTGATTCTTCCGACCCCATCACCGACACGAGCGTTGAGGCAACGGTGCTTACCGATTTCGGGAGTCCGTATAAATTCTGGTTTTCCCGACTCGATAACGACGGCAAAACCGCCTATAATATGATACTCTCATCGATTTATTCGATGCCTTCGGAAATTCCCGTCAACCGCATTGATTCCGAAACGCTTGACGAAGTTTTCTATGCGTTGCTGAATGACAATCCCGATTTGTTTTTTGTCGGCAGAAAATGCAGGTTGCGCACTCACGGCATGAAAACAAGCTTTTCCGTCGATTATACCGTCAGCAAGGATAACTACCTGAAAATGAAAGCGGAACTTGATTCCGTCTGTGATAAAATCGCATCAACACATACTGATAAATCGGATTTATGGCAGACCGAGCTTGAAATCCATGATTACATCATCGATAACTGCGAATATTCTCTTGAGAATTCCGTGCTTGGCTCGACCGCATACGGCGCACTCATCAAGGGAGAAGCCGCCTGCGAGGGCTATGCAAAAGCGGCGAAGCTTCTGCTCGATGCAGCGGGTATAGAAAACGTGCTCATCAGCGGCTATGCCGAAAACGGCAACGGTCCGAGCGGTGCACATATGTGGAACGCCGTCAGACTCGGCGGAAACTGGTATAACCTCGACTGCACGTGGGATGACCCCGTTGACGAAAACGGCGGACAGTCGAAAAACTATCTTTATTTCAATGTGGATAATGAAACTCTTTCGCTGACTCATTCGGAATTTTCGCATACCTTTGACTGCAATTCATTGCAGGAAAATTATTTTGTCAGAACGGGTGCATATTTCGAAAACTACGACCGTTCAAAAGAGAAAACACTCGCAGATATTGTCATAAAAGAAATCAAGGCGGGGAACGATACCGTTTATTTCCGCTTTGCAGATAAAAAAACATTTGACGAAGCAATCAACGATTTGCTTGAAAATGAAAGAATATATCGGATTCTTGAGCTTACGAAGAAGTCCTCCGACCTGAAAATCCTCACAAATGAGACGGGTTATTTCACCGACGAAGAACACTTTGTTTTTGCTCTCGCACCCAAATTTGAACAGGAGTGATTCCTAATGGATAAACAGAGAATAGAAGCGGCAGTCAGAGAAATTCTCATTGCCATCGGCGAAGACCCCGACAGAGAGGGCCTCGTTGAAACTCCCGCAAGAGTTGCAAGAATGTATGAAGAAATTTTTTCGGGTCTCGAGGACGACCCTTCCCGCCATCTCAAGCTTTTCAACGAAAAAGGCAACGAAGAAATGGTCATCGTCAGGGATATTCCCCTCTACTCAATGTGTGAGCATCATCTGATTCCTTTTATGGGCAAGGCTCACATCGCATATATTCCCACCGACGGAAAAGTTATCGGTCTTTCAAAACTTGCAAGAATCACCGAGAGCTTTGCAAAAAGGCCCCAGCTTCAGGAGCGTCTGACGTCGCAGATAGCGGATTTTCTTTTCGATAATCTCAATCCCAGAGGAGTTGCAGTCGTTATTGAAGCGGAGCATCTTTGTATGACTATGCGAGGTGCAAGAGCTTCGGGTGCAGAAACACGCACCTCTGCTCTCAGAGGAGTTATGCGCTCCGACGCAAGAACAAGAGCAGAAGCAATATCATTGCTCACCGGAGGAAGACGTGATGTTTAAGACACGCAATTTCACCTTGCCGCTGGGCAAAAAAACCTACATAATGGGTGTGCTGAACTATACCCCTGATTCTTTTTCCGACGGCGGCAAGTTCAACTCACCCGGCGAAGCACTCACTCATGCTCTCAGAATGCAGGAGCTTGGTGCGGATATCATCGACCTGGGTGCGAATTCAACAAGACCCGGCGCAACGTTTCTCACCGCCTCCGAAGAACTTGAAAGAATTGCTCCCGCCCTTGAGATACTCAGTAATAAACTGAATATTCCCCTTTCGGTTGACACCTTTTATCCCGCCGTCGCAAAAGCGGCGCTTGAAGCGGGTGCGAGTATCATCAACGACGTCAGCGGTGAATTCAACACCGATATGGCGGCTCTCGCAAAGGAATACGGTGCAGGTTACGTCGTAATGCATAATCCCTGTGGCTCGGATACCGTTATGGAATATCCCGACGGAGTTGTCAGCCATATCAGAAGTTGCTTTCTTGACGCCCTGAAGCTCGCAGCTGAATGCGGTCTGCCGAAAGAACAGCTTTGCTTCGATGTCGGTCTCGGCTTCAGCAAGTCTTATAAGGATAACATTGAAATTATGCGCAATCTTGAATGGCTCAAATTCAAGGGTGTGCCTATGCTTGTTGCCGCATCAAGAAAAAGATTCATCGGCATTGCAAGCGGTGAAGAAAACAGTGCTTTGCGTGACCCCGGCACCGTTGCCGCACACACGGCGGCAATCGCTGCAGGTGCGGACATAATCCGTGTTCATGACGTAGCGGGTGCGGTTCAGGGCGCAAAGGTTGCGGATGCACTTTTCAGAAAAACAGGAGAATAAAATGGATAAAATTCTGATAAGAAACCTCAGAATCTTCGCTTATCACGGTGTTATGGAAGAAGAAAAAGCTCAGGGTCAGTATTTCATTTTTGACATTGATGCTTTCGTCGACATCTCCGCCCCGTGTGAAAACGACCGTGTTGACGATACCGTCAATTACGCTCTGATGGTTGAAAATATCAAAAAAACCTTTACATCACAAAAGGATGATCTCATTGAAAGAGCGGCGCAGAGAGTTGCGCAGGAACTTTTTGCATCGTTCGGAAAAATATCGGAGCTTCGGATTCTTCTCAAGAAACCCGATGCACCGATAGATGCTGACTTCGATTGGGTCGGAGTTGAAATTCACAGAAAACGGGAGGATTTTTTCAATGAGTGAAGCGGTTATTGCGTTGGGCTCAAATCTCGGCAATAAAATTGAAAACATCAACGCCGCCGTCAGAGCAATCGCCCGTCTGTCGGAGGTGAAAATTCTCAAAGCCTCCTCGGTCTATGAAACCGAGCCTGTCGGCTGCGAGGAATGCGATAAATACTATAATGCGGCTATTCTTGTTGAAACCGACGCATCTCCTGCCCTTCTTCTGGGTGAGTGCCTCGGTATCGAAGCCGCAATGGGCAGACACCGTACGAAAAAAAATGAGCCGAGAATCATCGATCTCGACCTTATTCTCTATGAAGGCTACAAAAGTGAAACCTATGAGCTGACAGTTCCTCATCCGAGAATCCTTGAGCGTGCGTTTGTTATGGCTCCCCTCCTAGAGCTTTATCCCTCAGGCAGAGCGCCCGGGTTGTTTTTCGGCCCTCACCTGCGTGATGTCGGTATGGACGGGGTGCGCAAAATCGAAAAAGAAATAATAATTCCGATATATTGAGAGGTGCTTTATGGCTTCAAGTATTTGCGACAACTGCGCTTACTATGATTATAATGAAGAGTATGAGTGTTACGAATGCGGTGTCAACCTCGATGAGGATGAGCTCTACAGATTTATGCAGGGCGGCTCCTTCGAATGCCCGTATTTCACGCCATATGATGAATATAAAATCGTCAGAAAGCAGAATTAATTTCCGGAAGGTGATAATATGAGCAAGAAAAACAAGAATGCACAAAGCAAAAAAAATGCGTCTCCGAAAAACAGGAAAAATATCATTGTGGCCGCTTCGGTTGCAGGTGTTGCCGCAATCGTTTTGCTTGTTATCTTTGTGATTGCACCATGGATCAAAAATAATATGGGCGGCACAAAACAACCCGTAACCCACAATCTCGTGACCGTTGAAAAACAGGACGGCGACACCTACGAATACGTTGACTACAGAGGTCTCCGTATGCCCAGAGAGGTAGCCGAAATTCTCAACAAAGCCGAAAGCCAAAATGCTGAATTTATCAAAGCTGAAGGTGCCGTTATGAAAATCGGCAACTATGAGGTTTCCCGCCCGAGATTCGAAATGTATTATAACTACGTCTGCAGCGAAAAGACCGTCGAAAGCCTTTCAATGGATTTAAGAGGTCAGACTAACTCAACGGGCTTCGATTATAATAAATCTCCTTTTGCGCAAAATTATCCGGGCAGCAAAGAGGAAAACTTCACCTGGGCAAACAAATTCACTCAGGATGCAATTGAAGATATGCAGTTCTATTTTGCTGCTTTCGATTATGCCATTGAAAACAAGGTGCAGCTTACCGACAGCGAATTCCAGAGACTGATTTATGAATATGAAATGGTTATCACGGATGCCAAGGGAAAGAACCAATCCGTTGAAGAATATCTTGAAAAAAGAGCGGGCAAGGATGTTACCTATGAAATCTATGCAGCTCACACAATTATGACCTATTATGCAGGTACCGTTCAGCATCTTGAACTTGAAAAGCATAAGTCAGAGGTAAGCGATTCACAGATTCAGAAATACTATAAAGATAACCTTCCCATCATCAGACTCGCAGACGTCAGAATCTATCCCATCGAGTCAACCGAAGTCAATGATGATATAAAAAAAGCCGTAACGTCAATACGCACGGAAAAAGAGTTCATTGATTTTGCCACAAAAACGACAAATCAGGCAAACTATAACGCAGATATCGCAACCAGATGCAGATGGGTTGACTTCACCACCATTGCGGAAACCTTCGGCGAAGACGTCGGCAGATGGATTTTTCTTGAGGATCGCAATGCGGGTGACATTGCTCTCATCAAGGGCACAATCTATGAGTGCCTCGTTTATATCAACAAAACTCCCTATGAATCCTTCTCACAACAGGCTGTTATCTGCGAATATCCTCACATTTACGGAGCAACCGAAGACGATATAGCAACAGACAAGGAATATGCCGACGAGGCACAGAATATGTTCATTGAAGGCGGCAAGTCAAAGGCGGCGGCAATCAAGCTTGTCGAAGAGGGTTACGGTCAGAATCTCGCAATTTCAATCGGAGACTATAGCCAAAGCGTCACAGAGTGGCTTTTTGACTCCTCAAGAAAAACGGGCGATTATACCCGAATTGACAACGAGGATGGCTCATATTTCTTATATTATCTTAACCCCAACCCTGATGACCCCGACTGGAAGAATGTTGCTGTCAGTTCACTCGGCGCAGAAGCATACGACAAAGCTTTTGCGGAAAGAGTATCCAAAAAATACACACCCGAAATTCTTGAATCAGAGCTTGTCTCCGATGCATGGGAGCATTCATACGAAATAATCAAGCCCTATATCGAAGAAAGAAAAGAACTCGCAAAGCTCGACTGACACCGATAAAAAAGATTAATCCCGCAGGTGACCCTGCGGGATTTTTTTATATGATTTTATACTTTTTATATATTATTTACCTACACAGAAACGTGAGAAAACCTCGTCGACTACTGCGGCGGTTGCCTTTTCGCCCGTCAGTTCAAGAAGCGCTTCAATAGCACAATCCGCACAGACGTTGACCGCATCAAGTGTAACTCCGCCGTGAATTGCCGCAATCGCCTCATCGATATGACCTATCGCCCTGATACAGCACTGTCTCTGCCTCTCGCTTGTCAGGCAAGCAGCGGCGGGGTCAAATTCATTTGTCATCATTATCTGTGCAACCGCTTGCTCCAGCTTTTCTCTGCCTGCACCCGTTGAAGCCGAAAGCTCAACGGTGAATTCAAATGCATTTTCGATAACCGCTCGGTCTGCGGCGGCAGGTAAATCCGCTTTGTTGAGAATCGCAACGCTTTTCTTTGACTTACACTGTTCAATAATATCAAGATCATCCGCATTCAGCGGCACGCTTGTGTCGAAAACCGCAAGAACAAGTTCAGCCCTTTCAAGGCGGCGCTTTGCAAGACTTACGCCCATATTCTCAACAACATTTTCGGTCTCCCTGATACCCGCAGTATCCGCAACCCGCAGAATAATTTCGCCAAGCATTATGCGTTCTTCAACAATGTCTCTCGTTGTTCCCGCAATATCGGTAACAATTGAACGTTCAAAGCCCGTGAGCATATTCATAAGCGTTGATTTGCCGACATTAGGTTTGCCGACAATAACGGTATCAATGCCGTCGGTCACTGCTCTGCCGCAATCGTAACGGCGTACGATTCCGTTAAGCTCCGTTTTTGTTTTTTCAAAAACGGGAAGCATCTGCGCCGCACTGATATCCTCTATATCTTCGTCAGGATAATCTACCCAGGCGGCAAGTGACGCACAGACACCGATAATACCGTCGGCACATTCTCTGATTTTTTTGCTCAGATTTCCGTCGAGAGTGTTGAGGGCTGCGGCGGCGGCTTGTTTGCCTGACGCCCCGATGAGCGCCATAACACTTTCACTGCCTGCAAGGTCGATTTTTCCGTTAAGAAAAGCTCTTTTTGTGAATTCACCCGCCTCAGCAGGCTGAGCGCCCGCATCAAGCACTGCACGGAGAACTCTTTTCGTAATGTATAATCCGCCGTGACAGCTTATTTCACAAACGTCTTCACCCGTATAGCTTTTGGGCGCACGAAAAACG
The DNA here is from genome assembly GCA_017502085.1 of Clostridia bacterium. Taxonomy (GTDB): domain Bacteria; phylum Bacillota; class Clostridia; order Oscillospirales; family Acutalibacteraceae; genus CAG-177. Next base: position 74,201 of record JAFVVQ010000044.1, on the reverse strand, counting down.
AGGCAGACCGCCTCGTCGATTTTTTCGTTATTTTCATAAACTCCGCCGAACGACGCAGTATATCCCTTAAACTCACAGAGACTTTTCCCGCTGACGGATCTAAACACCTTTGCCGCAATATCAACCGCATTTTCGCCCGAAATTCTCACCGTACCTATTCCGCCGGGAGCATTCGGAGTTGCGATTGCAGCAATTGTCCGGTTACTCATATGATTATTCCTTTCATTCGCAGACAAGCGGAACTCTTTTGCCCGTCAGTCTCTTAGCAATTCGCGAAAACGCAAGGGTCGAGGGCGAGAATTCCGACGGAACGGTGCCCGTCACCGAGCAATATCCGAGATTCGGGTCTCTCGGTACAACCCCGAGAAGCTGAACCCCTGTTTCATCGATACATTGGTCTATGTTGAGCAGTTTGCGTTTGCAGACGGGCTTGACCTCAAACATATTGATAATGAGGCGCACATCGGTCAGACCCGAGGCATAGAGCTCGTCAAATGCTCTGCCGCAGCTTCTGACACAAACACTGTCGGGTGTTGTGACAACAATCGCCTTTTCCGCACCCGCCGCCGCAATCTGAAAACCTCTGTCGATGCCTGCAGGTGAATCGATGAAGATATAGTCGAATTCCGATTTAACGGATTTCACAAGTTTTGCAAAAGCTTCGGGAGAAAATGCATCGTTATATTTCGGCGGTGCCGCAAGCAGGCTCACCTCTCCGCTGACTATCGCCTTATCAGCGGTACATCTGCCGAGGATAACGTCTCCCCAGTCAAAAACTACTCTGTCGCTGACGCCAAGAAGTAAATCAAGCGACCGCAGACCGACGTCGCAGTCAATTGCAAGAACTTTATATCCGTTGAACGCAAGAGCCCTGCTGACTCCCGCGGTGAATGAGCTTTTTCCTGAGCCGCCCTTGCCCGAGGAAACAAGAATAATCTCTGCCATATCAACGGCTCCTTTCATAATAATATTACGGAATGAAGGTGTTTTCGGGCTGAAGGTCCTCAAAAGTACCGCTCTGACCGAAATAATAATCGCAGATATCTCTGACAACCGGAGCAACAAATGCACCCGAAGTCATACCTTCGCCGACAACTGCAATTGCGATTTCGGGGTTTTCATACGGTGCGAATGCTATCAGGAAACCGTTGTTGATTTTGACGGATTCGCCTTCAATCTTACGGATTTCCTGTGAAGTACCCGTTTTACAGGCAACCTTAACGGGAAGACCTCTGAAATAATCGGCACAGTAGCCTGTCGTACCAACCATCAGCATTCCCCTCTTGACGATATCAAGAGTCGTTGCCGAAACACCTGTTTCAGCAACGATTTCAGGCTTTGTTTCATAAATCGTCTGCGAATAATCGTGACTTTTTATACTTTTCACGAAATGAGTTTTATATCTCGTACCGCCATTTGCAATTGTGGCACAGTAATTTGCAAGCTGAATCGGTGAAAACAGATTGCCCGCCTGACCGATTGCCGACTGTACGGTATAACCGGGAAGCCACGTCTGTCCGAGGGAGCTGCGGTATTCGGGACTGTCAAGCACACCTGAGGCTTCGCCGAGTTCGCAACCCGTTTTTGAGCCGAGACCGAAAAGAATTCTGTATTCGTTCATTTTTTCTATGCCGATATTCTTGCCGACCTCATAAAAGAACGTGTTGCATGATTCATCGATTGCGTTGACAACGTTGACGTGCCTTGTATCGTGGCTCTGTTCGCACTTGAAGTGCTGACCGAGATATTCGTAGCTGCCTGAGCAATAAACTGTTGTTTCTTCGGTTATCGCTCCCGATTCAAGGGCAGCGACTGCTACGGAAGGCTTCATTGTTGAACCCGTCGCATAGGTCGAAAGCAAGGCTCTGTTCCAGAGCGGAGACCCTGCCGCAGTGTTGAGTGCCGCAACGTTTTCGGCATAGGTCGAGATATCATAGGTCGGGTAGGTTGCACTCGAAAGAATCGCACCTGTGCGGCAGTCGATAACTATTGCCGCACCCGCATTTTCAACAATATTGCCTTTTTTACCTGCATAGTCAAGAAGCGCCTTCTCAAGTGCATCCTGTGTCACCTTCTGAAGCGGTGCACTGATTGTCATAACAACGTTATTTCCCTGAACGGGCGGAGTTGTAACAACCGAAGTTCTTCCGCCTTCGCTGTCGATATAGACGGTTTCCTCTCCGTCGATACCCTTGAGATATTCCTCCATTGCGGATTCGATTCCGCTTTTGCCTATCTGATCGGTAATCTTATAGCCGAGCGATTTTTTCTCGGCATACTCTTCGGCGTCAATAGCACCGACTCTGCCGAGGATATGGGGTGCAAGTGTTCCGTCGGTATAATTTCTGACGGGATCGACTCTCACATCAACGCCCTTATAAAAACCGCTGTTTTCCTTGATAAGTGAAACTGTTTCATTGGGTACCTGAGTTGCAAAAACGTAGGGCGTTCCGATTTTGAAATAAATTCTCTCCATACCGTAACAGACGGATGCAATTTTTCTTTGCTCCGCTGCACCGTACGTTTCAAGTTCATACCTGTCGATAAGTGCATCAAAACAGTTTTGTGCGGTTGCGTATTCATTCAGTTTCAGCATATCGGCGCTTTTCATCTCTTTGATGAGCGAGTCCGAATCCTCTTTATAGACTATAACCCCGTTTTCATCAAAAACAAGGGGAAGAATGTCGAGCCATTCGAGGTCTTTTGATTCAAAATGCTTTATAAGGCTGAGAATTATTTCGTTGCGTGTTTCCTGCTCATCCTTTGAGGGAAAATATGCGGCATCAAAAATAACAGTGTAACCCTGAGTATTATATATAAGCGGAGATCCGTTGCAGTCAACAATCTCTCCCCTTGCGGCGGAAATAGTTGCCGTTCTTTCGGAAATCGCAGAGCTTGCGGCATCATATTCTTCACCGTCGATAATCTGAATCTTCACAAGATCAACGGCAAAAAAGAAGAAGAAAAAAAGAACAATGCAGACCGAAGCAAGGCGTCTGCCTTTAGTCAGTTTAACGTGCATCGTCCGCATCCCCTTTCATAAAATGGTTTTCGGAATTATTCTTCCGAATAGTGCTTTTCAATACTGCGCACCCCGATAAACAGAAGCGGAAGAAACAGCGCAGTATAGGCAATCGACGGCAGATAATATCTGAGGAACATAAATCCCGCCATATCGAGACCGCCGACAATATAGTGGAAAAACCAGTATCCGATAACGTAAACCGGAATAAATATCATTGAGAGAAGCTTTGCCGTAATAATGTTGTTGCGCATTATCGTGTTGATAAGCGTTCCGCAGATGAATCCGACGGCAAACAGATACAGCGCATTGAAACTCGCGCCCGATGCGTTCATATCCCATAACGCACCGGCGAAAAGACCGAAAAACATTCCCGCCGTATCTCTTTCAAACATCGCTATGCACACAACTGCGGGAATGAGCAACAAAGCCCTGACTCCGAATATCTGCGGAAAGAATCCGTCGGTATTCTGCAATACCGACAGCACCAGCAGAATCAAAGCAAGGCTGCCCCTTCGCAATATTAACTTTTTGCGTTCAGGTTCAAGTGTCATATCAAAAAAATCATTTTGCAACGGACTGTCCGTCAAATGAGGTTATTATGAAAACGTCTGTGATATCGGTCAACTCAACCGAGGGCTTGATGATTGCACTCGCAGAAATATCAACCGTTCCGTCGACAACGTCGACAATCGTGCCGATTATGAGGTCGCGGGGATAAATACCGCCGACACCCGATGTGCAGACAATTCCGCCCGCAGTCACCGCTGTTGAAGATGCGAGACCCGGCATTCTGCAATGACCCTGCTGAGCAAGTTCAACACTTGACGTGACGAATCCGAGGTCACGTGTTCTGACCTCATACGCGCTGACATTGACCTTCGGATTGAGTATCGTGCTGACAATACACTGATTCGGGGTTACGCTTTCAACAACACCGACAAGATATTTGCCGTAAATTACGGGGTCATTGACACAGATACCGTTGAGAGAACCCTTGTTGAGTGTGAACGAACCGAGATTATCAGCGGAATCCCTGCCGATAATCGCCGCCTCGGCAAACTCATAATCGTTATGCTCTTCCTTCAGTTCAAGGAACTGCTGATAAAATTGATTTTTGTTCTTTGCCTGTTCGTAGTCGACAAGCTGTTCGGTGAGAGAATCAACCTTCTTTTCAAGCTCTCTGACCTGCATTGCAAGGTCAGATGATGACTTGAACGAAATCGGCAAAGACTCAAACTGCGCCGCAACGTATGATGAGAGCCTCGTAATCGGGCTGAAAACAAAGCTCACGGCGCTCGTCAGAGGCGATGAGCCGCTTCTTGTTGCAAGGGCAAACACAGAGCCTGCTATCAATGCGGCGGCAATAACCGCAAATATTCTAAATGACGTGCTCTTCAAAAAGCGGATCATCGGACTACTCCTAACTTACTGATTCAATCAGATATATTTGTTATTACTTATAACGTTGAGATTATCGCTTTCAAGGCAAAGACCTGTGCCGTCGGCAACGCAATCAAGAGGATTGACTGCAATATTGACGGGAATCTTTGTTTCTGCGGAAAGAAGCTTATCAAGACCTCTGAGAAGTGCGCCGCCGCCCGTAAGCATAATACCGTGGTCGATAATATCGGCTGCAAGTTCGGGAGGAGTCTTTTCAAGGGTTGACTTAACGGCGTCAACAATCTGTGCAACCGTATCAGCCATAGCCTCTCTGATTTCTTCCGAAGTGATATCAACGTTCTTGGGCAGACCGTCCATAAGATTTCTGCCCTTGATATTCATTGTGCCTTCGCCTTCATAAGGATAAGCAGAGCCGATTTTGATTTTGATATCTTCGGCAGTTCTTTCACCGATAAGAAGGTTATATTTTTTCTTGATATAAGCAATGATAGCTTCATCGAAATTATCACCTGCAACACGGCAGGAATTTGCGGTAACGACACCGCCGAGGGAGATAACGGCAACCTCTGCAGTACCGCCGCCGATATCAACTACCATGCTGCCCGTTGCTTCACTGACGGGGAGACCTGCACCGATTGCAGCAGCCATCGGCTCTTCGATAAGGCTTACGTACTTTGCGTTTGCGGCTTTGGCGGCATCATAAACAGCCTTTCTCTCAACCTCAGTAACACCCGAGGGAATGCAGATAAGAACTCTGATGCGCGAAAAAGGCGAACGCTTTGTTGTTCTCTTGATGAAGGAAGCGATCATTTCGGCAGTAATTTCGAAATCCGCAATAACGCCGTCTTTGAGGGGGCGGACTGCGATAATTGATCCGGGAGTTCTGCCGATCATTTCCTTTGCTTCGCTGCCGACAGCAACGACCCTGGGAGGATTGCTCTTCTGGTCAACCGCAACAACCGAAGGCTCTCTGATAACAATACCCTTACCTTTTACAAATACAAGGGTGTTGGCGGTACCGAGGTCGATACCGATATCCTGTGTAAATAACATTTTATTTTCCTCCCGAAATCAATTAGTGAACAAACTGGATTGTATCCAGAATCTTGAATATATCATCGATATCCTTTGTAAGATCACGGTCAGAGCCGATTCTGCATCTGAAAACAACACCCTGATGTGAGAATGTAACGAAACCAAGGTAAACACCTGTGCCGTTAACCGTTGTGAAAGCCGAAATAAATTGTGCTTCCTCTCCGGCAACGGTTATGGTCTTATTTGTTGTTGCTCCGCCGGGGAAAAGCTTGAACATTTCGCTGTTATCCGCCTCAACGTCTGCAAGCCTCTCATTTCTCATTGCTGAAATGGAAATCATATCAGCCTTGCCGTCTCTCTTGATATGAACGTCGTCAAAGCTTTTTTCATCTGACCAGCCGTTGGGAATATCCAGTGCGAAATCTGCTGTTTCGATATGCTTGCCGAAAATGATGGCGTGATCAACAGCGATAGCCTTAGTAACGTATTCACCTTTTTCCTTGTAGGTATTACCGTTTTTATCCGTTGCAAGAACAATAACATTGCCGGCTTCGTCACGGATAATACCGCCGTTTTCCTGAGTAACAACGGGAACAATTCCGTTGCCGTTGAAATCCGTTGCCATTACGCCGCCCTTGATAACGCCTGTTCTTTTACATGCGGAGAAGCAGGTCAGCACAATCATAAAGACAATAATTAATGCGATTGATCTTTTCATATTCTTCATTATCCTTTCGTTTCTCGCAGAATCTGCGGTTTTTTTATCTGACAAACTCAACTGATCTGAGTATATCAATCATCTGACTTATCTCTTCATCGGTAAGGTTTCTGTCAGCAGAAACTCTTCCTTCATAAACCTTGCCGTTATGAACGGTAACCATATATCCGAAATAGACGGATTGACGGGTTTCGGGATTTGCATCATCGCCTTCGTTGACAATTCTGCCCGACATATAGACCGCTTCTTCGCCGCCAACCTGAATTTTCTCGGAGGAGATTACAGCATTTTTGTTTCTCCTTTTAACGGCTTCAAGAAGCTTTTCCGTATCCCTGACCTTTTCGTCATAGGTCATATCGGTAACCTGAGTGATGAAAATCATATCAAGCGTTTCGGGATTGCCGATGCTTATCTCATTATAACTTCTTGCATCCGACCAGCCATCGGGAATAACGATTCTGAATTCAGGCATTTCGATGCGTTTGCCGATTACCAGGGCTCTGACGTGATTTACCGCTTCGGTTTTGCCTTCAACAGGATTACCGTCTGAATCCGTGGCAAAGACAAGCAGATTGCCGTCACCGTTTCTGATAGCATTTCCGTCGGCATCGGTTACGGGATAATACATGCCGCCCTCTGCATCAGTTACGAATTGGAGTACAGGCTTCGTTGTTTCCGTAACGGAAGGGGAGTCGGACTGCGATTCCTTGCCGCAAGATGCAAGAATCAACACAGAAGCAAACAGAACGCAAATCAATAAAAACCTGTTCTTCATCAGCCGTTAAGCTCCCTGAATGCCTTTTTATTGTTTGCGTAGAGAGTCTTATAAACCGAATAATTGCGGTCATAAACCTCTTTGTTGGCGGCATCGGGCTTGAACACCTTGCTTGCGGGGATAAGCTTCTTTGCTTCAGCGACGCTGTCAATCATTCCGAGACCGACAGCCATAATAACTGCCGCACCGACTGCACCGACATTCTGAGGACTGTCAACGGTTTCAACCGTTCTGCCCGTAACGTCTGCGAGAATCTGGCATGTTACGTCGGAAAGTGCGCCGCCGCCGACAAATCTGATAACCGATGAGGTTTTGATTTTCTTATCCTGAGTTTCGATGAACCAGCGAAGATGCATACATACGCCCTCAAGCACCGCTCTGATAAGCTCAGTCTTACCCGTATCAAGACTCACATTGAAGAACATACCTCTTGCATTGGGATCTTCAAAAGGACAGCGGTTACCGTGAAGCCAGGGAGTGAAAATCACTCCGCCGCTGCCTGCGGGTATTTCGGAAACAACCTTCGACATATAGTCGTAAAGACTGGTATAAACTGTCTCTTCAGACTCGGCAACGTCAATCTTCTGCATGAAAATACCGATTTCGTCAAGTGCGAGGTGGTCTCTTACCCACTCAAGACACTTACCTGCGGTTTCAAGCTCTGCGAAATAATTGAATCTGCCCTTCTGTGCGCCTACAATAGCGGCAATCATAGCGGAAGCATCAACAACGCTCTTGTCAACAACGGTTGAAACCCAACCCGAAGTTCCCGAATAGGCGTGAGTATCGCCGAGCTCAACACTGCCTGCACCAACACCGATAAGGGATGCATCACCGCCGCCGCCGAATACTGCAGTGCCTTCTTTAAGACCGAGTTCCGCAGCCGCCTTCGCGGTCAGACCGCCCGCTTTTTCGGTGCTGTCGATAATTCTTGCAAGGTGATCGGGATTGACTCCGAGAAGTTTACAGATTGTGGGACTCCAGGTTTCGTGACCCTTACGGATATCGTAAAGCAAGGTTCCGAAAGCCGAGTCTCTCGTCATAACGAATTCGCCCGTCATACGGCTGATTATGTATTCCTTGACGTCAAGCCACTTGTGAACTCTCTTGAAATTCTCGGGCTCGTTATCCTTGACCCAGTTATATTTCCACACGGGATCCTTGACGCTTGCGGAAACCGCACCCGTAATCATAAGAGAGGGGAGGAGCTTGAAAATATTTGCGCCCGCTACCTGGATACCGTTAGCCATACCTTCCTTGATCTGCTTCTTTGCTCGCTGATCCATATAGCTGAAAGCTCTGTGAACGGGAACACCGTCTTTATCCACAAGAACAAGACCCTGCATCTGTGAACAGAAAGAGATACCCTCAACAAGTGCGGGATCAACGTCACAATTCTCAAAAATGGTCTTGGTTGATGAACATATTGCAGACCACCATTCGTCGGGATCCTGCTCTGCGCCGCCGTCAGGCATAATATAGAGTTTATACCCCTCCATAGCCGCACTGACAAGGGTAATTGATTTTTCAATCTCAAAAAGACAGCTTTTGACACCCGTTGTTCCTATGTCATAGGAGATAACGTATTTTTTGCTCATATTCATTCCTCCATCAAACCGTAATTAATCTTCAATCCCGGGAATCTTGCAGACGTCAACCCATTCGACTGCCTGAGAACTTTCAAAAAGCTCGTCACAGGTGAGTCGGACGGCACTGCCCGCACTTCCCGCCGCAGGAAAGACAGTCTCAAAACGCCTGAGAGACTCGTCGAGATAAACCGCAACGCCCTCGTTGACCGCAAACGGACAAACACCGCCTACGGGATGACCGACAAGGTCTATCGCCTCCTGTGCAGAAAGCATCTTCGCCTTTGCGCCGAATTTGTCTTTATACTTGCGGTTATCGATTTTTGCGTCACCCGCCGCAACAACAAGAATAACTTCTTCCTGAATTTTGAACGAAAGAGTTTTTGCAATTCTTGCGGGTATGACTCCGACTACCGCCGCCGCAAGTTCAACCGTTGCGGTTGACTCGCTGAATTCGGAAATTCTGTCGGCATAACCGAATTTGTCAAGGTATTCCCTGACCGCCTGCACAGACATTTTATCAGTCCTTTCTGTTGCAAAAGAAGGATTGTATCATATCGGCAAAAACAGCATATATGACCCTATTATCCTATTATGATGTTATTATAATTACTTTTAAAGAGAATTACAAGAGGATATTTTATTTTTTATGTAAAAAGTGTGTAAATAAAAAATTAATTTTCCGCATTTTTTTGCCTTATCTTGACAAATCGGGAAAAGAAAAGTAATATTTGGATGAATACAGTCGGAAAGGAGCTTTTGCTATGATTAAAAAAATGCTTGCTGATCTTAAAATACCGTCTCCGCTTGAACTTGGAGACAAAAGGGTACAGACCGTTGAAGAATGGGAAAAATCACGTCCGTTCGTACTGAAATCAATGCTCGAAAACGAATACGGATATATGCCCGAATCACCCGAAAGCGTGGAATTCCGCATCATAGACAGCGAAAACGGCCGTTTCTGCGCAAGCAAGGCAATATTTCTCACAGTCGAAGCAATCTGCACCGTTTACGGCGAAAAATTCACTTTCCCTTTTACCTACGTTTATCCCTCAAAGGGTGAAAAATTCAAGACTTTTGTCACTATAAACTTCCGTCCCGATATACCGGACAGATACATTCCGACAGAGGAAATAATCGATAACGGTTTTGCTTGTGCATCCTTCTGTTATAAGGACGTCACAAGTGATGACGGTGACTTCTCAAACGGGCTCGCAGGCTTGATATATAAGGAATCCGGGCGTTCGGATTATTCTTGCGGAAAGATAGCGATGTGGGCATGGGCAGCAATGAGAGTGATGGATTTTCTGCAGACGAGAGACGAAGTTGATAAAGAAAATATCTGTGTTGCAGGTCACTCGAGACTCGGCAAAACCGCGCTTCTGACAGCGGCGGTTGACGAACGTTTTTCGATGGCACATTCCAACTGCGCCGGTTGCAGCGGAGACTCAATAAACAGAGGAAAATCCGACGGAAACGAGTTCATCGGCCACATCACAAAAAACTTCCCGTTCTGGTTCTGTGAAAACTATAAAAACTTTGTCGGCAAGGATGACGAAACACCTTTCGACCAGCATTTTATGCATGCTCTGATTGCGCCGAGAAGGGTGCATATTTCATCTGCACTCGGCGATATCTGGGCAGGACCGTCGAGGCAGTTTCTCTGTTGCGCCGCAGCGTCCGAGGTCTATGAGCTTTACGGCGAAAAAGGCTTCGTTTATGAGGATTCCGACCTTCTGAAGCCCAAGTATCTGCACGAAGGCAAGATCGGTCTCTGCACGCGCGAAGGTACACATTATTTCAGCCGTGACGACTGGCACGGCCTGTTTGATTTTATGAATAAATAGTCAACGGCGGGAAAACCCCGCCGTTTTATATTTCTGAAAACATTATATAGATGATAAAAGACGGAGAACGATTTGCACGTTCTCCGTCTTTTATCGGATGGCTCTGACATTGTTGCTCACTAATGCAGATATACGGGTTTTACTCCGTATAATATGAGTATATCCGCTTTTTTCAAAAAGGTCAATAGCTTATTTGAAAATTTTGTTTAATTATTTCTTAATTTGTAGAATTTTCCACAGTTGCAGCCACCGATGCCGCAGTTGTCTGCACGGGTGCTGTCGAAGGCTGAGCAGGTGCCGACGTTACGGGCGGTGCGGATTTCACAAGATACTGCGAACTGACCCAACCCTGAAGGTTGTTGTATTTAACGTATGCCCAGCCGCCGACAGCCTTCGAAACGGTAACGGAAGCGCCGTTGGGAATCTGACCGAGCTTTGTTGATTCGGTGTTCGCATCTGCTCTGAGATTGAGATGACTGCCGGAAGTTTTTACCGTATAATATCCGACGGAAACGGTTGCTGCGGGGGTTGTCGCCGCCTGAGCGGGAGTCGTGGTTGTGTTTGCCGAAATCGCTTGTGTATCAACGGTTATCAGGCCCCACTGACCGTCTCTTTTTGCAATATATTTTCCGTTTTCGCCCTGAAGAATCGCATCAAAAACAAAATTGACAACAGCTTCTCCCGAAGTGCTGATAATACCGTATTTATCGACTTTTTTGACAGGTGCGAGAGCGTTGCGGAACGAGAATGCCATGTTTTCTGCCATAACGTCAAGCTCGGCGACGGATTCAAAATCGAAACCGATAACCGTCACGCCGCTCTGATTGATATAACCCCACTTACCGCCCTTGCAGACTGCTGCAATATTACCGCTGAAATCCATTGCCTTTTCATATGCAAGGATGATTTCAAGCTTGAGCTGATTGTTGATATATCCCCATCTTGAGCCGTCGGCAGGGGGGCAGGATACGGGATAAAGACCGTTGCCGAGATTAACGTCTGTGGGCTTGACCTTGCCTGTGTATCCCTTTGCATCGTGCCACGAAAAATGCTTATATTCCTCTTCCCAGTAGGGGTTGTTTTCGGGCTTTGTGAGTCCGTGATACTGTCTTGTTGTTACCGTACCCGTTTCGACGTCGACAAGCAACAGATATTCCGAAAGTCCCGTGCTTTTCGCAAGAAGCTTCTTGCTTCTCCACGCATCGCTGATAACCGAGAATTCATCGTGCTTCGCCTCTTCGGTGACCGTACCGTCAAGCTTCATAATTCCTTTTTTGCCCGTTTCGGCATCCGTGAAAACCACAAGCGATTCGTTGAGGATTTTCGCATCCGAAATTTTTTCAAAGCCTTCGGTTGACCACGTACAGTTTCCGTAATCAATAACAGGCTCTTTTTCTTTTGTGAAATGAGAAATCAGAAATACCGCAACCGCAATCAGTGCAGCCGCCACAACGACAGCAAGAACTATTATCGGGGTTTTGGGGATTTTAGATTTTCTCTTGAACTGAATAGTGTTATTACGTCTGTTCATAGCACCCTCCAAAAAAATATATTTTGCCAAAAAGTTACAGTTATTCATTCTATGTTATGGATTATACCACATCATTTTCCGATTCGCAATTACAAAAGGGTTACAAAAAGATTAATTTTTATCCGATAAGGCAAAAAAACGAATTATTTCGTACGAATCCGCGCACTAAAGCAAAAACATCTTGACTAATTAGGATAAAAGATTTATATTATATAAGTAAAAATATTCAAGGAGGAATATATAAATGAAAGTTTTTATGATTGGCGGCACAGGTCTTCTCGGCTGTGAAGCTGCCCGCATCTTCATCGAAAGAGGTCACGAAGTCAAGAGCGTTGCACTTCCCCCTCTTCCCGAAGGCGCTCCCATCCCCGAAGCAATGGAGCTTGAATTCTGCAACATCTACGAAAAGTCAGATGAAGAAATCAAGGCCATGATGCAGGGTTATGACTGCTTCGTTTTTGCCGCAGGTATTGACGAAAGAGTTGAATTCCCTGCTCCCGTTTATGATGCTTATTATAAGTACAACATCGCTCCTCTCAAGAGAATTCTTCCCCTTTGCAAAGAAGTCGGAATGAAGAACTCGGTTATCCTCGGCTCATATTTCTCATATGCTGCAAAGGAATGGCCCGAAATGGAGCTCACAAAGAAGCATCCTTATATCAGAAGCCGTATCGATCAGGAAGAAGTTGCTTTCTCCTTTGCTGATGAGAACTTCGACGTTGCAGTTCTTGAGCTTCCCTACATTTTCGGCACTCAGCCCGGCAGAAAACCCGTTTGGGTTATCCTCATTGAGCAGATCAAGATGATGGATAAGCTTCCTCTCACAATGTATCCCGGCGGCGGCACAGCAATGCTTACAGTCCGTCAGGTTGGTGAAGTTATCGTAGGTGCAGCCGAGAAATCAAAAGGCGCAAAGGCATGGCCCATCTCCATGTACAACCAGACTTGGGTAGAATTCCTCAAAATTGTTTATGCCGCAAGAGGCATGGGCAACAACAGAAAGATTCTCAGCATCCCCGCCTGGATGATGAGAATGGGTCTCGGCAAGGTCAAGAAGGAATACGCCGAAAAGGGCATTGAAAGCGGTATTGACGTTGACGGACTCGCTGACATTATGGCACGTAATCTCTTCATTGATCCCAAATATTCAATCGAACTTGGCGCAACAGAGGATGACATCGTAGCTGCAATCACAGATTCGATCAAAGTCAGCCAGGCTGTTTATGACGGCACTGCCAAGCTTCTCGAAATGAAGGGCGAATAATCAATATTGAAAAAAGGAGCTGTTTGCCGACAGCTCCATTTTTCCGTTTTTATATTTTAAATTTTTGAAGGTGATTATTTATGGCACAACTTAAAATGTATTGGCTCAAAGGAACACCCGTTGCCGATCTCACTCTCCCCGAAGGTTATTCAATCGTAAATTATAAAGACTGCATCGAAGACAAAATCGCTTGGGTTGAATGCTGCAAAAACGGTCTTGTGAGTGATGACTGCGCTCCCGAATTTTTCAACGAATGCGTTGCAGACGTTGACGACTGTGTGCCTGAAACCGACGTATTCTTTCTCGATTATAACGGTGAACACATCGGTACGGTATCCGCCATCTACCACCCTGAAGAAAAAGAGGGTCAGATGCATATGGTCGGTCTGCGCACCGAATTCAGAGGCAAGGGTCTCGGTAAATATCTTAACAATGCAGCGGTCAAAAAACTTGCCGATCAGGATGCAGACTATATCTACCTCACAACCGATGAGTGGAGAATGGGCGCAGTCAAGAGTTATCTTTCGGCAGGGTTCATTCCCGTTGAACACGAGGATCCCAAAGAGGATATGAAGGGTCGCTGGGAATGGATGCTTTGTGAGCTCGGTATTGACAGTGTTGATATGGTTAATGAAGACCGTTCTTTCTGCAGAAAGCTCGAAAAGGCACGAGTTATCAAGGTTGGTGTTGTCGGCGTCGGCAGAGGCAGAACAATGATCAACCATTGCGATAACGTAAAGGGTGCAAAAACCGTTGCCATCTGCGATAACTATGATATTCTTCTCGATAAAGCGAAGAAGGACTATGCTGACAGAGACATCACCTTCTATGATAACTACGAGGATTTCCTCAACCACGATATGGACGTTGTTGTTCTTGCAAACTTTGCAACAGAACACGCTCCTTTTGCCGTAAAGGCTCTCGAAAAAGGATTCCACGTTCTCAGTGAAGTTCTTCCCGTTCTTACAATGAAAGAAGCTGTTGAGCTCATTGAAGCAGTTGAAAGAACCGGAAAGAAATATTTCTATGCGGAAAATTACTGCTATATGGGTGCTCCGAAAAAGATGAAGGAGCTTTATGAAGAAGGCGCTCTCGGTGAATTCGAATACGGTGAAGGCGAATATATGCATAACTGCGAAAGCATCTGGCATAACATCACCTTCGGCGATCCCGAACACTGGCGCAACACAATGCACGCTTGCTACTACTGCACACACTCAATCGGTCCCCTTATCCATATCACAGGTCTCAAACCCGTCAAGGTAACCGGTTTTGAGCTTCCCTTCAATGCCAGAATGGCAAGAATGGGTGCAAAAGCAGGTCCCGCAGGCATCGAAATGATTACACTTGAAAACGGTGCCGTCCTCAAGAGCATTCACGGCGTCGGTCCCTCAAGAAATTCCGTATGGTACAGCATTTACGGTTCAAAGGGCAGAATGGAATGCGCCCGTGAAGACGCTTGCGAAAGCGATCACGTAAACAAGCTCTACGTCAATCTCGACGAATTCGAGGGTGAAAATGCAAACGAACCCTACGTAAAGTCGACCGGCGATGAATTCTCACGCCTCGCCGCACCTTCAGGTCACGGCGGTTCAGACTGGTACGTAATGCATAACGTTGTTGAAACTGTCAGAGGCAGAGAAAATATGGACGTTATTGACGTTTATGAAGCAATGGATATGTTCCTTCCCGGAATGTTTGCTTACCGTTCCGTGCTTCAGGGCGGAATTCCTCTTGATATTCCCGATCTCCGCAACCCCGAAGAAAGAGAAAAATGGAGAAACGATACGTAATGCACCGTCAGGAAGACTGCGGGCGATATGTACGTTCCCGGCTATTCGAAGGGCAACCCTGATATTCCCGCAGAAATTTATGAGGGAATAAAGCAGAAGTTCGAAGAAGAATGGGCAAAGAAAATTGCCGAAAATAAATAAAGGAGAGCATTATGCAGGATAAAAAATACGTCAGCAAAAAAGAGCTCTGGATGTACGCTCTCGGTGCAGGCGGTCAGGGTATGATTTATGCCGCAATGTCGGGTAAAATCAGTGACTACTATACCAACGTTCTCCAGCTTGACCTTATGTTTGTTCTCATTCTTATGCTTGCAGCAAGAATCTGGGACGCAATCAACGACCCGATGATGGGTATGATAGTTGACAGACACTCTCTCAAAAATGGCAGAATGAGACCCTATATCATCATAGCAACTCCCATTATTTCAATTCTGACAATTCTTATGTTCCTCAGCCCCGATCTCAAACCCGTTCCGCTTATGATTTTCACCGCGGTAGTTTACGTTCTCTGGGGCATGGCATATACACTTGCAGACGTTCCTTTCTGGACTCTGCCCAACGTTCTTACTCCCAATTCAAAAGAGCGAAGCGACGTTATCTCGTTCACAAAAATCATCAACAGCATCGGCTCGGCATTTCCGGAAATCTTCTTTGCGGTCGTTCCGATTGTTGTCGGTCTTTTCATCAGCGAAGATACCGACCCCATCGCCTTCGGCAAGATGAAATATCTCATCATTGCAATTCTGACCGTTGCAATCGGCGGAATCCTTTATATCAACAGCTATTTCCACATCAAGGAGAAGGTTGTTCTTCCCGATAAGAAGAAGATTCCCGGTCAGTCCGGCAGTCTTTCAAGAATATTCCGATGCAAGCCCCTTATGCTCGTTGTTACAATGGGCGTTCTTTCCAGCGGCAGATATCTTGTTCAGGCAGCGGCAGCTCACGTTGCCCGTTACTCCTTCTACATCGGTCCTGAAATCACCGACGCAATGAGTCTTGCAGAGCAGACCGCCGCTTACGAAAAGAGCATCGGTCTTGTCAACACAATTTTCCTCGTCTGCACTGTTGTCGGTATGTTCGGCACAACCATCATTATGCCCAAGCTGATGAGAAAATTCGACTATAAGAAGCTCGTTATCGTAACTTGCCTTGCAGGTTTTGCCGCAAGCATAATGACAACGGTAATCGGCTATTTCACCGAACTTTCGAGCATCTATATTCTTGCTCCGTTCATCATCATTCAGTCAATTCCTCTCGGCGTTATCAACGTTGTTTCCTACGCAATGATCTGCGACAGCCTTGATTATATGGAACTCACCACAGGCCACAGAGAAAACGGTCTCGGCTCAGCCTGTCAGGGCTTCATCAACAAAATCGGCAACGCATTTGCAACGTCGGGCATCATCGTTCTCTATATGGCTATCGGTATGGATCCCAAAAATATGCTTTCAACCGAATCTGTCAAGTTTGCTTTCCAGTTACCCATGGATCAAAGATTCTCAATGTTCCTTCTCGTTTCACTCATTCCCGGTATCAGTATGCTCCTTTGCGCAATCCCCATGTTCTTCTATAAGATTGCAGGCAAGGAAAAAGAAAAAATGCTTGCAGACCTCAAGACAAAGCGTGAATCCGAAGGCTTCACAATTTCGGAATAATATCGTTTTTCCGTCAGGGCGGGTCGGCGTACCCGCCCTGATAACCGGATAAATACGCCGCATAAATTCGAAAACAATATCCATTTTACATAAATATTCTATCTTACGGAGGCGATTCCCATGTCCCAGAAAAAAGATCTGAGAAATGTTGCCATCATCGCACACGTTGACCACGGCAAGACTACCCTCGTTGACGAATTGCTCAAACAGAGCGGTACTTTCCGTGAAAACGAGCAGGTTGCCGACCGAGTTATGGACTCCAACGACCTTGAGCGTGAAAGAGGCATTACAATTCTTTCAAAAAACACTTCTGTTCATTATAAAAACACAAAAATCAATATCGTCGACACTCCCGGTCACGCGGATTTCGGCGGTGAAGTTGAACGTATTCTTATGATGGTTGACGGTGTATTGCTGCTCGTCGACGCATTTGAAGGCTGTATGCCTCAAACACGATTTGTTCTCAAGAAAGCTCTCGGTCTCAAAAAGAAAGTTCTCGTTGTTATCAACAAGGTAGACCGTCCCAACGCAAGACCCTACGAGGTTGTTGATGAAGTTCTCGATCTTTTCATCGACCTTGGTGCAGACGAAGATCAGCTTGAATTCCCTGTTGTTTATGCAAGCGGCAGAGACGGTTATTCAAGCCTCGATCCCAATTGCAGAAGCGGCAATATGCAGCCTCTGTTTGATGCAATTCTTGAAAACATCGATCCTCCCGTCGGCAACCCCGACGAGCCTCTTCAGGTGCTTTTCTCAAGCCTTGATTATGACGATTACGTCGGCAGAATCGGTGTCGGCAGAGTCGAGAGGGGACGCATCAGAAAAAATCAGCAGGTCACTCTCTGCAAGGATGACGGCAGCCGCCAGAACGTGAAAGTTTCCCGTCTGTATCAGTTTGAAGGCCTCACAAGAGTTGAATGCGAAGAAGCTGAAGCGGGTGATATCATCTGTGTTTCGGGTATCGAGGGTATCAATATCGGCGAAACCGCCTGCGATCCCGAAAACGTTGAGCCGCTTCCCTTCATCAAGATAGACGAGCCTACAATTTCGATGAATTTTATTGTAAACGACAGCCCGTTTGCAGGTAAAGAAGGCAAGTTTGTTACTTCAAGAAACGTGCGTGACCGCCTTTTCAAGGAGGTTGAAACAAACGTAAGTATGAGGGTTGAGGAAACCGAAAGCACCGATACCTTCAAGGTTTCGGGCAGAGGCGAACTCCACCTTTCGATTCTCATTGAAACAATGCGCCGCCAGGGCTACGAATTCCAGGTTTCCAGACCCAAAGTTATCTTCAAGGAGCAGAACGGTCAGCTTCTCGAACCGATGGAAATCCTTATCGTTGAAGTTCCCGAACAGTATGTCGGTGCAGTTATCGAAAAACTCGGTTCACGCAAGGGTGAGCTTGAAAATATGGGCGCACGTGACGGCGGCTCAACACATCTTGAATTCCGCATTCCGTCAAGAGGTCTCATCGGCTATAGAGCCGAATTCCTCACCGATACCAACGGCAACGGTATTATGAATCAGCTTTTCGACGGCTATGCTCCCTACAAGGGCGATATCTCAACCCGTGAAAGAGGATCAATCGTTGTTCACGAAACAGGTGTCAGCACCGCCTACGGTCTTTTCAACACTCAGGACAGAGGCAGACTCTTCATCCCCGCAGGTGTTGAAGTATACGAAGGTATGATTGTCGGTGAATGCGCAAAGAATGAAGATATAGTATGTAACGTATGCAAAACAAAGCATCTCACCAATACCCGAGCCTCAGGCTCCGACGATGCTCTCCGCCTTGTTCCTCACAGCGTTCTCAGCCTTGAGCAGTGCATGGAATTCATCAAGGATGACGAGCTTCTCGAGGTCACTCCGACCTCTCTGCGTCTTCGTAAACGTATTCTTTCCAAAGAACTCCGTATGAAGCAGCAGTTCAAGAAAAAATAATATCAGCAAGGATTTTCCGATGGTAATCAATAACAAAACCGCTGTCGCGCTCGGCAGCTTTGACGGACTTCATACAGGTCATATGTCGGTTATTGCCTGCACTCTTTCGTTCAGGGAGTGCGGGTTGATTCCGTATGTGATGCTCTTTGATTCCCATCCGCTGAAAACACTGACGGGCAAGGCTCCCGCCGAAATCCTTCAACCTTCGCTCCGCAAAGAGATACTTGACGAAAGGGGAGTCGGATCCGTCTTTATTTCGTTTGAAGAAATAAAGAACCTTTCCTGCCGTGAATTTTTCACTGAAATTCTCCTCAAAAAACTTAATGTGGGTGCAGTATGTTGCGGCAGTAACTACCGCTTCGGCAAAAACGGCTCAGGCGGCGTGGACGAATTGAAGACTCTGTGCGAAGAATTCGGCGTTGAACTGAAAGTCAGTCCTGAAATCACGTATGACGGCTCTCCCGTCAGCTCAACACGTATCAGACAAGCAATCGAAAACGGCAATATTCCCCTTGCCAACGCAATGCTTGGCAGGGAATTCCGCTATAAATATACGGTTGTCAGCGGTGACCGCAGAGGCAGACTCATGGGTGCCCCGACAATCAATCAGCATTTTTCAGATAATTTTGTGATTCCGAAAATCGGCGTTTATGCTTCTTTAACTGTTGTTGACAATAAAGAATATCCGTCGGTTACCAATATAGGTCTGCGACCTTCGTTTGAAAATGAAGATCTGCGCAGTGAAACCTGTATCCTCGGCTTCAGCGGAGACCTTTACGGCAAAGAAATCGAAGTACGGCTTCTGAAATATCTCCGCAGTGAAATGAAATTCAACTCAATGGATGCTCTCGGTGCACAAATCCGCCTGGATGCCGAAACGTCCGAAAAAATATTTGCTGAAAGAGGTGGAAACGGCAATGTATGAGAATTGGGAACAACTCAAAAACGACTGTATGCAGTGCCGCAAATGCGGTCTTTGCGAAACAAGAACGAATCTTGTTTTCGGTGTAGGCAATGAAAACGCAGAAGTTCTTTTTATCGGTGAAGGTCCCGGCGAAAACGAGGATCTCCAGGGTGAACCTTTTGTCGGCAGGGGCGGTAAGCTTCTTGATAAATACCTCGATGCAATCGACCTTGACCGCAGAAAGAATATCTATATCGCCAATATGGTCAAGTGCCGTCCTCCTCAGAACAGAGACCCGAAACCTGAAGAACAGGACGCCTGTATCGAATGGCTTCGTGAACAGACAAGACTCATCCGACCGAAGATTATTGTCTGCCTCGGCAGAATTTCGGCTCAGAGACTTATCGGCAAGGATTTCAAGGTTACGCAACAGCACGGTCAGTTTATCGAAAAGGGTGGCATCCTTTTTATGGGCACCTTCCATCCCGCCGCGCTTCTGCGCAACCCCAACCAGAAGCCCGATGCCCTCGAAGATTTTCTCGCTCTTCAGCGCAAGATAAAAGAAATCTGCGACCACACGTATTAATAAACAAAAATCAAGGGCAGACTCTGCCCACCTCAATTATACAAAATTCTTTGTTTTTTGACCTCTCGATTTCAGCCGATTGCGTTGATCGGATTTAACTCTGCATCGTTTTAAAAATTTCTATCGGCTCTAAACGGGAATCAGCGTTTTTAGTTCTTTTGCAGAATAATAACCACGTATTTTCAGACTTTATTTTTCTTTGGTGACAATATGGAGTACATTTCCGAAAATTATGATGTTGCTGTTATCGGCGCGGGTCATGCGGGCATCGAGGCGGGTCTCGCCGCCGCAAGACTCGGTTGCAAAACGGCAGTTTTTACAATCAACCTTGACTGGGTCGGCAATATGCCATGCAACCCGTCAATCGGCGGCACATCCAAGGGACACCTCGTGCGCGAGATTGACGCTCTCGGCGGTGAAATGGGTATAGCCGCAGACCACAACACTCTGCAGAGCCGTATGCTGAATCTCGGCAAAGGTCCTGCGGTGCATTCTCTGCGCGCTCAGATTGACCGCCGTCTCTATTCCGATTATATGAAAGCTGCTATGGAGAAACAGAACAACCTTTATCTCCGTCAGGCAGAAATTATCGATCTTCGCAAAGACGGTGATGAATGGATTCTCAAAACCAGACTCGATGCTCTTCACAGAGCAAAGGCGGTTATCATCGCAACGGGCACCTTCCTTGCTGGTAAGGTATATATCGGCGACGTCGTTTATGAAAGCGGACCCGACGGTATGTTTCCCTCAAACGAACTTGCGGTTTCTCTGAATAACATCGGGGTTCAGACAAGGCGCTTCAAAACCGGTACACCGCCCAGAATTCATCGCAGAAGCGTTGATACCGAATCACTTGAGCCTCAATACGGTGACGAGAGAATCGTCAGATTCTCATATGTCAGCGATTGTGAGGTGCGCAACACTGAGCCTTGCTATATAACGTATACGGGCGCTGAAACCAAGCAGGTTATCCTCGACAATCTTCACCGTTCACCTCTTTATTCGGGCAAGATTGACGGCGTAGGGCCTCGTTACTGTCCGAGTATTGAAGATAAAATCGTTCGTTTCTCTGAAAAGGAGAGACATCAGATATTCGTTGAGCCTTGCGGTGCAAATACCGATGAAATGTATCTTCAGGGCGTTTCGTCATCATTACCCGAGGACGTCCAGCTCCGCATTGTCAGAAGCATTCCCGGTCTTGAAAAAGCGGAATTTCTCCGTACTGCATACGCGATTGAATATGATTGCGTTGACCCGCTTTCGCTCAAACAAACACTTGAATTCAAAGATTTCAGCGGTCTTTACGGTGCGGGACAGTTCAACGGCTCAAGCGGTTACGAAGAAGCCGCCGCTCAGGGACTCGTAGCGGGACTCAATGCCGCCCTGAAAATTCAGGGTAAAGAACCCGTCATTCTTGACCGCACAACCTCTTATATCGGCACACTGATTGACGACCTTGTTACAAAAGGTTGCTCCGATCCTTACAGAATGATGACTTCCCGCTCTGAATACCGTCTGATTCTCCGTCAGGATAACGCAGACCGCCGTCTGACCGAAATCGGCTATAAGGCAGGTCTTGTTTCTCAGGAGAGATATGACAGATTCTGCGAAAAACTCCGCCTGATAGAACAGGAGAGGGAGCGAATTTCAAATCTTTCAATACCCAAAACACCTGAAATTGATGCCATGCTTGTTTCACGTGAAACATCTCCGCTTGAAAAAGGCGTGAAAATGATTGAACTTCTGCGCAGACCGCAGATTAATTATGACGCACTTGCACCTTTCGACAAATCACGACCCGATCTGCCGTTTGAAGTATTTGAGCAGGTTGAGATTGATATCAAGTATGAGGGTTATATCAACGTCAGCAGCAGCAGATAAACGAGCTTCACCGCCTTGAGGTCAGGCGTCTGCCCGAAAACCTTGACTATAACGATATAACGGGTCTTCGCCTTGAAGCAATTGAAAAGCTTTCAAAAATCCGACCCGAAACTGTCGGTCAGGCATCACGTATCTCGGGTGTTTCGCCCGCAGATATCTCTGTTTTGCTTATTTATCTTGAGAGGAACGGTATTAATGTTAATTAATAAAGAGTTACTTAAATCCAACGCCGCTTCTCTCGGCGTTGAACTCAATGACGAAGCTCTCGAAAAATTCGATTGCCTCGCACAGTTACTTATTGAACAGAATAAAACAATGAATCTCACCGCCATTACCGAACCCGACGAGGTTGTAATCAAGCATTTTGCAGATAGTGTATCGCTCTTTTCCGCTGTCACTCCCGAAAAGGAGGCAAAAATCCTCGATCTCGGAACAGGAGCTGGTTTTCCGGGCATACCGCTTCTTATAACCCGACCCGATATCCGTCTTACAATGGTTGACAGCACAGCAAAAAAGCTACGCTATGTTGCAGATACAGTCGAAAAACTGGGACTTGAAGCTGAAGTGCTTCACGCCAGAGCTGAAGAAGCGGGCAAAAATCCCGGATACAGAGAACAGTATGATATCGTTTGTTCCCGTGCGGTTGCCGCCCTGAACGTTCTCAGCGAATACTGTCTGCCTTTTGTCAAGGTCGGCGGTGTATTTGTGGCAATGAAGGGTGCAAAGGCTGAAGAGGAAATTGCCGATGCCAAGAAGGCAATCGGTATTCTCGGCGGTAAAATTGCAGATAAAAAAACTTTTACCTTATCCGATGGCGGTGAAAGAACTCTGATAATTATCAAAAAGATATCGCAGACTTCGGCAAAATATCCGAGAGTATCCGCACAGATATCAAAAAAGCCTCTTTAATTTAATAATCTTTGTCAAATATCGGAATAATTTATCAACCGAAATGATTGGACAATCCCTCCGTCAGGTGCTATGATTAAAGCAACGAAGCACCGAACGGGGGGATTTTTTGAAGAACGGCAAATACAAAATCGGCGGTCAGATAATTCTTCTGCCGCAAGAGGATATATATCCGAATCCCAATCAGCCGAGAAAAAGGTTTGATTTTGATGAGCTTGAAGGTCTGGCACAAAGCATCAGGCAAAACGGAATAATTCAGCCGATAGTTGTCAGGCTCAACGGAGAGGGGAAATACGAACTGATTTCGGGCGAAAGACGGCTTCGGGCAGCAAGACTTGTAGGCATAACCCGACTGCCGTGCATTATAATGGATGCATCAGATGAGAAATCCGCACTGTTCGCCCTGATTGAAAACGTTCAGCGCTGCGACCTTGAGTTTTTTGAAGAAGCCTGTGCAATCGAGAAGCTCATAACCGATTATGGTATGACCCGAGAGGATATCTGCAAAAAACTCGGCAAAGCACCTGCCACCATATCGAATAAACTTCGGTTACTTCGTATTCCTGAGGATATCCGCCACAGAATTTCGCTGGAAAACCTGACTGAACGCCACGCAAGAGCACTTCTGCGACTGACAAGCTTCAGTCAGATGGAACGCGCAATATCCATTATAGCGGAAAAAAGGCTGACCGTTGCCGAAAGCGAAAAGCTTATTTCGCAGATACTGACAAACGATTCAGGCAAAAGGCAGCCACCCGTCAAGCTATTCAAAGATGTCCGTATTTTCGTCAATACGCTCAATCATGCAGTCGATACAATGCGACGTGCAGGAATCGAAGCCGATTCCGCAAAAAGCGAAACAGATGAATATATTGAATACATAGTCCGCATTCCTAAAAGCAAGGGCTGTGTAATCAAAGCAAAAAGAAATACGGCATAATAATTCAGAGTTCTTCCAATTACCATATCTTTCTCTTTCACACCCACATCCACAGCGGAGAGGACAGGCGTTCTGCCTGTCCTTTTCGCTTTCTTTTGCTTTGTTTCACGTGAAACATAAAAAATTTTCAAAATATGTTCCATTTCACGCTTTGATATGCTATACTTAATACATTCGGTTATATATAATGTAATAAATATAGGAGAGATAAGTTTGGGAAAAACCGTTGCAATAGTTAACCAGAAAGGCGGAGTCGGCAAAACAACCTCCGCTGTCAACCTTACTGCCGCACTCGGCAGCAAAGGATATAAAGTTCTGCTCGTTGATATTGACCCTCAGGGTAACTCAACAAGCGGTCTCGGAATCAACAAAAAAGGTCTTGAACGTTCATCTTACAGCGTAATCATCGGCTCTTGCCCCGCAAAGGATGCAATAGTGCAGACTCCATATAAAAACGTCTCGGTTATGCCGTCGAGTATGGACCTTGCAGGTGCAGAGCTTGAGCTTGTTGAGATTCAGAAAAGAGAATCACGTCTGCGCAATGCACTTGCCACCGTCAAGGATGAATTTGATTTTATCTTCCTTGATTGCCCTCCGTCTCTAGGTCTGATTACTCTCAACGGTCTGTGCGCCGCTGATACTCTTATGGTACCGATTCAGTGCGAATTTTATGCTCTTGAAGGTCTGACTCAGCTTATTGCAACCGTCAGAACAGTCAAGCGTCTTTATAATCCGTATATCGAAATCGAGGGTGTTCTTCTCACAATGTATGACGGCAGACTCAACCTCACTCAGCAGGTTGTTGAAGAGGTCAAGAAATGCTTCCCGAAGAAGGTTTATGCCACCGTCATCCCCAGAAACGTACGTCTTTCGGAGGCACCCAGCTTCGGTCAGCCCGTTATCTATTATGACAAAACCTCAAAAGGCGCTCACGCATACCTCGATCTGGCAGATGAATTCATAAAACTCAACAGAAAATAAGGAGAAAAATTATGGCACCCAAAAAAGGCGGTCTCGGCAGAGGCATTGATTCTCTGCTCATCGATAATTCCATAGAAGAAAATAATTCATCACAAGCCGTGATGCTTAACTTGCTTGACATCGAGCCGAATAAGGAACAGGCAAGAAAGCAGTTTGACGATGCGGCTCTCTCCGAGCTTGCAGATTCAATCGCTCAGCACGGTGTACTTCAGCCCTTGCTTGTCCGCCCGATTTTCGGTGGCGGATATCAGCTCATTGCAGGTGAAAGAAGATGGCGCGCAAGCCGCATTGCAGGTCTGTCTCAGGTACCCGCAATCATCAAGGAACTTTCCGACGAAGAAGCGGCTGTAATTTCTTTAATAGAAAATTTGCAGCGTGAAGACCTCAACCCCGTTGAAGAGGCTCTCGGCTTTGCAAGTCTTATCAGTGACTTCAGCCTGACCCAGGAAGAAGCCGCAAAAAAGGTCGGCAAATCCCGTCCTGCCGTTGCGAATGCTCTCCGTCTGCTCAAGCTTCCCGAAAAGGTGCTTGACCTTGTGCGTGAAAACAAGCTTTCCGCAGGTCACGCAAGAGCAATTGCCGCAATCGACGACGAAAAAACAGCAATCCTCGTTGCGGAAACAGTTGTAGCAAAAGGACTCTCCGTCAGAGAAACAGAAAGAATGGTCAAGGCTCTCACCGCAGAGAAAAAGGCTAAAAAGCCTTCAAAATCAAGACTCACATTCTTTGATGAAGTTGAGCTTTCGCTCAATAATTCTCTCGGCAGAAAAGCCAGAGTCGTCACAAAAGAAGGTAAGGAATGCGGCACTCTCGAAATCGCATTCTTCGATAAGGATGACCTCGCAAGGATTGCAAATATCCTTTCCGCATTGGAATAAAAAAATCGGGCAGTCGCAAGACTGCCCTTTGTTATTCTTCTCTGATTTTTCCCAACGCCTCAAGCGGATCAACGGTTTTTCCGTCAATGACAACCTCAATATGCAGGTGTGCTCCGTCGCCCGACTCAACGGGAATATTGCCGAGTGCACCTATTTTTTCGCCTTTCTGCACCCTTGCTCCGTCAGGCAGGGTGCTTCCTTTTTTGATCCCGCAATATCTGACCGTCATCCCGTTTCCGTGATCGATTTCAACAATCGTACCCCAGAAGCTGTCATCGTATACTCCCGTAACCTTACCGTCGGCAACCGCATCAACGTCGTTACCTGATGCACCGCTGAAGTCAACACCGTTATGCACCCGCCAATCGCCCATCGTCTTGCTGAAAACCATTTCGCCGTTACTGTAATCCTTGACGATATCGTTGCCCATCGGCATCGCAAAATCAATATCAGTTTCGGAGACTGTCTCTTTATCCGACGGGATTTCTTCCTCCCTTTCATCGGGAATACCCGTCACCCCGATATCGACCGCATCGGTTTCCGGTACGGTTTCATAAAAGATGCTCTCATCCCAGCTGATACTCACTCTTGAGAATCTCTCTCCCTGCGTTTCAGGTTTATCCGCAGAGGTTGAACTGATAACCGCCGCAGCAGCAACCGCTACCGCACATATTCCGAGCGCTGCATATATATTTCCGTTTCTGATTTTCCGTTTCATCTCATCTGCTCCTTTAAAAAGTCTGACACCGTTATTATGGACAAGTCTGAGCGAGAATATTCCAATTCCGTCAAAATAGCGGAAACCCGACTTTTTCTCAGCAGAATTTTTTCACATTTTAAGCCGAAAAATTCAAAATTTCTCTTGATACTTGTACGTTTTTCTGTCATAATAATAGGGTATAATTATAATAGACTGGAAGTGTGTTCTTTTGGATAACAAAAAACTTGCTCAGCTTTTGTTTCCCCATATCGATAAAACTCCCGATTACTATGAGGAGCTTTACCCCGAAAGAGGTCTGGCAGAGGGCGCAAGAGTAACAAGATTCGCACCTTCGCCCACGGGATATCTCCATATCGGCGGTCTCTTCGGTGCGCTTGTTGACGTACTCACCGCTCAGGCAACAGGCGGTGTTGCTTATCTGCGAATCGAAGATACTGATAAAAAGCGTGAAATCGATGACGGCGTTTCCGCCATCATCAACGGTTTTGATTATTTCGGCGTTGAATTCAATGAAGGTGTCACGGGCTTCGGCACCGAAAAAGGTGCTTACGGACCCTATACCCAGAGTCAGCGTGCAGAAATTTATCAGACAGTTGCAAAGAGTCTCGTCGAAAAGGGTCTTGCTTATCCCTGCTTCTGCACCGCAGAAGAGATTTCCGAAATCCGTGAAAAGCAAGAAAACGGCGGTGCTCTTATCAGAGGTTATTTCGGCAAATGGGCAAAATGCCGTGAACTTACTTACGAAGATATCGAAAAGAATCTTGCAGAGGGCAAACCCTGGGTGCTTCGTCTGCGCTCCGAGGGTGACGAGGAAAAAAAGATTATCTTCGATGACGTTATAAGAGGCAAAATCGAAATGCCCGCAAACATAATCGACGAAGTTCTTCTCAAATCAGACGGTATTCCCACCTATCATTTTGCTCATGCCTGCGATGACCACTTTATGAGAACGACCCACGTTATCAGAGGCGAAGAGTGGATTTCATCCGTGCCCAAACATATCGAGCTTTTCAAGGCTTGCGGATATAAAGTACCCAAGTATGCACACACTCCTCAGGTGCTCAAGACCGATGAGGAAACAGGGGACAAGCGTAAGCTTTCCAAGAGAAAAGATCCCGAAGCCGCAGTCGGTTATTTTGTTGAAGGCGGTTTCCCGAAGGAAAGCGTACTCGAATATCTTCTCACACTCATCAATTCAAACTTCGAGGACTGGCGCAGAGCCAACCCGAAGGAAGACATTTCAAAATTCCCCTTCAATCTCAAGAAAATGAGTTCCAGTGGTTGTCTTTTCGATCTTGTCAAGCTCAATGACGTCAGCAAAAACGTCATCTCCGTTATGACTGCAAAAAACGTTTACGAAAACGTTGCCGCATGGGCAAAGGTATATGACCCCGAATTCTTTGAGATTTTCACCGCTGACCCCGAATTTTCAACAGCGGTTATGAATATCGACCGTGAAAACCCCAAGCCCCGCAAGGATATCGCAAGATGGAGCGAAGTGAAGGAATACGTTTCATATTTCTTCAAGCCCCTCTATCAGCCTGACTACACTCTGCCCGAAAATATCTCGAAGGCAGATGCGGTTGCCATCGCAGAAAAATATCTTGCAGAGTTCAACCTTGCCGACGATAAGGATCAATGGTTTGCAAGAATCAAGGATATGTGCGAACCTCTCGGCTTCACACCCAACGTCAAGGAATTCAAGAAGAATCCCGAGGCATTCAAGGGTCACGTCGGTGACGTTTCAACCGTTATCCGAATTGCCCTTACCTCTCGCAGAAACACACCCGATCTCTTCTCGATAATGCAGCTTCTCGGCGAAGACGAAATCAAGGCAAGACTCACCGAAGCTATTGAGAATTTCAGATAATCACTTCAAGAAAGGAAGAATATTATGGACGAAATCAATACCACCTCGAATTTTATATATGATTTTATTGATGAAGACCTTGCAAACGGAGTCAACACAAGAATTCAGACCCGTTTCCCTCCCGAGCCCAACGGTTACCTTCATATAGGTCACGCAAAGGCTATCTGCATCGACTTTGCCACCGCTGAAAAGTATGGCGGCGAATGCAACCTGCGTCTTGACGATACCAACCCCTCAAAGGAAGACGTTGAATACGTTGAGGCTATCAAGGAAGATATCGAATGGCTCGGCTTCAAATGGAACAAAGTTCTTTACGCATCAAGCTATTTTGACTTCATCTACGAATGCGCAATCAAGCTCATCAAGAAGGGCAAGGCATATGTCTGCGACCTTTCCGGTGACGAGGTCAGAGAATACAGAGGCACTCTCACAGAGCCCGGCAAAAACAGTCCTTACAGAGACCGTTCAATCGAAGAAAACCTCGATCTCTTCGCAAGAATGACTGCCGGTGAATTTGCTGACGGCGAAAGAACTCTCCGTGCAAAGATTGATATGGCATCTCCCAATATAAATATGCGTGACCCCGTTATCTACAGAATTGCTCACGTTCACCATCATCAGACGGGTGATAAGTGGTGCGTTTATCCGATGTATGACTTTGCTCATCCTCTTTCGGATGCAAGAGAAGGCGTTACTTATTCTCTCTGCTCGCTTGAATTTGAAAATCACAGACCCCTCTATGACTGGTTTATCAAGGAAATCGGTTTTGAAGAGCCTCCCAGACAGATTGAGTTTGCCCGTCTTAACCTCAACTACTGCGTAACAAGTAAGAGATACTGTCTTGAAATGGTACAGAAGGGTATCGTTGACGGCTGGGATGACCCCAGAATGATCAGCCTCAGCGGTATGAGAAGAAGAGGTTATCCCGCAGCTGCAATCCGTGAATTCATCAGCCGTATCGGCGTTTCAAAGGCCGACAGTATTGTTGACTACGGTCTGCTTGAAGCCTGTGTCAGAGATAATCTCAACGAAAATGCACCCAGAGCAATGGCGGTGCTCCGTCCTCTCAAGGTTATCATCGATAACTATCCCGAGGGTCAGAGCGAAGCTATCGAGGTTGAAATCAATCCTCTCAAGCCTGAACTCGGCACAAGAACAGTTCATTTTTCAAGAGAAATCTTTGTTGAGAGAGACGACTTTATGGTTGAGCCTCCCAAGAAATATTTCAGACTCTTCCCCGGCAACGAAGTTCGCCTTAAGAGTGCATATCTCGTAACCTGCAACAGCTGGGAAACTGACGAAAACGGCGAAATCACCTGCCTCCACTGCACCTATGACCCCGAATCAAAGGGTGGCGAAGCTCCTGACGGCAGAAAAGTCAGAGGTACGATTCACTGGGTCAGCGCATCAGACTGCACTCCCTGCGAAATTCGTCTTTATGACCGTCTTTTCGCTGCAGAAAATCCCTTCGTTGACGGAAAAGAAAACTATCTCACCCACCTGAATCCCAATTCCCTCGAAATTCTTGAAAACTGTCTTGTTGAGGGCTCGGTCGCAAATTCAAAATGCGGAGATACCTTCCAGTTTATGAGACAGGGTTATTTCTGTGTTGATAAGAAGTCAACAGATGACAAGCTTGTTTTCAACCGCACGGTAGCCCTCAATACCTCCTGGAAATAAATAAAAGAAAGGAGTTATTTCAATGAAAATCTTTATGAGAATTGTTAACGCTGTTATTGCTGCAGCAATTTTCCCTGTTGCGCTCTTCCTCAAGTTTATTTTTATCCAGATCGGCACAAACGAATCTGCACAGCCCATTCTTAATCTTGTAGGTTCTGAATACGGCGGCGTCGGTATTAAAGAATCGCTCTCAATTTTTGATTTTATCCAGATTGCGAGAGGCGACCACGTTTATTCAGGTATGTTCGGTAATTCAACAGAACCCTTTACCTGGCCCAAAGCATTTGACCCCATCAATGCTAAACTCATTGCTTTTGCAGTATTCTTTGCCATATGCCTTCTTGTTGCAATCTTTGTTATTGTATGGTCAATCTGCAGCAGTAAAAGGCTCCCCGTTATCATCGCATCCGTTGTCGGACTTATTTCATCAATCATTATGATTATCTGTTTCAATTCTGCCGCAAACGTTATCACAAGCGGTGAAATCCCCATCAAAAGCATTTTAGGCAGCAGCGGTTTCCTCTCAAACATCCTCTTCGGATTTGTCAGTGTTGATACGCTGATGCTTGGCGGATTCCAATCAGGATTCATCATCATTTTCGTTTGCCTCTTCGTCTGGACAGGTGCTTTTGCACTTATTGAACTTGGCGATACTTCCGAAAAGAAGAAATAAGATATTGCAACATAAAAAAATCTCCGTGAGTCATAAGATTCACGGAGATTCTTTTATTTAATATTTTGATTTGAGAGCAAGATCGATTGCCGAAACGTGATTTTCCTCAAGCATAATATTTGTTTCGCCGTATATAAGAAGCTGAAGATCTCTTGCTGCCCTGATATAATCGACAACCCAGATATCGAGGTTACCCGTATATGTTTTATATCCTCTGAAGCTTCTCCTGTTCTCTGCAGAAGGAGCAGTTTCACTGATAATATCGAAATCAAGCCAGTTGCCTGAGAATGCCTCTGCAGCAAGAGTAAGAAGCTCAATTTCCGTATAGCTCGTTGTTACATATGGGAAAAGCGAAGCAACGGCGTTCTCTTTTTCTTCCTGAGAAAGACTCTTAAGCTCATTGATATAAGCTTTGATGAGTCTTCTCTGTCTTTCGGTTCGTTCAGGTTCACCGTCAAGCTTTCTGATTCTCACAAAATAGAGCGCCTGTTCACCGTTGA
Source organism: Clostridia bacterium (assembly GCA_017502085.1). Classification (GTDB taxonomy): domain Bacteria; phylum Bacillota; class Clostridia; order Oscillospirales; family Acutalibacteraceae; genus CAG-177. The sequence continues at coordinate 43,107 of JAFVVQ010000044.1, read as the reverse complement.
GTCTAACGTTTTGTCCGCTTTTGAAGGTGCTGACACCTTTCGTCTTATTCATATAATCCGCTTCTGCATCGGTCACCATAACACTGACACCGCCGATTTCGTCAACCGCCTGAACAAATGATTCAAAATTCACAACCGCATAGGCATTGATTATGATTTTGTAGTCAGCTGAAATAACCTCAACCAGTTTTTCTGGTCCGCCCCAGGAGTATGAATGATTCGTTTTGTCAAATCTGTCCTGACCGTTGATATTCATATACGTGTATGAATCCCTGAGCACCGAAGTGAGTGTAATGCTTTTTGTTTTTCTGTTGATGCTCATAATTATGGCGGCATCCGAGCGGCTTGACCCGTCAACGTAATCCTCACCGATGAGCAGAATATTGGTGATATCCGTATTGTTCAGACAGTCGCCGCCGTTGGTCGCCCATTCCTTTATAAGCGATTTAACGGAATCTGCATCGGTGATATCCGCAATAGGTTTGAATCTTTGCGGATTTGCAACCGCACTTTCTGTTACGGCTACCGTTGTTGATTCAATTATTGTCGTAGGTACTGTTGTTTCTTCAATATTTTCGGGCTTTGAACAGGAAGCGGCAGAGAGCATCATCGCCACAACCATTACGATTGAAATTATTTTTTTCAGACCGCATTTCTCCTTTTTTCATTTTGATACAGTGATTATACTATACAAAGAAGAAAAATACAACAAAAAAAGTGTCGGTTTCCCGACACCTTATTATTGATTAACCTATCCAACCAAACAAAAAATCAAAAATATTTTTAAAGAAGTTTGCAATTTTCTGCCATATCGTCAGCTTTTCGGCAGGCTCGTCTGTTTCCCCGTCATTTCCCTGAATGCATACCCATTTATATTCCGTTACTCTGTCGGGATCGAATTCCTCCGCACCGCTTCCGTCGGCATTTACACTTGCCATAACCGTAACGTTATCGTCAAAGCTTGTCTGATTTCTGCTGTTAATAGCAAAATAAGTGTCACAAATAAGAGTCAGACTGCCGCTGCCGGAAAACTTCTGATTAACATCGCACTGAAGTGCCGGAGCCTGGGAACAGTTAATAACACTGTCTCCCTCGAGAATAATATCTGCGCTTCCGAGAATTCTCAAAGGCATAATCAGCTCGGCATCCTTGAGAGTCAGAGTTTCTGTCTGCGGATCATAATGAGCATTCCAGTTATTTTCTGTTGCGGGACGGATCATACCCCCGACTGTTTTATAATATCCGCCGTAAATGTTTTCATAAGGATTATAAAGACTGTTACCTGCGTTGACGTAAATAACATCGTTCAAAGCAAAGGCAGGCATACATACCGACGAGGCCGTCAGCAGAGCTAAAATCACTGCAAAGATTTTTCTTAAGATTTTTTTGTTTTTCATAATAATCTCCCTTCGTTTATAAATCTCTTGTGAGAATGAATAAATTCTAACATACTTTCTCTGCTTCTTCTATCAACCGTAGTTTACATTTCAAAACTTTTTCAGAATTCACTGATAAAAAAAGCGCAACTGACAGTTGCGCCCTGTGTAATTATTCATCTTCTTTATTCTTTTTCATATTTTTGACCGCATATTTCACAACCCAGACGACCAGCGCAACGGGTACAAGAATAACGGCAAAAATAACGAGTTTCTGCATCGGAATATATTTATAAAGACCGTCGCCGAGGATGGTGAAAAGAATAACTCTCGGCAGAATTCCTCCGAGAGAAACCGCCGTATACTGACCGAATTTCGTTCTCATTGCGCCGAGGAGCAGACTGACTATATCAATCGGGAATATCGGAAGAAATCTGATTGCAAGTAAAGCGGAAAGCTTGTTTTTGCTCTGCATTTTCAGGAGCTTTTCACCGTATTTGGTTTTTTCCACTTTTTCAACAACCTTCTTGCCGCCCATAATTCTTCCAAAGAAATATGTTGCGGTAACCTCAAGAAATATTCCCGCCGCATTGATGAGCAACGCAACCCACCAGTCAAAAGCCATACCGACCGCAATATAAACAATCGATGCGGGCACAACAAAGGTTATCGATTTGAGAAGATAAACACCCAGTATGCTTATAACAGCAACCGCAAAACTGCCCGAGGCATCAACGATTGCACGAACGTCAATATTTTTAAGTTCATCATATTTCCAGAAAATAACGGCAATAATAACAAATGATACCGCCACTCTGAGCGCAAGACCGAGTATATTTTTCACTTTCGGATTCTGATTATCCATTTTCTTCCTCCGCAAAACTGTTTTCAATTTATAATACCCCACATCACGGATTAAAGCAAGAAAAAATCAAATAATTAACAATTTTTTTATAGACACATCTGTTTAATTGTGCTATACTGTTTTAGAATATATACCAAAAAGGAGGGATTGATTTTGATGACCGCAAAAGATAAGCTTCAGCGAGCTTCACTCGGTGTTGTTTTCGACGGAATTTATAAATATGTCAAAAAGAATCCTGCGGAAAATCTGATAAAGCTCATCAATCTTTCCGAAAAACTTATGGGCGGCGCTTTCCCCGCAAAAAATTTCGAAGCATTCCGCAATGCCGTTCAGGATCCCGATAACGTCTGGAACAACTTTGCGATGAATATTATCAATGATCTTGATAAGGACGTTATCAAGAAAATGCTTCTTTCTCTGGGTCTCGGTGCAGGTGTCAACGGCACGAAAGCAGTCCGTGAAAACAGAGAAAAACATAAATGCAATATTCCTTTTATTCTTCTTTTCGACCCTACAAGTGCCTGCAATCTTCATTGTAAAGGCTGCTGGTCTGCTGAATACGGTCATAAATCCAATCTCTCTCTTGATGAGATGAGAAGTATCGTCAGTCAGGCTTCGGAGCTTGGCACACATTTATATATGCTCACGGGCGGTGAACCCCTCATCAAAAAAGATGAAATTATCACTCTCTGCCGTGAAAATCCCGACTGCGCTTTTCTTGCTTATACGAACGCAACGCTCATTGATCAGGCTTTCTGCGACAGTATGAAAGAGGTCGGTAACCTCGCTCTCGCTCTGAGCATCGAAGGCAATGAAGAAAGCAACGATTTCAGAAGAGGCGACGGTTCATATTCAAAAACAATCGCCGCAATGGATCTTCTCAAAAAGAACGGTTTGTTCTTCGGCATTTCCGTCTGTTACACAAGCAAAAACGTGCCTTCCGTCACAAGCGACGAATTTATGGACCTTATGGTTGAAAAGGGTGCAAAATTTGCTCTCTATTTCGCATATATGCCTGTTGGTCACGATGCCGTTCCCGAACTGATTCCCCAGCCTGATGACAGAGTTCATATGTATAAATGGCTCCGTCAGGTCAGAAACAGTAAAACAGGTAAACCCATTTTCGTTATGGATTTTCAGAACGATGCGGAATACGTCGGCGGATGTATCGCAGGCGGCAGAAACTATTTTCACATCAATTCCGAGGGTGATATGGAGCCCTGCGTTTTTATTCACTATTCGGATTCAAACATCAGAACACATACTCTGCTTGAAGCTCTCAAAAGACCGCTTTTTCAGGCATATTATCACGGTCAGCCGTTCAACGATAACCATCTCAGACCCTGCCCGATGCTTGAAAATCCCGATTGTCTTCGCAAAATGATTGCAGAGACGGGTGCAAAGTCAACTGACCTTATTTCACCTGAAAGCGCTGAAACTCTCTGTTCAAGATGCGATAAATTCGCCGCAGCGTGGAAGCCCGTTGCAGAGGAACTCTGGAATTCAACCAAGCATCCGAAGCCCAAAACACAGTATTACCGTGACACTCCCGAGGGCAAAAAGGCCCTTGACAAAAAAGATTGACGGTGATAGAATACCCTCACAAACGAAAACCACAGGGGTGCTGACCTGAGTCGGCTGAGATTATACCCTCAAACCTGATCCCGATAATGCGGGCGTAGGAAAAGGCATAATTGCAGTTTTGCGCCCAACGTTTATTCGTTGGGCGTTTTCTGTTTGCTCCCCAAGAAAGGAGATCTTTCTTATGTCAAAAACTTTAGCAAAAACTCATTCACTTGCCGAAAGTGCGGTTATGCTTGCGCTTTCAATCGCTCTGTTTGCAGTCTCCGACGCAATTCCGTGGCCATATGCTTACGGAGGCGGCTTCAGTCTCTTCGGTCAGGTACCGATTATCATTATTTCATACCGCCACGGCATAAAAAACGGCCTCATAGCATCAACGGGTCTTGCACTTTTTGAAATGTTGATGGGCTTCAAGAATTTCAGTTACGTCAACGGCATCGTTGCCTGGCTCATCGTTGCATTTGCCGATTATATCATTGCTTTCGGATGTCTCGGACTCGGCGGAATTTTCAAAGGCAGACTGAAAAAACAGACTGCTGAACTTATTGCAGGCGGACTTGTTGTCTGCATTATCAGATTCATCTGCCACTTTATCAGCGGTGTTACCATCTGGGCGGGTTACGCACCCGAAAATATGCTTGTCGGCGTTTATTCCTTTATTTATAACGGCTCGTATATGCTGATTGAAACAATCATTACAATTATCGGACTTTTTGCTGTCAGTGCAGTCTTCAATTTCAGCAAAAAGAACCTTGGATAAAGAATTACCCGTGTACTCAAAGTACACGGGTTTTTTCATTCTTCAGGCCACCAGTCACTTTCCCAGATTCTTTTCAGCACTGATTTTCGGATTTCTTCAACCTTTCCGAAATCCATCGCATCAATATAGATACTCTCAAGTTCATCGTGAACCGTTTTTGCACTTTTCAATGCCGAAAATGCCTCATCCATCAATTCTTTTGATGCTTTTTTAGAAAAATTAAGTTTTGCACGACTGCCTCTCATACCGTCGGAATCATAAAACCTCCTTAATGAAACGTATTTCGCATCAATGGGTGAGGGTGAACAAAATCTGTCTTTTGTGAAAAATCCGAGACCCAGCTGAGGAATAATGATATGACGGATTTTTTTATCGTTGCCTATAAACGGACTTGAAATAACGTTGAATCCCGATGCAAGGGCATACGTACGTATTTCACCGATAATAACTGCCGCCGCAACACCGAAATCATCCTCAAAAACGGTTTTTCTGTTGCATAATCCGTCAACGGTATCGTTAAGAAAATAATTTCCCTTAGGAGTTATCGCATCAAGAAGACGGCGATTTTCGAAGCCTATTTTCCCCGAAGGTCTTTTGAAATAACGGGTTGCGAGTCTTGAGGCATATCTTTCCGCTCTACGCTTATCAAGATATTCACGGCAGATTTTTTCTCCGTCGGCATAGATTGAAAACGCAGAATCGATAAATCTTCTGCTTCGTCGGTGACAAGCCTTGTTTTCATCGGTCAGGCGGATGATTTCTCCACTCTTTCCACGCAGTTTTTCCTTATCCCAACACTCACCGAGATGAATAATTTCTCCTGAAGCACCCGGATAATCGGGGTCCATCGTATGCGGCGAAGTAGCATCGGCAATACAAACTCTTAATGACGGGATTATGATTCCGTCAAGCGAATCAGGGTCGGATGAGCAAAAAATTCTTTCGCAATCAATATCCTTGCTTTCGATTTCTTCCGCAATCAGTCTCATAAACGATGATTTTCCCGTACCCGGTCCGCCCTTTATCATAAACGTATACTGACCCTCAATTTTAGGTGTCAAAGAATCAAACAGCGAAAAAAATCCGTTTCGTCCGCTTGAGCCGAGAAAATATGCCTGCTTCATCTGATAACCTCCTCTGTTATTAGCAGGATATTCGGAATTGACTTAAAATGTGAAAAAAGAAGCATTTTAAACAGCTATTTTTTTAAAATTACCCTCTAAAAACAAAAATTTCACTTGATATTATTATAAATATAATATATAATAAATTAAGCAGAGCTTTATTTTGGTCATGTGGCGTGTGGGTCCTGTGCGACAGGATACCGTGAACCATGTCAGGCGGGTGAACCGAGCAGCATTAAGCGGACAATTTTGTGCGCCACAGTCTGCCTGCCGCCATATGACCAAGGCAAAGCTCTCTTTTCATTAAAAGGGAATTTTTGAGGGAGTGAAAAGAATGTATCAGGCACTATACAGAAAATGGAGACCGAAATCATTCTGCGATGTTTACGGTCAGCCCCACGTTACCAGAACTCTTCAAAGCCAGCTGGAAAGCGGAAGAATATCTCACGCATATCTTTTCACAGGTTCCAGAGGTACAGGTAAAACCACCTGCGCAAAAATCCTTTCAAAAGCAGTAAACTGTCTCAACCCCGTTGACGGCAATCCGTGTAACGAATGTGAAATCTGCAAGGGTATCGATAACGGTTCAATTCTTGATGTTATTGAAATTGACGCCGCAAGTAACAACGGTGTTGATAATATACGTGACCTGCGTGAAGAAGCAAACTTCACTCCCGTAAACGCAAAATACAGAGTTTATATTATCGATGAAGTTCATATGCTTTCAATCGGGGCGTTCAATGCGCTTCTCAAAACTCTTGAAGAACCTCCCTCACACGTTATTTTTATCTTGGCAACAACAGAAATTCATAAATTACCCGCAACAATTCTTTCCCGCTGCCAGAGATTTGATTTCAAACGAATTTCACCCGAGGATATTACCGCAAGACTCGTTTATGTTTCTGAAAAAGAAAACGTTGTTCTTACCGAAAACGCCGCATCATTAATCGCAAGAATTGCAGACGGCGGTATGAGAGATGCACTTTCGCTTCTTGACAGATGCTTCGCTATGGGTAACCACATCGACGAGGACGCAGTCAGCTCAGCGGCGGGTATTGCAGGTACCGTTCATCTTTTCTCATTCTCGGAATTCATCGCAAAAGGTGATTTCACCTCAGCACTTAAGCTTGTTTCAAAGCTTCATAACGAATCCTGCGATATTGATTCTCTCTGCACTGAACTTACACTCCATTTCAGAAATCTTATGGTTGCAAAAACCGTCAGAGAGTGTGAAGGTCTGATAGTGTGTTCAAAGGATGAACTTGAAAAAATCAAAGAAAGAGCATCTCAGCTCAAACTTTCAAAGATACTTTCATGCATCGAAATTCTCGAAAAAGCCGCTGCAAACATAAAAAATGCGGTCAACAAAAAAATTCAGCTTGAAGCCGCAGTAATCAAGATGTGTTCTCCCGCATCATCAGTCGGAATCGGTGAAGAGCTTGAAGAAAGAATTTCAGCCCTCGAACAAAAAATAAATCTTCTTTCATCGGGTACGGTTATTTCAAACAAAGAGACCAAAGAAAAAAACCCCGAGTCACATTCCGCACCTGAAGAAACTCATCAGGAAACCACTTTCACCTCTGAAACTCCTGCTGAATCAAAAACGGAAGACCCCAAACCCGACGCACAGTCTTCGGTTATTGACGACGGTCCGTTTTATAACTGGTCAGACGTGCTTGAAGCACTCAAAAAATATGATATTCCGCTTTTCGGAATTATGGCATCGTCAACTGCAGTTATCAAAAACGGCAGAGTAATCATCAATTCCGATAACCCCACTCTTTTTGATTTCATCTGCACCGATACTCATTCGAGAGAGCTTTCAAGAGCAATATATGATGTTCTCGGTCAGAAAATGAAGATTGCAGTTTCAAATTCCGAAAAAGCAAAAGCGGCAACGAGTCCTCTTGAGGATCTTAAAAATAAAATAAAAGATTTTAATAACAATAATAATTAATTATACGGAGGAAAAAAATATGAAAGCAAGAATTCCCGGCGCTCCTCAGGGCGGCAATATGATGAAAAAAATTCAGGAAATGCAGGAAAATATGCAGAGAATCCAGCAGGAAGTTGAAGCATCAGAATTTTCTTCTTCCGTAGGCGGCGGCGCAGTTGAAGTTATCGTAAACGGTGCTCACGAAGTTGTTGCAGTTAACCTCAAGCCCGAAATCGTTGATCCCGATGATATCGAAATGCTTCAGGATCTCATCATTTCCGCATTCAATGAAAGCATCCGCAAGGCAAATGAAGCAATGGAAAAAGGTATGGAAAGCGCTAAGGGCGGCCTCTCCATCCCCGGACTGTTTTAATGAGCAGCTTCACTCCTTCTCTTGACAGGCTTATCGAGCAGTTTGCAAAGCTTCCTTCGGTCGGCAAAAAAAGTGCCCAGAGACTTGCGTTCCATATTCTTTCAATGACCGACGCAGAAGCCAATGCCTTCACTGAAACAATCAATAAGGCAAGAAGCTCAATAAAACGCTGCGAAATTTGCTGCAACCTGACTGATACAAAAGTATGTACGATATGCAGCTCACAGTCGAGAGACAAATCGGTTATATGTGTTGTTGAAGATCCCAGAGACGTTATTGCAATTGAACGTACTCACGAATATAACGGTCTTTATCACGTACTTCACGGTGCAATTTCACCCATGAACGATATAAATCCCGAGGATATATGCATCAAAGAGCTTCTTACCCGTCTTAACGATGACGTCAAAGAAGTAATTATGGCAACAAATCCGACGGTTGAAGGCGAAGCAACTTCGATGTATATTTCAAAGCTGATCAAGCATCTCGGAGTCAGAGTCAGCAGACTTGCATACGGTGTGCCTGTCGGTGCAGACCTTGAATATGCCGATGAATTCACACTCATCAGGGCTATCGAAGGCAGAAAAGACCTCTGATAAAGCTGAATTTCAGTGAAATGCTCTGCTTTTTCTCTTATATATTTTTAAAACGGATGCATAAAAATACTCATATTAAACTGTTAAACTATCAAAAGTTTTCCACATTTTTATACTTTTCCACACACAGGTTTTCCACATATTAACATTGTCAATTTTTGTCATGTTGATAACATAAAGTTTTCCACCACGGCCAGATAATAAGATGAGTCCCGTATCCGTTTGAAATCAAGGGGTCTGCGAGTTATACCATATTTTAACTCACACTACTATTACTACTATTAATTATGATATGATACACATTAAATAAAAGAATTCCGTTTGCACTTTTCTGAAAACAACCAATCTTAACGTTAAAGAATGTGCATAACTTTTAGGAGGAGTAAAATGAAAGTTATCTGTAATTCTCTTGAACTTTCCGAGGCTTGTCAGAACGTTTCAAGAGCAGCCTCAACAAAGACCGCAATCCCTGCAATTGAGGGTATTCTTATGGTAGCAAAAAACGGCACACTTACGCTCACGGGCTATGATCTGGAAATGGGTATCAAGACCGTTATTGCTGCAAGAGTTGAAGAAGAAGGTGAGCTTGTTATCAATGCTCATATGTTCAGCGAAACACTCCGTAAGCTGCCTGAAAACACCGTTAATATTGACAGTGACTCAAGACAAATCGCATCAATCACAAGCGGTGAGTTTGAATCGACACTTATCGGTATTTCATCAGAAGAATATCCTGAGCTTCCTTCTGTAAGCGGCGGATATCATATTGATATTGATGAAAACGTACTTAAAGATATGGTCAGAAAAACCATCTTTTCTGCAGCAATCAAGGATAGTAAAATCGTTCATACGGGCATTAAGTTTGAAATTGAAGAAAATCATCTCCGTCTTATTGCCGTTGACGGTGTACGTCTTGCAATCAGAAATGAGCGCATCGAATATTCAGGCGAAAATCTTTCATTTGTTGTTCCTGCAAAAACACTTTCAGAAGTTGTCAAGCTTATGAATAACAATGAAGATCCCGTAACAATTGAAGTAGGTAAGAGACATATTATTTTCAGTGTTAACGGTTACAGCGTTATTTCACGCCTTCTTGACGGCGAATTCCTTAATTATAAAGCTGCTATCCCTTCAGCAACAAAAACCGTTATAAACGTTGATACAAGAAGTCTTATCGACAGCATTGACAGAACGTCTCTCATAATCACAGATAAGATCAAGAGCCCCGTCAAGTGCATCTTCGGAGATAATATGATTAAAATATCGAGCATTACTTCTCTCGGTACAGCGAATGACAAACTTCCCGCAAAAATCGAGGGTGAAAGCTGCACAATCGGTTTCAATAATAAATATATGCTCGATGCTCTCAAGGTCTGCGATACCGATGAGGTTAAAATTATGCTTAACGGTGCAATTTCACCGATTCTTATCGAACCCACAGAGGGAGATAGCTTTATCTTCCTTATTCTTCCTGTGAGGCTGAAAAATGAAAATTAAAGTCAAAGTTGCCGAAAAACAAAAAATAACGAAGAAAATCGATACTGATTTTATCAGACTTGATGCTTTTCTCAAGATGAATGACGCCGTACAGTCGGGAGGACACGCAAAAATTGTCATTCAGGAGGGAGAAGTTAAAGTTAACGGTGAAGTATGCACAATGAGAGGTAAAAAGCTTCGCAAAGGAGATACTGCCGAATTTGAAAGAGTTATTTATATTGTAGAATAATTATCAGGGCGGTTTGAAAAAATCGCCCCGCTTTTTAAATTTTTTCTGAAAGGAATGGTAAAATTTGATAATAAACTTCCATTCCGCAAAAAAATTCAGAAATCTTGACCTGATTGAATTTACACCGCATCCGGAAATGAATGTCATTTACGGTCAGAACGGTCAGGGAAAAACAAATATTATTGAAAGCATCTGGATGATGACCGGTTTTTACAGCTTCAGAGCAAGAAAAAACGTTCAACTCATTCAACAAGGCAGTGAAGAATCTGAAATTTCAACAACGTTTTATTCACAGCAGCGTGAACAAAATGCGGTTATGAAAATCGGTCGCAGAAAAGAAATCGAGCTTAACGGAGTTAAAGAAGAGTCTCCGAGAGTTATGATGGGAAAATTTTATGCGGTTGTGTTTTCTCCAAATACTTTGGGAATAGTTCAGGACGGACCTTCCGAAAGACGAAAGATGCTTGATATTGCGTTGAGTCTGATGAAGCCTAATTATGCGGTTATAATGTCACGCTATCTGCGTGCACTCGATCAGAGAAACGCTCTTCTTAAAAAATATGCAGAAAAAAAGTTTGATCTTATTTATTTTGAGCCATGGGACGAAGAACTTATTTCTCTGGGTACAAAAATAATCAGATATCGTCTTGATTATATCGACAAGCTTCGTGATATTTCTGCAGGTATTTATGAGGGAATAAGTTCAGGAAGAGAAGAATTTTCGTTTTATTATGATTTTTCCAGAGAAAATATTTCTGAAGAAGAAATAAAAGAAAAACTTCGTGAAAATATGATTAAATCACGCGATGCAGATTTCAAAAGATTATATACAAACGTCGGTCCGCATACGGACGATATTGTTCTGACACTTAACGGCAAGGATGTCAGAGTTTTTGGCTCTCAGGGTCAACAAAGGTCGTGTGCCCTTGCTCTCAAGCTTGGAGAAGCATCAATAATCGAAAAAATAACGGGTGAATGCCCCGTTGTACTTCTCGATGACGTTATGAGTGAGCTTGACGAAGGCAGACAAACCTTTATTCTCAACTATCTTGATAATTGGCAGGTGTTCATAACCTGCTGTGACCCGTCAACGCTTCTCCGTTCCAAAAGAGGAAAGGCATTTGAGGTATTCGACGGAAAAATAAGCGAAATGGGGTAAAATATGTATCTTCATCTCGGTATGGATAAGGTCATAACATTTGATGATATCATCGGAATTTTTGACCTTGACACAACAACTGTTTCAAAAAACACAAGAAATTATCTCGCAAAAGCGGAAAAGGCAGGTATAGTTGAGAACGTATGCTATGACTTGCCGAAATCTTTTATTGTCTGCCGCAATAAAGAGGGAGAAGATAAGGTTTATATTGCGCAGATTTCGTCAACTACGCTTCAAAAGAGAACGGGCTACGTTGACAGTATCAGCAATCTTTAATCAAAAATAAGGGCGGATATTATCCGCCCTTTAATTATATATAATGTATAATAAAAAACGGGCGGAAAAATTCCACCCGTTAATTTTTTTTAGATTAATCGCAGCAATCGTCGCAATCGCAGTCACAATCACATTCGAACTCAAGAAGCTCGCCGCAGTTGGGGCATTCAATGCTTCCTTCTTCAAGTGTATCGATGTCAATACCGATAACTTCGTGACAAGCGGGGCACTCTACGTCGTAGAATTCTTCATCCTCATCGCAGCAATCGTCGCAGCAGCAATCGTCATCATCGTCAAACTCTTCATATACGAAACCTTCGAGTTCATCGAGATCTTCGTCAACAGCGTCAAGCTGCTCTGAGATGAGATCCATACCGTCTTCAAGATCGGCAACTGTAAGAGCAAGGTCATCAAGAATATCCATCATAGCCTTGATAACTTTGATTTCGGGCTTGCTTTCATCAAGTGCAAGACCTTCTGCAAGACCTTTGAGATAAGCAACTTTTTCAGTCAGAGTCATTGTTTTGTCCTCCAAAAAAATTATTTATGCACGGCTGAGATATTCGCCTGTACGGGTGTCAATCATAATCATTTCGCCCTCGTCGATGAAGAGAGGAACCTTAACCTCTGCACCGGTTTCAAGAGTAGCGGGCTTTGTAGCGTTGGTAGCTGTGTTGCCAGCGAAGCCGGGATCGGTCTTTGTTACCTGAAGAGTAACGGTTGTGGGGGGTTCAACACCGAAAACGCTGCCCTTGTAGGAAAGAACGCGGCATGTTTCGTTTTCTTTGACGAACTTGAAGTTTTCGGGAAGAGTATCCTGACCGATGGGAACCATATCATAGGTTTCGGGGTCCATGAAATAGTAGAGACCGCCGTCTTCGTATGAATATTCCATTTCCTTGCGCTCGATATAAGCGGTGGGGAACTTATCGGTAGGGTTAAAAGTGCGTTCAACAACAGCACCGCCGATAACGTTTCTGATCTTTGTTCTTACGAAAGCAGCACCTTTACCGGGCTTAACGTGCTGGAATTCGATAATTTGATAAACCTGGCCTTCCATTTCGAAAGTTACGCCGTTTCTGAAATCGCCTGCTGATACCATAAAAAATTACTCCTTATATATGTTTATATGATTTCATAGTTATTTTATACTATTCAATATAATTTTTCAAGTCTTTTTTATTAATAAAAAAATTATATATTATATAATTATAAGATTTTTGAGCGATTTGGTTAAATTTTCGTATCCGTTTTTAGTAATATATGCCATATCTTCGATGCGGAAACCGAATTCGCCGGGCAGATAAATACCCGGTTCAACGGTAACAACATCACCTTCACAGAGAATTTTATCCGATTTCGGAGAGAGTCTCGGTTCTTCATGGATTTCAATTCCGACACCGTGACCCGTTCCGTGACCGAAATATTCACCGTATCCCGCATTTGCAATTACGTCTCTTGCAGCCTTATCCGCATCAACTCCGCTGATACCTTCTCTGAGAGAAGAAAGTGACGCAAGCTGAGCTTTAAGAACAGTTTCATATACCTCTGACATCTTTGAACTGACTGAACCGACGGCAACCGTGCGGGTCATATCGCTGTGATAACCGTTTATCACTGCACCGTAATCGAGAGTAATAAAATCACCGTTACAGATTTTTTTGTCGGAGGGTACACCGTGAGGCATTGAGGAATTCGCACCGCTGACCGCAATTGTGTCAAACGAAATTGCCTCCGCACCGTTTTTTAGCATAAAGAAATCAAGCTCAAGAGCGATATCCTTTTCAGTTTTATCAGTTGAAATATATCCGAGAATATGGTCGAAGGCTTTTTCGGCAATAGCCTGAGCCTTGAGTATACATTTTTTTTCTTCCTCAGATTTTTTTCTTCTGAAGGAATTGATTTCTTTATCCGTCTTTTCTGCCGAAATTTTGCAGCCCGCAAATTTCAGAATTCGGTTATATTCCTCAACCGTCAGCCTTGAACTTTCGGTAAAAAGCTTTGTGATTCCGAGTTTTTGAATGTATTCGGGCAGCTGCGACGAAAAAGATCTGAGCAACGATATCTCATCGCAGTCAATTACGATCTTTTCGGCAGCTTCAATATATCTGCTGTCTGTAAGAAAAACCGAGTTGTTTCCGGTGATAATCAGAAATCCGTCGGATGAGCCGAATTCAGTGAGATAACGTCTGTTTTCAGGTGATGAAACAATATATGCCTCACCTTTGCCGAGTGTTTGCTGAAGATTTTTAATATTCATTTCAATACTCCGATATTTCAGATAAAAAAAGACACTGCCGAATGTGTGCAGCATTCGGCAGTGCGTTGGGGAAAGAGAAAATAAAAATGAAAAAAGAAGATGTCAAAACATATACATTCTGTGATTGTATAATATTAGATAGATGTGCTTTTCTTGTTGTTAAAATATGAACAAATTGTAAATATTTTATATTTCATCCCGAAAATGTATTGTTTTGACCGAATTTTATTTCCGATGCTGCTATTCAGTTCTGCTCAAGGAAAGCCTTGAAACCTTTGAATGCCATATAGACGTCAAGTTTTGAAACAACCTCGAAGGGAGCGTGCATTGAGAGAACGGGAACGCCGACGTCAACAACTTCAACGCCGAGGTTGGCAATATATTTTGCGACCGTTCCGCCGCCGCCCTCGTCAACCTTGCCGAGTTCACCTGTTTGCCATACAACGTTTGCTGAATCCAGAATATTGCGGATTTTTGCCATAAACTCAGCGTGAGCATCGTTTGTGCTGCTCTTGCCTCTTGAACCCGTATATTTTGTTACTACAATGCCTTTATTGATAAAAGCGGCATTGAGTTTATCGTGAACTGAAGGATAAGTCGGGTCAAAACCTGCATTAACGTCAGCAGAAAGGCATTCGGAGGCGCGAAGAACGTCTCTGCCTTCAAGACCCTGAGTTTTTGCGATATCAGCGATAAACTGCTCAAGATAAGCGGAATTGAGACCCGTATTTCCGTCTGAACCGGTTTCTTCTTTGTCTGTAATAACGGAAACCGTTGTGTATGCGGGATTTTTGACTGCAAAAGCCGCCATAACCGAGGGATAAGCACAAACTCTGTCATCATGACCGTATGAACCTATCATACTGCGGTCAAGACCGATGTCACAGGATCTGAATGCGGGAACAACTTCAAGTTCAGCTGAGAGAAAATCCGCCTCAACGATACCGTATTTTTCATTGAGAAGCTTCATAATATTGAGCTTTACAAGTTCGCTGCCTTTATCCTTACCAAAGGGGCGGCTGCCTATAAGAACGTTGAGATTCTCGCCGACGATAGCCTCTGCAAGAGGTTTTGAAGCCTGATTTTTATCAAGATGCGGGAGAAGGTCTGTTACAACGAATTTCGGTTCGTTATCTTCTTCACCGAGGCAGACTTCAACGGTTTCACCGTTCTTTTTGCAGATTACGCCGTGAAGGGCAAGGGGAATTGCAGTCCACTGATATTTTTTGATTCCGCCATAATAATGGGTCTTGAGCATTGCAATTTCATTATCCTCATAGAGCGGATTGGGTTTGAGGTCAAGACGGGGAGAGTCAACGTGTGACGCAACAATTTTTGTGCCCTTTGCAAGGCTTTCCGTACCGAAAACGCAAAGAATAAGAGCCTTTTTGCGGTTTTCATAATATACCTTGTCACCTGCTTTGTAGGTTGCGGAGGGATCGAAGGGTACAAATCCTTCTTCTTCTGCAAGTGCTTTTGTGAAAGCAACCGCTTCACGCTCGGTCTTGCATCTGTCGAGAAATTCCGAATATCCTATGCAGAAATTATCGGCAATTCTGATTTCTTCATCAGTGCAGGAATATGAGGCGTGTTCGGGTGAATAAAAGAGTTCTTCTTTAAGAAGCTCTGCAGGATTTTTATCGCACATTTTAACCATCCTTTCGGTTTTGTAATCTTTATAATTATATGCAATCGGATTATAATCTTTCAATTATCTTTCCGATTTCTTTTGTGATATTCTCACCGTTATTGCTGACAACAAAGTCTGCTTTGGAAACGTAATATTCTTCGTCTTTCTGAGCATTCATTCTGATAAGAGCATCCTCACGGCTGATGGAGTCACGTTTCATAATTCTTTCCAGTCTGATTTCTTCATCCGCAACAACAGAAACGGTGAACGTGCAGACACAGGTCAGATCGCTTTCAAACAGAAGGGCAGCATCAATCAGAGCAGCTTTTGCGCCTGATTTTTCAGCTTTATGTATTTCCTCAACTGCAAGACGTGTCACCTCGGGGTGAACGATTGCGTTGAGTTTTTTCTGTTTTATGGGATCGGAAAATGCTCTTCGTGCAAGTTTACGGCGGTCAAGAATACCGTTGGTAACGATGTCGTTTCCGAAATAATCGGCAAGTGCGGAAATGACTTCGGAATTATCAACCGCAATTCTTGCAAGATAATCCGTATCGATATGGTAAAAACCGTCTTTTTCAAGAAGTTTTGAAACGGTTGATTTTCCCGCACCTGTCTGACCTGTCAGACCAATAACGGGGATTGAAAAATCAAGATCGATTACCCTGAATGCCGCAGATCGGATGAGACGGTTGTAGACCGCAAGACCGACACCGTCAATCATCGGGCAACGGACAAAAGCGGTTTCGCAGTCACTTTCGTCAACCTTGCGAAGAGCCTCAAAAAGACCGTGTGCCTGCGAGGCTCCGTCATTTTCAGCGCCGTATTCGATGGCGTTGGCAAAATACATTCCCTCGCCGTCAAAACAAACGGCACATGCGGGGATTTTCTGAGCAAGAATGAATTTTTTATAATTTTCAAAACTGCCTTTAATGACGGTAACTCTTGCTTTCGGGGCATAATGCTTATATTTCATTCCGGGAGATTCCGCTTTTTCGCCGTCCTTGAGTTTTTCAAGCACTGCCGGGGAGATTGCGATTGGTCCGAGCACCGCTTCAAGCTCCTCAACGGTAACACCGCCCGGTCGGAGCAGAGTCGGAGGATCGGTTGCAAGAGTCACAACCGTTGATTCAACACCGACTGAACAAGAACCTCCGTCAACAACTGCATTAATCCTGCCGTCAAGGTCGGTGATAACGTGGTCAGCACTCGTCGGACTGGGTCTGCCCGAAGCATTTGCACTCGGTGCGGCAAGCGGCACACCCGAAAGACGGATTATTTCTCTTGCATCGGGATGGGAGGGCATACGTATCGCAACCGTATCAAGTCTCGGACTAACCTCAGCGGGTACGGTATCGGATTTTTTCATAATAACGGTCAGAGGACCCGGCCAATATTTTTCCGCAAGGTCATAGAGTCTCGGGTCAACCTTTTCAACGAGCGGCGGTATTTCTTCAAGCGATGCAACGTGAACAATCAGCGGGTTGTCGTTCGGTCTGCCTTTAGCGATGAATATTTTTTTGACCGCTTCGGCATCGAGAGCGTTTGCCGCAAGACCGTAAACCGTTTCCGTCGGAATGGCAACAAGACCGCCTTTTTTCAATATTTCTGCGGCAGTCTGCAAATCGCCGCAATTATCTGATCTGAGTCTGAGCGTATTCATAGTTATTGTGATTATTCCTCACTTTTAAGCTTTTCCGCTGTATCAGCGGTAATAAGAGCGTCAATAATTTCATCAAGGTCGCCGTTGAGAATTGCTTCGATGCGGTAGAGTGTCAGATTGATTCTGTGATCGCTGACTCTTCCCTGAGGATAGTTATAGGTGCGGATTCTTTCGCTTCTGTCACCCGTACCGACCTGAGCCCTTCGCTCGCCGGCAATGGCATCGTGCTGTTTTTCTCTTTCGGCTTCAAGAATTTTTGAACGGAGGATTTTCATCGCTCTGTCCTTGTTTTTATGCTGACTTCTTTCATCCTGACACTCAACGACGGTACCCGTCGGAAGATGAGTGATTCTGATGGCGCTTTCGGTTTTGTTGACGTGCTGACCGCCCGCACCGCCTGAACGGTATGTGTCAATCTGAAGATCTGCGGGATTGATTTCAATATCAACCTCTTCCGCTTCGGGCAAAACGGCAACGGTAACCGTCGATGTATGGATTCTGCCCTGGCTTTCGGTTTCGGGAACACGCTGAACACGGTGAACGCCGCTTTCAAACTTGAGGCGTGAATATGCACCTTCGCCTTCAATCATAAAGCTGATTTCCTTGTAGCCGCCGAGTTCAGTGGGGTTTGCATTGAGAATTTCAGCTTTCCAGCCTTTCGTTTCGCCGTACATCGAATACATTCTGTAAAGCACACCCGCAAAGAGAGATGCCTCTTCGCCGCCCGCACCGCCTCTGATTTCAACGATAACGTTTTTATCGTCATTGGGGTCACGGGGCAGGAGCAGAATTTTCAATTCTTCGCCGTAAACGGCAACTTTTTCACGGGAATCCTCAAATTCTTCCTGACAGAGTTCCTTGAATTCAGGGTCAAGACCGCCCGCTTCGAGCATTGCTTTAGCTTCGTTCATTGATTCCTCTGCGGTTTTAAACTGACGGAATTTTTCAACAATCGGGGTTAAAACCTTCAGCTCCTGCATAAGCTTTTTATATTGGGCAATATCTGCCACAACGTCGCTCTGACATAGCTTTTCATTGATTATTTCAAAGCGTTCTTCAACTTTAATGAGTTTATCGAGCATAGATTATTCCTCTTCTTTGCGGATAATTGATTTGATATTTTTTTCAACCTTGACTCTTTCGAGCATAACCTCTCTGCCGCACTTACTGCAGCGGATTCTGAAATCCGCACCGACTCGTAGCACATCAAAGGTATTATTGCCGCAGGGATGAGGTTTTTTCATCAGGAGTTTGTCTCCGATTCTGACGTCCATAATATCAACTCCGTTATCATTTTTGAACTATCATTAAATTATACCATATTCTCGGTGAAATGTACAGAGAAGTAAAAAATCAGAAATATGCGGCGGTATCTCCGCATATAGTTTAATAAAAAATTCCGATTCGGCAATTGCCGTCGGGGAACGGTGGTCTGAAAAATGAAAAATTATAAACCCGAAGGACGCCTTATTGCGTCCGAAGAAAACAAAAAGTATCTCTCGGGTGCCTGTGCTCTGCGGGATGCATTCCACAGCGGAGCGATTCTTGAGGGAAGAGTTATACGCTGCGATGCGGAGCATAATCTGCATATTGATCTCGGAGTTATGAAAGGAATTATTCCGAGAAACGAAGGGGCAACGGGTATCGAAGACGGTTCTGTGAGAGATATCGCTCTTATTTCAAGAGTCAATAAGCCCGTTGCGTTTGTGATTACGGGATTCGATACCGATGAAAACGGAGAAACATTTGCTTTGCTCAGCCGCCGCAAGGTGCAGGAGGCTTGTATGAAAGAGTATGTGTCTCAGCTTTCGGCGGGAGACGTTATTCCCGCAACGGTCACGCATATGGAGGGATTCGGAGTTTTCTGCGATATCGGATGCGGCATCAGTGCGCTGATGCCGATTGACAGCATTTCGGTTTCAAGAATACCTCATCCGAATGCAAGATTTTCGGCGGGCAACCGCATTTTTGCCGCAGTGCGGAATATTGATGAAAACGGCAGAATAACGCTCAGTCATAAGGAGCTTCTCGGCACGTGGGAGCAGAATGCGGGCGGTCTCTGTGTCGGGGAAACCGTGCCCGGTATTGTCCGCTCGGTTGAAAAATACGGTATTTTTGTTGAACTTGCGCCGAATCTTGCAGGTCTTGCGGAGTTTTCCGAGGGAGTTGAAGCGGGAAGCCATGCAAGTGTATATATCAAAAGTATTATTCCGTCAAAAATGAAGGTCAAACTGATTATCGTGGACTCGTTCGACGCGGATTATCCGTCGCAGCCGCTCAAATACTATATTGACGGCGGACATATTGACCGTTGGGTGTATTCACCCGAGGAGAGCGAAAAAATGATTGAAACCGTGTTTTAATCAATCTGCTCAATGATTCTGCCGCCTCCGATAACTGTGTCGCCGTCATAGATTACGGCACTCTGACCCGGAGTTATTGAGCGTTGCGGCTCATCAAAGATAATTTCAATTTTTCCGCCGTCAAGCGGAGTTATCAGAGCGGGTTGCTCCTTTGCCCTGAAACGGATTTTTACCTCGGCACGAATCGGTGCGGTCAAGGTGTCAAACGGAATAAAATTGAGTCTGTCAGCTATCAGACCGCGGCTGTATTGTGTGCCGTTTTCGCCTATTATAACGGTATTGTCTGCGGCGTTGATACTGTTGACAAACATTGGCTTTCCGAATGCACCGAGACCCTTGCGCTGACCGACGGTATAATTGATTATACCGTTGTGAGTGCCGAGGATTATGCCGTTTTTATCGGTAAAATTGCCTTTTGGTGAAGAAATGTTTCTTGATGAAAGAAAAGATATATAATCATCGTCGGGCACGAAACAGATTTCCTGACTGTCGCCTTTTTCGGCAACGGGTAATTCCGCAATACGTGCGGTTTCACGGATTTCATCCTTTGTCATACCTTCAAGCGGAAGCAACGTTCGGGAAAGCTGATTCTGTGTGAGTCTGAAAAGAAAATAGCTCTGGTCTTTGTTGCTTTGCGACCTTTTGAGAAGGTATCTGCCGTTATTGTTTTCTATTCTTGCATAGTGTCCGGTCGCAATGAAGTCGCAACCGGTTTCAAGCGCATAGTCAAGCATAACCCCGAATTTGATTTCTGCGTTGCATTCTATGCAGGGATTCGGAGTTCTGCCCGCAAGATATTCGCTGATAAATGGCGAAATGACTTTGCGTTCGAAAATTTCTCTCCGGTCAAGGATTTTCAGCTCAATTCCGAGCTTGTCGGCGATTTTTTGTGCGTCCGAAATATCGGCATCCGCCGCCGAATCGGGTTTAAGGCGCAGAATGATACCTGTCACGTCATAGCCCTTCTGCAAAAGAAGATATGCCGCTGCCGCACTGTCAACGCCGCCGCTCAATCCGATTGCCGCTTTTTTCAAAAAATCACCCTTGTTCAGAAGATTTCATACGGATTACATTGTAATCCGATAATACATCATTATATCATAAACAGCGGTTATTTCCAATAGAAAACAAAATTTTTATTTGCGCTCAGAATTCTCTGTGAATATTGAAGTATAAGGCTTTCAAAGGGAATTTTTGCGCCGTAAAATTCAAAAAAGACTTGAAGAATCCGTTAAAATGATATATAATCAGTGTATATTGAGGTATTTTGCACTCAAAATTGGAATTAATGAAAACGTGAGTTTTTAAAGCACGAAAAGTGCGAAATTTTGAAAGAGGTTAATGACTATGGGCGGAGATTTGCATTGCCACACAAAACTGTCTGACAGCTCGATGGGTATCGATGACCTTATCGTCCTTGCACAGAAAAGAGGAATCAACGTTATTGCCATAACAGACCGTGACTGCCAGGCAGGTACGGTCAGAGGCAAGATTATCGGTGAACGCAGAGGGGTAACCGTTATCCCCGGTGTTGAGATTTCGTGTTATGACTCCAAGAGAGAAAAATACGTCGAGATGCTTTGCTATCTCAGTGACAGCCCGGACAGGCTTGAGGGTCTGTGTCACAGAAATATTGTTGCCCGTAAAAAAGCAAGTCAGTTGATGACTCTGAAAATCGCACGTAAATACCCTATCACACCTGAACTTGTCCTGAAATGTGCAACGGGCTCAACTGCGGTTTTTGAGCAACATATTATGCATGCACTTATGGAATGCGGTCTGACTGACAGAATCTACGGCGACCTTTATTATGAGCTTTTCTCACCCGAAAGTCCCGAAAACGTTCTTGTCAGAGCAAACTATCCCGATCCCGCAGAGGTTATTGCCGCCATTCACGAGGCGGGCGGTATTGCGGTTTATGCCCATCCTTCAACGGAAAAGGATGTTGAGGCAATCAAAGAACTTGTTGAAAACGGGCTTGACGGTATCGAAGTGTGGCATCCCGCAATCGGTAATGAACTGAAAGAAAAGCTTGTTGCAATCGCAAAGGAAAAAGGTATCCTTCAGACGGGCGGCACAGAGTTTATGGGTATGTATTCAAAGCAGTCCGTATCAATCGGCGAATACACCGCACCCGATACGGCGGTCAAGGCTCTTATGAGTTACAAGGCGAAAATGAAAAAGCGCAAGGCTGCCGAAGCTGAAGAAGTTGCGGAATAATTTCTACATATTTAAAGAAAGGGGAGAGTATTTTTGAGAAGCAGAGATGACGATATCAAAATTTTCCATCCCCGAAAAAGAGACGGTGCAGGCGGTGACCTGATGCATCTGGCGGCACTGACCGATATTTACAGACGCAACGGTAATATGGAAAAGGCAACGAAACTCGGCGAAAAACTTGCGGGTATCGTACCTGAGGAAGCGTTTCCCGAGGATTCGTCAAAACTCAAAAGCAATGAACTGATGCAGTTACGGGCGCTTATGAGTTTTGCGGCGCAGATTGCTCTGCAGAAATATATGCCTCATTCAATGCTTGCCACTCAGGCTGTCAATGCAATGTTTGTCAGGCTCAGCGAAACCTCACCCGGTATTTTTTCGAATATTTCCGACGGCTCATCCTTCACATTTTATTATCTGAGTCTTCGCAAACAGGAAAATATTGAAGAAGAAATCGGCAAAAACTACGCAATGCTCTGCGAAAGAGCGGGTGATGAGCGATTCATTACTCTCGGCAGTAAAGTCTATGCCGAAACCGATATGTACGTTTGCAGTCTTATCGAAAGATACGAATTTGAAGAATAGAAACAACAAAACCCTCGGTCATCCGAGGGTTTATTTTTTTATATTTCTATCACCATACCGTCATATGCAGTTTCGATATTTTCCTTTCGCATCTGCCTTGTAAGAATATCGTGTGAATCGTGGAGAGACTCCGCCATATGGCTGATAACAAATTTTCTTACATACTTTTCCAGAGAGTCTTTTTGCTCAATAACCATACGGATATTATTGTGCTCAAATATGCGATAATCGCCTTTTTTGTTGCCTACCGTTGCATCAAGTATGGCGAGGTCAACAGGTTTCTTTTTGATTTCCTCCACTTCGGAGAGCAGAAGCCACGCACCGTCAAGCCCGTAGAATATACGTTTTTCACCGTCATCGATCAGAAAATGAACTGTCGGCACGCAGGTGGGATGATTAGCCTCGGTTGCCGTTACGGTGTATCTGCCGATTTGCTTTTCCTCACCCGCAGAAAATTCAATGAGCTTTGCTCCTGCGGAGGTAAGTATTTCAACGGTCTTTTCGTCAAAATGGTCGCCGTGACGGTGGGTAACGATAACGTATTTTATTTTTCGGATATCAACGTTATACCTGTAAATTGCATCGGGTACGCAGGGTCCGGGATCAATCAGAAGGTCATCGTTTATCAGCGCAGAAGCGCACCATCGGTGGTCACCGAATCGAGGTTTTTCCGTAGGCCAATCTGCGGCACCCGTGCCGAGAAAAAGTATTTTCATCAGAGTTTCTCCGTTTCAGAATTATACCGTCATTATACACCTTGTCCCGTCATTATTCAACAATTTGTGACAAAAAGCTAAGGACACCGGTTTCCCGATGCCCTCAGCTTTTATAGAAGGATGTATGAAATGCGCCGAAAAAAGTTTCAGAATTGCGGAGTTCCGAAAACCTCTCCGGCAGAAGTGTTCGGATTAATCTTCGTTAGCTTCCTTTGCAGCCTTGATAACTTCGTCGGGGATAGCCTCGCCGTGTTTGACAAGAAGGATGCAGAGAAGGCTGAGTGCAAACATAATGGGGCTGTATACGAACAGTGACATATATGTTCCCGAAAGCATACGTACGATACCGTAAACGATGGGGGAAGCAATCTGAGCCGAGAATGTAGCGGTGTAGTAGTAACCTGTGAAGGTACCGACCTTATCGTTGCCGCCGATTTCAAGAACAAGGGGAAGAGTATTGACTGTGATGAGCATATTTGCAAAACCGCCGAATACAAGAGCAACCCAGATGAGAGTCATACTTCTTGTTACAACGTAAATGCCGAATACTGCCATAAACATAGCAAGACCGATAAGGATGGTCTTCTTTCTGCCGAGTTTTTTGCCCATATAACCTGCAGGGATTGCGGCTACTGCGGAGCAAACTGCAAAGAGAGTGGTCATAATGGTAGCCTGTGCGGTTGTTTTTCCGAGAACTTCAGCGGCAAACAGTGCAAAGAAAGTTGTAATTGCGTTTGTGCCGCAGAAGAGGAAGAAAAGACCTGCAAGCATGGAAATAAGGCTGACTCTTTCGCCTTTTGAAAGCTTCTGAGCTTTTCGGGCAGCTTTTTCCGCTTTTTTGGCTTCTTTTTCTGCCTTTGCTTTTGCAGCGGCATCCATTGCCTGATTCTGAGCGGCAACTGCTTCGAGTTTGCTTGAAGGCTCCTTAACAAAGAAGAGGAGAACAAGCATACCGATAATCATAACGATTGAGCCTGTAAGGAAAACGTAGGGGAAGGTAAGATTTTCGTTTGCATTTGAAATCTCAACCTTTGTGATTGCCGAGTAGATAGCGCCGACTATTGTACCTGCAAACATACCGATTGCTGAACCGACACCGCCCATAAGGTTGATGATTGCGTTACCTTCACTGCGGAGTGAGGGAGGAGTAAGTGCGGGCATAAGTGCAACAACGGGAGCTCTCCAGAGAGACATTGAGAAAACGAAGAGAATAATGAAGAGCATTGTCAGCGGAAGGGAGCCGTTGAGTGCAACCCACGGAATAACACCGAAAAGGAATGCCGATACGGGAGCACCGAAAACGATGAAAGGACGGCGTTTGCCGAGCTTTGAATGACAGTTATCGGAAAGCTTACCGAAAGCGGGCTGGAAAATAACGCCGAAAATATTGTCAAACGTCATAATGATACCGATGAAAAGCGGAACGAGAGTGATACCGCCGCCCACAGCATTGACGTCCTGACCCTGAGTTTCCGCAAATTTTGCAAGAACGGGGAACATTTCGTTGAGCTTGATGCTCCACTGTGTGACGGTTTCGGAAGCATTGAGAAGTCTTTCAAGAATTTTTGTGATGTAGGGGTCATAGATTGCCCATGCAATTGAAGATGCCATAAAGCCGAAGCCCGTGAGAATTGTTCTCGGGCGGTGAAGCTTACCGTTCTCTCTTGCACAGAAGAAGGTGTTTTCCATAATTGATTCTCCTTATAAACTGTGGTCTGCCCGACAATCGGGGTAATGCAGTCTTTTCCCGACTGCATACACGATTATTATATCATCTTTGCCGAAGATTTTAAAGATAACATTTTAAACTAAAAATATGCTCCGTTTTTGGTAGACTTGCCGAAAAAACTTTTCCTGACAATTCAAAATATCTTGACAAATGCCATAAATAAGGTATATACTCTAAAAAGAAAAATATGAAAGGGGGCGGACCGGATGTCAGTCAGAATGTCAGTCGTTTTTTTCGGTAAAGCGTTGTGTCCGCAGACCCTCTGATTTTTTTCAGGTTTTTGCATTATAACTGCGCTTTCTTTACCGGAAAGCGCAGTTTTTGTTTTTTATAAAGAGGTAATGAAAATGGGAAAGAAACCAAAACGCGACAAATCGCCGCAAATTGAAAAAAACAGGCATAAGTTTCCTGAGTTGCTGCTGAAAAAGCTTGAGGAGGCAGGTCTATGCACGGAAAATCTGATTTTCTGCTGCACGGGTGATATGGATAACGATGCCTGCTATCGGAGTGCCTGGCTCAGCTTTGACGAAAAAGGTCTGTATATTGCATACGGTACCGAGGAGCTTATGAAAATCAAGGGTAAAAAGCATATCGAGCCGAAATATACGGTTGAAGAAATTGTCGCGATTCCGATAGAAGACATAGACAAACTCGAAACCGAGAGATACGTTTCAACGGGCAGACTCATTTCTGTTAAAGACGGTGTGCAGACAAGCCTTGTAAAGTTTTCTATCGGCAGAATCGGACAGTTTGACAACTTGATGAAGGCATTTAATTCCTTTAAAGAAAAAGGAGAAGCGGAAATACCGACTTCTGCCGAGCCTGAGGATAAAAAGTGTAAAAAATGCGGTAAGCCCTGTCCTCCGGGAAAGGACTTCTGTAAGAAATGCGGCAAGAATTCAGCTGTTGCCGTCAGACTTTTCAAATTTTTCGGCGGATATATTCCGCAGATAATTGCAATCATTGCGACTATGTTGCTCGGTTCTGCCGTATCCGTATTTATTCCGCAGGTAAGTACGCGAGCTCTGTTTGACGACGTGCTTGCAAACCCTGACGGTTTGCCTGCCGCAGAGCTTCTCAAGGCTCTGGGAGTGCTTGTGCTTTCGATTTTCGGCGTAAAGCTGCTCAATACTTTACTCACCGTTATTCAGCAACATCTTTCCGGCGGCATAATGCCAATGGTCATATATGATATCAGAGTCAAGATTTTTAAAGCAATGCAACGTCTTTCCGTAGGTTTTTATTCATCCAAACAGACGGGTTCTCTGATGGAAAGAGTTATCAGCGACTCCAACAATATATATTGGTTCTTTGTTGACGGTGTACCGAGTGTTATTATCGACACGGCTACAATTATCGGCGTTCTTATTCTTATGTTTGTTATGAGCTGGAAGCTTTCGCTGATAGTTATTGTTGCAATGCCGATTATTATTGTGACCCTTGTTTTCGGTGACAGATTTTTCAGAGGAATGCACCACAGAAACTGGCTTTTCGGAGCAAGAGTTTCGGCAATGGTCAGTGATAATATCAACGGTCAGCGCGTCATCAAGGCTTTTGCAAAAGAGGATGACGAATTTGACCGCTTCAGCAAGGCAAGTGAGGACCTGATGAATTCCGAAATCAAGCTTACCGTTTCGGAAGCAACGCTTTTCCCGATTCTTGAGGTAGTCATCCTGATGCTGACAACCGTTGTTCTCGGTTTCGGCGGTGTGCTCGTTGCCAAGGGCGAAATGACTGCAGGTACTCTGCTGACTTACATAGTCTATCTTGAAATGCTCCGTGGACCGTTCAGTTTTCTTTCGTGGGTATCGAACTGGTGGTCAAGGTGTGCCGACTCCGCACAGAGAGTTTTCGAAATCTGCGATGCAGAGCCTGATATTGTTGAAAAAGAAAACGCCGTAGGCTTTGAAAATCTGCGCGGAGATATTGAAATCAACGAACTTGAGTTTGAATATGAACCCGCAAGACCCGTTATCAGAAAGCTCAGCCTTGAGGTTAAGGCAGGTGATATGCTCGGAATCGTCGGCAAGACGGGTGCGGGCAAGACAACGATTGCGAACCTTATTGCAAGGCTTTATGATGCGAAGGAAGGAAACGTCAAGATCGACGGCATCGACGTGCGTGATCTTAAACTGACGGAGCTTCGCCGCAACATCGGTCTTGTTTCACAGGATATTTATCTTTTCATCGGCACGATTGCCGATAATATCCGCTATGCAAAACCTGATGCAACGATGAACGAAATTATTGCTGCGGCAAAGGCGGCATCGGCGCACGATTTCATTATGAAGCTTCCCGATGCATATGAAACAAGAGTCGGTGCAGGCGGTCAGAAGCTTTCAGGCGGTGAAAGGCAGAGAATTTCAATTGCCAGAACGATAATTCAGAATCCGAAGATACTGATTCTCGATGAAGCGACTGCCGCAATGGATACCGAAACTGAAAGAAACATCCAGAATTCACTCACAAAGCTGAAGGCGGGCAGAACAACTCTTGCCATTGCCCACAGACTTTCGACGCTGCGAGATTCCGATTACCTTGCGGTTATCGATAACGGCAGAATTGTCGAATACGGAACGTATTCCGAGCTTCTTAAACAGAAGGGTGAATTCTATAAGCAATATAAGATTCAGTCTGAGGCACTGAAAACAATCGGAATCGGTACGTCCGAAGCCGAAACGGAGGAGGAATAAAGATGAGTAACAACACCATATCTCCCGAAACACTGCGTACGGAGTACGTTATACCCGAAAAATGCGTATTTTCGCTCAATCCCAGCGGATTCCTTGCCGCTGATATTGATGGCAAAGAATATAAAAGAGTCATTCTTACCCGTTCGCTGCCGCTTTCTTTACCCGATGAATATATCTGCATTTCCGATATCGAGAAAAACGAGGTCGGTATTATCGAAAAGATTTCCGCATTCTCTCCTGAGCAACAGGAGCTTATCAATTCGGAGCTTTCGCAGCGTTATTATTGCCCCGTAATCGAAAAAATTGAATCGATTAAAGAGAAGATGGGACATTTCTATTTTGACGTTGTTATCGGCGGAGTCAAAAAAGCTTTTGCGGTCAAGGATATCACAAAGAGTATCCGTCAGCACGGTGATGCCATTGATGTTACTGATATCGACGGTAACCGTTACAGAATAACGGATTTTGCGTCAATCGAAGCAAAGAGCCGACGCAAACTTGAGCCGTATCTCTATTAAGTGAAAAGTTCGGAAGTGAAGAGTGAAAAGATAAGGAAAGGCTACGCCTTTAACCGATTATAATATAAACGGGCGTGGGCAGAGCCCACTCGAAACTATTCACTTTTCACTGTTCATTACTCATTTCAAAGGGGTGAAAAAAATGCAAAATATAGTGCGGTTTGACCTGACTGCCGACGGTAAACTGTGCAACGGCGAACTTGTTTTCGAAAACGGAACGCTGATTGCCGTCTGCGACGGAGAACCCGTTTTCAGTCACAACCTTGACGGAATTGAGGAGATTCTCCAGCGTTCATACGTCGGATGCGGGTGCCTTGAGCTCGTGCAGAAGGATGCGGGTGCGGAAATGGAAAATTCCGTTTTCGTCTGCCGGTTTTCGCTTTCTCAGGCAAACGAAATCGGTGAATTCTGCAAGGTTGTAAACCATTATATAAAAACAGGTGAAGAAACCGAGCTTTCGCGCGAGGATTTCAGAGTATGTCCCAAGTGCGGCAGACACTATCCCAAGGGTATCGATGTATGCCTTTTCTGCGTCGAGAAGAGTTATGTTTTTAAACGTGCCTTTGACTTGGCAAAGCCGTATCTCGGCGGTCTTGCGGTTTCGGGAATCCTTCTTTCAATTTCAACGGCACTCGGAGCAATGCTCCCGGTACTCAACGCGAAATTGCTTGACGGTTATCTTGCAAATTCCTCGATGACAACGGATGAAAAAATCAGAGGCATCGTTATGCTGGTTATTCTGATGGCTCTGACTCAGATTGCAGGCAGATTTTTCTCGATTATTTCTCAGAGAAGAACAAACAGAATCAGCTCGCGGTTTTCAAATGATATGCGCCTTCTGGTTTATGATAAGGTGCAGAGACTTTCGCTTTCGTCGATGTCAAAGAAAACTTCGGGCGACCTGATGAAAAGAGTCACGAAGGATACTGAGGTTGTGCGAAGATTTGTCACAGAGCACGGTATGTACGCCATCGAAAAGCTGATAATGTTTATTGTAATACTGATTGTTCTCATCAATATCAGCCCGATTCTGACGTTTCTTGTGTTTGTTCCCGTACCTTTTGTTGTTCTTGCAATCAGAGGTTTCTGGAAATTCATTCATATCCGATATGAAAAACAGTGGAGATGCAATTCAAGGTCAAATTCGGTGCTTCACGATATTGTCAGAGGAATCAGAGTTGTCAAAACCTTTGGCAGTGAAGAAAGAGAAATCAAAAAATTTGACAGTATATGCTTCCGTCTTGCACAGATTTCGGCAAGTAACGAGCAGTTGTGGGCAAGGGTATTCCCGTTTCTGTCATTCTTTATGGGAATCGGTGAATTCCTTGTGCTTTATTTCGGTGGCAGAATGGTTGTTAACGGAACGATTTCCGTTGGTGAATTGCTTGAATTCACTCTGTTCCTTGCCTATATATATCAGCCGTTGCGCTGGATTTCGAATCTGCCCAGAAGACTCGGTGAGGTTGCAACAAGCCTCATCAAAATTTTCGAGGTTATCGATGAAAAGCAGAGTATGGAGGATGCTGAAAATCCCGTACCTGCTGAGCTTGACGGTGATATTGTTTTCAGCGACGTACGCTTCGGTTATAAAGCATATGAGCCCGTGCTCAAGGATATCAATCTCACCGTGAAGCAAGGTGAAATGATAGGTCTTGTCGGTCATTCGGGTGCAGGCAAATCAACTCTCATCAACCTGATTATGCGTCTTTACGATGCCGACGCAGGCAGCATAACCGTCGGCGGTAAGGATATCAGGGATATGCGTCAGACGGCGTACAGAGAAAAGGTCGGCGTTGTTTTTCAGGAGACCTTCCTCTTTGCGGGTACGATTTACGATAACATTGCCTATGCAAGAAATACCGCCGAGCCGAGCGAGGTTATTGCGGCGGCAAAGGCGGCAAATGCCCACGAATTCATTATGAAGCTTCCCGACGGATATAATACAATCGTCGGTGAAGACGGACATAATCTTTCGGGCGGCGAAAGGCAGAGAATTTCAATCGCAAGAGCGGTATTGAGAAATCCCGAAATACTTATCCTTGACGAAGCAACGTCTGCGCTTGACCCCGAAACCGAGAGTCTTATTCAGGAGGCACTTGCAAAGCTTGTCAAGGGCAGAACAACTTTTGCCATCGCTCACAGACTTTCAACTCTGCGTAATGCAGACCGTCTTGTCGTTATCGAAAAAGGCAGAATTGCCGAGGTCGGCACACACAGAGAACTTCTTATGCAAAACGGAATTTATGCAAAGCTTGTTATGGCGCAACGCCAGACGGCAAAGCTTTCCAATTAAGAACTCAGCCTCTGCACTTTCAGTGCGGAGGCTTTTCTGCTCAAAAATCATCTTGACCGATTATATGGGCATTGATATAATAAAATAGTATAAATATGTGGAGATGATACTATGAAAATATATAACAGTGTTTCCGAGCTTGTGGGCAATACTCCGCTCGTCAGATTTTCGGGATTTTCGGGGGACTGCGGTGCGGATATTCTTGCAAAGCTTGAATATATGAATCCCGCAGGCAGTGCAAAAGACAGAGTCGGCAAGGAAATGCTCGAAGCGGCACTTGCTGACGGAAGAATCACCGAAAAATCCGTTATCATCGAGCCGACAAGCGGCAATACGGGCATCGGAATCGCATCTTTTGCGGCGCAGAAGGGTATGAGAGTGATTATTACAATGCCCGAAACAATGAGTGTTGAGCGTCGCAAACTCCTTGCCGCTTACGGTGCGGAGCTTGTGCTTACAGAGGGTGCGAAAGGAATGGCGGGAGCAATTGCGAAGGCGGAAGAAATTGCCGCTGAAACTCAGGGTTCTTTCATTCCCGCGCAGTTTGATAATCCCGACAATTCTGCCGCTCACTATAAGACAACGGGTCCCGAAATCTGGGCGGATACCGACGGTAAGGTCGATATTTTTGTTGCGGGTGTCGGTACGGGCGGAACGATAACGGGCACGGGCAGATACCTTAAAGAAAAGAATCCCGAGATTAAAATTATCGCCGTTGAACCCGCAGATTCTCCGTTTCTTTCAGAGGGCAGAGCGGGTGCACACGGATTGATGGGTATCGGTGCTGGATTCATACCGAAGATTCTCGATACGGAAATTTATGATGAAATCATAACCGTCACGACGGAAGAAGCCTATGCTGCCGCAAAGAAAACCGTTGCAACTCAAGGCGTTCTCGTAGGAATAAGCTCAGGTGCGGCGCTTCACGTGGCAAAGCTTGTTGCTTCGAGACCCGAAAATGCGGGTAAAACAATCGTTGTACTTCTTCCCGACGGCGGAGAGAGATACCTCTCAACACCTATGTTTGATTAATAAACAGGAGAAATTATGTCACATACTTCAAATATAAAAACAAATCCCGATGCGTGTCCGCTTGCCAGGAAATGCGGCGGATGTCAGCTTCAGAATATGACCTATGACCGTCAGCTTAAGTGGAAGCAGGCAAGATGCGAGATACTGCTGAAAAAATTCGGCAAGGTTTCAAAAATCATCGGTATGGAAAATCCATATCACTATCGCAACAAGGTGCAGGCGGCTTTCGGCAGAACAAAAAGCGGCAAGATTATCTCGGGTGTCTATCAGTCGGGCAGTCACAGAATCGTTTCAGTTGATACCTGTATGACAGAGGATGAAATTGCGGATAAAATTATTGTCGATATCCGTAATATGCTCCCGAAGTTCAAAATATGGACTTATGACGAAGATAAGGGCACGGGATTTCTCCGTCACGTGCTTGTCAAAAGGGGTTTTACAAGCGGAGAAGTGATGGTTGTTATTGTCGGCGCAAGCGGATATTTCCCGATGAAGAAAAAATTCACCGCAGCCTTGCTTGAAATGCATCCCGAAATTACAACCGTAGTGCTTAACATCAATCCCAAAGATACGAATCTCGTTCTCGGCGACAAAGAGGAAGTCCTTCACGGAAGCGGATATATCGAGGATACTCTCTGCGGATGTGTTTTCAGAATATCGCCGAAATCGTTTTATCAGATAAACCCCGTGCAGACTGAAAAGCTTTATAATAAAGCTATGGAGTTTGCACAGCTCGATGCAAAAACAAGGGTAATCGATGCGTATTGCGGAATCGGAACAATCGGTCTTGTTGCTGCGAAAACCGCAGGTGAGGTTATCGGTGTTGAGCTGAATCCCGATGCGGTCAGGGATGCGGTTTCAAACTGCAGACGCAACGAAATGAAAAACGCAAAGTTCTATTGTGCCGATGCGGGTGACTTTATGGAAGCACTTGCCGAAGAGGGCGAGAGTGCGGAAGTTGTTTTTATGGACCCGCCCAGAGCAGGCAGCAGCAGAAAATTCATTGAATCCCTTGCAAAAATGGCGCCGAAAAGAGTTGTCTATATTTCCTGCAACCCCGAAACCCTCGCAAGAGATCTCAACCTCATAATTAAAAAAGGCTATACCGTCAAAGCTATCCAGCCCGTCGATATGTTTCCTCACACAAACCATATAGAATGTGTTTGTTCGCTGGAGAGAAAGAGCTGATATTTTTTCTGCTTTTATCTGTCAGATGTTGTAAATAAAGGTGAGGAATATTTATGAACAGAACAGAAAGTACTATTCTGCGTTATGACGATAATATTGAAGAATTGAGGGCGAAATACCCTGACGGTCTGCATTTTGTTGTCGGAGATACACACGGCCAGGCGGAAACTCTCAGGCTGCTGATGGAAAAAATCAGATTTGACCCTCAGAAGGATCACGTGTTTTTCATTGGCGACTATAATGGCGGCGGCAGAACCGACTACTTATTGAGTTACATTGCCGAATATTACAGCGAAAACGTTGACGATCCCGGATTTCATCTGATCAGGGGCAATCATGAGCGTGAATTGTGTCCGTGGTATTCTCTTGAAAATCTTCCCGATATAATGGTTTTGAGGGGTAAAGTGCTCGATTATTATCTTGTTCATTCGGGAATGATTTCAAGTGCGATGAAGCTGATAAGCAGGGATATGGCTGAAAATCCGGGCAAAAAGGCATATTCTTACAAGCTTGATGAGAATTCTACGTCTTATCATTCTCCGCTGAAGCTGATTGTGTGGTCGAGAAACGGTCTGTATTCCCGACGTATAAGACGTTGGTGGCCGACGGAGGAAGAACTCAGCGAGAACAGAGCGTGTATTATTCACGGTCATGCACCGTACTGTTTCTTTATGCACGAGGATTATATTTCATACGGAGACAACTGCCTTTTCTGGCAGAAACAGCATATATTTTTCAGCGAATCACTTCAGTCATTCAACATTGATTCAAACGTGAAGGGTCGCTACAAAAACAATGAAACTTACCGTGGGCTTTCGTGCGTATGTATAGAGGTGATTGAAGAAATTGCCGCACAGAACGAAGGGAAACTCACGTTTGACGGTGTGCGTTCAGCTGAGAACTTTGTTTTTTCTGAGGAACATACACCCGTAGTTATGCCGACGTGCGGGGCAGATATAGCAAGGATTTTGTCTGCCCGACCTGAAATGAAAACCATTTCAGTCGATTGTGATTGGAATCCGTATTTCAAAGACTGATACAATTGTTGTAACAGTATGCCTGAAGTAAGAACGGCAGGGTGTGTGCCTGCAAAACGAAAAAATCCGAACCGTCTCTTCAAAACGAGATACGGTTCGGATTTTCATCTTTTGGTCGGAGTGCAGAGTTTCGAACTCTGGGCCTCGTGGTCCCAAACCACGCGCGCTACCAGCTGCGCCACACCCCGATGTTTTTGTGCAGTTGTATTTTATGCCATTTTTGTTTTAATGTCAATAGAAAATTAAATCAGTTTGCAGCGAATGGCGTCGATTTCGCTCTCGGTCAGACCGATTTTTCTCAGGTATCCGTGTACGCCGCCGAATTCCTCATCGATAAAATCAAGAATCTGCTCCATATTTTCGCCGTGAGAATAAAATCTCTCATATGCGCCGTCCCAGATAAGGCCGCTTTTGTTTTCAATTTCTCTGTGAATAAAAGGCTTTATATAAGTATATGAAACCTCATAATCGGCAATGATATCCTCTTTGCAGACTCCCGCCGCCCTCAGAAGAAGTGCCGCAACCATACCCGTTCTGTCTTTCCCGCAGAAACAGTGAAACATAAACGGCTCGTCAAGAGTTGCGATGATTTTCATCACTGCGGCAACGTTTGAACTGTAATTACTCAGACAGTCTTTATAAAGCTCCGTCATCGGTGCATCGCTTTTTGCCATTGCGGGATTCGCCTCGAGGAGGGGAAAATGGTAGTAATTATATTCGGGTTTATCCTTGAAATATGAAGGCATATCCGCAGCTTCTTCGATTCCGCGAAGATCGATGACTGTTCTGATGCCGAATTTCCGGAGGATTGCAAGGTCTTTTTCGTCGGGATCACGCATAACACCGGCACGCAGAGCGACACCGTATTTTGTTGTTCCGCCGTCACAGGCATAGCCGCCGAGATCACGGCAGTTGATTATATTCTCGCCTTTGTAATATCTCTGCATGGCAAAACCTCCCGATAAAATGAAAAACCACCTGCTGAGCAAGTGGTTTTTTGGAGCGGATGACGAGGCTCGAACTCGCTACCTCCACCTTGGCAAGGTGGCGCTCTACCAGATGAGCTACATCCGCAACTGCAAAAGGGATTATATCAAACCGTTATGCAAATGTCAATAGCTTTTTTAAAATTTTTATTATTTATTTTTATCCGGACTGTTTCATATTACGGAGATATTTTGTCCCGAAAAGCAATAAAAACACATATTTTGAAAAAAATTAAAAAATTTTTAAAAAAAGCTTGACAAATACATCTTTTAGGGATATAATCATCAAGCATTCAAAAAACGTTGTTGCGTTTTTTAGTCGGTGTTGATGACGTTGAGGGTCCACCCGTTCCCATCCCGAACACGGTAGTTAAGCTCAACAGTGCCGAAAATACTTGGCTGGAAGCGGCCCGGGAAGATAGGTCGACGCCGACACTCATTTAACCACCCAAAAGGGTGGTTATTTTTTTATCCTTTTCAGAAACGGTGGAAAAGATGAATAAATATCTGAAAAATCTGAATCGCATAGAGTTTGTCGTCACGATGGCTTGTACGGGCAGATGCAAACACTGTTCACAAGGTGAACACAGAAAATCGGAAAGAATTGAAAAAAATACGGCGATGGATGCGGTGCGCAGAATAGCCGCTGAATACGGAATCAATTCCGTTATGACTTTCGGAGGAGAACCTTTGCTTTGTCCCGAAACAGTTTGCGGAATTCATAAAGCTGCAAGGGAAATGAATATTCCGAAAAGACAGCTCATAACAAACGGATTCTTCAGTAATGATACCGGGAAAATAAAGCGTATTGCAAGGGAGATAATCGAAAGCGGTGTTAATGAGCTTCTGCTCTCGGTTGATGCTTTTCATCAGGAGACGATACCGCTTGAATACGTTGTTGCATTTGCAAATGAGGTTAAAACGGCGGATATCACTTTCAGAGTTCATCCCGCCTGGCTTGTGAGTCCGGAAAACAATAATATTTATAACGAAAAAACAAGAGAAATACTCTCGGTATTCAATAAGATGGGAATTGAAACGGGTGAAGGCAACGTGGTGTTTCCGAGCGGGAATGCGCTTAAATATCTTGGTGAATACTTTGATATGAGCAAAGAAATCAGAAACCCGTATGATGAAGATCCGTCGGACGTCCGTGCGATTTGTTTCAGTGCAAACGGAGATATTCTCGGCGGCAACGTTTATGAGAGGGATATAATTGATATTCTTGATGGATATAATCCCTGATTTATAAGACAAAATCCCCTTGAAGCTCTTCGACGGCTCCAAGGGGATTAATTATTTTGTTTTACACGAGCGTGACGCTGTGGTCATAAACGGGATACCATTTGGATGAGCCGAAGTTTCTTGCTCTGAAGAGAACCTCATCCTCATAAACCTCCATCTGGAATCCCATACCGCCCCACGGCACACCGTAGCGGTTGATAATCATATAGGTGGGGAGGTTGACGTAGTTGACACCGTTGATTGTTTCGACGCAGGAGAAACCGAAAGCCTTTTCGACAAGAGGACCGTTGATACCTGTGTGTACGTGGCCGCTGATGAAAAATACGTTTTCGTATTTTTCGAGAATTGCCTGAACGGCATCGCTGTTATCGTCGAGACCTCCGTCTGCCCAGATTTTATCCTGACCGTTCACGCCCTCGACGGGAACGTGGCAGATAACAAACATCGGGAGACCTCTGTCGGCTGCTTCTGCGAGAGAATCGTCAAGGAACTGAAGCTGTTCGGGTGACATATCGGGGCAATCCCAGGTATCGTCGCCGTCATCACAGAGAACGACGAAGCGGTAGCCGTTGACGTCTGCCTTGTAATATGCTTTTTCGATATCGAAGGTGGGATTAGTTTTGTTGAAGCACTCAACGAAACGCTGTCTTGCACCCTCCTGGGTGGTATCTTCAACGTGACCGACATCGTGGTTACCCATTGCGATAATAAGATTATCTGCGGGGTCAGCATTGCCGATAGTGTTGAAGAAGCTTTCCATTGAAGGACCGTCGCCGTAGTTGGTGAGGTCGCCCGAAACGATGAGAGCATCGATGGTATCGACAGAGCGGTTGAGATCGTTCATACCGTTTGCCCAGATCCACTCGCCGATCGGCCAATCGACGTCGATGTGTATGTCGGAAACAATGGATGCATTGAGAAGACATCCTTCTTTTTCGGTGGTGAACTCAAGGATATCCATTCCCTTAAGAAGCTCGCTGTTGGGGAATATTGTCATCAGAAGCGAAACCATAAGGGTTATCGCAGATTTGATCATAAGCCACATAGATTCGTACTCCTTAATATTTTAATTAATCGGCAAAAGCCTCTTTGACTGCATAGTATGCGGGTTTGGGTTTGCCGTCATTGTCAACGAGACCCCAGCCTGTTTCAACGGGGCATTCTTCCTGACCGCAGACGTAGCAGGAATCGCTGTCGCCCCAACAGTAAATTACGGCACCAACGCAGTAATCCTTTGCCATTATTTTGGGGATAAGGTCTTTATAGAATTTTGCCTGACCCTCGGGAGTATGTGCATAGCCGTTGAGACCGTAGCCTTCGGGGAGAGAAGTGTAGAGATGATTCTTGTATTCGCCTTCAAAAAGAATCTGTGCATATTCTTCTGCGGTGTAGTTGGGATAGAGCTCAAGGATTTCTTCCTTCATATCCTCGGGGAGTCTGCTGATGAAGGTATCCATATCGGCGGTTGCGGCTTCTTCGCTGTCAAAACCGTATTTCTGAAGAACGGCCTTCTTTTCAGCCTCGGATTTGGGTTCACCGTAGCCTATGTAACCGAATTCGCACATAATGATGGGTTTGCCCGTTACTTTTCTGACAAAGCCGAGAATTACGAGGTAGTGATTGATATCGTGTGAAATATCTTCGAAAGAGCCGAGATACATATCAAGACCGACGTAGTCGCAGTATTTGTGGTATTCCGTCATTTTGAAGGGGAGAGAAATAATTGCAAGACCGCCGAGGTTATAGCCGATAATGATATCGCCTCTGACGGGATACATTGCCTCAAGCTGCATACCGATGAAATCGGCGGCTTCGTCAAGGGTGAGAGGATGAGTGAAACGGTCGATGCCCATTTCGTTTGTAACCTGAATCGCACCCGCGATACCTTCGAGGTCCTTGATGAAGAATCTTGCAATATCCTGAATACCTTCTCTGTCGGCGGGGTCTCTGGGGTCGAGACCGTATTCGAGATAGTCATCGGGGTAAGGCGTGATTGCAAAAATCTTGATGCCGTTATCGGAATAAGCTTTCATTTCAGCTTTCCAATTGACATAGCGTTGGCTTATCGAGCCGTCTTTGTTATAGGGGAATGGGATATCTTTGCGGGTCCATTCGATGTTTGCGCCTTTGAGAGAATCATAATCGGGGTCAGCATGGCATACGCCTTTCATAAATCCGCCGATTTTTTCTTCAACAATGCGGCAGTCTTTATCATACTTCGAAAGAGGTTCCCAATGGATGCCGAAAAGAAGGGGAGTGATGAGTGAAAGAATAAGTGCGAGAGCTTTTTTGAGGATTACAAGCAATGCGCCGCTCATAAACATTCTCCTTTATTTAATTAATCAGGTGAGTGAACCGACAAGCTCGAAAGCTTTTTTGAGGATGGGACCAACGAATTCTGCAGTAAGCTTTACAAATGCAAGAAGCTTCTCGCCGAAGGGATATTCGTTGGCGTGAATGATAAAGGTGTACATTGCGGTTGTGTTGTTTTCAACGTCATAGAAATCAACCCAGTCAACAACCTCGGTTTCGTATGTGCTCAGGTCATTGACGTCGAGGTCAATGACTCTTGCGCCTCTGTTGATGTCGCCGTAGGAGGAGAAGCCGACACCGGGAGTGTTTACAAGGTCGATACCCTGATTGTTGATAATGAAATCGTTCTTGTGGTCGTGACCGAAGAACATTGCAACAACGTCACCCTGAGAAACCATTGCATCAAACTGACCGTTGGTGTAGTGAGGCGGGCAGGGAGTTTCCCAGAGTTCGCCTTCAACGCCTTCGGGGAGGATCCAGTTGCCGTCCTTATCTTTAGCGAGAACGTCAAAGATTTCGGGAACGATAATGTGCTGGAATGCCATTGAGGGAACGGGTTTGCCGCCGTTTGCTTCCTTGAGTTCGTTGGAGGTCTTTACATACCAGTCGATCTGATCCTTGTGAACACAAGCATAGCCTTCAAGATCGTTTTCATAGTAAGCAACGTCTTTTTCGTCTTCGGGATGTCTGTTGTATGTGAGCGAGTCAATCATCCAGAGGTTATAGAGCATTTTTTCGCCCTTTGCATCGTAGATGGGGAGATTGTAGTTACCGCAGCCTGTGAGGTCTTCGCCTTCATAGCCAACAAAGCAATCATAGCTCTGGTACATAGCCATCTGGTCTTCCTTTGTTGCGGGACCTTCACTGTCGTGATTGCCGAAAACCATTGCGACGGGAACGCCTGCTTTTTCAAATATGCTCATATATCTTGAAATGGCAATTTTTGCAAGAGTTTTTGTGGGTGAGCCGCCGCCTGAAATATTGTCACCGGTGAGAACAATAAGGTCGGGCTGGAGCTCTGCAACAGAATCCTTGATGAACTGATAGGTTGCGTATTCAAGGAATGCGTTATCCTGGATGTCGGCAAACTGAAGGATTCTGAATTTGCCGTCTT
This sequence comes from Clostridia bacterium, assembly GCA_017502085.1. Lineage (GTDB taxonomy): Bacteria > Bacillota > Clostridia > Oscillospirales > Acutalibacteraceae > CAG-177. The sequence goes on along the minus strand of JAFVVQ010000044.1, from coordinate 3,750 downwards.
CACCGAATCTGAGTGTGTTGTCCGCTTCGGCGGATGCGGGCATAACCGCAACGCTCAGAACAAGCATAACGGTCATAACGATGGATAAGATTTTTTTCATTTGTTTTTCCTCCTTTGGATAAATACACAAAATATTATACATATTATTTTATATTTTTTCAACAATAAACTTCTAATTTCTATGAAACTGTTGCAAATGATATTGATAATCGCAGATTTATGGTATATAATAAGCTGAATTAAAATATAAAAACGGAGAACAGATATGTTAAAACTTGAAAATATTTCGTTCAGCGTGGATGTTGACGGTAAGGATCTCGGAATTGTCGATAACGTTTCTCTGGAAATTCCCGACGGTGCTTTTACGGTAATTACGGGTCCCAACGGCGGCGGCAAATCCACACTTGCAAGGCTTATTATGGGCATTGAAAAGCCCACAAGCGGAAGAATTTTATATAACGGCACTGATATTACCGACCTTTCCGTAACCGAAAGAGCAAAGCTCGGTATCGGTTTCGCATTCCAGCATCCCCCGAGATTCAAGGGTCTGACGGTACGCCGTCTGCTCTCTCTTGCGGCGGGCTACGAGCTTCCCGAAGACGAGTGCTGCAGCTACCTTACAAGCGTCGGTCTCTGTTCAAAAGATTATCTTAACAGAGAAATGGATAACTCCCTTTCGGGCGGTGAAGCAAAAAGAATCGAAATCGCTACTCTTATGGCACGTAAGCTCGGTGTTGCCATCTTTGATGAGCCCGAGGCAGGTATTGACCTCTGGAGCTTCTCGATGCTTGTTGAATCCTTCAAGGCAATGAGCAGCGGCAACCACAACAGTGTTATCGTTATTTCTCACCAGGAAAGAATTATGCAGCTTGCCGACACAATGATTGTCATTGCCGACGGCAAGGTCAGAACAATCGGACCCAAGGAGGAGGTTTTCCCTGCTCTGATGGGTGAATTCAGCGAAAACTGCGGTTTCAGAGGAAAGGAGGCAGGCGCAGATGAATAAAACAGAGTCTCAGCTTCTTGAAGCTATTGCCGACCTGCACGAAGTTCCTGCAGGTGCGTATAACCTCCGTAAAAACGGAAGCGGTCACTCAAGAAAGTCAACCGCCAACATTGAAATAGTTACAAAAGAGGACAAGCCGGGCATAGATATTATCGTTGCCCCCGGCACGAAAAACGAAAGTGTTCATATTCCCGTTATCATTACAGAGGCGGGTGTCAATGACCTTGTATATAACGATTTCTTTATCGGTGACGATGCGGATATCCTTATCGTTGCGGGATGCGGAATCCATAACAGCGGTGACGAAAAATCGCAGCACGACGGTATCCACACCTTCCACATCGGCAAGAATGCAAAGGTAAAATACGTCGAAAAGCATTACGGTGAGGGTGACGGCAAGGGCGAAAGAGTGCTCAATCCCGTAACTGTTATTGAGCAGGATGAAAATTCCGTCTGTGAGATGGAAATGGTACAGATAAAGGGTGTCGACTCAACCGTAAGAGACTCGAAGGCGTATCTCAAGGCGGGTGCAAAGCTCATCATCACTGAAAGACTGCTCACCCATGGCGAGCAGTATGCACGTTCCGATATGGACGTTTATCTTGAGGGAGAGGATGCGTCGGCGCAGATTATCTCCCGTTCGGTTGCGAAGGATAAGTCAAAGCAGATATTCCATCCCAATGCAATCGGAAATGCGAAATGCAGAGCGCACGTGCAGTGCGATTCAATCATTATGGATGAAGCAAATGTAAGCTCCATCCCCGCAATTACGGCGAATTCAGCCGATGCCCAGATTGTTCACGAGGCAGCAATCGGAAGAATCAACAACGATCAGCTTGTCAAGCTGATGACATTCGGAATGAACGAGGAAGAAGCCGAAGAGGTTATCATCAGCGGCTTCCTTAAATGATATGCTTAAGAAGAACGACAGAATAAAACTCAATATCGAGAGCTGCTCCTCTAACGGCAGCGGCATAGGTCATTATGAGGGAATGGCGGTTTTTGTGCCCGCAACGGCTGTTGGCGACGAAATCACCGCTCACATCCTCAAGGTGAAAAAGACCTATGCCTTTGCCAAGGTGGAGAGCATACTCACACCGTCGCCCGAGAGAATTGAAGCGGAATGTCCCGTATACCTCAGATGCGGCGGCTGTGTTTTTTCGCATATGAATTATAAGGCGGAAGCGGAGCTGAAAGCGGCTCACGTTGCCGAATGCTTCAGAAGAATCGGTGGAGTAGAGCCTGAATTCGAGCCCGTTGTTGCCGCCGAAACGGATAAAAGATACCGCAACAAGGCGCAGTATCCCGTTGCATATGATAACGGCGAAATTAAAACGGGCTTTTATTCGTCACACAGTCACAGAGTTGTTCATTGCCCCGACTGTATGCTTCAGCCGACAGAATTCGAAAAAATTCTCAGAGTTTTTACGGATTACGTAAAAGCGAATAACGTTACCGTCTACGACGAGACTGCCCACAAGGGTCTGCTCCGTCATATCTATCTTCGTAAGGGCACGAAAAGCGGCGAGATTATGGTATGTGCCGTTATCAATGGTAACAGGCTGCCCGATGAAAACGGGCTCGTTGCCGCACTTACCGAAGCGGAGCCTGATATCAGAAGCATAATCGTCAACGTAAATAAAGAAAAAACGAACGTCATTCTCGGTAAAACCTGCCGCACCCTTTGGGGAGAGGATTATATAACCGACATTCTCTGCGGACTTACCTTCCGCATATCTCCGCTTTCATTTTATCAGGTCAACCGTGACCAGGCGGAAAAACTCTATAACAAAGCGGCGGAATATGCTGATCTGAGCGTTAACGAAACGGTACTCGATCTCTATTGCGGAGCGGGCACAATCGGACTTTCAATGGCAAAAAAAGCGAAGGAAGTCATCGGTGTTGAAATTGTACCCGAAGCAATTGAGGATGCAAAACTCAATGCGAAGATCAACGGTATAGAAAACGCACGTTTCATCTGCGGAGATGCTGCTGAAGCGGCAGAAACACTTAAAAATGAGGGTATCTGTCCCGATGTTATTATCCTTGACCCACCGAGAAAGGGTTGTTCGCCGGATATGATAAACACAGCGGCAGAGATGAATCCGAAGCGCATTGTCTACGTTTCGTGTGACCCCGCAACCCTCGCAAGAGACTGCGGAATTTTCGCCGACCTCGGCTATACTGCCGTCAGAGCAACCCCCGTGGATATGTTTCCGAGAACAGGCCACGTCGAGACGGTTGTTCTTTTGTCCCAACGCAGACCGGACACACATATCGACATAAAACTGGATCTTTCAGAGCTTGATATTACTTCTGCTGAAACCAAGGCAACCTATCAGGAAATCAAGGATTATGTGCTTGATAAACACGGTCTTAAAGTGTCAACTCTTTACATATCACAGGTTAAGGCAAAGTGTGGTATTATTGAGCGTGAGAATTATAACAAGGGCAAAGAAGGACACCGAGTGCCGAAATGTCCGAAGGAAAAAGAAGAAGCCATAATGGATGCATTAATACATTTTAATATGATATAAAATTACATATCCACACATTCGACTAACCTCCTGTTATAAGGTAGAATAAAGCTACCAAATAACAGGAGGTCATTTTTTATGAGTAGAAAGACAAAAATTAAGTTTACGGATTTTGAGTGCAACTTACTTATCAACGGTATGAATGAGTTTCGCAATATGCTCTTGGCGGAGAATTTGCCCACCGAGGATGTTGACGAGCTGTTATTG
>JAFVVQ010000043.1 GCA_017502085.1 Clostridia bacterium | reverse complement strand
GTCCCATTCCGTTCATTTCATGTTGAATGGAAAGACCGATGATCTCTTGATAAAATTTGATTTCCTCATTGAAATTTTGAGTTTGGATGGTTATGTGCATCATTTTCATAGTGGACAGTCTCCTTTAAATTCTTATTTTCCAAACTTTTTGACAAATTGGCTTTTGTTTATTCAAAACACTTAATTACGTCTGAACCTTTCTTTACGAATGCTATAAACTCGTCAATCTCTGCCGTTATTTCATAAGTACCCTTTGTGTATACTTTTTTGTTTTTGGTTAAAATCCATTCACCGTCGGGAATATAAACCGTCTTCACCGTCTGACCCTGCTCGACGATAGGTGCAAAAATTATATCATCGCCGAACATATACTGACTGTCAAGTTTATAACAGTTTTCATCATCGGGATTCTCAAAGAACATAGGCCTCATAACGGGATAGCCTTTTTCAGATGCAATATCCATCTGTGTCTGAATATAAGGTCTGAGCTTTTCACGGATAAAGATCAGATTTTTCAGTATTTCAAAGTTCTTCTCACCGAAACTCCAGATTTCATTCGGGTCACCGCTCGGCTCTTTAAGTCCGGGTGTTGGTTCAAAGTGTCTGTTACGGGAACCGTGAAGACGCATAACGGGGCTGAAAAGACCGAATTGGAACCAACGCACAATAAGTTCTTTAAAGTAATCGCTTGTAATATCCGCGCCGTAGAATCCGCCGATATCCGTATTCCACCAGGGAATACCGCACATAGACATATTAAGTCCTGCTTTGACCTGACAAGCGAGGCTTTCAAAGGTGGATTCTATATCACCTGACCATACGAGTGAAGCAAACTTCTGACTGCCTAAATATGCGCAACGGGTAAGGGTGATTATATCGTCTCTGCCGATGGATTTAAAACCGTCGTAAGCCATTTTGGAATAGTAATAAGGATAGAGAAGTCCAACCGTATCAGCTCTGCCTGCATACCAGATGAGATTGTCAAAATGCTCGGGATGAATTTCAGGCTCTGCCTCGTCAAACCAAAGAGCATCAACACCGTTGTCTATGTAATTTTCCTTAAGTTTGCTCCACACAAAATCCCTTGCAGCGGGATTGGTAACGTCAATTTCATTCTGCCAGCCGTAGAAATCGAATACTCTGTCGGGTCCGTGGACTGTTCGCATAAGCATATTGTTATTTCTCATATGCCGGTAGTTTTCGCTGTGTTCATTTATTGTTGGCCACATAGAAACAATCAGTTTTGTGTTCATGCCGTGAAGCTCATCGGTCATAGCTTTTACATCGGGCCAGTATTTCGGGTCAAACTTGTAATCGCCTTGCTCTGTCCAATGGAAATAATCGGCAATAATAACGGAAAGCGGTATGCCGAGTTCCTTATATTTTTTTGCAACTGAAAGCAATTCCTCCTGCGTTTCATAGCGCAGACGGCTCTGCCAGAAACCCGTTGCCCATTCGGGCATTTTCGGCGCATAGCCTGTCAGATCGGAAAGTGTGGTGCAAACCTCTTTTGGTGTACCCGCCATAACAACAAAGTCCATAAATCTGCAGCAGTCACAACTCCAACGTGTACGGTTGTTTGAAAGCTCACAAAGACCCGTCGAAGGATTATTCCAAAGAAAACCGTAGCCGAGAGAAGAATAAACATAGGGAATTGTGCATTTGGCGTTAACGTTGCGGATGTCTATAGAAGAACCTTTTAAGTCGAATTCATTGTCCCAGCTGTGACCGAGGCCGAAGAAATGCTCGTTTTTATTTGGTTCAAAGGTTACCCGTGCGCTCCACAGACCGCTGCCTTTGTTATCAAAATGGCGATAATTGCTTTTGAAAGTCAGTTCCAGTTTTTCAACAAGAATAACTTCGCTGTCTTTATAAAAAGTCAGTTTGCCGTTTGGCTCAATTTTTGCTTTAAGACTGCCGCAGGTAAGCGTTGCACAGTAATCAGATTCTTCAATTTCTGCATCAACGTTCTGCGGCATAAGGGTATAATTTTCTTCGATTACCTGACAGTCGGGAAATGATTGAAAACGGATTGCATTTTTGCCGCAAGGGGTAATGCGGATCAGTTCGGTATATCGCATCAATAAAAGTTCATTGTTGTTTATAACCAGATTTTCCATTATATCATCTCCTGTAAATTATTATTTGAAGGTTGAGTTTTTCAAAAGTTCATACTCCTGTTCGGTGATATGAAGAACAGAGCCGTGGCGGGGCCTCAGATGATTAAGAGAAAATTTGCTTTCATCAACTTTGGTGAAATTAATCAGATCGGTTGTTTCCTGCATAAAATATCCGCCTTTTTTGAACTGATCTGCAATCATAACAAACTTATCTGTGCCGAGTATTCTGTAAATACAGTTACCTTCCAATGCGGTATCGGCAACGGAAACCTTGTTGTCATCGGGCTCATAATACGGACCGTCAGGCTTATCGGCTACGCAATAGCAGATAGCTTCCTTTTTTTCGTCAGCCTGAAAGAGATAATATTTTTCGTTATATTCAATTATATCCGCATCAATCGCACACAAACCGCTTTTGGGTCTGAAAAGAACTTTCGGTGATGTTGTGAGGTGACAGAAGTCTTTTGTGTATGCATACCAGGTTATAGTATCCGAATCGCTGTCAGCATTGTGATGAGTCCAATAAATCATATATTCATTTCTGAATTTATCATATATAATTTGCGGAGCCCACACTCTGTCTGCGCTTTTTGTTTCATCAAAAATGGAAAAATCAATTATTCGTTCGTTATGCCAATTGATCAGGTCATTGCTGTCCCATATAATCATTGAATTGTTGCTGCTCCAACCGTCCTGAGATCTCATATCTGTTGCAATAATATGAAATATATTGTTTTGATCACGGAATATAAAAGGATCACGGCAGCATTTTTTACCTTTTGTCTGGATGATTACGGGTTTACCCGAATTTATACAGGTGTAATTATAACCGTCGTATGAAACCGCAAAATGAACTCTCTCCTCATCGGGCAAATTACCTGTAAAATAACAAAAAAGATATTTTGTAAAAACCATATTAACCTCTCCTGAAATCTGAAAAACAAAACGATAAAAAGTTCAACAAATTCTTGTTTATCGTTTAATCCATTCATCTCTTGAAATTGCAAACACCTTTGTAATTTCATTTATCTCATCAGCAAACTCATCTATTTGTTTGCAACCGTATGAGACAGCAGTTTGAATTGAGGATTCGTTGGTATACTTCATATAAGAATAAACGGTGTTAAAAGGTGTGTTGTTGAATGTCCAATCTCTGACAGCAATCGCAGCCTCTTTTGCATATCCTTTTCGTTGTTTGTCAGCTCTGATATGGTATCCGATTTCAGGTTTTATTTCACCGTTGATGATTTGCATTGTCAAACCGCAGTCGCCTATTATTTCGTCTGTTTCTTTCAAACATACAGCCCACAAACCAAAACCGAATACCCGATATCTTTCGATGTTTCGCTCAATCCAACATCTTACTCTCTTTTCGTCAAATGTATAGGGATAATGCTGCATTATATTCGGATCTGCCAGCACTTTATAAAGTGCGTCAAAATCTTCATCCGTCATTTCTCTTAAGAGCAATCGTTCCGTTTCAATAACCATTATTTATCCTCGTTAAAATCGTATTTGTCCACCATATACTTATTGATTTTTTGTTTCTGCTATTCTGTCAAACAATTCAGAACAGGCTGTTGTAACTTTCCACGGAACAACCGAGCTTTCGGTTTTTCCTGATTTGATGCATTCCACAGCTTCGCTGATTTCATAGGTGAATCCGTTTACCGTTTCCTTATCTTCAAAATGTTTCTTAAGATTTCCTGAAATATCATATAAAAAACATTCGCTTGCATAATGAGGCTTCGGGATAACAATCTTTCCGTGTTTTCCGTATATTATCATTTTATCATAGATTGAGGTCATAAAAGATGCCATCATATCCGCCAAGGTGTATTCAAATTCAATGCTGATATGATTATTGATATCCACACCGCTGTCACCCCACACGGCAGAAACATTCATATTTTTTATTTTTTGCTCAATCAGATATGTAGTGATTTCATAGGCGTAAACAGTAATATCTTTCGCGGCACCGCCACCGAGCAACGGGTTAAAATAACGGTTTTCTTTGTCTTCGGGAGCAGCAAATCCGATTGAAAACTGTGATATTTCGGGAATACCGATTTCGCCGTTATCTATCCACGTTTTCGCCTTGTTGACGGCAGGTAAAAAGCGGCTCCACATGGCTTCCATAACGAAAACATTATTTTTGGCAGCTGCTTCAAAAATCTTATGCGCTTCATCCGAATTCTGAAACATAGCTTTTTCGCATAACACGGGAATGCCTCTTTCAACGCACATCATTGTAAGGCGGTAATGGTCATTCGGCGTAACGGCAATATATACGCAATCAGGTTTTTCGGCTTCAAGCATTTCAATATAACTGCCGTAATATTTATTTAAGCCGTGCTTTGCCGCAAAGTTTTTTGCCCTATCACAACTTTTGCTTGAAATTGCACACACTTCGCAGTTATCAAGCAACGAAACTGCTTCGCAAAACTTGTTTGCAATTCCGCCCGCACCCATAATACCAAAACGAAAAACGTTCATATCAATTCTCCCAAATAATAAGTTATATTTGTTTATATATTCGATAAATTGGAATTTATAGAATTGATTATACCACTCATACCAAAATATGAAAATGGTTTTTATTTTTCTTTAATAAGCACCATGCTGTAAAGCTCCAGCTCAAAGGAAAGGTTATCTGTAACTGCTACAAGCTCTCCGTTGTGCCTGTTGTCAACCTTATATATCTCATACGTTGCATTTTTACCTGAATCCAATGAAATCTCTTTATTGGGCAAAGAGTCATTATCGCTGTAATAAGTAAGTATAATTGTCGCTTTTCCGTTTTTATCCACACCGCAAAGAGAATAGATTTTTTCAACCTCATTTTGGGAAGCGATTTCTTTTTCGCAATCATAAAGGAAACCGTACCAATAAAAAGCATAGTATCCCTTTAACTTTTCATAAGTGTAAAAATCAAAAACACCGTTAAAAACCGAGGGACGAGTGTCATAATACATAAGCATATCAATGGGAGAATGCTGAGAAGTACACATACAAGCCAATGTGAATGATGCGCCCTTGATGCCGTGGATTGCTTTAAGAGTATAAACAAACTCTTCTTCCCACCCTTTTACATAGTTCCATTCGTTGAGTATGCTTTCTGAATTTTCATAACCGTATTTGTTTAAAAGAACTTTTATTCTTTTTGCTTTTTGGGCCATGTGAACAGGTTCTGTGCAATAAATATGCCAGGAAAAGAAATCAAGCGGTACGTTTCTTTTTTGCATTTCCTGAAGAAAATCCTCTGCCCATTCTTCGTTATGTGCAAGTGCAGGACCGCCTGTTTTCAAATCAGGAAAACATTCTTTAAGATGCTTTGCGGTAATTTCGAACAAATCAAAAAATTCTGCTTTTGTTCCGCCCCAGGTGCGCTTGTTCGATGAATCGTCAGGGTCAAGATCAGCTTCGTTCCAGATTTCCCAGTATTTAATGTTGAGTTTGTAGCCATCTGCCCAACCCTCATTGTAATGTCGGATAATATGTTCGCAGATAACGGCCCATTTTTTGAAATCCTCAGGCGGAACAGTGCCATGCTTTTTTATCTGATGCTCAATTGTCTGGCCTAATCTGAAAAATGTTTCGGTGCCTGCATCAAGACAAACTAAAATGCTTTCATCCGTACACGCAAAATCATAGGATGCAGGGTCATAAGGGTCAGCATCGAAATCAGGAAAAATGCATGTAATATCATGGCTGTACGGACCGCCGTAAATGCCGCAAACAGCAGAATCGTGATTCCTGCTGTATGGAATCCTCGCTGACTTATAATCCTCAAAATTACTGCGGAATTGGTCATTTGCATGCCTTCTGTGCCAAGGTCCGCCGTTAGTCGCATTAAGAATTTTAAATTTGTTGCCCGAGCTATTCAAATCAAATTTTAATATTTCCATTGGAACCTCCGCAAATTCTTATTTTCCAAACTTTTTGACAAATTGGAATTTAGCAGATACGATTACTCGTTCAGAATTTATCGGCAGCTCTTATGCGCAGAGCCATATCGGTTGCCTGCGGTCTGTCGCCGATATAATATGTGCCGAATCTTGTAGCGGTAAATTCATATTCTTCGGAAAATTCACCGCTGATGGGGTTGAACCATTGATAGGTATATCTTCCGTTCGGAACGAGGCTTCCGATTGTACCCGTTTTTATTCCGCCGTAAAACTTGGTGTTTACATTCTGCGCAACGGTTTCATCGGTGAACGAATAGAAATAAATAACGATTTCGGTGTTATCTTCGTTGCCTGCATAAACATAATAAACATTGTTTGCGGGAACGAAATATGCCTTGTTGTCAAATCTGGGAATAAGATTATACCATTCTGTGTTTTCAAGGAAATCTCGCATATATCCGACCTGATATGAGCTCTCGTATTCGAGCGCATCCTGCCAGGTTGCATTGATTTTTTCTTCGCTCGTTATTGTGTCAACGCCGTCGGAGCTGTCTTTTTCTTCATCATAAACATTGAGGTAGCTCCAGGTATCGTGACCGCCCCAACCGTAGCCGTACATGCCGTTAAGATACGCTGTCCAGCCCTGCATTCTTGAACCGAAGTTCTTTGTCCAGAGATAGCAATACTGGCCTTCATAATTGATTGCGGGTTTGCCTTGTGAGTTATACCAGCAGTCTTTTTCAATTCGGAAATCGCTTTGCTCTGTTTTGTCGGTGTGCCATTGAACGGCATAGAAATTGTGTGCTTTTATATCTCTGAAACAGGACGGCATTGCATCTTTGAAATAAACCTTGCAATTATCCGTTGCTCCCTCACCGTTGCCGTAAACCGACGTTGAACCGACGTTTTCCATATGAGCAGAAAGCGGATGGTCATATGCATCGTGTTTTGCTAAATACTCCGCAACAAGCTTGTAAGGGTTGTTATCCAATCCCCATTCGGGATGGTTTGTTTCGCTCCAATAGAAATCATTGTCAACTTCCTGACCGAGTGTCCAGACAACGGGATAAGCTCCGTATCTTGCGACCCAGTAACGGCTGACTTTTTCAAGGTAAGCTTTTGCAGAATCAGACGGCTCATTGCCGTTGAAACCGCCGTTGTTTGAAATCAGGGGCTCAATAAAATAGGAGAAAAAAAACTGTGCATTTGCGTGAACGAACCCGTTTTCTGCAATAATGCGGAACTTTTCATCATAGTCCGCAAGACCTGCCATATCCTCTTCGGTTATGCCGTTTGTAAAATCAAACTTTGCTCCGATGGGTTCACTCTGATACACGGTAAAACCCTGTGAAACACGCTTTTCGCATATTGTTTCAACCATATCAACTGTTTCGTCGCCGAGGCTCCAATGAGTATCACCGAGCCAGAAAAACGGTGTTCCGTCGTCATAAGTGAAATACTTTTCACCTGCGTTTGTTGTGATAAAACCGTGCTTATAAATATCGTGCTCACCGCTGTATCCGGTGCATATAACAGCACCTGTTCTGCCGTCAAGCGAAGTGTTTTCGGCATCCGTGCAGACGGTCTTGAAATGCCAATTACCTTCGGAGGGACAAACGAACCGGACTTTCCAGACATTACCACCGTCCCAGAAAGCAGGGATTTTATAAAGTCTGCCGTTGCCCCAAAGGTGAAGTTCCACATCAACGTCATTGAACGGGTCTGCATAGATTTTATCGCTTTCAAAGGCTATTTCGTTCGCAACCCATGTTTCTGCGTTCAATCTCTGTTCGGGATTCTCAATCGGTTCGCCGTTATATTCAATCCACGAGTGAGGATTTACCGCTGAAGGGGGTAAAGCAGTTTCATCTGTGCCTTTGATATTGTTGATCAATTTTGCAAAATAATTGATAACTAAGCCTGTGATTTCTTCCGCTGTGTTTATTATTGCAGGTGTGCCTGCGTTTGTTCCGTCAGAAGCATAAGATGAGAGTGTAGCGGATAAAAATACCATTACAACACAAAGAAGCAATGAAATTTGTTTTTTAAATCTCATAATTACCTCCACAAATTCTTATTTGTCGAACTGATTATATCACATTCTTTTTGGTTATTCCACAGAAATTTTGTTGAGGATAGTTTGATTATTTTTTGAATCCGTGTTATTCTAAATGTAGGATTCTTTGAAAGGATGTGATGCAGATGAAATTTGAAAACGCAGAAGTTTCTGTTATTAAAAGCAAACGGAAAACAATTTCAATTCAGGTGAAACCGAATGAAGTTATCGTTCGTGCGCCGATAAAAATGAAAGAAAAAGAAATTGAAAAATTCGTTGAATCAAAAAGAAACTGGATTGAAAAACATCTGCAATCGTTTTCGGAAAAGCAAAAAAATCTTGAAAATATTGAGCCGTATTCGGATGAAGAAATCAGAAGTTTTGTTGCAAAAGCAAAAGAGTTTATTCCGCAAAAGATTGAATTTTATGCCGATAAAATCGGCGTGACTTACAAAAAAATTACAATCCGATGTCAGCGCACACGTTGGGGAAGCTGCTCGTCAAAAGGCAATCTGAATTTTAACTGTCTGCTTGTTTTGTTGCCCAATGAAATCATTGACAGCGTTGTTGTTCACGAACTCTGCCACAGAAAACAGATGAATCATTCTGCAAAATTCTATGCTGAAATCGAAAAAGTTTTTCCAAATTATTATCGTTGCCGTCAATGGCTTAAGCAGAACGGAAATAAATATATGAGCCGAATCCCGAAATAAAACAAACGGGTTCCGGCTCTTTTTTATTTGCAACACTAAATTGGCAAGCAAGGCAAATGTGAACACAAACACAAAAATTCATTTGCAATTTATCTCGCTTGTTGGTGAAATATTTTCCCCAAACCCCTAACAAAAATCGGAGAGAAAATTTAAAAATCTTCTCTCCGAGCAGCGCCACAGTGGCTTATAATATTTTTATTGTCTATGATTTGATATATTAATTTTTATATGATAGTAAACTATAATTATGTTAATAAGTCCTTTTAATATCTACTTTTGTAGATAGTCCGTCAAGTTTCCTTTTTGACTGTGAATTAATAAATCCTTCTGTTTTCTATCCTAATACATCCTAAATATTTAGTTTATCAAAGCTCTTCTGTTACCGCAGGGGAGCTTTGTTTGACATTAAATTCAAATGCATATATAATAATGTCAGATACAAATCATTAAAGGTGTACTATGAAAATTATTATTGATGCGGATGCGTGTCCGGTGGTTGATATTGCCGTTGGCATAGCTAAAGAGCGCAATCTTGAATGTGTAATTGTCTGCGATAACACTCACTTTATACAGAAAGACGGTGCTGAAACCATTGTTGTTGACAAAGGTGCTGATTCTGCCGATTGCAAGATTGCAAACTTGACCGAAAAGGGTGATGTTGTTATTACTCAGGATTACGGGCTTGCGGCTCTAGTGCTTGGAAAAGGCGGCAAAGCGCTTAATCAGAACGGTCTGATATATTCTGATACGAATATCGAAAACCTGCTTTTTACCCGTTATATCGGCAAGAAAGAGCGTATGGCAGGCAACAGAACGAAAGGACCCAAAAAGAGAACGGCACAGAATGACGATGATTTCATAAAAGCATTCAATCTGTGTCTTGATTGTAATTGAGATAAAGCAAAGGCAGGGACGAAAATCCCTGCCTTAATTTTATCTGTAAACTATTTCACTGAAAATGATTTCCTCGATTGCGTTGATTATGTTATTCATTTTTCCGATCCATTCCATCTGGTCGGTTGCTTTGAGTTCTTCTGTCACACTTTATCTTTCACGGTAGAGGGGAAGAAGAGTATCAAAGCGAATCTGCGCTTCGGAATCGATTTCATGAAGGTGGTCATCGAGCGTGTCTCCTAAAACGAATCGGTTCCAGAGTGCGGGTCGGTGATTTTTGAGATAATCTTTTCTCATTCTGCCGTATTTTCCTAGTGGTTTGTGTTCTTTCTCTTTGAGTACGATGTCGGGGATAAAATAATCTCCGTTTCTTGTATATGTGATTTCAGTCATTGCAATTATCCTTTATTTCAACAAAAGTGTCGTATGTGAACCGTGCGCCGAGTCTGAAGCCTGCAATGAAGCTGTCTGTGTTGCAGATGCTTAAGAATCTGATATATGTATCAACGTAATCGTTAAACAACTCTTTATCTTCATCGGTAATAGTGTCAAACAGATGCTTTTCTTTTTGAGCGAGTTCGTTCAGACATTTCATAACTTTCGGTTTTAGTTCGGTTGTGCATTCCTGTGGTTCGATGTTTCCGTAATAAAATTCTTCAATAAAGTCTGACATTGTTATTCTCCAATTCAATGTTTTTACGGAATGATTGACTGAATAATCGTTAAAAAATTAGATTGTTTAAACTTAGTGCACGCGGTTTTTTGAACAAAAAACATAAAAGAAAAAATTGCATTTTTCAGAATGATGTGGTCGGCAAATTTTGAGAAGTGGCAGAAATTGTCATTCTTCTAACACGGCTTCTAACATCTTTCTAACATTTGTGCAAAATTTCTGCACAAGAAAAATGTTTTTGATGAATAATTGGCAGATTATTATTCATAATAAACAAAGGAGCAAACTGTATAACACTAAATAACAGTAATAAGTACCAAAAATTAAACCTCCAGATGAACTCCAAAACCGCGTGCCGAGGGGTGCGGGTCTCCGGTGGAGACCTCTGCGAAGCAGAAGCGCCGACCGAGCCGGCAGGCGAGACCAAGTCCTTCTGCCCCTGCCAGAGAAGATAAATCCGAACTCAATTGCCTTGATAGGTGATGCGTTCGGATTTGTTGTTTTATTGCCGTCCAATCAACGGTAATATGGAAGAATATCTGAGAAACAGCACCGACTACACCCCATTATCCGATATGAGATAAAATTTCAGTAGGCAACATCCTTTGTGGTGTTGCCTGCTGTTTTTATGAGTCCTCATTCTTTTTGCTTACCTTGGCAAGAATTCGTAATACAACAAACCCAAGAGCAAATACAATGGCAAAGAAAATCAAAGATAAAACTAATGTGATTTTATAATTACTTGTTTTCGAAAAGATTGCACATTTTAAATGATTAAGGAAGTTTTCTGATTTAGAAAAAACAACTTGAGTAAATTGTTCGTTAGGAGATAACACATTTTTAATAGATAAGCTTTCTGCAAAACCAGAATACATATCGTCATGAAACTTATGTTTAACTAAATTTATTCCTAATCGTTTCATTTATGCCTTCTTTTAAGTCTTTGTTTTTGTCCTTAGATCGACTGATTTATGAGTTTTGAGCATGGTAGGGTAAATATACTCTAAGGAGGTTTACTCTTAAAAAAACTGTTGTTTGAGACTATATTTCTGATGTGTATTTTCATGTTTGGTTCCTTTTTCGGTAGTCTTTTGTGGTGTGAATTAACTTGCAAATATTGCTTACAAAATCATTTGTAAATTTCAAATACCCAGAAAAGTTGGTTATTTGTTGAACGTTTAGAAATTGTTTACATTTGATGATGTACTATCCCGATAAGTGTCTTTAATTATCTTTTAGCATCTAAAGTAGCAAGATTTTTGCCACTTTAAAAAATTTTTTAATTTTTTGCTGTTTCGTTTGAACAGAACTGTTTCAAAAAAATACAATAAACCTTAAACCGGAAGCTTTACTTCTGCTTTGAAAAATTTTTACAACAGTAAAATAAACCTTAAAATGGAAACCTAACGTCCACTTTTTAAAAATTTTTCAAAAAAATTACTCCTCCGACGGTTTATCCATCGAAGGAGTTTAAGGTATATTATTAAATTTAATTCGACAAATTGGAATTTGTCGTTATAAATCAATATTGATTTCGTACTTTTCTTCAATGAGTATATAGTTCACACCATACCTCTGCGATAGGTCAAACATTTCAGCATTATCTGCCAATACACTCTCCATTGTACACCATTCATCATCCAAACGATTTTCAATGGTATTTGCATATTTCTTTATGTCAGCAAAGTGATTTCTGATATAATCTTCACTCATTACAAGGCAGTAATATTTAATATCTTTGAGATATTCGTTTTCAAAATCCTTCTGCCAATCGAACGGAATATAACAACCTTCAACAACTAAGTTCTGCTTGTTTTCAATAGCAGTTTTTATCATTTCACGGACGATGGGCCATAAGTATGCGGTCAAATCATTATCATCACTCAAAGGAGTAAGTTCTGTATTACCGCTACGAATTAAACCCATTTTCAGATGGTCCATTGAAAGATATGGGTATTTATACTTTTCAAGCAGTTTTTGTGCAAGTGCTGTCTTGCCCGTGTGCGATGCACCTGTAATTAGTACAATCATTATCTTCATCCCTACAAATTCTTATTTATCGAACTGTCCAACATGTTGGGATTTACCAAACAGAGTTACATAAACTGAATTGTAACTCCGGCAGGATCTTTGACAAAGAAG
>JAFVVQ010000042.1 GCA_017502085.1 Clostridia bacterium | reverse complement strand
TAAAAATATAATACTTGACTTTATTATAAATAAAATATATTATATAGAGTGGATCAGCTTAAGTCTGACCGTTTTATAAGAATACTGTTTACCGGATTGAAATAAATAATTTTTACAGGAGTTAATATGGCTAAAAAGAAAACATCAACTGATATAAATCAGAATAATCAGCAGAACGCTTTTCAGAGCAACAAGCAGAAGCAGAAAAGCTTTCAGCAAAAGAAAGCTCCGAAGCGTTCATTTAAACAGAGAAACGGCTCACAGAAGAAATACAGAAAATCCACTGTCAACGAAACGCCCGTCAGAATTTCATTTCTCGGAGGTCTGAATGAAGTTGGCAAGAATATGACTCTGTATGAATATAAGGATGAAATGTTCCTTGTTGATTGCGGTCTTGCTTTCCCTGATCCCGAAATGCTCGGTGTTGACCTCGTTATCCCTGATTTCACCTATGTTGAGAAAAATGCCGACAAAATCAAAGGCATTTTTATCACACACGGTCATGAAGATCATATAGGCGGTCTCGCATATCTTCTCAAAACCGTCAACATTCCCGTTTACGGCACCAAGCTTACAATCGGTCTTATTCAGTGCAAACTTAAGGAACACGGACTTCTCAACAGCGTAAAACTCAATGAGGTTGCACCCGGTGATGTGGTTAATCTCGATGAATTTTCCGTTGAGATGATTCACGTCAATCATTCGATTCCCGATGCGATTGCTCTTGCAATCAAGTGTGAAGCCGGTACGGTTATCCAGACAGGCGACTTCAAGGTTGACAGCACTCCGATCGACGGCGGAATGATTGATCTTTCCAGATTCGCTCAGCTCGGTGACGAGGGTGTACTTGCTCTTCTTTCCGATTCAACCAATGCAGAGCGTCCCGGATATACCGAGAGCGAACGCAAGGTCGGTGAATCCTTTGACGTTCTTTTCAGAAAAGCGGGCAAGAGCAGAATCATCGTTGCCACCTTTGCATCCAATATTCACAGAGTTCAGCAGATTATCAACGTTGCCGCATCGCTCGGCAGAAAAGTAGCAATTATTGGCAGAAGCCTTGAAAACGTTGTTAATATCAGTGCTAACCTCGGATATCTCAATATCCCCGATAACGTTCTCATCAATGCGGATTTGATCAACAAATATCCTGCAGAAAGCCTTGTTATTATCACAACGGGTAGCCAGGGTGAGCCTATGTCGGCTCTTTCGAGAATGGCTTTCTCCGACCACAGAAAGGTTGAAATCTGCCCCAACGATTATGTTATTATTTCTGCTACACCCATTCCCGGCAATGAAAAAACTGTCGGAAAGGTTGTGAATGAGCTTCTCAAACTCGGCGCAGAGGTTATTTATGAAAAGATGTACGACGTTCACGTTTCGGGTCACGCCTGTCAGGAGGAACTCAAGCTTATAATGGGACTTGTCAAGCCGAAGTATTTTATTCCCGTTCACGGCGAACAGAAACATCTTCGTAAACACGCAATGCTTGCAGAAGGTATGGGTATTCCGACAGAAAATATCTTTATTGCAGATAATGGCTTTGTCGCCGAACTGACAAGCCAGTCAATCAAAAGCGTCGCTCCCGTACCCGCAGGTAAAGTTTTCGTTGACGGTTCGGGTGTCGGTGACGTCGGAAGCGTTGTTCTTCGTGACAGAAAACATCTCGGTCAGGACGGAATTATTGTTGTTACCGCATCGCTTGACTATGAAACGGGTCAGCTTATTGCAGGTCCTGAGGTTGTTTCAAGAGGCTTTGTTTATGTCAAAGAAAATGAGGAACTCATTGAACAGGCGCGCAGAATTGCCGAGAGATCGCTTGAAAACTGTTATTACAGCAACATCAGCGATATCAATGCCATTAAAGGTAAACTCAGAGATGCGGTTTCCCACTTCGTTTATGAACAGACCAAACGCAGTCCGATGATTCTTCCTATTATTATGGAGGTATAAATGAAACTAAAGGGTTTCTGGTATGATAAACTGCTCATAGTTCTGTTTGCGGTTTTCTCTGTTACGGTTATATCGTTTACCGCATTCATGAATATATGGGCGGCACTTGCCGAACTGATTACGGCAATCATCATATTCTCAATAGCAGCCTACAGAGTCACTGATGCAGATAAGCGTTATAAGAAACTGATGGAAACAGTTTCCGAAAAGCTTGATTACTCTCAGGCTGAGGTGCTGCATAATTATCCTTTCCCCGTAGCCGTGTGTGATTCACGGGGATACATAAGTTGGTGCAGTATCGCTTTTTATAATGATATTGCTGGCGGAGAGCTGACTCAGTCAACGCCTGTGACATTGTTTACGAATAACGTTGCTCCGTCAACTATGATTTATGGGCAGAATTCTCAAGTTCAGATTGGCGAAAGATTTTATTCGGTATTTACCAATTCATTTGAATATAACGGTGAACAGTATTATATTTTATTTTATCTTAACAATACCGAACTGAAAATCACTGAAATCAATTATGTCAATTCCCGTCCTTATGCATTGCTCATCGAACTTGATAATCTTGACGACTCACGCTCCGATTTCAGGGACAGTGAAAGAGCTGAAATCAAAAGCCGTATCGATGCGGAAATTGATTCGTGGGCTGAATCTCATAACAGTGCGGTCAAAAAGATCGGAGACGACAGGTATTTTATTTTTACGGAGCAGGTTAATTTCAAAAATATGGTTTCTGAGGGTTTTGCAATTCTCAGAACTGTCCGTGAATTTAAATATAAAGATAAAGAAATCGGTGCGACTCTTTCTATCGGCGCTTCGGGCGGCGATAATTTAATGGAGTGCGAAAAGAAATCCCGTAAGGCGATCAGTATGGCGCTCGGCAGAGGCGGAGACCAGGTAGCAATCAGTACGATTGACGGATATGAATTCATCGGCGGCATTTCAAAAAGTGCCGAGAAAAGAACAAAAGTCAAGAGCAGAGTCGTTGCCTATGCATTTTCCGAGCATATCAAGAACAGCGATAACGTCATTATTATGGGTCATAACTATACAGACCTTGATGCAATCGGCTCCGCAATCGGAATTGCGTGCGCTGTCAAGGCGTTTGACAAGCCTGTTCAAATTGTAACCGATAAATCAACCACTCTTGCGTTGCCGCTTATCCAGAAAGCGGAATCAGAGGGTATGGAAGGTTTATTTGTGACTCTTGCAGAAGCAAAAAATACAATAACAAAGAAGACTCTGCTTGTTGTTGTCGACACTCATATCGATACTTTCGTGGAATTCCCCGAGCTATATCAGATGATTGATATGAAAGTTATAATCGATCATCACAGGCGCTCGGTAACTGACCTTAATGACATTGCTTTGTTTCATCACGATCCGGTTGCTTCTTCGGCAAGTGAAATGGTTTGTGAACTGTTACAGTATTTCAAGGCGGATGTTAACGTAACACGCTCTGTTGCGGAGGCACTGTTTGCGGGTATTATGCTTGACACAAAGAACTTTGTTATTCGTGCAGGTGTCCGTACTTTTGAAGCGGCAGCTTTCCTGCGCGAATATAACGCAGATACGGTAACTGTCAAAAAGCTTTTCTCGAATTCGATTGAAGACAACCGATTGAGAAACAAAGTTATATCCGACTCGGAAACATATTCAATGTGTGCCGTCTCGTATGCAGATATTGATTCGCCCGATATAAGAATCATTTCCGCACAGGCGGCTGACGAACTTCTCAACGTTTCGGATATCAAGGCTTCGTTCGTTATGTTTGAAAGCAACGGGGCAATAAACATCTCCGCAAGAAGTTTCGGAGAAATCAACGTACAGATAATTATGGAATCGCTCGGAGGCGGCGGTCATCAGACTATGGCGGCTTGTCAGTTGAAAAACTGCACGGTTGAAGAAGCCAAAAAATCTCTCTTTGCCGCAATTGACGATTTCTTTAAATCAAATATAATTAAGGAGAATTAAAATATGAAAGTTGTATTACTTCAGGACGTTAAAGGTTTAGGCAAAAAAGGTGAGCTTGTCAGCACATCTGACGGCTATGCCAGAAACTTTCTTTTCCCGAGAAAACTTGCTATGGAGGCAAATTCTCAGGCTATGAGTGAGCTTAAAAACAGAGAGGCTTCTGAAAAGCACCGTATTGATACCGAAATTGCCGCTGCAAAAGCGAATGCCGCCAAGCTTGAGGGTAAAACAGTCAAACTTTCTGCCAAAGCGGGCGCAAACGGCAAGCTCTTCGGCTCAGTAACATCAAAGGACGTTGCGGCTGCAATTGAAAAGGAATTTGGCCTTTCATTCGATAAGCGTAAGGTAGTCGTTGAAGATATCAAAGCATTCGGCACATATCCCGTTGAGGTTAAGCTTTATAACGGAATCAGTGCTTCAATGTATGTCAGAGTCGGTGAATAATCAGTCCTGAACGGAGAATTATTATGGCAGATAACAACGTTATTTCGTTTGACAATATTAATATGCCATACAGTCTTGAGGCGGAGCAGGCGGTGCTCGGCAGTATACTTGTTGACCCGTCGTGCCTTTCTCAGGCGGCAGTATACATAGGTCCCGATTCATTCTACCTTCCTCAGCATAAGGCGATTTTTTCTGCTATGATTCTTGCAGACGGATCGGGAGCGAAGATTGACCCGCTTATCATTCTTGATCAACTTGTTCAGCAGGGTGTTTACGATAATGCATCAGGCAGAAATTATCTGTTTGAACTTGCTCAGGTTGTACCTTCAACTGCAAATATTGAAACCTATGCAAAGATTGTCAGAGAAAAATATTATAAACGAACGCTTATAAATATTTCAGCAGAGACGATTGATATGGCTGTCAACCGTGATGAAACGGCTGACGAACTTCTTGATAATGCTGAACAGAAAATTTACAGTATCCGTCAGGGTAAGACTACCAATGCACCGTCAAAGCTTCGTGATATTATCGTCAATGAGGTTTATGACCGATTGCAGAAACTGACGGGTGAAGACAAAGATTTATACAAGGGCTTCACAACAGGCTATGCCGAACTTGACAAGATTCTGACGGGTCTTAACCGTTCCGACCTCGTTCTTATCGGTGCACGTCCTGCGATGGGTAAAACCAGCTTTGCACTCAACCTTGCCAGAAACGTTGCGGCTATCGGTAAAAGAAAGGTGCTTTTCTTTTCGCTTGAAATGACGAAGGAACAGCTTGCAATGCGTGTTCTCGGCACGGAAGCAAGAGTTTCGAGTATGAAGATGAGAAACGGTCAGATCAGCAGTGAAGAATGGGTAAAGCTTGGCAATGCAACAAGTGCACTCAATGATTGTGAGCTTTATTTTGATGATACGTCAACAATTACCGTTCCCGAAATGAAAGCGAAAATCAGAAGACTTAAAAACGTTGAGTGTGTTATTATAGACTATCTCGGTCTTATCAAAGGAAGCACAAAAACCGATAACCGTGTTCAGGAAGTCAGTGAAATCACAAGAAGTCTCAAGATGATGGCAAAGGATCTCAATATCCCCATTGTTTGCTGCGCACAGCTTTCGAGAGGAACTGAAGGCAGAGGCAAATCGCATAAACCTCAGCTCTCCGACCTTCGTGAATCAGGTTCAATTGAGCAGGATGCTGACATTGTTATGATGCTTTACAGACCTGATTATTATAAGGGTGAAAAAGAAGAAGACGATGCTTCCGAACAGCAGACAAACGTCAACATTGCAGAGGTTATTGTTGCAAAAAACAGACACGGTGAAACAGGTACTGTTGAATTTGCCTGGGATGGCGAACATACGTTGTTCCTTGCACTTGAAAAGGGTTACAATGATTAACAGAGTTTATCAGACTATTACCGAATATAATATGATCGGAGCGGATTCCGTTGTTCTTGCCGCTGTATCGGGTGGCAGTGATTCTATGGCGATGCTTCATATTCTGTCGGAACTGAAAAGTAAGCTGAACTTCAATCTGAAGGCTATTCACGTCAATCATTGCATCAGAGGTGAAGATGCTGATATGGATGAGCGTTTTGTTGAAAAATACTGTTCCGATAACGGAATACCGCTGACGGTATGCAGATGCGACGTTGTTGCCCTTTCGGAAGAATGGGGAGTCGGTCTTGAAGAAGCCGGCAGAAAAGTCCGTTACGGTCTGTTTGAAGAATACGGAAAAAATTCGCTCGTTGCAACCGCACACAATCTTTCGGACCGTGTTGAAACTTTTCTTTTTAACTTTACCAGAGGAAGTTCATTACGCGGACTCGGATCAATTCCACCGGTCAGAGATAATTTTATCAGACCTCTGATTGATTGTACGAAGGCTGAAATCGAAGCATACTGTGACGAAAACGGGGTGCCTTATGTAACGGATAAGACCAATTCCGATATTGTTTATTCAAGAAACCGTATCAGGCACAATGTTCTTTCCGAGCTTCGGGAAATAAATCCGTCGGTTGAAAGAACAGCATCAAGATGTATTGATTCTCTGCGAGAAGACGAAGCCTATTTATCACAATGTGCGGATGAACTTGTTTTACGCAGTGCAAAAGGGGAGTCGTTTGACGCGAAAATTCTTGCATCTGCGCCGAATCCCGTTAAAAAAAGGGCGATTGTAAGAATCATAGAATCTGTTTGCGGCGTTACTCCCGAATATAAATCCGTCGAAGAAATTTGTTTTATTCTTTCACATGGGGGAGTAAGGCAGATAAACGGAGGCCGTTCGGTCAGAATAAGAGGCGGTATGCTTGAATTTCCCGGAAATTCTGCCGGTAGTATCGATCCGGTTGCGCTTGAGTGCGGAACAGTGAAAATAGGTAACCGTAACGTCTCTGCCTCAATTGTTAACATTAATGAAATAAATTCTTTACAGAATATTTCAAATAAAAACCAAATTTATTGTATCGATTATGATAAAATAAACGGTAATGCGGTTTTCAGAAGCAGAAATGCCGGCGACAAGCTGTCCCTCAGAAAAAGAGGATGCACAAAATCGTTGAAGAAGCTATTTAATGAGCTTTCTGTTCCGCCTGAAAAGCGTGAATCTGTCATTATTCTTTCCGATGATTCTGGCGTTTTGCTTGTGGATGGTATCGGTGTTGATGCACGTGCCGAAATTTCGGCAAACACAGAAAAAGTATTGTGTATCGGAATAACTGAATGAAAGGTATTTTAAAATGCTGAAAGATATTGAAAAAGTTTATTACAGCGAAGAAACGCTTAAAAATATTGTAAAAGATCTTGGTAAAAAAATCAGCGAGGATTATAAAGACAAGAATCTTTTGCTTGTCAGCGTGCTCAAAGGCTCGATAATGTTTATGGCTGATCTTATGAGAGAGATCACTGTTCCGTGCGAAATCGATTTTATGTGTGTTTCAAGTTACAATGACGGAACTAAATCTTCAGGTGTTGTCAAGATTATAAAAGACCTTGACATCAATCTTGACGGCAAGGATGTTCTGATCGTTGAAGATATTCTTGACTCAGGCAGAACGCTCGGATATCTTAAATCAATTCTGATGACAAGAAATCCCAAATCATTCAGAATATGCACACTTCTTGATAAGCCGTCACGAAGAGCCGTTCCCGATCTTTGGGCAGACTATTCGGGCGCGGAAGTTCCTGATGAATTCGTTGTCGGATACGGTCTTGATTATGATGAAAAATACAGAAATCTTCCTTATATCGGTATATTGAAAAGAGAAGTCTATTCCGATAAGTGTGAATAATAATAAAAAGGAGTGATGCTTGTTGAATACAAAAAATAATAAGCCTGTGAAGAACAAAAAGAGGTTTCTCACTCTTCTGCCTTATATTCTGATTCCCATTATGATTATCGGCGGAATTACTTTGTATGCAGGTACCCAGACAAAAGAGAAGCTTGAATACTATGAGGTGGTTTCTCTTTTTGATGAATTCAAAGTAACGGAATACAGCCTCAATCTCAGCAGCGGTGAGCTTGTTTATAAGATTAAAGATGACGCTCAGGTGAAGAACTATACTGTTCCTAACGTAAATCTTTTCCTTGAAGACGTTCATGAAGATATTATGGAATATAACCGTCAGCATAAGGATGCCAGAATCAAGGCTACTTACGTCAGCGGTTCGTCGGGTCAGTGGATTTATCAGATTATGCCGACTCTTCTTTTGCTTCTTGCAATGGGCGGTCTGACGATGTTTATGTTCAAGCGTATGAATCAGACGATGAACAGCGAAAACAACCGTACAATGAGTTTCGGCAAGGCGAGAATCAAGCAGGCAAAAGACGAAAAGAGAAAAACAACTTTTGCCGATGTTGCCGGTGCGGATGAAGAAAAAGAAGAACTGACGGAGATTGTTGAATTCCTCAAGGATACTTCTAAATTCGATGCTCTCGGTGCAAGGATTCCCAAGGGTGTACTTCTTGTCGGCCCTCCCGGTACCGGTAAGACTTTACTTGCGAGAGCGGTTGCCGGCGAAGCAAATGCACCTTTCTTCTCGATTTCGGGTTCCGATTTCGTTGAAATGTATGTCGGTGTCGGTGCATCAAGAGTACGTGATCTTTTCGATCAGGCAAAGAAAGCGGCACCTTCGATTATTTTCATTGATGAAATCGATGCCGTAGGCCGTCACAGAGGCGCCGGTATGGGCGGCGGACACGATGAAAGAGAGCAGACTCTCAATCAGTTGCTTGTTGAGATGGACGGTTTCGGTGCAAACGAAGGCGTTATCGTTATTGCGGCAACAAACCGTCCCGATATCCTTGACCCCGCACTCCTCAGACCCGGCCGATTTGACCGTCAGGTTACCGTCAATTATCCCGATACAAAAGGCAGAGAAGAAATTCTCAAAGTTCACGCAAAGGGCAAACCCATCGCCCCCGACGTTGACCTCAAGAGCGTTGCTCATGCAACGGTCGGTTATACGGGCGCAGACCTTGAAAATCTTCTCAATGAAGCTGCTCTGCTTGCTGCAAGAGTCGGCAAAAAAGCTATCACAATGACAGAAGTTGATGAAGCGGCTCTCAAGGTTGAAGTCGGTACTGAAAAGAAATCAAACCGAATGAATGAAAAAGCAAAGAAGCTGACCGCTTACCATGAGGCAGGTCACGCAGTTTCGAGCTTTTATCTTGAAAATCAGGATCCCGTTCATCAGATTTCAATTATCCCCAGAGGTCTTGCAGGCGGCTTTACACTTTACAGACCTACGGAAGATAAGACTTATACCACCAAGAATGATATGCTTGACAGACTGGTCAGTCTTCTTGGCGGACGTGTTGCGGAGGCGCTTGTTCTCGGTGATATTTCAACGGGTGCATCCAACGATATTCAGAGAGCAACCGAAATTGCAAGGAATATGATTACCAAGTACGGTATGAGCGAAAAACTCGGTCCCATCGCTTTCACAGGAGAGGATAACGAGGTTTTCCTCGGCAAGAATTATTCTCAGGTACGCAATTATTCCGAATCTGTTGCGGCTGAAATTGATGCAGAGGTCGAGAAGCTTATCAGAGAAGCATATAACAGAACCGAAGCTATCCTTTCCGAGCATATTGATAAGCTTCATCTTATTGCAAAGGAACTTTTCCTCAATGAAAAGATGAGCGGCGAGGAATTCATCAGATTTATGGAAGGTACTCACGAAGCGCCTGCTGAAGAATACGTTGAAGAAACAACCTCCGAATCATAAATCTATAAAAATCAGCACCGATGCTAGATACATCGGTGCTTTTTTTATTAAAAAAAGACGTGCTGTAAAAAACACGTCTTTTTGATGTTATTAAAGATTTGAAAGGGTTTCCATAACGTAGTTGCCGAATTCTTCGCAGGTTGCGCCGTCTGATCTGCCTGTGATGTGAAGCTTCTTTTCTTCATACATGCAGATATCAAGTGCTCTCTCAAGCTTGTCAGCCTCTGTCTGCTTGCCGATGTGGGAAAGAAGCATAACCGCTGCTCTGAGCATTGAGCAAGGATCAGCGTACTGACCTCTGCCTTCTCTGATCATTCTGGGAGCGGAGCCGTGAATTGCTTCAAACATAGCATATTTCTTTCCGATGTTTGCACTGCCCGCGGTACCTACGCCGCCCTGGAATTCAGCGGCTTCGTCAGTGATGATATCACCGTAAAGGTTGGGAAGAACGAATACTTTGAAGTCTGTTCTTCTCTTTTTATCGATGAGCTTTGCAGTTGTGATATCAATATACCATTCATCAGTTGTGATTTCAGGATAATCTTTGCCGACCTCTTTACAAAGGTTGAGGAACTTACCGTCGGTTGTTTTGATAACGTTAGCTTTCTGGATGATTGAAACTCTGTTTTTGCCGTTTCTTCTTGCATAATCGTAAGCAAGTCTTGCGATTCTCTGAGTACCTTCGGTTGTCGTAACAACGAAGTCCATAGCAAGGTCATCAGTAACGTTAATACCTTTTGATCCGACTGCATAAGCGCCCTCTGTATTCTCTCTGAAGAATGTCCAGTCGATGCCTTCTTCAGGAACTTTAACGGGACGCAGATTGCAGAAAAGATCCAGAGCTTTTCTCATAGCAACGTTAGCGCTTTCAATGTTCGGCCAGGGATCACCCGCCTGAGGAGTGGTTGTGGGACCTTTGAGAATAACGGGACATTTTTTTAGTTCTTCAAGAACGTCGTCGGGGATTGCTTTGTTGACAGCAACCCTGTTTTCGATTGTAAGACCGTCAATTGTCTTAAATTCAATCTTGCCTGCTTCTACATCATCCTTGAGAAGGAAAGCGAGAACTCTTGCCGCTTCATTTGTGATGATGGGACCGATACCGTCGCCGCCGCAAACACCGATAATGAGTTTATCGAGATTTGCAAAATCAACGAAATCGCCCTGTTGTTTAATTGCTTCGCTTCTTGCATCCTGCTCTCTGATGAGGGCTTCAAATTTTGCAAGAGCTTCCTTGATCTGAAGTTCAGTCATTTTTATTTCTCCTTATTTAGCGCAGTTCTTTGTATAGTTGAGAAGTCCGCCTGCAAGAATCATAGCGGTCTGT
The DNA here is from genome assembly GCA_017502085.1 of Clostridia bacterium. Lineage (GTDB taxonomy): Bacteria > Bacillota > Clostridia > Oscillospirales > Acutalibacteraceae > CAG-177. Next base: position 54,495 of record JAFVVQ010000042.1, on the reverse strand, counting down.
CTGTCTGAATAATCGTAGCAAAGCTCATATTCTTCGTTCTTTGTGAGATTCTTGAGTATAACCTTTGTGCCGTTTTCAATACTTGCTCTGATGCCTTCAAGTGCAAGTGAATCGTCTGTATCGATTTTATCGTAATCATCTGCGTTTGCGAATGTGAAGGGCATAATACCTGCATTGATAAGGTTAGCGCAGTGAATTCTTGCAAATGATTTTGCGATAACTGCCTTGATGCCGAGATAGAGGGGAACGAGTGCGGCATGTTCTCTTGACGAACCCTGACCGTAGTTTGCACCGCCGATAATAAAGCCTTTGCCTGCCTCTTTGCATCGCTCTGCAAATCTTTCATCACACTGTTTGAAGCAGAAGTTTGAAAGATAGGGGATGTTTGAACGGTAGGGGAGAATTTTTGCGCCTGCGGGCATAATGTGGTCTGTTGTGATGTTGTCGCCTACCTTGAGAATAGCGGGTGCTTCAATGCTTTCAGGGAGATCAGTGCTTGTGGGGAAGGGTTTGATATTCGGACCGTATTTGATTTCAACGCTGTCCATTTCATCAACGGAAGCTGGTTTTTCGATAAGATTATCATTTATGATAAATCTTTCGGGGAGATTGATTTCGGGCATTTCACCAAGTGTTCTCGGATCAGTGAGTACGCCCGTGATAGCCGATGCTGCCGCAACCTCGGGACTGACAAGATATATGCCCGCATCAGCAGTACCCGAACGGCCTTCGAAGTTTCTGTTGAAAGTACGGAGGGAAACACCCTGTGACTGGGGAGACTGACCCATACCTATGCAAGGACCGCAAGCGCATTCAAGAAGTCTGGCACCGGCACCGAGAATATCCGAAAGTGCACCGTTAAGTGACAGCATATTAAGTACCTGCATCGAACCGGGAGAAATAGTAAGGCTTACGTTGGGAGCAATCTTCTTGCCCTTGAGAATTGCCGCAACCTTGAGAAGATCAAGAAGGGATGAGTTCGTGCAGGAACCGATGCAAACCTGACTGATTTCGATTTCGCCGATATCTTTGACCTTTTTAACGTTATCCGGCATATGAGGCATAGCTGCCATAGGCTCGAGTGTTGAGAGATCTATATCGATGATTTCATCATATACGGCATCGTCGTCGCTCTTGAGCTCGGTCCAGTCTTCTTCTCTGCCCTGAGCCTTAAGGAATTCTTTTGTAATTTCGTCTGAAGGGAATACAGACGTTGTTGCACCGAGTTCGGCGCCCATATTTGTGATAGTTGCTCTTTCGGGAACTGAAAGAGTCTTTACACCTTCGCCGCCGTATTCGATGATCTTACCGACACCGCCCTTGACGCTCATAATGCGGAGCACCTCAAGGATGATATCCTTGGCACTGACCCAGGGTGAAAGTTTGCCCGAGAGTCTGACGAGTGTCATCTTAGGCATTGTGGTGTAGTATGTACCGCCGCCCATAGCAACAGCAACATCGAGTCCGCCCGCACCGATTGCAAGCATACCTATACCGCCGCCTGTGGGAGTATGGCTGTCAGAACCGATGAGTGTCTTTCCGGGTTTTCCGAAACGCTCGAGATGAAGCTGATGGCAGATACCGTTACCGGGTTTTGAATAGAGGAGACCTCTTTTTTTGGCTACGCTCTGAATGAAACGGTGGTCATCAGCGTTTTCGAAACCGGTCTGAAGCGTGTTGTGGTCAATATAAGCTACCGAAAGCTCAGTGCGTACTCTTTCAACGCCCATTGCTTCGAATTCAAGATAAGCCATTGTGCCTGTTGCATCCTGGGTGAGAGTCTGATCTATTCTGAGACCGACCTCTGTGCCGGGAATCATTTCGCCGCTGACAAGATGGCTTTTGATGAGTTTTTGTCCGATTGTGTAACCCATATCAGTTACCTCCGTCTTTAAATATATACCTTAAAATAATATTGCAATACTTTTACTTTGTCAAGACAAAATAAGAATTTATATCGCAATTTCGACAGTATTCTTTTCGATGAGTTCAACAGGATGATATGAAAGCTTTGACTTGCGTAAACCTTCGTCGCCGCAATCTTCCTCACGGTTGACGTATTTAACTGAATCATCACTTGCAAAAGTCCTGAGAAAACTGTTTGTGAGCATCTGATATGCACCCTGATAGGTAACGTCGGCTTTTTCGATATGAACAAAAAGTGTGTCACCGATGATTTCACCGAATGAATAACCTATAATTTTTTCTCCTTGATGAAGATACCCTCCGTACATATTGTATTTTTTGTAATTTTTCAGTACCTCAATACATATTTCAAGTTCCTGTCTTGCACTTTCATCTTTTTCGGAGTTGAAAGAAAATTTCTTTGAAAAATCTATCAGGTCATTGATTACACTGTCATTGATTTCATCAAAAGAATAGTCGGGATACAGTTTTTTGAATTTGTTGATATGATTTCTCGGTGTACCGTATTTTCTGCCCGCCAGCAGAAGCATGGGATCTTTTTCGTAGAGATAATCAAACCAGTCTCTGTCTGCAGAGTATTTACAGTCGGGGTATTTCTCAAGAATAAAAGGAAGCTCGTCCTTATTGATACCGCATACTGTCATCGGAATTCCGTTTTCTCTGCAATGTTTTTCCAGTTCATCAAGCATACCGGAAACGTTTTTACCTATAGGATATGTGAAACATATGTTTCCGGTAAAATTTGATGAAAAGATAATCGTTCCGTCATATATTGCATAGTGGTTGTCATAATAATTCCGCCACATAACGGTAGCCGCAGTTGAACGGTCGCACTGTCTTGCGGGATATGCGTGATAAAATGCATTGATAATTTCCAGATCATCGTAAGAAACTTTTTTGAAATCCATTATTTATTACCTCTTTCTGAATTGAAATTATACCATTACTTGTATTAATTGTAAAGCGAGAACGCATTATTTTGTTTAAACCGTCAAATTTATGTTGCATATCCTGATATATTCTGTTATAGTTATCTTACAATTATTTTTAGGAGAAAAACTATGATTAAACCTTATAAACTCAAAGATCATATCTGCCGTTTCTGCAAGATGTTTTCTCTCGATGATCCCTCTGTTCCGAAGGCGCTTTTTGAGACTGAAGCAGTCAAGCCCGATCTCAAGGGATTCCCTTATCCGTTACCTTCGAAAAAGTCTCAGTATTCTTGTTCTGCCAGAACGGGTAACATTGATTGGTACGGTGCGTCAAACGGACTGACCCGCTATGATGCATCCGCAGAAAGAGAAGAAGATAAAGTGATGTTTTTCAGCGCCCCGAGAGATCTTCTTGATAATAATATCAAGGCTCTTCTTCCTGAGGGTGATAACCTCTGGGTGCTTACCGAAAGCGGTGTTACCCGTATTGAGATGCGTCTTGTCGGAGCTGAAGAAAAGGCGGATATTCTTCGTGACGAAAGCGAAAAGTACGTTGACAGAAGAGGTATGAAGAGCCAGAAACATCTTCGTGAAGGAAGAAATCTTGACAGTATTCTTCCCTATGGTCATTCGGATAATGACGGCTGTTTTACCGCTACATATGCAATGGGTGAAATCTTTCGTTATGCGGTATATAAGCGTGAAAAAGGTATTGATCATCCTGACACAATTCTTGCAAAGAAATATGCTACCCGTGCCAGCGAAGCAACACTTCTTCTTATGCATATTTCGGGCAGGGGAGACGGATTCGTTGCAAGAACGTACCTTTGTCCCGATGAACCCGTACCTGACGATGGTATTTTCTTCCGCAAGAACGGTGATACCGCTGTCTGCCTTGAAACAACCTGCTCCAAGGAATGGGGATGCGTAGGTGCTGAAATTTATTGCGGTGCCGAAATTCCCGAAAGACTTTCAAAGCTGTATACCGATCTCGGATATTCTCATGACGGAATCGTATATAAAGCAGATACAAGCAGTGATGAAATTTCAACGCATTTCCTTTTCTTTAAATTTGTTCACGATCTTCTCGGATGTGATGATCCCGAGCTTGATGAAATCGTTATCAGTACCTGCAAACGTCTTATGAATCATATTATTGATAACGGCTATATTCTTCGTGATTTTACAGGTAAAGCTACTTCGTGGGCGAAGTGGAACGAAGAGTATTTCAGTTCCGATTTCGGTTACGTAGACGCATGTCTCAATTCGTCTGAAGTTCTAATGTATCATCTTGTCACAATGGATATCACGGGTGAACAGGGCAAATGGCGTGAAAGCTATGAGCATCTTATAAATGATAAGCATTATGACGATTATGCCGCAAAGCATTTCAACCGTCTCTTCCAGGCATCGATTTCAATGGAATTCGATTTTCAGGAGGATATTATGTACGGCGACCATATGCTTGCGTGTGTATCGTATCTTGGTCTTTGTCTTCTTGAAAAAGATGAAGTCCGTCTCGAAAAATACCGCAACGGTTTCAGAAGCTGGAGAACGTCTCTCGAACGAGAACACAATCCCGGTTATGACCTTCCTTTTAAAATTGCCTGTCCCGATGATGAAATCGATTTTGAAGCTCTTGCAACGTGGTTTTACAGAACAAATGCAAGCCGTCTTGCTGCAGGTGTTTCTCTTGATACAAGACATGACATTGCAGTTCAGACCCTTATGGCAGGTAATAAGGAGATTTCTGTTCTTCTTCCGCCCGATGAAAGATTCATCTCAAAATATGACCGTAATCCCGTTGCTCTCGTCAACGAAGATTCAGGCGGCATAATGTGTGTAGAAAGTGCATATGTTTACGGCTATGCATATTGGATGGGCAGATACTACGGATTTTTTGAATAAGAGGTGCAAATAATGAAAAATAAAATACATCTTGTCGGCAATGCTCATCTTGATCCTATCTGGCTTTGGAGATGGCAGGAGGGCTGCGGCGAAGTGCTTCAGACTTTCCGTTCGGCGGTAGACAGAATCAAAGAGTATAAAGGCTTTGTGTTCACTTGCTCTTCAGCTTCGTATTATAAGTGGGTTGAAGAAATTGATCCCGCACTTTTTGAGGAAATCAGAAAACTTGTCAAAAAAGGTAAGTGGGTACCTGTCAACGGATGGTGGGTACAGCCGGACTGTAATATGCCCGACGCGGAGAGCTTTGCCAGACAGGCACTTTACAGTCAGCTTTATTATTACGAAAAGTTCGGCACAATCTGCAAAACGGGTTATAATGTTGATTCGTTCGGTCACAGCGCAATGCTTCCTCAGTTCCTGAATCAGGGCGGTATGAAGTGCTACGTTATGATGCGTCCCGATAAAAATGAAAATAAGGAAATGCCCGAAAATCTTTTCTGGTGGGACAGTGCAGACGGTTCAAGAGTTCTGACTTACAGAATTCCGACGGGATACGGTGAAAGCGGTATCAACGCCATCAATAAGGCTGTTGAAGTTATGGAAGACAGAGCAGAAAAATCGGGCCACGGTATGATGCTTTTCTACGGCGTCGGTAACCACGGCGGCGGACCCACAAAGGGCGATATCGAACATCTTATCAATCTGATGGATGACGAAGGTTACGAGCATCTGGAATTCTCGTCACCCGATGATTTCTTCTCGGATATCTGTGCAGGTCAACTTGACGTTCCGGAGTGGAAGGATGAATTGCAACATCACGCAAGCGGATGTTATTCCGCAACATCACTTGTCAAGCAGCTCAACAGAAAGGCTGAAAACTGGCTCAAGAGTGCCGAAAAATGGAATACCGTTGCTGCTTCGGTTTCTGATCTTCCTGCAGCAACAAAATCGTTCGGTGATGCATGGAAAGAGGTCTGCTTCAATCAGTTCCACGATATTTTCTGCGGCTGCTCCATTATGGAAGCTTATGACGATGTCAGGGATTCGATGGGTTACGCAATGCATATTGCCGCCAAAGAAGAAAACAAGGCACTTCTCAAGCTTGCCGGCTACGTTGATACATGGCTTGACGGTGTTTCCGATTCGAAAACGTGCAATGAGCGTCATCATTGCAGAAATCTTGATTTCCCCAGACCCGTTATTGTGTTCAATCCGCTTTCGTTTGAGGTTGAAACTCCCGTCAGAACTTATCATCCGTCGTCAAGAGTTGTTGATTGCGACGGTAATGACGTTCTTTTCCAGAATGTCCGTTCATCACGTTCAAACGATTCACATCTCGATACAGAGTTCATTGTTAAGCTGCCTGCGTTCGGCTATGCAACTTACTGGCTCTGGCACGCCGATTCCGACGTCGGTGTATATAAAATGCCTGTATCCGATCTTAAGCTTGACGGTTTTACTGCCGAAAACGAATTTATAAGGGTTACCTTTAATGAAACCAACGGCAGTATTTCTAACATTGTCAATAAGGCTGACGGCAAGGAATATATCGGCGGTGAAACTTGTATTCCGACTGTTGTTGATAATTCCGAGCCTGACACATGGGCACATAATATTTTCAGATTTGACAAGGTAATTGCTCCGATGCAATTCAAGTCAATTGAAGTTGTTGAAAACGGAGCTGCTCGAATCGTTATCAGAGTCAAGCATATTTATAATAATTCCTACCTTACTCAGGATTTTATTCTTTCAAGCGGAAGCAAAATTCTTCGTGTAAAGTGCAAAGCAAACTGGCAGGAGGCTCTTACAATCCTCAAGATGCCGGTTACAGTAAGCGGAAGTAATCCGATTTCAACCTATGAAATTCCCGGCGGAATCATTAAAAGACCCTGCAACGGTGAGGAAGAACCTGCACTCACATGGGGTGACGTCACTGCAGACGGTAAGGGTATTTCTGTTATCAGTGATTCAAAATACAGCTATGACTGCACAGGTAACACTCTGCGTCTGACTCTTATCAGAAACAGTATTTTTGCAGATCATTATTCTGACAGACCTGCCGCTGATTTTAATTATACAGATGAGGGTGTCAACAGATTTGAATATGCTCTTTATCCTCACAGCGGTAATGCCGAAAACAGTGATATTCAGAAAATTGCTTCTCTCTTCAACAACAGACCCGTAGCCGTTCCCGTCGGATATCATAAGGGAACCGAACCTCAGAAGAAGAGTTTTATCAGTATCAGCAAACCCAACGTTTCACTCCTCAGCTTCAAATTCTGTGAAGACGGTTCGGGCGACTGGATTCTCCGTCTTGCTGAAACAGAGGGCAAGGCAGTCAAGTGCGCTATTGTCTGCGATCTGATCGATGCGGGTTTCTATGCCGATTTCAGAAAGTTTGAAATCAAGACTTTCAGAATCAATAAAGACGGATATGTCCGCTGGACTAATTTCCTTGAGGGCATCCCCGAATAAATAATTGCGGAGCGATAATGATTATCGCTCCGTTTTTGCATATAAGTGAATGGTTATGAATATCTGTTATTGAAAACCGCATTATAATGTGGTAATATTCAATAATACAGAGGTGATTCAAATGTTTAACAACAGATTATCGGGTCTGAAGCCCGAAAAAGTTTTTAAGTATTTCGGAGAAATTTCCGCTATACCGAGAGGGTCGGGAAATATGGATGCAATAAGCAGTTACTGTTGTCGCTTTGCATCAGAAAGAAACCTCCGTTATTTCAGCGATGAAGCAAACAATGTTGTTATCTTTAAAAACGGATCAAAAGGTCGTGAAAATGAAGAACCGATAATCCTTCAGGGACATCTTGATATGGTTTGCGAAAAAACATCGGAGTGTACAATTGATTTCAAAACAGATCCGCTTGACATTCAGATTGACGGCGATTTTGTTTTTGCAAAGGGAACAACTCTTGGCGGCGATGACGGTATTGCCGTTGCGTATTGTCTTGCATTGCTCGATTCGGATGATATCAGTCATCCTCCGCTTGAAATTGTTTTAACAACCGACGAAGAAACCGGTATGTTCGGTGCGGAAGTGATTGATGTTTCATCACTTAAATCGAAAAGAATGATTAACATCGATTCCGAGGATGAAGGAACGTTATGGGTAAGCTGTGCAGGCGGTGCAAGGGTTGATATTGATGCGGAATTTGTTTCATCATCGGTTAGCGGCACTGTCTGTGAAATCTCGTTATCAGGTCTTCACGGCGGTCATTCGGGTGCAGAAATTCATAATGGATATGCCAACGCCAATAAGCTGATGGGCAGAATTCTTAAGGAAATTTCAGGCAGTGTTGATTTCACGATTGTATCAATTCAGGGCGGTTCAATGGATAATGCAATCACTCGCGAATGCAATTGCAGAATTGCCATCACCAGCGAATGTGAAGCACTTTTTAAATGTATCAACCGTCTTAAATCGGTGCTCAAAAAAGAATATGCTTCAACTGACCCTGATCTCAATCTTTGTATTCGTCAGGCTGATGATTCGAAAAAATGTATCAGTAAGGCAGATTCCGAAAGAATCATCAACCTTCTTTGCGAGCTTCCCTACGGCGTTATTACGATGAGCGAAGAAATTGAAGGTCTGGTTAAAACTTCGCTTAATCTCGGTGTTATCAAAACTAATGAAAATTCAGTTTCGATGACCTTCCTATGCAGAAGCAGTGATGATTCGGAAAGAATTGAGCTGACAAACAGATTGCTTGATATTGTTAAAAAATATTCTGCAAAAGCCTGTGTTCACAGTGAATATCCCGCCTGGGAATTTAAAAAAGATTCCGTTCTGCAGTCAGTATTTGCAGATGCTTATTATGATTTGTTCGGAACGAAAATGACTGTAACCGCAATTCATGCAGGTCTTGAATGTGGTTTATTCTGCGGAAAAATAAGCGGTCTGGACTGCGTTTCGTTCGGACCTGATATTTTTGATATTCATACTCCTGATGAAAGACTCAGCATTTCATCCGTCTCAAGAATGTGGGAATATCTTCTTGAGGTTCTGAAAAGAATCTGATTTTTCTGAATATTCTGATATCGCATATTTTAATAAGTCTGCCGATGCTCAGATAAAAGTTTATAAGTTCGCTGATATAGAGTATAAAGATATATCCCTTGACCGAGTATTTCGGAAGCAGATACCATACCAGAACAACGCACAGTGCTGAATCAATTATGTTATATCTCATGGACTGTATCTGCTGGTCAAGTCCTTTCAGCATACCGTCGGTCACGGTATCCGTATACATTATCGGCACAAGCGGTGCAAGTATTCTGATATACTTCACCGCTTCGTCTGTTTTATATATCAGATCGGAAATCAGCGGTGCGAACAAAGCTGTAATTACAGCGCAAAAAACAGAATACGTTATTGTCCGTTTAAGATTTTTTTCAACGGTTAAACTTATTGATTTTCTGTCTTTTTTTTCATTTTTTGCAGCCAGCTCCGGAATGAGCATGGTAGAAAAAGACGTCAGAATTGCGCTTGGATAAAGTAATATCGGTAATGCCATTGCATGGATATTGCCGTATGCCGAGAGAGCCGAAGCTGAATCGGAGCCCGATTTTTCAAAACCCTTGGGAATCAACAGATGTTCAATTGTCAGCAAAATACTCCTTGCACATGTGCCCGCGGCGTCAGGTAATGCAATTCTGAACAGTTTCATAAGTCTTATTCTCGGTTTTTCAGATTTCTTGGGAATTGACATTTTTTTAAGAATAAATGATAGAGTGAATGAAACCGCTTCCGAAACCGATATTGCCGTTACTATAGCAATACAACCGCTTTTGACTGTCATATTTCTGATTGAGTTCAATATTACAACCGCAACCGCAAACTTTGTCCCTTGTTCAATTAACTGGATTGCGGAATATTTCCCCACAAGGTTGCTTGACGTAAAATATCCGCTCAGACTTGATGAAAAAGCAACAAACGGCAAGCTCAAAGCCAGTATTCTGACCGACGAGGCAGATCTGTCATCGGAGATCCAGTATTTTGCAATTATGTCTGAAAAGAGAAATAACAAAATACAGACAGTACATCCGCAGATAAAAGCATAAAGATCAAGTATTTTCATCGATCTGTTAAGGTCGTTCTTTCTGTTTGTGTTGATTTCGACAGTAAGCCTTGTACTTGCAAGCTTGATACCCGCACTGGAAAAAGTTATCGCAAGGGAGTAAACGGTCATTATTAACTGAAACAGACCGATGCCTGCCGACCCGATTTTTGCCGTGAGATAGGCATTGAAGATGACGGCAATAGTGCGCATCAACAGATTTGTTGCAGTCATAATTACAGTGTTTTTTATTAAATCTGATTTGAAATTCACTGATATCACCCTTTCTTTTCAGATAAATTTATATTGACATTATCATATTAATATGTTAGAATATCAAATAATTTAATAGCAAAAGCTATGAAGGGGAGGGCGTCTTTTCAATGCTCTCAGAGAGTCGGCGGTCGGTGAAAGCCGATGAGCGGAGGATGATTGCTGTAGCCCCTGAGCTGACGGGAAGAAAACGTTTGGTGAGTAGAACCCGTCCGAGAATGCTGCGTGAGTGCAAAGGGCTTGTCAGAGCCCGGAGAGTGGCACGTAATGTGCAATTTGAGTGGTACCGCGGGTATGTATATTTACTCGTCTCATTGATTTATTATTAAATCCGTGAGACGATTTTTTTATGTCTCACAAGAAAGGACGGTCATTTTTATGGCAAAAGAACTTGCAACAAAGTATGATCCTAAAAACGTCGAAGACCGCATTTATGATTTCTGGCTTGACGGCAATTATTTCCACGCAAAGGTTGAACCCGATAAGAAACCTTATACAATCGTAATTCCGCCCCCGAACATCACAGGTCAGCTTCATATGGGTCACGCACTCGACAACACTCTGCAGGATATTCTCATCCGTTGGAGAAGAATGCAGGGTTATGACGCACTCTGGCTTCCCGGAACAGACCACGCTTCAATTGCTACCGAAGCAAAGATTGTTGAAGCAATGAAAGCCGAAGGCATCACAAAGGATGACCTCGGCAGAGAAGGTTTCCTCAAGCGTGCCTGGGCATGGAAAGAACAGTACGGCGGCAGAATTATTGAACAGCTCAAGAAACTCGGCTCATCCTGCGACTGGGAGAGAGAACGCTTCACACTTGATGAAGGCTGCAGCAAGGCAGTTCTTGAAGTTTTCTGCAGACTTTATGAAAAGGGACTTATTTACAGAGGCGAAAGAATCATCAACTGGTGTCCTCATTGCCTCACCTCAATTTCCGATGCAGAGGTTGAATATGAGGATCAGGCAGGTCATTTCTGGCATCTTCGTTATCCCTTCAAGGATGGCAGCGGCTATCTTATGCTTGCAACAACCAGACCCGAAACGCTCCTCGGCGATACTGCTGTTGCAGTTAATCCCAATGATGACAGATACAAGGATCTCATCGGTAAGACTCTTATCCTTCCTATCGTTCACAGAGAAATTCCCGTTATCGCAGACGAGTATGTAGAGATGGATTTCGGTACGGGTGTTGTTAAGATTACTCCCGCTCACGACCCCAACGACTTTGAAGTCGGTCTTCGTCACAATCTCCCTGTAATCAACTGCATGACAGATGATGCGAAGATTACTGCTGATTATCCCGCATACGCAGGTATGGACAGATATGAGGCACGTAAGGCAATCGTCAAGGATCTTGAAGCTGAAGGCGCACTTGTCAAGATCGAAGATTACAGCCACAACGTAGGCACCTGCTACCGTTGTCACACAAGCGTTGAACCCAGAGTATCAAAGCAGTGGTTTGTTAAAATGGCTCCTCTTGCCGAACCCGCAATTGATTGCGTTAAGAGCGGAAAAACAAAGTTTGTTCCCGAAAGATTTGAAAAGACCTATTTCCATTGGATGGAAAACATCAAGGATTGGTGTATTTCACGTCAGCTCTGGTGGGGTCACAGAATCCCCGCATATTATTGCGCTGACTGCGGTGAAATCACCGTTTCAAAGACTGCTCCTGATTGCTGCCCCAAGTGCGGAGGCAAAGTAGAGCAGGATCCCGATACGCTTGATACATGGTTCTCATCGGCTCTCTGGCCTTTCTCAACACTCGGCTGGCCTGATGAAACTCCCGAACTCAAGCATTATTTCCCGACTAATACCCTTGTTACGGGTTATGATATCATTTTCTTCTGGGTTGCAAGAATGATTTTCTCATCCTGTGAACAGATGAACAGTCAGCCGTTTGATACCGTATTTATTCACGGTATTGTCAGAGACGCACAGGGCAGAAAGATGTCCAAGTCGCTCGGCAACGGTATTGATCCTCTTGAGATTATTGATATCTACGGTGCCGATGCTCTCAGATTTACCCTTGCAACAGGTAACAGCCCCGGAAACGATATGCGTTTCTCAGATGAAAAGGTCAGTGCAAGCCGTAACTTTGCAAATAAGATATGGAATGCTGCAAGATTCATTCTTATGAATATTGACGGTAAAGACGTCAAGTGTGAGCTTCCCGCAGAACTTGCTCTTGAAGATAAATGGATTGTCAGCCTCTTCAACACTCTTGCTAAAGAGGTTACCGATAATCTTGAAAAGTTCGAACTCGGTGTTGCTGTTGCCAAGCTTTATGATTTTATCTGGGATATTTTCTGCGACTGGTATATCGAAATCGCAAAGATCAGACTTCAGAAGGAAGGCGCAGAGGCTCAGAATGCAAGACAGGTACTCGTCTGGGTAATGAGCAACACACTCAAGCTTCTCCATCCCTTTATGCCTTTCATCACTGAAGAAATCTGGCAGACTCTTCCTCATAACGGCGAATCAATCATGATTTCAGCATGGCCTGAATTCTGCGAAGCCAACGCTTATGCCGCAGAAGAAGCTGAAATGGAAAGAATTATGACTGCAGTACGTGCAATCCGTAACCGCAGAGCAGAGATGAACGTGCCTCCCTCAAAGAAGGCTAAGGTTTATATTGCAACCGCTTATAAAGCAACATTCGAACAGGGCGGCGTATTTATGCAGAAACTTGCAAGTGCTTCCGAAGTAGAAGTTGCCGACAGTTTTGAACTTGACGGTGCGGTCTGCATTGTTACCGCTGATGCAAAGATTTATATTCCTATGGGTGAACTTGTTGATTTTGAAGCGGAAAGAGCAAGACTTCTCAAAGAACTTGCTGCCGTACAGAAAGATCTTGATTTTGTCAACGGCAAGCTTTCAAATGAGAACTTTGTTGCCAAGGCTCCCGCTAACGTTGTTGCCGCTCAGAGAGAGCAGAAAGCACGCTACGAAGAAAAAATCGCAATGCTCAACGAAAGCATCGCAAAATTAGGTTAAATTATAAAGACCCCGAAGGTTACGGCTTTCGGGGTTGATTTTCAGGTGATATTATGAACTGCACTCAGGCAATCGAATATATACATTCGCTCGAAAAATTCGGAATAAAACCCGGTCTTGAAAGAATCAGAGCATTATGTGAGATTCTCGGTAATCCTCAGGATAAACTTAAGGTGATTCACGTTGCCGGTACTAACGGCAAAGGCTCAACTTCAACGATGATTTCGAATATTCTGATAAAAAACGGTTTCCGCACAGGTTTATATATTTCGCCGTACGTTACTGATTTCAGAGAAAGAATTCAGTTTAACGGGAATATGATTGAACATTCCGAACTTGCCGAATGCGTAGAAAAAGTAAAAGAAGCGGTTGAAATACTCCTTGAAAAAGGGGAGCAGACAACCGAATTTGAAGCCTTGACAGCAACCGCATTTCTTTATTATGCAAAGAAAGAATGCGACTTTGTTGTGCTTGAGGTAGGTCTCGGCGGCAGATTTGATGCAACCAACGTTATTAAAGCTCCGTTTGTCAGCGTTATTGCGAGTATTTCCCTTGACCATATCAATATCCTCGGTGATACCGTTGAAAAGATTGCCGCAGAAAAATGCGGAATCATTAAATTCGGCGGAGAAACTGTTGTATATCCTTTCCAGCATGACGGAGCAATGAACGTTATCAATGAAACCTGCAAATCAAGGATGAATTCAATCAGAATTCCCGATGTTTCCAAACTTACGATCGGTAATGAATCCATTGAGGGAACGAGAGCGAATTACGACGGTATTGATTATTTGCTGCCTCTTGCGGGAGAGCATATGATTTATAACTCCGTTACCGCAATTGAAGCGATACGTTCTCTCAAAAGATTCGGGATCGAAATTACTGATGATATTATATCTTCAGGAATTGAATCTTCCGTTATGCCCGCAAGAATGGAATTAATCCGAAAGAAACCGATTATTATCCTTGACGGCGGTCACAATGAAGGTTGCGCAAATGCACTTTCGGAATTCATTCGTAAACACCTGACGGGTAAAAGAATAATTATGGTATCATCAATGATGGCGGATAAAGACTATGAATCGTATCTGTGTCTTGTTGCACCGTTTGCCGATGTCTTTATTGCCACAAAAGCCGATGTGCCGCGTGCCCTTTCAAGTGACGATCTTTCAGCGGCGGCACACAAATACTGTGCAGAAACTTTCAGCTTTGAATCGCCCGTAAAAGCACTTACAGCCGCAAGAAATATCCTGGAACCCGATGATGTGCTGATTGTCTGCGGCTCATTTTATCTTGCGGGAGAAATCAGAGAAGAATTGCTTAATTTTTAATCACAACTTAATTCAACAATATTTTTATCTTTAATCCTTTATCCTTTTGGGTAAAGGATTTTATTATTTTCAAGGAGGTTAAAATGGCAGTCAGAATAGTTCATTCACCGATGAGACTGACGGTATCTGTCAGCGGCGAAATTGACCATCATAATGCAGCGGTAATCAGATACGAAACTGATGAAGCAATTCAGTCATCATTGGCACCGTGTGTGAGGATTGATTTCGGAGACGTTACTTTTATGGACAGCTCAGGTATAGGCTTTGTAATGGGAAGATACAGAATTGTTGACAGTTACGGCGGATGCGTTGAAGTTGTAAATTTAAAAGAAAGAATATTTTCAATGATGAAACTTGCGGGGCTGGATAAATACGTTACGCTCCGTAAAAAGGAGAAAGGAAAGAAGAATGAAACCAATAAATGAAATGAAACTGAAATTCGAGAGCCGTTCAGTCAACGAAGCTTTCGGAAGATCGGCAGTTGCGGCATTTGCGGCTCAGCTTGACCCGAATATTGAAGAGATATCCGATATAAAAACAGCAGTCAGCGAAGCAGTCACGAACTGCATTGTTCATGCGTATAAAGATACGGTCGGTACGATTTACATATGGACAAGTCTGTATGCAGACGGTCTGGTCAGAATCAGAATCCGTGATTACGGATGCGGAATCGAAAATATTTCTCAGGCAATGGAGCCGCTTTTTACAACTCTCGGCGGAGAAAGAGCAGGTCTCGGCTTTGCAGTTATGGAAGGATTTTGCGATAAAGTCAGAGTACGTTCAAAAGTCGGTAAAGGTACTGTGGTCACTCTTGAAAAACGCATAAAAGGTCGGGATTCCGATGATTGAGGAGAAAAATATTTCCGACAGTCTTGTCGAAAACAATCTCGGACTTGTTCATTCCTGTGCAAACAGATTCAGAGGTAGAGGAATCGAATATGATGATTTGTATCAGGCGGGGTGTCTCGGTCTTGTAAAAGCTTCAAAGAATTATGATGAGACAAAAGGATTTGCATTTTCAACATATGCCGTACCGGTTATACTCGGTGAAATCAAGCGACTGTTTCGTGACGGAGGAACGGTAAAGATAGGTCGGGCACTGAAAGAAAAATCAAGGATTGCAGTCAGAAAACGTGATGAAATTTCGGTTGTTCTTGGCAGAGAACCGACTGTAACAGAATTAGCTGAATCAATGAATATTGATCCGACAGAAGCGGCAATGCTTCTCAATGCCTCTTCACCCGTTATGTCACTCACTTCAGGTGAAGACGGAGAGATTCAGTTTGATCTGCCCGTCGAATCGCACGAGAATGATTTGTCGGATACAATAGCTCTAAATCAGATTCTGGATTCCCTCGAATCAAAGGATAAAAAACTCATAATGCTCAGATATTATAAAAATCTGACACAGTCAGCAACAGCAAAACTGCTTGGTATGACACAGGTACAGGTTTCAAGAAGAGAAAAAGCTATTCTTGAAATAATGCGCAGAAAAATGGATTTATAACATTGACAAAAAACCTCTGTCGGGATAAAATTGTTATGATAATTTTATTATTCTGACGGAGGTTTTTCCTATGATTAAATCGATTCCTGACGGCGTTTACCCGACAATGGTCACTCCTTTTACGGATGACAACAAAGTCGATTATAACGGTGTTGAAAAAATTCTCAACTGGTATTCCGAAAACGGTGTTGACGGTATTTTTGCAATCTGTCAGTCAAGTGAAATTTTCTTTCTTTCATTTGAAGAGAGACTTGAACTTCTTCAGTTCATTATGAAGCATCTTCCCAAGGGTATGTCGGTTGTTGCATCGGGTCATACCGCCGATGATATTGACCGTCAGATATATGAAGCAAACGCTTTCATTAACGAGGGAATTGACGCATATGTTTTCATTGCAAACAGATTTGCCAAGCAGGATGAGGATGATTCCGTATTTCTTAAGAATTATGAAAAAGTTGTATCCTCAATCCCCGAAATAGGTCTCGGTGTTTATGAATGTCCATATCCTTACAAGCGTCTGATGACTCCCGAAACACTTCGTCAGTGTGCGCTTGACGGCAGACTCAAATTTCTTAAGGATACCTGTTGCCGCATTGAAGAAATCAAAGCAAAACTTGCCGCCGTTGACGGTCTTGGTCTTAAGATTTACAATGCAAATTCCGCTACGCTTCTTGAATCGCTCGAGGCCGGTTGTGCCGGTTTCTCGGGTGTTATGGCAAACTTCCATCCCGAAATTTATTCCTGGCTTTGCAAAAACTTTAAAAATGAACCTGAAAAAGCAAGGGAAGTTCAGGCGTTTCTTGCATTCGCATCTCTTGCCGAATGTCAGTATTATCCCGTCAACGCAAAGTATCATATGGGTCTTTGCGGCCTCGATATCGGATATAATGCAAGAGTCAAAGATGCATCATTATTTAATGAGAGCAACAAAAAAGAGATTGAACAGATGTATACAACCGAACAGATTTTCAAAAAACTGTTTAACATTGTTTGACGGTTTGATTTTTGATTTCCAATTTGTAAAATTTTGTTGATTTTATTTTAATACTATGATATTATAATTAGTGGTTATTTGGCAATTAAATACTATATTTGGAGGAATTCAAAATGGCACAGAAAAAGACCGTATTCCTTACCGGTGCTTCCGGCACAATGGGTTGGGAAGGCTTCCAGCAGTTCTATGCAAAGAAGGACCAGTTCACAATTGTTGTTCTCCTTCGTGACAGTGAAAAGAACAGAAAGCTCTTCGCTCCTTATATGAACGATCCCGCAGTCAGGATCGTTTGGGGCGACCTCAAGAACTACGACAGCGTTCTTGAATGCGTTACAGGCGCTGACTACGTTCTTCACGTCGGCGGTATGGTTTCACCCTCAGCCGACTATCTTCCCATCGCTACAATCAAAACAAACGTCGGTGCTGCTCAGAACATTGTTAAAGCAGTCAAGGCTCAGCCCGATCCCGATGCAATCAAGGTTGTTTATATCGGTACTGTTGCTGAAACAGGCGAAAGAGATGATCCCATTCACTGGGCAAGAACAGGTGACCCCATCAAAATCAGCGTTTATGACCACTATGCAACTTCAAAGGTTATCGCTGAATCTGTTTTTGCAGAATCAGGTCTCAAGCACTGGGTATCACTCCGTCAGTCAGGCATTCTCTATCCTGAAATCGTTAAGAATATGGAACCCATTATGTATCACGTTGTTATCAACGGCGTTCTCGAATGGGCAACAGTTGAAGATTCAGGCCGTCTCCTTGTAAACGTTTGCGGTGACGATATTCCCGAAGAATTCTGGAGAAGATTCTATAACATCGGTTCCGGTGCACAGTACAGAATCACTAACTTCGAGTTTGAAAAGCTTCTTCTCGGTAAGTACGGTCTTGGTCTCGGCGACCCCAGAAAGCTCTTCGATCCCGACTGGTTCATCACAAGAAACTTCCACGGTCAGTGGTATCTCGATTCCGACGAGCTTGAAAAGTATTGCCACTTCCGTGCATATATGCCCATCGAAGAATACTTCAAGAGCGTTATGAACAGAGTTGAATGGTTCTACAAGCTCGCAAAGCTTGCAAAGCCCTTCGCATTTGCTGTTAAGCCCTTTATGAAGAAGATTGCAAAGACTCCCGTTTACGGTACACTCTGGTGGAGAGAAAACAACGTTGAAGAAAGAATCAATGCATACGTTGGCTCAAAGGCAAAGTGGGATGCAATCGGCAACGATTGGAACAAGGTTAACGTTTACCGTCCCAATGACGATCCCAAGAAAGCTCTTGTTCTTGATCACGGTTATGATGAAACCAAGCCCTTCGATTCACTTACCATCGAGGATCTCAAGAAGGCTGCTGCTTTCAGAGGCGGCGAATGCCTTGCAACTGAAATCGTTGATATGTACACTCCTGTTCTCTGGAAATGTGCACACGGTCATGAATTTATGATGTCTCCCAACCTTGTTCTCCGCGGCGGTCACTGGTGCCCTGAAGAGCTTCCCTCAAGCATGGAAAAGATTGCAGAGAAGAAATTCCGTTGGGCATATGATGATGAAGCAAAGGTTAACCCCTTCTTCGCTCAGGTATGGTATCCTCTCCACGATAAGGATGAAGATAACGTTTACACTGAAGATATCTACAGAGATTTCAAAGAATATAAAAACTAATCTGATTTTTCGGCGTCCTTGCAAAAGGGCGCCGTTTTTTTATGTTTAATTATTGTATCTTTAGTTTATTTATGATAATATATAAATAATAGATTTAAAGGTGAGTATAAGCAATGAAAATATACATGACTCTTGTTTCTTTGATATTGATATTCTCTGTAATTGTTCTTTCGGCTTGTTCGGCTGATTTATCATCAGAGGTAGCCTCGCTGAATATCGGTGTTGACGGTATCGGTGATAATTTCAATCCTCTTTATGCAGAAACAGAAACCGAAAAGAATATTTCATCACTGATTTTCGGAACTGTTCAGAGACAGAGTACGGACAACTCTCTTATCAATCAATGCGGCGGTATTTCCTATGAATACGTTGGTGAAGACCGCATAAAATACACCGTTACTCTTCGTGATGATATGTATTTTTCCGACGGAACACACGTTACGATTGATGACGTTATTTTCTTTTATCATTTTATTTCCGATGCAACTTATGACGGAGCTTATTCCGACTGGTACCGAAATGATATAGAAGGCTTGAGCGAGTATTATTACGATGACAAGGATTACAACAATTATCTGACGTCACTTTCAAACAAAGTTTATGAAACGTACGCTCCCGAAAACATTGCTAAAAGCGACTATATCAATTATCTGATTGCCACAAAGCTTGAGGGCAAATTTATTAACGGACTTGATTCTCCGTCTCCGAACGGCAAAAGCTGGAGGGAATATTTTACTTCCATAGAGTATTCTCAGGAACTTGAAAAGCTCGGTAACAATCCTTCCGAGATTCAGCTCCTGACCGTTGCCGCAAGAGCTGAGGCTGAGAATAATCCTCTTGCTTATGATCCGAGAGATTATTATGCCGATATTTTACTTCGTGATTATATCGGTTTGAATTATTCTGACGGAACCGACGTTTCATCTATTTCGGGCATAAGAAAAGTAAACGATTATTCTTGTACGATACTTTTCAACTCAAGAAACATCAATGCGGTTTCGCAAATCAACGTTCCGATAATTTCAAAAGCAGCTCTTGCAGCCGATTATGTTAAAGGAAATGCTGCATCAATGAGAGATAAAGCTGCATCGTTTATCGGTGCAGGTCCATATAAATTCTATAAAACCGAGAATAATACGCTCACTCTGACCGAGAACGAATTCTATTATTCGGATAAGCCTGATTTCAATACGCTTGTATTCAGGGATCTGACGGCTGAAAACGTTGATTTTATTGATGCGGTTAAAAAGGGTACGGTTGATGTTATCAGCATCAATGCGACGGATAATAATCTGAAAAAGCTCGAATCCGACAGTCTGAAAACCGTTATTTCAAATCAGAAAAAATATATTTCAATATTTTTTAACTGTAAAACTCTTGAGTTATCGGAGCGTAAGGCACTTTCGGGACTTTGCAATTTCAATGATTTGCTTTCGGGTGAAATCGGCAGATATTATTCAGCAGTTTATATGCCCCTCAGCATCAGATTCTCCGAATATCCCTCGCAAGTTATTGCACCCGTCTATTCATCATCGACGTTTGATGCTTATAAAGCTCTGAATCCACAGGGAATCAAGCCTGTTACTGCATATATTTATGCGCCCGAGGATAGTCTTGAATTCAGAATTCTTGAAGAATATAAGAGTTTACTTTCTCAGAAGGGGATTACTCTCTCAATCAAAAAGGTTGCGGATTACTCTCAGCTTTGTAAAGCGATTGAGTCTGGTGAGGCGGATTTATGGATTGATTCCGTGAACGATACTCCGACGTGTGATAAATTTGAATACTATAATTCGATGGGTGAATTGAATATCACAGGTCTCAACGACATAAACATCGACACTCTGACACAATCAATCAGAGAATCCGTCGGTTTTTCCAATCGGAAAGATATGACTTCAAAGCTCCTTAATTCCGTTATGGAACAGGCGGTAGAATGCCCTGTCTGTCAGCTTCAGACCGTAACTGTATTCAATACCGACAAGATTCTGAAAGATTCGATCGGAGATAATTTTGACTATGACGGTTATGCTTATATATTGCCGTTGCTTAAAGAAAACTAATCTGAAAGGAAGACGAATATGGCAGGTATTTTTTCTGCAGCAGCAGTTGCCGCGGGCATTGGTGCGGCTGCAAAGATTCTGAAAGATAAAAACATCGCTCCCGTTGACGCGGCTAAAAAGGCAATTAATGCATTCAGACTCACTTATCCGATAACTGAAAATTATAATAACGGAGTTGCGCTGACGCCTCCCATGGGTTGGTCAAGCTGGAATCTTTTCAGAAACAGAATCAATGAAGAACTTATTTATGAAACAGCAAAAGCAATGAAGGAAAGCGGTCTTCTTGAGTGCGGTTATCAGTTTGTCAATCTTGATGACTGTTGGCAGTCCTCGAGCAGAGATGAAAACGGCAGATTGCAAGGTGATTTTGTTGCCTTCCCCAACGGTATTAAATCGCTTGTTGAGAAGGTTAATGCCCTTGGTCTGAAACTTGGTATTTATTCTTCGAACGGCACTCTGACGTGTGAAGATTTGCCCGCAAGTCTGGGTAACGAAGCTGTTGATGCCGATACCTTTGCCGAATGGGGAATTGAATATTTCAAATACGATTTCTGTCACAATTCAGCCATACCTTCAAAAGCTCCGATTATTGAGAAAATAACGATTGCAGACATTGGTTCAGATGCCGTTAAAGAGTATTTGGCTGAAGAGGCAATTCTTATCGGTGATGCAAAGGTTATTGACGATTCTACATTACCGTCAGGCAAATGTATCGTCGGTCTTTCGGGTAATGCAGGTTCGTGTGAATTTGCGAACGTAACCGCAGATGCTGACGGAGTATATATTCTCACACTTTGCATCCGCAAGAAGAACAATAATTCAAAGTATTGCGAAATAACCGTTAATGGTACTGACGTCTATAAGGCAACTCTTCCTCCGACAAAATCCTGGACTCCCGAGGGAAGGCATCAGATAAAGATCAATCTCAAAGCAGGTATTAATACAATAAAAATCAATAATCCCGTTGCTTCAAGAAGAGACAGTGCCGCTATTCAGTATACGGAAATGGGTAAGCAACTCAAAAGAGCAACAAAAGAGTTCGCTCAGAAAAACGGTGTTTCAGAAAAACCGATTGTATATTCTATCTGCGAATGGGGTCGTAATTTCCCCTGGCAATGGGGTTCACAGGCCGGTAACCTCTGGCGCACAACTCCCGATATCAGACCTGAGTGGATATCCGTTCTCGGTATATATGAAATCAACGTTCTTCTCGATAAACATTCGTGTATAGGCGGCTGGAATGACCCTGATATGCTCGAGGTCGGTAACGGCTCACTTACTTATGAAGAGAATAAATCTCATTTTACACTCTGGTGTATGATGGCAGCTCCTCTGATTCTGGGCAATGATATTCGTGATTTTATCAAATCAGACGGTACGGTTGATACAGATAACAGAACGTATCAGATTATTACCAATAAAGATGTTATTGCCGTTGATCAGGATCCTCTCGGTGTTCAGTGCAAACGAATCAGAACCAACGGTGCGGAAGACGTTCTTTTGAAGCCTCTTTCCGACGGAAGTTTTGCTCTTTGCTTCTTCAATAAATCATCTTCTTCAACAACGATAAAACAGTCGGTTAAGGAAATTGTTTCCAAATCTTTTGTTTCAACACCGTATTCAGATAAATATTCTGCAAAAGATCTTTGGTCCGGTGAAGTTTTTGATACTGATGATATCATCGAAGCTGATGTCAGCGGACACGGTGTAAAAATTTTTAAAGTTAGGAATTCCTGATGATGTTTAAATTTATAAAAGACAAATATTTATTTCGTAATGGAGCGGGGGATTACACCGTACCTTTCATAAGGCTCGATGTTATGCCCGAAAACACACCCGACGATCTTAAATATTTATATGATTTTCAGGTAATAGACAATGAACTTGATTATATCGGTCATCCTGATGCCGTTTTATTGAAAGATGGCAGTATCCTCGACGTTTATCCCTCTGCACACGGAAAAGGTGCTATCAAAAGCCGTATAAGCCGTGACGGCGGTATTTCGTATCCTGATTCAATTGAGAATCAGCCGGAGTCCTGGAAAACCTCCAGAGAAACTCCGACCGTTTACCGTCTTGAATTTTCGGACGGCACACAGGATAAGTTGCTTCTGACGTCGGGAAATCCTGACTGGAGAGACGGTCAGGGTACGGTAGGCGGATTCAATTTCTCTCTTTCCGAAGACGAGGGTAAAACCTGGAGCGAATTTGAACTTGTATTTTCAAAGAATGACAGACTAACAGTAATTCCCATTGTTGCAATGGCTTCGCTGACAAGACTCAAAGAAAACGGCAGATTTGTTGATAAGTGGATGGGATTCTTTCACGATGCCTCGTTTGTCAACTATAAGACAATTCTGTCGTTTGTTGACGGGAAGCCGGTATGGAGCGATCCCGAGCCTTATTTTTCAAAGTACAGATCAATTGAAAAGAAAGCAAATATGTGCGAAGTTGAGGTTATCCGTTCCGATAAAGGGCAGGGTGATGAACTATGTCTTATTGCCAGAAGCAACAACAAGACTTATAATTCTCTTATTTCTTTCTCAGTTGATGAAGGAAAAACGTGGTCAAAACCTAAATTTGTACCCAGCGCACTCAACGGAGAACGTCACAAAGCTGACTACACCTCAGACGGCAGACTTTTCATAACTTTCCGATCCATTGAACGCTCTAAAATCAGGGTTGAAAAGAATTCCGAAGAACATATGAAAAACTGGTACAGTGAAGGCTGGATTGCCTGGGTTGGAACTTATGATGACCTTAAATACGGTAACGAAGGTCAATACAGAATCAAACTTGCGCACACATATCTTAATCATCAGAACGCACCTTCAATTTGTGCAAATGCTGATACGGGTTATTGCGGTAACGTTGTTCTGCCTGATGATACAGTCGTAACTTCAACATACGGTTCATTCGGTGAAAAAAATGCTGACGGCAGCTATAAGACTTATGTTGTGTCTAAAAGAATCAGACTTTCCGACATAGATAAACTGATTAAATAATTTTAGGAGGAATTTATTATGGGACTTATTAAAGCAGGATTAGGAGCACTCGGCGGAGTACTGGCAGACCAATGGAAAGAATTTTTCTACTGCGAATCACTCGAAAATGATGTGCTGATGGTGAAAGGACAGAAGCGTATTGGCGGACGTTCATCAAACACCAAGGGCAGCGACAATGTAATCTCAAACGGTTCGGGCATTGCCGTTGCAGACGGTCAGTGCATGATCATCGTTGAGCAGGGCAAGATTGTTGAAGTCTGCGCAGAACCCGGTGAATTCACCTATGATTCTTCAACAGAACCTTCAATCTTCTCGGGCAAGCTCGGCGATACAATCAAGGAAACCTTCAAAACAATCGGTAAGAGATTTACATACGGCGGCGACACAGGCAAAGACCAGAGAGTTTATTATTTCAACACAAAGGAAATTCTTGATAACAAGTTCGGTACACCCAATCCCTTTATGTTTGAGGTTGCCAACAAAAGACTCAATATGTACCGTTCCGTTCAGGTAAGATGCAACGGTATATATTCCTACAGAATCACAGACCCGCTTCTTTTCTACACCAAGATTGCAGGTAACGTAGGCGATGAATACAGAAGAGAAGAAATCGACAATCAGCTCAAAACAGAGTTCATTTCAGCCCTTCAGCCCGCATTTGCAATGCTCACAGAGCTTGAACTCCGCCCCGCACAGATTCCTGCACACACAACAGAGCTTAAAGATGCGCTCAATAAGGCACTTGCAGTTGATTGGACACAGCGCAGGGGTATTTCGGTTGAATCCATCGCACTTAATCCCATCACGCTTACACCTGAAGATATGCAGAAAATCAATCAGTTGGAAGATGCCGCAACAATGGGCTCAAATCCGTTTATGATGGCAGGCAGAATGGCAGATGCTCAGGCAAATGCTATGGAAGCAGCCGCCAACAACTCTGCAGGCGCAATGACAGGCTTTATGGGAATGGGTATGGCAATGAATGCAAGCGGCAACTTCAACCCTGCGGCAATGTATCAGGCGGGCGTTCAGCAGCAACAGCAGATGGCACAGCAGCAGGCAGCAGCGGCACCCGCACAGTCAGCTCCCGCAGCACCTGCAAACGGCTGGAAATGTGCTTGCGGAGCAACGGTGAGCGGAAAATTCTGCACAGAATGCGGCGCCCCCAAACCCGCTGAAGAAGGATGGACCTGTTCCTGCGGCGCAGTGAACAAAGGTAAATTCTGCCCCAACTGCGGAGCGAAGAAACCTGAAGGTGCACCTCTTTATCAGTGCGACAAATGCGGCTGGAAACCCGAAGATCCCCACAATCCTCCCAAGTTCTGCCCCGAATGCGGTGACAGATTTGACGAGAATGATGCAAAGTAATTGAATATACATAAAAAACGCACACCCTAGAATCGGGTGTGCGTTTTAAACTTTATATTGTTTATAATATTACTTTCTCGGGCATGCCGTTATTTTCTCTTGAACGGTCTGCAAGGAATACAGCAAGATGACCTGAAAGAGAATCTTTTATATCAGTGCAGGAAACGGATGGTGTTTCATTTCTGCAATATGCAACGAAGTCTCTGACAAGATCAAGGTCACCGCCGCCGTGTGTGTCGTCACCGACCTTGAGGTCATACGTCGTGTCTTTATGTTCACAGTCGGGACTCGGATCAATGAGCGAAACGGTGAATTCGCCTTTCTCAAAATCGCCGTTAATAACGCCTTTAGTGCCCGAAATGAAGATTGTTCTTGTGCCGTAACTTGTTCCGCCAACCATATTGTGAATTCCCGTAGCACCGTTTTCGAACAGAACGTTAACACTCTGGTGGTCAACAACATTATTGTCGCTCTTGAAAGCACATACTCCGTAAGGACTTGTTTTAAGTAATTCAATCTTATCGTCAATTGTAGGATTCTCAATATTTTCAAGTGCATCCCAGACGTAAAATGCCCATCTGTCAGGGTGATCGATATAAAGTCTTTTAGCTGAATAAAGACATTTGTCAACCTCAGGGCAATCAACAAGGCATCTGGTACCTGAATTTTCCGGAGCGTTTTCTCTGATAAACTGCATATTATTGCCAAAGCTTGAAATATAGGCAGGCTTGGTTTCACTCATAAGCCACATCATAATATCAAGATCGTGGCAACATTTTGCAAGAAGCATTGAGCTGTGGCATTTATCGGAATTGTTCCATTTACCTCTTACGTGGCTTGTTGACATATGATGATAGCTGACGTATTCATTTGTCTGAATGCTGATGATTCTGCCGATTTCACCTGAAAGAATAATGTCTTTGATTTTTCTGTAAAAAGGAGCGTAACGGAGAACAAAGCAGACCATAACTTTTCTGTTACATTCGGTTGCAACCTTCACAAGTTCACGTGCTTCAATCTCATTGACAGCAAAAGGCTTTTCGAGAAGAACATCATATCCCGCACGGAGAAGCGGAATGGTTGTTTCAATGTGAATATGATCCATTGTACCGTTGATAACAGCATCCGCAAATTTCGGAGCTTCAGCAAGTTCTTCGGCGGTTTCAAAGCATTTATCTTCGGAAATGCCGAATCTTTTGGCAATGGATTTTCTTCTGTTCTCATCCGGGTCAGCAACGCCGACAATCTGAATTTTGTCGCTTTCAATTTCAGCAAGCTGAGCGTAAGTCAGACTGCGGTGTCCGCCGCCGACAATAATAGTTTTTAATGGTTTCTGATTCATAATTGTACATCCTTTCAACTCGAAAAAATGTAACATATTAGTTAAATAATTTCAATAGAAAAAGAGAATTATTTTAAATTGTTTCTTCAATTTCTAAAATTGTGTTGTCACTGCTGTTTGTGATAGCCGCCTGAGCCTCGTGTCTGCGAATCATAAGATCGGAATACATCTGCTCACGGAGTTTGCCTGAAAGGGGATAAAGGAATTTCGGGATTACTGCAAGAATTCCCGTCAGTTGAGGAATACCCGTGCAAAGCGCAAAGAGCCACCACTTGGTTTTATCGGTCTGAGTGCCGATTGTTATGCCTTGTTTGTAGCCGATTCCTTCAAGGATAAGACTTTTTGCAGAGTTCATAACTATATTCTGCATTTTGGTGATCAGGTTACGTGCAACACCGATGGTAGCCTCGACTCTGTAGCCGTTTTTCCATTCACAATAGTCCATGGCTTCGTTGTAAAGTTCGGCTTTGACAACTTTTCTTATACCGAACGCCCATTTGTCAAACCAAGCCTGAACACCGAAGAGAATAGTCATCAGAAGCGGTTTCTGATAATTTTTGCCGATTGAACCGATAGCAAAGAGAGCGAGATACCAGAATCTGGTATATAAATCTTCAAAAACCCAGATTGCTTTTGAGGAGAATCTGTCTCTGATCGGCTTAACGAATGCATAACTGATACTGCCGTTTAGTCCCGAAGGTATATTTGCGATGGTCAGCAGTGAAGCCGATCCTAAAACGTCGATAAAATAGTTGGTGTTGCTTCCTCCGACACTGAATCCGCCAAGGAAATCAGATATTGTTATAAGTAAAACGGGATAGTTGTTTATAACAGCTTTCAGACCTTGCTTGACACTTGGAGCTTCAATTGATTGCATTACTCTTTCTTTAGATACAATAAAGAAATATAACGTAAATGCAGAGGAAATGATACTTGTGCCCAGACCCATTGCGAGGAAAACGTTTTGTAACTTCCATTTCAGGATACCGTTGTTGATAAGGTCGAGCAATACGCCCATAATGTAGTTCGGCATATCTTCGCCCATATATCCCGTCAGAAGTTCCGCCATGGTTATCAGTCTCGCACGGTCGTTCGGGTGCGGTGTAATGGTAGTCATATAGCCTGATTTAGCAATGCTTGTAAAAGTTCCGCCGGTTTCGTTTATTACGTTGAACGCAAAGTAATAAATCAGTTTCGGAAGATAAGTACCTGATGTGCCCGGAAAAAAGAAGGGAATCAGCCAATAAAAAACACCGATAAGAGTCATCGGAACCTGAAAGCAAAGTAAGTACGGTCTGAATTTTCCCCAGCGAGTTCTTGTTTTATCAACAAGGGCGGCAATTATAGGGTCATTAATAACATCCCATATTCCTGTCAGCATATTAATAAAAGCATTGGTCTTGAAATCAATCTTGACAACGTCCCACAAATAACGGTCTGTAAACTGACCGATATTGAATGCGTTTGAAAAGTCATTAAGAAGATATGCAACGGTTTCTTTCGTTCCGACGTATCTTCGGTCTGATACCTTGAAACTGCTTATTTTCCTTTCCGGAGCGGTGTTATTGTTATTCATAAATCTGTCTCCTTTCGAGGGAGTGATTGAATCATAAAGATAAATACGCCGCGGAAACCGCGGCGCAATTCATTTTTAATCGCTCTGTGTCAGATTATTTGAGGGCCTCTTTGAGTGCTTCCATCTCTTCTTTGCTGAGTGTAACACCTTTGCCCATCTTTTCGTGGTCAGGAGCCCATTCACGGATATCGTACTTGGGATCTCTTCCGTTCCAGCTGATGAGGTTGAGTTCCTTTGTCCAGCCTTTGGGATTTTCGGAAAGAACTGCGATGGATTCAACAATTTCATAAGTAAATTCGGGCATGATTATTCTCCTTTCGAGTTTTATACAAGATTATTATAATAAATATTTTTTAAAATGTAAATATTAATTTTAAATATTTTTAAATAAATAATATATATTTTTCAAAATTTTTACTGTTGGTAATATTTCGGACAGGTGTTGAATAGAATAGTTTTGAATT
Source organism: Clostridia bacterium (assembly GCA_017502085.1). GTDB lineage: Bacteria > Bacillota > Clostridia > Oscillospirales > Acutalibacteraceae > CAG-177. The sequence continues at coordinate 26,067 of JAFVVQ010000042.1, read as the reverse complement.
TGAATGAATAAGGAGGATAATTATGAGATACAACTCTGAAACCCAAAATCTCGGTTTCTGTGAAAAAAATCCCGATTTGACAACCGAATATCCGCTCGAAGCTGAAATCAGTCTTCCTGATTACTGTCCTGAAATCAAACGAATTCTTCGATGCAATGTTCGTACCGATATTCTTTCTGTTCAGAATATTTCGGGCAGGGTTAACGTGCAGGGGAATGCTGATATTACCGTAATTTATATCGGCGATAATGATAAAATATCAGCTTATCAGCAAGTGACTCCGATTCAAAAAACATTCGATTCCGATAAAATTGAAGATGGTTCTTCTGTTGTTTCAAAAATAATTACGGATTATGTAAACTGCAGAGCTGTGAATCCGAGAAGACTTGACGTTAAAGCAATGATGACTGTGATAATCAGATCATATTCAAGGAGAGATGAAAAGCTTCTTACAGGGTTGAGTGATTGCGGAATCAGAACACTTTGCGATGAATATCATTTTTCCGATCTGAAATGCATTAAGGAAAAAGCTTTCAATCTTACTGAGGTTCTCGAACTGCCTTCCGATAAGCCGGTTATCGGAAGAGTAATTAATTCTTGTGCCAATATAATTGTCAGCGAAAAAAAGATAATCAACAACAAAATGCTTGTCAAGGGTGACTGTTATCTGAAGATTCACTATTTGTCCGAAAACGATTCAACGGTTGAGTGTGCAGAACATTCAATTCCCATCAGTCAGATAATTGAAGCTGACGGTATAACAGAAGATTGCAACACGTTGCTTAACCTTAATGTTACCGCTTGCGAGTCCGTTTCCAAAGTTGATTCATCGGGCGAGATGAAACTGATTGATATCAACGTCAGAGTATCGGCAAATATATTTGCTTTTATCAACACGAAAGTTTCGTTGATTTCAGATGCTTATTCAACACAATATAATTCAAGAAATTCATACAAAAGTATTGAACTTATTTCTGAAAACACTGATTTTGACACTTCATTTACAAATAAAATTGTGCTTGAAAGTATAGGTGTAAGCATTGAACAAATTTGTTCTGTATGGTGTTCCGATGTTAAATCTGATTACATACTGAAAAACGGTAAATGCTGTCTTGTTGGTACTTATCAGGTTACGGTAATTTTCAAGGATGCTGAAAAACAGTTCGGAATTATCAGCAAACCGGTTGATTTTGAGTTAGCAGTCGATCTGAAAAATCCCAGCGAAAGAATTAACTGCTATTATTCACTTCAGATAACGGGAAGCGCCTGCTCACTCTCAGGAGAAAGCAAAATTGAACTCAAAACAGAATTCAGAGCTAACGGAAAAGTATTATCAGAAAAAATTGTAAAATATCTTTGTGATACCGAACTTTCCGAAATAAGTTCAGATAAACGTAAAAATTGTGCACTTACGATTTATTTTTGTGATAAAAACGAAAAAGTGTGGAACATTGCAAAAAAATATAAAACAACGGTTGACGCAATTCTTTCTGAAAACAATCTGGATTCAGATATAATAAAAGAAAAGAAAACATTGCTTATTCCCGGTGTTTAATTTCATCTCTTTTCGGCAAAATATTATTGATTGATTATGTCGAAAGGGGAACAATATGGAAATTTATAACGTTAGCAATGATAACTTTGATAAAGAAATCAGGAATTACAGCGGAACCGTACTGATAGATTTTTATTCACCGCAATGTGCACCGTGCAGAACAATGAATCCTGTTATCGAGTCTGTTGCAAGAACTGCGGGTAAAAACGTGAAGGTCTGTAAAGTAAACGTTGAATCGGAGAAGATGTTGGCAGAACAGTTCGGGATAATGTCAATACCGACCATCATAGTTATGATAAACGGTAAAGTAATGAACAGAAGTGTTGGTGTTACAGGAAAAAAAGCAGTTATTGATATGCTGAATAACGGAGAATTCCAAAGTTAGACAAAACTTATTGGTTGTATATTGATTTTTGTTCATAATTCTGTTATAATTACTTCGCAGTGAAAAACTGTAAAAAAACAGGGAGGACAAAAATAATGGAATTTTTCGCACAGCTTACTGAACTCGTATCAGGCCTTTTTGATTTCATCAAAGGCGGCGAAGCCGTGAAGGTACTTGACCTTGTTTCAGAAATTCTTGCTTACTTCAAGGAATTTGAAGCAGCGGGCGTTATTGATATCGTCAAGAATTTCCTCGGCGCTCTTTAATCCATGGCAAATAAAGCGTGGCTTCGGTCACGCTTTATTCATTTCAAAAAAATTTTAATTACCACTTGATTTTTAGATTTAAGTATGATAATATATTTCAGCAGTCACTTGGGGGTGTAGCTCACTTGGGAGCCCAAAGCACTCAGAAACGCACCCTACAAAAATTTAATAAAAATCAATTACTTAGTGTCTCTAATCATGGGGGTGTAGCTCACTTGGGAGAGCGCTTGAATGGCATTCAAGAGGTAAGGGGTTCGATCCCCCTCATCTCCACCAAAAAAAGAGAAGGTAGCAACGGCTATCTTCTCTTTTTCTATTTTGAGGGGGATCGAAAGCCTGAAGAGAAAACCTTCCGGTGAAAGGTTTTCAAGGCGTCGAGCCGCCAAGCGATAAAAAAGTCAGCAGCGATTGCCGAAAGTCGAGCACAATAAGAAAAACAAAATTGTTACCCCCTCATCTCCACCAGAAAACTCCGGAATCATTCGTATTTCGGATTTTTTTTCTTTTTCTATTGACAAAAAAACTATACTATGATACTCTATGCATAGAGTTCCAAGGCGTTAGGATTTGAGTTTTTAATACAGAGGTGTAATATGAACATAAAAAAAGAGCTTACAAAGGGAAGTTCCGCACTGCTTGTCCTTTCTGTACTTGAAAATTGTGATATGTATGGTTACAGGATAATCAAAGAAATAGAATTACGTTCAGAATTTGTTTTTTCTTTAAAAGAGGGGACTCTTTATCCGATTTTGCATGCTTTAGAGAAAGACGGATGTGTTGAATCGTACTGGGAAGGTGAATCAGGCGAACGCAGAAGAAAATTCTATCACCTTACAGATAAAGGTATCAAAGTTCTTCAAGAAAACAAAAAAGAATGGGATTCTTATTCTGAAGCCGTTTACAAGGTTGTCGGAGGTGTTGCAAATGCAACAACATAAAACCGTTGAAGATTATCTTGACAACGTTATTCCCGAAAAAATATCCAAAAAGATTAAAGATGAGATTCGAGCAGAATTAGAAAGCCATATCTATGATAAAGCTGATTTTTATTTAAATATCGGTTATGATGAAGAAGCTTCAATAAAAAAATCAATTGAGGAAATGGGCGAAGCAGAAAGTGTTAAGTCTGAATTCTGTTCACTCTACAAAGACAGTACGATTAAAGGACTTTTATTATTCGGGAGCATATGCATCTTAAATCTGATCAGCGTTTCGATATTGGATTTAGGTTACTGGTATTTTGTTGAACCTTCTATGCATCATTTGCCAAATATAATAGAACTTGTTGGGTTTATAGCAATATTTATTTTCTTTACTGTCTATACAATAAAGTGTTACAGAGAAAAGCTTTACAAACAACTTGTGGCACTATCATCAGCATATGTTCTGATTGCCTTGGCTTCATTAATTACCAGCGGACTGTTTTATCCTATTTTTAACGCAGGGATTCTTGTGTTTCAATATATAACAGACGGTCCTGAACCCAAAAATGATCCGGCTGTTCTTATAAATATATTTGTACTTGTTATTTCTGCAACCTTTTCTTTAGTATCACTTTCTCGTAAGAATACATTTAAGAGAAAGCCTTACAAATTATCATTAAATCATATTACGATGATTCTTTTGGTTATTGGTATGTTATTTATTGTTATTTATAGTTTTGCATATGCGAAATATGAATATATTTATTTTGATAAAAATATTTATTCCGAAGAACCTCAGCAATCATATTTGTCTGCAATTACATCTGATCAGAAAATAATATATGATTCAATTGAAGGCGGAGACGACGCTATCAAGACTAAAGAAACACTCACTGAAAGTGGTTTTATTAAGCAGAATATAAACTATGAAAAGTATATCAGTAATAATTATAATCTGCCAATTGAGATAAAAAATTATTTAGAGCAAACCACTTTTGAATCTGTAATCAAAAACAATCATGAAATTTATTGTTTTACTAACAGTATGAATGATCCAGAAGAATATGATGATATCATCAGTTGCATAATAGTTTCCTATGATAAAAATAATAAATTAATCTATAAAATGTTTATCCCTGACACAAACGGACAAACAATCAATCGATCTTATTATAATTATTCTCACGGGGATGAAACAAAAAAATGGATTGATAAACTTAAAAAAGACGATGACATTGACTCTGCTTTGGAATATATAAGAAAAATTAATTCCTATATTATTGAAGATGCAAAATATGATGGAGAAAATGTTCAGAAATCATATAAAATTAATATGGAGTGCTATTATTATCTCGATGTAACTTTTATTGATTTTATGTTAGGAGTTTCTCCTGAAAGTGTGGATTATTATTTTGACATAGAAATAAAATCTGAAAACGGTACTATCACCAATTTAATCACATCGAATTAATTTTCACCGCAGGTTTCCCTGCGGTGATTTTTTTATACCGTACCCGTAACAGTGAGAGTGCTTGTGCCGGGAGTAATTATATATTCGTCGGTTCATTCTTCGAGAACAGTTCCGTTATAAGTGACCGTTATCGGATTAAGAATCGGAGGCAACTTTTTTATCAACCGAAAGAACTTCAATGAGTTCACCCAGAACAATATTTGAAGTTATAACGTTGCCGTTATACGATAAAGCTGCCTGATTAAAAAATGTCTGTAACTTAAATGCCTCCTTTTTGAGGATAGTATCCTCAGTCCATTCTTTGTTTATTACTTTAAAATGTGATTGCAGATACTTGAAAAAGTTATTATTGAAAGATATAATATTTATATAAAGTACTTGTTTTATTATTAAAGATTAGGATGATGAAAATGATTATGCGAATAATTTCATTTATAATGTCTTTGTTTACAATTTTCACCGTTACTGTTTCACAGTTTAATATTAAATCAGAACTTAAAAAAGAATTATCAAAAGGCAATTATGAAAGTCCCTATATTGTCAGACCGCTTGATAATATAACGGTAAACGACGTTTCTGTCGATGATTATTCAATCATTATTTCCGATTCCGAAAAAAATGATTTATTTATTAATGCTGCCGAAACTCTCCGCAATGAGATTTATGATTCTTGCGGCATAAGTATTTCGGTTGAGCAAAAAGCAGATAATAAAACGTTTGTAATTAATTCGGAATTTAATGAATCCGATATCTTTACTCTTAAAGTCGAAAATGGAAACGTTTATATTACTGGCAGTGATAAGATCGGTATATCCAGAGGAATATCTGATTTTTTTGATGAAGTTGTAATTAAATCAAATAAAAAATTTAATTTTTCAGACGGTTTTAAATACTCCAAAACATATTCAGATTATATAACTTATGAATATTTCGGTGCCGTCGGAGACGGCATAGCCGATGATTTTGATGCGATAATCAAAGCTCACGATTACGCAAATGCCAACGGTATGAGTGTGTTTGCCGATGAAACTGCAACGTATTATATCGGCGGCGCAAACAAGACGGCATTTATTATGACCGACACCGATTGGTCAACCGCACGGTTCAAAATTGACGATACAAACGTTGAAAACAGAAGCTCATGGATTTTCAATATTGCTCCGGCAAAACGTTCCGTTAATATATCCGACAGAGTTTCTTCGGTTAAATCCGATGCTGTAAACATCGGAACCTCGCTCGATGAACGGAGTCTTGTTGTGCTGACTGATTCCAACGTCAAAAGATATATCCGCAAAGGCGCAAATCAGAATTCGGGAAGTAATCAGACGGATGTTATTCTCGTCGATGAGAATGGCAATATTTCATCAGACACACCGCTTATATGGGATTTTGATTCCGTTACGTCAGCAGTTGCATATCCCGTTGATACAGAAACTCTGACAGTTAAAGGTGGGAGATTCACTACCGTTGCGAACTGCGCACCGTCAGAGTATAACTATTATTCCAGAGGTATTCTTGTCAGACGCTCCAATACGGTGATTGACGGATTATATCACGATATAATCAACGAGGGTAAAACAGGCGCTCCGTATTCTGCTTTTGTCAGTCTTTCGTGCTGTGCAGACGTTACGGTTAAAGACTGTACTTTTACAGGTCACAAAAAGTATTCAACAATCGGCTCTGCGGGCACGTCGGTTACAATGGGAACTTATGACATCGGTGCCGCAACGGTTGTTAACGCAAAATTCATTAACTGCAATCAGACAAACGATATAACCGATAATGCATATTGGGGAATAGCAGGAACGAATTACTGTAAAAATCTTGTGTATGACGGCTGTGCTCTTTCCAGATTCGATGCTCATCAGGGAGTTTATAATGCAACGGTTATCAATTCTGTTCTGGGTCATCACGGAATCAAATTAATCGGCAACGGAACAGCTCATATTGAGAATACAACGGTTTTATCTGACAGTTTTATTGATTTCCGCTCGGATTACGGCTCAACGTGGAACGGCGACCTCATAATACGCAATTGCAGATTTTATCCGAACGGTATATCAAATCATATAATAAAGGCAGTTAACTCCGAAGATCATAACTTCGGATACACCTGCTATCTTCCGAATAATATTTTTATTGAGGGACTTTATGTTCACAGAATCGGAAAGAGTTATTTATTCAACAACGTTAATCCGAAACACAAATCTGATTCGTATGAAGCTGAATTCCCGATTGTTCCTCCCAATGAAATAACCGTAAAGGATTTCGGCAGTTTATTTTTCAATGAACTTTCCGTATCAAAAAACAAATCAATGTTCAGTGTTGAAATTTCATCATAAAAGGTGATTATATGGCAATGAAAAAATTGTCAAAATTTAAAAAAACCGTTCTCGGTGTCTTTATTTCGATTGTTCTGGTCGTTGCTCTCGGCATCACAAATATTGTCCCTTATTTTGCAGTTATACCCGATATGGTCAAGGTCGGAGTAAATTACATCACTCTTGACAGAAACACGGATTATCCCGATAAAAAAGATCTGTCGGAGGCAATTGTAAGCAAAGGTAATTCGGTGAATCATCCGTTTGTGCTTGCTGACGTCAATGATTTTTCAAAAGTACGTGAAGAATATAAAACAAAAAACTTTTCAGAATATACAGAAAAGCTGACGTCATACGTACTTGCCAATGCCGACGGGCTGCTTGATATGAAGACTTATCCGCCGAGGGATTACGTTCTTGATGAAGAGGACAGCATTCTGCCCATTTCACGTGAGGTTATCAACCGAATGATTATTCTGGGTTATGCGTGGCAGTTGACCGGAGAGGAGAAATATGCTGAAAGAGCCGTTGCCGAACTTCAGAAAGTCTGCAGCTACAACGATTGGTGCAACTCTCATTTTCTTGCATCCTCCGAAATGGCATTTGCGGTTTCAATCGGATATGACTGGTTTTATGATTATCTTGACAGTGAAGTTCGTGAACTCCTTGCAGAAAAGACGTGGAATTATGCCATTTATTCTGCTCTGAACGATAATCATTGGTTTACCTGGTCAAAAAATAATTGGAACAGTATCTGCTACAGCGGAATCGGAATAGCCTGTATGACATTTTCGGAATATGACACGGAAAGTGCCGCAGAGTTTCTGTCTATGTGCTATAAAAATATGCCCATCGCCTTTGAAAACTTTACTCCTGACGGTGTTTATGCCGAGGGACCGGGATACAGTCAGTCCGGTATGAACGCCATTGTGAATTTTATTGCAACGTCGGATAATTTCTTCGGTACCGATTACGGACTGAAAAATATAGACGGGTTCAGGGAACTCGGAAGTTTTCCCGCGTATATTACTACGCCGACGGGTGTTTTCAATTTTGGTGACAATAAGGCCAGACTGTGCTTTTCACCGTCACTTCACAGATATGCAGATGAATATGATTCGCCTTTGCTTTCGTGTTATCAGATGCAGGATATACCCGACGGTTTTATAGCTGATCTTTCAGATAATACAGAAAAAAACAGTTGCGGAAAAGATGCGGCATTATCTTTACTTTGGTATAACCGTGAATTTTTCGCAGACGGTTCAGATTTTTCCGGAGAAGAAACGGAGCTTTATTTAAAATCTGACGTTGGCCAGGATCTTGTTCTGATGAGAAGTGCGTATCTTGATGAAAATGCAACATTTGCCGGTATTAAAGGCGGTTATAATTTCATCAACCACGGAGATCTTGATATCGGAACTTTCGTTTTTGATTCCCAAGGTGTCAGATGGGCAGAAGAACTGGGACCGGGTCAATATGATGCTCCGGGTTATTTTGTTAATACTCCTGCAGGCGGCAGATGGAAGAACTATTCAAAACGTGCAGAAGGGCAGAACACTCTTGTAATCAATCCATCTGTTATGCTTGAGGATCAATATGTACTGGCTGAGAGTGAATTTATTCTGTTTGAAAAAAATTCAGACGGCGGCAGATGTGTGCTTGATATGACGGATGCATATCGTATGAATGGTGCGATCAAAGCAGAACGTGAGTTTGAACTGTATAATAATCATTCTTCGCTCAGAATTACCGATAAGGTCAATTGTATTGTCAAAAGCGATATTTATTGGTTTATGCATACAAAAGCTGACATCCGGATATCTGAAGACGGTAAAACAGCTGTTCTGACAATCGGTGACAAGCAATTGAGAGCAACTTCGCATTTCGATGGAACTTTTTCTGTTATGAAAGCCGAGGCTCTAAAAGGTCCGTATGATTATGATGAAAAATATGAAGATATAAACAAGCTGACCGTTAAGCTTGAAAAATGCAAAAATGCTGAAATTGTTATAACACTTGAACCTGTAATTAAATAATAAAGAGGGGATATACACCGCTGTATATCCCCTTGATTTATTACTTCGCCAACCAGTCGAATGAATTTTCCCCCCAAACAGAGTGCTTTCCGTTAAATACGTCAATATGAAGTTTATCTTTTGCATCTGCGATCTCATAAACTCTTCTTATGTTTTCGTGAGCCGTTACACTTGCGTTTATCGGAAACAGTTTATCTTTTTTGCCGGATTCAATAAACAGTTCCCTCGGCGCCAGTGCTGATGCGAAATCATATATTTCACCGATTTCCAGAATTCCCGGAATATAATTATCGGGGCAGTGCCATAACGATAGAATACTGTCTCTGAATGTGTTTATATAACCGCTGACAACCGTTTTATTAATTCTTTCATCAAGAACAGAGGTGTAGAGTGCAGTCAGGCCTCCGCCTGAAATACCCATAACAGATATCTTGTTTTCGTCAACTGAATCGTTCTCGCGAAGAACCTTGGCGCACATAAGTGCCTGAGCAATTCTTATACTTGCAGTTGTCAGACCGTAGGGTAGCAAATGATGAGAAAGCTCGTCGCAAGAACTTATGTAAAACGGTTTTCTTAAATCTTTTTTTAATCTCGCTTCGCCAAACCCGAAGAGCTCGGGAGCTATAACAACACATCCTCTTTCAGCCAGTTCAACCGCAAAGCTTTTCTGATAATTGTCAATGTATCTGAAATGCTTTTTATTGCCGTTTTTCTTGATATTGAGGATTTGTCTAACTCCGTATCCGTGACCGCAGAGAGCAACAACACCAACGGTTTTTTTTGAAATATTTTTCGGCGTCAACATATATACAGCACTGATAAGTCCGTCACATATTTTCAGAGAATATTTTTGCAGAGTATAGTTCGGATAATCAACTGCATCAGATTTTTTTTCAAATTCTGTTTTTGCATTGAAATCGCAGAATTTATTTATATTGAAAATCTTTTCTGTTTTTTCTCTGATTGCTTTTCCCGTTGCAAGTGCTTCTTCTTTGGAAGAAACGTTTTTATAAGGTTCATTTTTAAATTTTCCGTAAAGACCCGACATAAATTCATCGGGATAATATTGATACTTTTTCATAGTCAGACCTCTTGAATCAGAAAGAAATCTTTCCTGCTTCGATAATGTTTCTGCTGTCTTTACCGATATAAACGGTATAAGATTTGTCTAGCTCCCAACTGCCGGTCTCGGAATTATAGAATCTGATGTCATCAACGTCAGCAGTAACACTTACCCTGACGGTTTCTCCTTTATTGATTCTGACACGTTTGAAACCTTTGAGAAGTTTTACGGGTCTGTCGGTATCGGTGTTATTGCTGCCGATATAAAGCTGAATAATATCATCACCGTCAAAGTTTCCTGTGTTTTTCACATTCAGCGATACTTCAATTTTATTATTGATGTCATTTGACAGTGAAATATCATTGTATTCAAATTCGGTGTAGGAAAGACCGAAGCCGAAGGGGAAATGCGGAGTCTTGCCTGATTTGTCAAACAGAGTATAACCGTGATAATATCCGTATTCGATATCCTTGCATTTTGCTCCGAGATGCAGAAAAGGCGGATAGTCATCTGAATTATAAGCAATTGTAAAAGGCAGTTTGCCTGCGGGTGTTACGTCACCGCTGAGAATATCAGCAAGTGCATTGCCGCCTTCAAGACCGCTGTAAAACGACATCAGAACGGCGTCTGCGCAGTCAATCCATTCCTTAATAACATAAGCACTGCCGCCCATTATATTGACAACAAGTTTCTTGCCGAGTGCCGACATCGCTCTGATAAGCTTCACGTCTTCAGGCGGAATATTCAGGTCTGCTCTGTCACCGCCCGAGCCTTTTGGTTTTTTCTTGACGTTGCCGAGGTTTACGAGGAATTCTCCTTCCTGAAGCCAGTCACTGCCGACACAGACAACAATATAGTCGCAATTTTCTGCAACCTTTGTTGCTTCATCGCACTTGCATCCGTTATATAAATTAATATTATTTTTTCCGAAACGGTTGCACAAGCCATTATAAGGAGTCACGGCATAGGGACTGAAGACGTTGCTGCTTCCGTGGTCGCCTGTATTTCTCTTGTCAGCATATCGACCGACAACCGCTATCTTTTTATCTGACGGAATCGGAAGAACAGCGTTATCATTTTTCAGCAAAACCATACCTTTTGCAGCCGATTCCCTTGAGAGAGAAGTATGTTCGTCTGAAAGAATTACCGACTCAGGTTGTTTTCGGTGTTTTGGAAGCGTTGAAATCAATGCTCGGAGAACTCTTGATACCGCAATGTCAATATCCTGCACGCAGATATCACCTTTTTTAAGTTTATATGACAAAACGGAATAACGGAAAAGATAAGGCATTTCCACGTCCATACCTGATTTAAGACTTTTGACCGCATCATAGATTCCGTAGAAAAAATCTGACAAAGCAAATCCGTCAAAACCCCACTGATTTCTGAGAATATCAGTGAGAAGCATTGTGTTTTCGCAAGCATAAGTGCCGTTGACTTTGTTATAAGCGCCCATTATGGACATCGCACCTGCATCAATGCATTTTTTGAAATGGGGGAGATAAACCTCGTGCAAAGTTCTTTCGTCAGCAATTGCATTTGCACTGAATCTGAGATCTTCAATACTGTTAAGTGCGTAATGCTTCGGACAGGCGATAATGCCGTTATCCTGCATAGCTTTTGTCAGTGCAGCACCCATTCTGCCAAGAAGATAGGGGTCTTCGCCATATGTTTCCTGAGCTCTTCCCCATTTAGGATTGCGAAGCAGATTTATGCAAACACCCGCAAATAGATTTGCGTCAAGTGCGGATGCTTCTTTGGCAAGAACTTCACCGATACGGTATTCAAGTTCATCGTCGAAGGCGGCGCCTCTGAGCATTGAAACAGGAAAACACGTGCATTTCTTCATAACGATTCCTCTCGGACCGTCTGTAAACATTATCGGAGGAATGCCAAGCCTTTTGCATCCGCCTGCGGGATATGCTTCGCCGTTATAGAATCTGCCTTTGGTCAGAAAATTCTTGACAGTAACCCCCATTGCGTGACCCTGAAGAATGCGAATTTTTTCTTTTATTGTCATTTCTTTGAGGAGAAGTTCGGAAACTTCGTGTAGTTTTTCTTTTGTCGGTTCATTAATATACAGACGGAGTGCAGTCTCAAAGTTCATCATAGCCAATTACTCCTTTATTTTTTTAACTTTCTTATATCGTTTGATAAAGCATATTCATTTGCAAAATCAACAAATTCAATCATTACAATACCTTTAAAACTCATTGATTTCAGTTTGTTCAGAATCTTATCGATATAGCGGTAATCTTTTTTTCTGAAAAGCTGTTCTTTTTTCAGATCACGGTACGAAACGTGAACATTTTCGATATAATCAAAAGTTCTGTCAATTCTGTCCAGGTCGTATTCCATTCTGTAATATCTGGATTGGAAATACGTTCTGAAATTATTTCTTTGCAAATCTTTTTTCAATTTCAGAAAGGCGTCGGTTTTGTTGTTGAAAGTATTGTCGTGACATTCGGGGCAAATCATCAAATCGTATTCGGCGGCGGTATCGCATAATTTTCTTAAATGTTCAACCGTTCTGATATACTCATCGCTGTCAAAATTCTCGCTGTTTTTTTTGCCAAGCCATATTCTGACGGAAGATGCACCCATTTCGTTTGAAATTTTGCAGATTTCTTCCCACTTTGATAAGTCAGGTGCGGCGGTATTATAGTAGCTTCCGTAAGAACTGATTTTTATATTTGCTTTATCGCAGAGATCTTTGACGTGTCTTGCATCCTCAATGTTTCTGACGTGAACATCACCGCCCCACTCGATAAAATCAACGCGATTCTTCTTTGCGATTTCAACAATTTCTTCAGCGCTCTTTTTTCTGAACGTGACACTGCAAAGACCAAGTTTAAAGCTATCCATAGACTTCCTCCTGATCCGGTCTGTTTAAGTCTGTTCTTTAAGTTCGTTTAAATATAGTTCAAAGCTTTTTTGTTCACATGGAACAGGGGAGACTTTGACGAATTCAATTTGTCCGTCTTTTGTAACGGTCAGATAATCTCTGTAATATTTATCTTCTTCCTTGATTTTGCCTTCTTTAATGAATACTGCACCGCCTCTGCTTCCGCTTTCGGGACCCTCAAGTATGACAGCTTCAAGTAACGCTTTCATACTGATAAGCATATCCCTGTCACGGTAATAATCGGCAAGGCTTCGGTGCTTTTCGGGATAAGAAATAATTGTATTATTGATTTCATCAAGAAGAGATATACATCCGTCATAATCTCTTTTGAACGACGCAACCCGACTCATTTTATTTCTGAATTCAGAATAGTCTGTCTCGGGACAAATTTCAAAATCGGGCATTATATCGTCAGATTCTGCCGACGGAATATCAGATATGGTATCCTGATTTTTGTTTTTTATATGTTTAGCCGCAACGAGTCCGCTGACCTGAGTGTTATTAAGAGCTGAACCACCGGGTCTTGAAAGACCGAATGTTCCTGCAGCTTCACCGATAACATAAAGACCTTTGACATCTGTCTCAAAATTATTATCGGTATAAACTCCGCCGTTGTTATGCTGAGCGCAGACTGCAATACGGAGTTTATCCTTATGCAAATCAATACCTTGTCTGAGATAAACGTCAATAGCTTTGCTGTTGAGTTTTTCAAGTCTTTTTATCGGAGTATCAGCAAAACAGTTGGCGTTTGATATATACTCTTTAGCTTCATCACTGAGTTTATCAAATGAAAAGTCCGAAGGATTTCGGGTATAATCAAGAAATACATATCTTCCAAGAAGCATTTCATTATGAACCGCAAGATCAATTACCGAGCTTTCGCTGATTCTTTCTGAAGAAAAAGGCCATTGATATCCTTTAAGAAAAACATAGTTGTATGCCTTGTACGGATCGTCGAAATAATCATTCAGAAACTCGTGTTCATTGCCCTGGCAGTCAATGCTGATGAATCGCGGGATTACCTGCATAAAACTTCCGGATACGTTCCAACGAAAATCCACCGATGCCATTCCGTATTGCCATTGTGTGAAATTGCACATTCTGACTCCGGCATCAATAAGAACACCCGTCATACCGTGTTGAGATTCGGGGTATACGCTGTTTTCATAAATACAAGCGGGTGCACCCGTAGCACAAATTATATTTTCTGCATATAGCAGTTTCTCGGAATTATCTTTTAAATTCAACGCACGGATGCCGTAGGCTTTACCCTTATCTGTCAGAATTTTTGTAACCAGAAAATTGTCGAAAAGGGGAGTTTTGTTGGTTTCGATAACCCTTTTCTCAAGTTTTTCGGTCATTATTTTTGAAGTCAGTGGGCCGACTGATGTGGCCCGAAGTGTATTATCATGATCGGTTTTGTAACCGGGGTAGCAACCGTAACGATCGACGGGGAATCCGACACCGAGATCACAAAGCCGAAGGAAACATTTTGTGCTGTTTACTGATTCAATATACATTTTTTCTCCGTCACAAGAACCTCCGGAAAACATATCGGCTGCCATTATATAGGGACTGTCAGGAGTTAAACCGTCCATTGACAGTTTATAATAGGTCTGCTTATCGCTTCCTGTATTTCTTGACGTACCCGAAAGTCGGTTTTCGGTAACAATCGCTATGTCATCCAAGCCTTCGCGATTCAGCCAGTCAGCCGCACTGTAAGCGGCGGCACCGCTGCCGATGATCAGACATTTATATATATTTCTCATAAGCGCCTCACGTTAAATCCTCCGTCGCAGTCAATAACTGTTCCTGTGCAGAAATCAAAATTTCCGAGCGCAACGGATGATACACATTTTGCAACGTCTTCGGGTTTTCCCATTCTGGCGACGGGAGTTAAGCCTTCAGAAATTAATTTTTCATATTTATCTTTGACTTTTGATGTCATATCCGTTTCAATGATGCCGGGTCGGATTTCTATAACGCTTACTCCGTATTCGGCAAGTCTTGATGCAAAAAGCTTGGTTATCATTGAAATACCGGCTTTTGAAATGCAGTATTCGCCTCTGTTGACAGAAGCGGTGTATGCAGACATTGAAGAAATATTTACTATTCTTGACTGATTATTTTTTATAAGTAACGGTGTTAATTCCTGTGTTACAAAAAACGTGCCCTTCAGATTGATATCGGTAAGATAATCAAAATCATCAGGTGTGATTTCGAGAATATCTTTCCTTTCTCTCGGAGCAACACCTGCATTATTGACAAGAAGATCTATTTTACCGAAAGTCTTGTCAGCATATTCAAAGAGTTTTTTTCTGTCATCTTCTTTTGAAATATCACAAGGAACAAAGTGGATCTTATTGTTAAATAACTTCTGAAGCGATATGGTTTCTTTGCTCTCTTTTCTGGCGGTAACAATAACTTCATAGTTAATTTTCAGCAGTTCTTCAACAATAGACTTGCCGATACCTCGGCTTCCTCCGGTAACAATTGCAACCATAGATTATTCTCCTTATTTTTTCAGGACATATTTATTATAGTACGGCAAATATGTTTCACTGTCTCTGATAACGCATCCTGAAACAGTACCTGCTCTCATTAATTCGGAACATTTGCTGCATTTGATGCAGACCTTGTTTTTGTCAAGTAATCCTTTTTCAGTGAATTCTTTATAAAATGAAGGATATGCAAAAGTCATTCTGCCGAAACCGGCAAAATCACTTATTCCGGATGAAATCAGTTCATCAGCATATTTAATGGCATTTTCTCCCTCAAATGAAAGAGCGGAAACTGCAAATTTAATTTCCGGAAACGCATCGGTAATTTCTTTTGTGACATTATAAACTCGTTTCATGCCGATTCGTCCGTCTTCGGGTGATTTAACGGAATACGGACGGTTGATATGAGGAATAAGATAAGGGTTGCCGATAGTCAGATTAATTAATTCGATTCCTTTTTTACCGAGTTTTTTGATTATCAGTTTTGTTTCGGTTAAATCGATTTCTCCGCATTCATTAACGCCGAATCCGTAACCATACGGGAAACAGTCGCAAGCATTGAGTCTTGTTGTTACAAATGCTTTGTCTCCGACGCTGTTTTTTACAGCATCAATGCATTCAAAATAGAGTCTTGTTCTGTTTTCCAGACTTCCTCCGTAAATTCCTTTACGGTTGTATGCACTCAAAAGCTCGTTGAAAAGGTAACCGTGGCAACATTTTACATCAATCCCATCAAAACCAGCTTCGACGGCAAGTTTTGCCGCTTTCGAATACATTTCAGGCACAGCTGAAAGATATTCATCTGTGGCAACGATAAACGGCTGATTTTCTCTTCCTTTTTCCCAAAGTGAATTTCTGTAAGCAACAATAGGTTCGGGATTACCGTTTGGTTTACTGTATCTGCCGCTGTGAGTTAATTGAACAATAATAATCGGTTCAAATCCGTGTAGTTCGGAGGATTTTGATTTGATAGCCTTAACAAGGGACTTAAAGCTTTCCACTGTGTTATCATTTATATATAGCTGACGCGGATTTGCTCTGCCTTCATTACAAACTGCAGTTGCTTCAAACCAAATGATTCCGGGTGCTCCTTCAGCAAAACGCAGATATCTTCGCTCGGTCAGCTTATCTATTGCGCCATCGACAGTTCCGTCACAACCCTCCATAGGCTGAAACAGAATTCTGTTTTTGATTTTTCTGCCGTAAATTTCCGAAGATGTATCAAGAATACTTTTCATGCGTTCACCTCATTTGCTATATGTAATTAATTTACCATTTTATTTCTGTAAATGCAAGTTTATTTAAATCATAATGTTTAGCAATTCTTGAATTATCAGTGTAATATGATAAAATTCTTAATAATTCATCATTGCATTAATTAAGCACTTGAAATGAAAATAATATTATGTTAAAATAAGTGTCAGTATCTTTTGATTCAAGCAGACGGAGGAAAAGAATGATTCATTTTTTGAAAGGAATATTGGTTGGTATCGGTGGTATTGCACCCGGTTTGAGCGGAAGTGTACTCCTCGTTATTTTCGGATTGTATCAGAAAACCGTTAATGCAATCGGTACTCTTTTCAAGGATTTTAAAAAAAATTTGATGTTCTTGGTTCCTCTTTTTGCGGGCTTCGGAGTCGGTGTACTGATATTCAGCAAAATTGTTGATTATCTTTTGAATAATTACGAAATGTATACCAGATTTGCATTTTTAGGATTAATAATCGGCACAATTCCGTTATTTTTTAAAGAAGTAAAAAAAGAAGGATTCAAACGAAAATACTACATATTTATGATTTGTGCCTTCATTGTCGGAGCTATATTTTCATATTTCAGCAAAGGGATTTTTCCGACAGTTGACAATCCGAATTTAATTCAATCCGTTATTCTCGGATTTGCCGTTGCAGCTTCATCAATTATACCCGGAGTCGACAGCGCCGTTATTCTTTCAACTCTTGGTTTATATGAAATATATGTCAGTTCACTTGCGGATCTTGATTTTTCTGTTCTGATTCCCGCCGCATTCGGTCTCGGTATCGGTGTTTTGTTTATTTCTTTTGTTGTCAATAAAATTCTTAAAAGATTTTATACCGCCAGTTTTTCTATAATTTTCGGATTGTTTCTGACAATTATCCCAAGCGTATTGAATGAAAGCTGTAAACTCGGAAATAACGTTAATTCATTAACATCAATTATTATAGCGGTTATCGGTTTTTTCGTTTCATTCTTTCTCAGTGATATCGAAGGCAATACCCGAAAAGTTAAAAAACTGTTACGAATTGACGAAACAGTAATCAAAACCGAATAAATAGTTTTAACTGCGGGCGATTTATAACAGCCCGCAGTTTTTTGTCAGAATATAATAAATGATTAAAATAACTGTCAAACCGTGTTGATGGAAATAGTATCGTTTTTCTATGAAATTAATTGACAAAAATCCTTTCAACAATTATAATAAAAAGATATAAATAAAGTTAGGGGAATGATTATGGCAGAAATATTTGAATATTTTTATCAGGAATTCATTGTTGAAACCTATATATTAAGAATGCTTTGCGCTTCGCTTTGCGGTGCTTTTATCGGTCTCGAAAGAAGCCGCCGTCAGAAGGATGCGGGCATCAGAACGCATATGATTGTTGCTCTCGGTGCAGCCCTTATTATGATAGTCTCAAAATACGGTTTCTTTGATTTGCTTCAGTACGAAGGTCTCAGAGCTGATGCATCCAGAATCGCTTCAAACGTTGTAACAGGTGTCGGTTTCCTTGGCGCGGGTGTTATATTTGTCAGGGATGTCTCCATTAAAGGTCTCACCACTGCTGCAGGTATCTGGACAACCGCAGGCGTCGGTCTTGCTATCGGTGCAGGAATGTATCCTCTCGGTATAGCGGCATCGATTATAATGATTATCTCTCAGCTGATACTCCATCATTATTTCTCAAGGCTCGAAAAGACCGCAAATGAATTCGTTGTTGTTGTTACCGATTCAAAAGGCGCGGTTAAAAATTTCAAAGAGAAACTCTCGGAAAAAAATATAACCATCGAAAAGTGCAACATCAGAAGAAATAAAGATGCAACGCTTACGCTTGACGTTACTGTTAAAAAATCAAGAGCTATTTCAATGGATGAAATAATGCTTCTTGTTGAACAGGATGACAGTATAATTTCATTTGAAATATAAAAGAATAGACACACTTTCTTTTCTTGAAAGTGTGTCTTTATTTATTTATTTTTCTTTTTATTCTTTTCGAAAAGAACAAGAAGCATACACCACAGTGCGGAAAGAAGAACAAACAGTGCACAAACAAGAATTGCATTATTCATTGCAAAAACAACAATTCCGCCGGCTGCGGGTAAATAGTGCGTGACAATACCGTAGCTGTCAACACTCGAAACACCGATATCGTTGATATGGTTTGTTTCAGGGTCATATCCTGTAATAACGCATTCATATTCTGAAATATTTTCAGCGCTGTAAATATACTGAATATCACAACCCGGCGTATTTTCAACCGGCACAGCAACGGGCTTATTGATATTTGCCGTATAATCAGATGCTTCAATTTTTTTAGAAATTATCAGTGAACCTTCTTTGATTGTGTCTTCTCCGATTCTGATATCTCTTACCTGAGAATTGAGGCAGATGCCTCCGATATCAACACCGTCATTGTTAATAAATACCGAAACAAAGCATCCGAGGAAGAAAACAACAACAGTCACACAGAGAAGAATAATTGAAATAATTTTTCCTGCCAAAATACCGTGTTTGCTATTTCTTGATTCGGAAGACTTTTCAGATTTTTTATCCGAAGTTTTTTCTTCAGAAGTAATAACTTCACTTTCTTCAGATTCAATTTCGTCTGTTTCATTCTCAAAATTCACATTCAAGAAAGAGGTTTCGGTTGTTTCGGGTTTAACTTCGGCATCGACAGTCTGAGACTTATTATCTGATTCATTTTTTGCCAACTCGGGAATAAGACTCTGTTTTGGGGGCTGTGTAACAGTTTTATTAACTCTTTTTTTCTGCACAAAATCGGCATCGAATTCCTCGATGCTCAGAATTCTGAATTCATCCATATGTAATACTGCCTTTCAAAAATAACAATTAATTATCTGAGCTGAGTGATGCAGCGATTTTTTCTATTTCATGAGTAAGTTCAACAATTCTTTCGGGACCGGATTTAGCGGCAACAGAATTTAAGCCTGACGCTTTGAGAGCTTTGTTTTCGTCGGAAAGTGCACGGCATATTTTTTTGAGTTTCTCGTTGTTGCCTTCTGTAGCTTTAGCATAATCAAACAGTTTTTTATACTGGGCTTTAAGCAGAGCGACATACTGCTCAACCTGTTCGCAATCATAACCGTTAGCTGAAATTTCAAATAATTCTTTTGTATCCATCTCATATCCTCCAAAAATTTATCAATTTAAATATATCATATTAATCCACAAAATACAATATATAATTACATATTTTTATAATTTATAACACAAAACTTAGTGGTTTCTGAAAACAAAAAAACAGTTGACAAATCAGAACATATCTGCTATATTACAAGTGTGATATCACAGCTATCACACTTGGAGGTGATGCGATGTTAGTAATTGATAAACGAAGTAAAATACCTGTTTATGAACAAATCAAAAATCAGATCATAACTCTTATCCGAGTCGGAGTGTATCCGCCGCATTCAAAACTTCCGTCTATAAGACAGATTTCGGCAGATACGTCAATTAACGTTAATACCGTTAAAAAAGCTTTTGCGGAGCTTGAATCGACCGGAGCGATTTATTCCGTACCCGGCACAGGCAGTTTTGTCAGTGAGAATGCGGCTACTGACTCATCGCTTTGTAATAAAGCAATGAATGATTTGAAAAACTCCGTTGAAATAGCAAAATCAATCGGTGTGGGGTTAGAGGAGATTCTGAATCTTGTCAATTCCGTTTATAAGGAGGAATAATTCTATGATTGAAATTAAAAGCGTCACGAAAAAATTCGGTGATTTCACCGCAATCGACAACCTCAGTTTTAAGGTGGATAAAGCGTCTATCTATGGACTCGTTGGTTATAACGGTGCAGGTAAAACAACACTGCTTAAAACCATTTCCGGAGTATATAAAGCGGATGGCGGTGAAGTTCTGATCGACGGAGTTAATACTTATGATTCGACAACCGAACGTCAGAAACTTTTTTATGTTCCCGATGACATATATTTTGAGCCTTATTCAACAATTTTCAAAATGGCTCGTTTTTACAGCGGATATTATCCTTCTTTCAGCTATGAAACTCTCGATAAACTCTGCGATGTATTCGGTCTCGATAAACACGCAAGGCTTAACTCGTTCTCAAAGGGTATGCAGAGGCAGGCGGAAATGATTCTCGGAATGTCTACCAATCCCGATATTCTTCTTCTTGATGAAAGTTTCGACGGTCTTGACCCCGCCAAACGCAACCTTATGAATAATATGCTGGTTGAATACGTTGCGGAGAGGGGATGCAGTGTTATCATTTCATCTCATAATCTTCACGAATTAACGGATATTTGTGATCACATAGCTCTCATCAACGGCAAAAAGATTGTTCTTGATTGCTGTGTTGATGATATCAGTGAGAGCAGATGCAAATTCCGTCTTGTATTCAATGAACTCAAATCAGAAAACGATTTTGCTGATTTTGATTATAAAAAAATTCATATTGACGGCAGAATCATCACGGTATCAATCAAGGGAGATGCTGAAACTGTCGAAAACGAACTCAAGAAAATGAATCCCATTCTTATTGAGAAATTCCCGCTTTCACTTGAAGAAATATTCCTTGAAGAAATGGAGGGTGCAGATTATGACTTCAAAGAAATCTTCGGTTAATTGTTTCAGATTTACGTTTTTTAACACAATTAAAAAGACCTGCATTATTCCTGTTCTTGTTTTTGTTTATAATCTGATATATCAGCTTTTTGATCCCATATCACGTTATTTCAATGAGGTCTATTCAGGCGCTTTGGGATACGGACTCGAAGAACATATTTATGTATTCAGCAATCCGAACAATGATTTTTTCGGTGTAATCTTTAATGCAGCGATGCTTCTTTGCCCGTTTGTAACTGCTGCTCTGATTTTCAGGTATATGATGAATAAGAGTGCGGTCAATGTATATTACAGTCTCGGTGTAACCAGAACAACAATGTTTTTCGGAAAATTTACTGCAGGCGCAGTTATGGTTATTGTTTCACAGATCATTCCACTGATCATAACACTGATCACAAATCTTGTTTTATTCGGATCATCGTCAGAACTCTGGAGAACCTTTGTCTATATGCTTCTTAATTATACGGTTCTTGAAGTTTTTGTTTTTGCGGTAACATCGGCTGTTTTTTCGATTGTAGGAACGGTTATCGAAGGACTTGTTTTCAGTGCGCTTTACGTTGTTTCTCCGTTATCTGTTGCAGTTTATATAGAATTTCTTTTCAAAAATTTCCTTGTCGGCCATATAAACAATTCAGCATACTGGACTTCTGCAACAGGTACTTATCAGATTCTCGGTGTTGGTTTGATTCCTTCTTCACACATCGATATTATAAATTTCGTTGCAGATTTCCTTTGTTTCCCGTTTTCGTCAGATATGAGAATCCGATATAAACTTGTGAAAGGTCCTTATGAGTGGAATGCAATTGATTACAGACCGTTGATTTTCTGGACAATTCTGACTGCGGTTGTAGTTCTTCTCGGCTGGGTTGCTTTCAAAAAACGTAAGACTGAGATTGCAGGATTTATGGGTTCAAACCCCAAGGCAACCTTTGCAGGTGTTTTCATTATTTCAACTTTCCTTTCTGCTGCACTTCTTCCAGAAATGATAGCAACAGATAGCTTGAACGATAAAATACTTCTTTTGATTTTTACTGCGTTGATATTTGCCGTTGTATATATCGTTGTTGATGCAATTTCACTCAGAAGCATTAAAAAGATGTTCAGAACTCTTTGGAAATATCCTCTTCATCTTGCAATATATTCACTTGGTATATTAATTTTTGTAACGGGATTTTTCGGATTCAAAACAAGAATTCCTGCAGTTGATAAAATTGAAAGCGTATCAATTCGCACAAATACCGCTGATCTTATGATAGCACCGCAGAACATCAGTTACAGTGATTTTTACTTTTACGAAGATGACAATTATTATTTACCCGCAGTTTCATCTGTTAGGGAAGAAAGAGACTACAGACTGGTCGGCGGATTCACTTCAGAGGAAGATATCCAGAGAGCGATTGATATTCACAGAATGCTGATTGATTATTCCGATACACAGGTTGACGGTGAAACTCTTTCATTGCCCCATGGTGAGAGGGCAAGACCCGTATCTATAACAATCGTGTATCATCTCAAAAACGGCAAAACAATGCAGAGAAATTATACCGTTGCGAATAATGATATTCTGTGCAAGCTTGCAGAGTTTACTGAAACCGAAAAGTATAAAGAACTTGTCTTGAAATCATATAAAAGCGGAGACGAATTCATAGTTGAAGGTGAAGACTATGACGAATTTTATCTCGACTTGAATCATTACGTGACGGTATTCTCTTCTTATTATGATATCGGGTTTGCATCGCCTAATCTCACAAGAATTACGCCTGTACCCGAAAACGTAATGAACGCAGGTATTAAAACAGATCTTATTAATGCAATCGGAAAGGATATTGAAGCAGGAACGTTTTCTTTGAATTATAAAAACGACAGTAAACTTCTCGGCTACGTTTTATTCAAGAATTACCAAAACGCTTCTCCTGATTATGAATTTTCCGATCCTTATTCTTACGGCGATTCATCCTATGAAACAGGTGACGGTTCAATATCTGTTGTACCCGTACCTGACGCTGAAATCGTCTATGAAGTAGATAAAATTGAAGAAGATCCTTCATTCAGCGTTGTATCAGAAGACGGTTTCTCAATTCCCGTCTATGAAAATATGGTTAATACCGTAAATTATATTAACAGCAACGGATATGATGAATATCTTGTTAATGAAAAAACTCCGTATGCCGTAAAAATATGGAGCGGTGTAACAGGTGCTGAAACAGACGGTAATTATTATCAGTTCAATGACAGAACAATGCTTTTTAACGGTACGATTTATTTTCCGTGCGATGAAGAGATGTACGGAGGCCGTATTGAGTTCCCTGACGGCGCACAGACAATTAAAGATAATCCGGAATTGATAGCTGAATACGAGTCTAAGGCGAGGATGCTGTATCTCAACTGCTATGACGGTGTTTATGCTCAGTTCCTCTATGATGACGGATCCTCATCTATCGCGTATATCCCTGAATAAACATAGACCCGATACCGCTTTTTTTCTGCGGTGTCGGGTTTTTGTAAATTCCGGTTTGACAATTATGCTTTCTGATGATAGAATGTTTAAAAATTTTGTCGAAAGATTGATTGTATGAAACGAATATGTTCCTTGATTTTAATGATAGCATTAATTGTGATTCTGACTGTCTCATCATATGCAAAACCTATTATTGACGGAAAAGATAACGGGATTGAATGGCAGGATTCGAAAACCGTTGTTATTGTAGACAAGAAAAGCGGTAATAAAGTTCAATCAGCCACGTTGAAATATCGGATTGAGAATGAATATGAGATTTCATTTTGTCTTTTTTTATCGGATTCCGAATCAGAATCTGTCGACGGTTCGGGTTTCATTGTTTCGTTGTTTGATGATTTTACGGCAACAATTACAATGAACTCTATTGTTACGGAAGGCAACGTAAACGAATATTATATTGATGCAAAAATGAGCCCTTTCAATGAGAACACGGTAATCTGTGAATCAACATTCGCAATAAAAAGGGGATTGCCTGATAAAATTTCAGGTTCTGTCAGCTTCAGGGACGGTAACGGAAGTGACTCATACTATTTTCCGTTTGTGATCGAAAATGATACATTCAGCGCATCGGAAGCTACGACTGAAATCAAAACCGAGAAGCCAAAACCAACCTCAACCGAAAAGCAGAAAACAACCGGAAAAGAAATAAAAACAACCAGAAAAGATTCAACAAAAGATAAAACAACAAAGAAACATATTGAATCTGTATCATCCGTCACCAAGTCTCCCTCGAAAAAAACCGGCAAAGACAAAGTTTATTTCTATGAAAAAGAGATAATTATATCTCAGGTTTATGTTACTCAACCTACCGAAGCAATGACAGAAGAATCATCAACCATGCCTCATGAGGAATCAACAACCGCAATATACGAAGGACGAAATCTCACTACGGGTATGATAATGTGGAGGGTCATCTGCGTTGTCGGAGTCCTTGTATTGATCGGATTTGCAACATGGGCATGTATGGCTGTCAAGAAAAAATCCGAATAAGTATCTGAAAAAAATTAGCGGCTTGCCAAAAAACAAGCCGCTTTGGTGCAGCCACTGCGTTAATATCCGAACCAATGCCCGATTTTTCAAGATCGGCAAAGGTGATTGTCTTCGTTTGTTCTCTGTAATTAAATGTGATGACCATTTTGTCATCATAGAGGAAGATTGCATTGACAAAGCTGTCAATGAGTCTTCGTCTGTGTTCGATTTTATTGGTGTTTAATTTTCTGAACTGTTCAAAATAACAGAGGATATTCTCTTTCGTAATGGTCGGTCTCGCCATTTCTTCTTTCATTATTTCAACCGAAAGTTCTGCTTTTTCTCGTTCCAACTCATCTAATCTTTGCTTGGTTGACGGACTGATAATTCCCATCTGTATTGCATTGACCAGATTGTCTATGCCCTTCTGTGTTTCCGCAAATCTTTTGCGAAGCAGAGGTAAAACTGTGTTTTCCTGATTAAGAACCGCTATGGTTCTGTTTACAAAATCCTCAATGATATCCTGATTGGCAAGAAGCTTTTTCACTTCTTCAATCACAATGTTTTCAATCCATTCCTTGCGGACTGTTTTCTTGTCGCATCCCCGATGACGTTTAACACCTACACATTTGTAATAACGGTGAACTTCTTTTGTGTGGCTCGTTCCGCTTTCGCCAACCATCATACTCTGACACTTACCGCAAAACAATTTTGTTGTCAGCAAGTAATCATCTTCTGCTTTATGACGGGCAGGAGCTTTTTTATTTTCTTTCATTCTCTCCTGAACTCTGTCAAATAATTCTTGCGGAACTATTGCTGGGATTCCATTCGGCTGAACAATGTCACGGTACTTATATTCACCTATGTACTTGCGGTTATGAAGCATACGGGTGACACTGTTGACACTGATTTTTCCGCCGAGCTTTGTGCGGATACCTTTGATGTTCATTTCATCGGTAACCTCACGCATACTTGCACCTTCGGCATAACTTTTGAATGCAGCAAGAACAACAGGTGCAGTAATCGGGTCAATCTGAAAAAACTGATTGCTGTCAATGTAATATGAAAAGCCCATACAATCAAAGAGGGAAAACTAAAAAGAAACATAAATGATAAAGCAGGCAACATCGAAAAAATGTTGCCTGCGAGATTAGTTATGATACTTGTCAAATAACCTTTTTAAATCACTTCAAAATTTTAAATTTGCCGATTACAGGCAGTTCCTTTGCTCTGCCGTTAAGGGCATTGAGAATACCGATAATTGCAAGAACAGTAATTACAAGACCTGCAATGGGAG
>JAFVVQ010000041.1 GCA_017502085.1 Clostridia bacterium | reverse complement strand
TATTTTAAACTTTTTCCGGAAAAATGTCAAACTTTTTTCACTGTTGCAAATCGACTGATTTTTTACAACTTGAAATTCAACTTTTGGAACAATAGAACCGCAAAATCGGGGTAACAGGTCAAACTATACGCACCCCTCAATTACCGCACTCTGAGACCGTTGATATACAATGGTTTCAGAAGCTCTATTTGGTTAATTTTTAACTGTAACGAATATGTTTGATTTTTGCAACTTAAAATTCATTATGTGGAAAAAGTAAACGCAAAATCGGGGTTACAGGTCAAACTATACGTACCCCTCAATTACCGCACTTCCAATCCCTTATATATCAAGGCTTTCAGGTCTAAAGGAACTATTTTCAATAACATACGGTGTGGCTGTGAAGTCATGCCGTATGTTTTTCTTTTTTAATGTTTTAAGCTGTTATGAAACTAAAAAATCATTCTGAACATAGGTTTTCTTTATGTTGACTTTATTATCTCGGAGTTCAGATATATCCCATTCCGGCGGAATGAATATTTCATCTACAAAGTTAAAGAATATTTGTATTTTCTGAACTCGTTTCCCCGTTGACTTGTCTGCTTCGTGAACAATAATCTTATGTATAAATTCGTTGGTGATCTGATGTGTCAGTTCGGGGATATCAACATACTTTTCAACAAGGTTCATAAAGCGGGCGAGATTAGTGTTTTCTTTTTCCGTTGTTTTCAAAGATACCTCAATTCGTGATATTTCTTCTTTCAATGCTTCCTGCTCTTTTTCATAGGTTTGAGCCATTTTTGAATATCGCTCTTTGCTCAGATTACCAAGAACGGAATCTTCATAAATACTTGAAATAAGAATATCAAGGTCGGCAAGTCTTTTCTTGGATTGTGTTAGCTTCTTTTGCTCATCTCGGAGGCTTTCGTTCAATTCTTTCGCTTTTTTGCCTAACCATTCTTCTTTGAAACTTTCTGCATCGCAACGAACATAGTTTAATACTTTTCGTAAATGGATTGTAACAATCTCTTTTAAAACTGCTTCACGGATAAAGTGGCAGCTGCAAGTTCCTCTGCCACCATCATATTCCGAACAAACATATCGGTCTTGTGCCTCAGTGCAACCTTGATATGTCATAAATCTCATTTTCTTTCCGCAGTCGGCACAATAAACCAAACCCGAAAACAAGGATTGTCTGCCCGCTTTTGTTAAACGTCTTCGGTTTTGTCTCAACTCTTGAACAATATCCCATTGTTCCTTTGAAACAATCGCTTCCTGCGTATCGGGAACTATATACATATCCTCAATACTGTTCGGAATTCTCTTTTTAAGCTTGTATGACTTGGAATAGGTTTTGAAATTACATACACATCCCGTATATTCCATTCGTTCGAGTATTCCGATAACAGAACTGTCATCCCAATAGTAAGGGTTTTCGGGAAGCGGTTTTCCTTTTTGCTTTGCATAAAGTGACCTTGGTGTTAAAACTTTTTCTTTTTCAAGTATTCTTGAAACTTTACCGGGACCATTACCTGCAATAGTTAAATCAAAAATCATTTTAACGGTTGGAGCAGCTTCTTTATCAACAATCCAATGTCCGGGATTGTTCGGATCGTTTTTATATCCGAACGGTGGTTTGCCCAAATGCTTTCCGCTCATTCCTTTTGCTTTAAATACGGCTCTGACTTTCTTGCTTGTGTCCTTTGCGTAAAAATCATTGAACAGATTTCGGAACGGAGTAAAATCGTTATCTCCCTTTTCACTGTCAACACCGTCGTTAATTGCAATGAAACGGATGTTTTTGCTTGGGAAATACAATTCGGTGTATTGACCGACCTGAAGATAATCTCTGCCGAATCGGCTCATATCTTTGACGATGAATGTGCCGACAAGACCTTGTTCTATCATTTCAAATGCTTCTTTGATAGCAGGTCTGTTGAAATTGGTTCCAGTGTAACCGTCATCAACCAAAATCTTTGTGTTAATCAGTCCGTGATCTGCTGCATATTTCGTTAAAAGATCTCTTTGATTCTGTATGGAATTCGACTCACCGTCTAATGCATCCTCATTACTGAGGCGGCAATAGAGAATAGTGATTTTTTGCTGACTCATTGTGTTGTCCTCCTTTTCGGTTGAGTCAGCTGACAGTTTCATAGTGCTTGAGTCAAGTATATCACAATTATCAGAAAATGTCATCAAGATTCTCCTTCCTGTCGTCAAAAATAATTCGCTTGACTTTGTTTTCTAATTTTTCTTTGCCGTCGCATTCACAACTGACAATATAGGTTGTGTGGCCGATTTTATGTTCATCGGTACGGCGGTAAATTTTCAGTTTGTTCAACAGATACTCTCGGCATTCTTCTATGAAGGATTCGGGTGGCTCAAAAATCGGTTCGTAGCATTCGCATAAGTCGTAAGGGTCATAACTGTATTCAATGGGTTCATAAATATTTTCTTTCATAAAAATTGTCCTTTCATTAATCAATATTCTGTTCCTGCTTTTTGTAAGCGGAACGGTCATTTTGTGCCGTCAGTTTCTTTGCTTCTTCAAGGCGTTTGAGAACAGACGGTTTTTCGTTTTCTTTATGTTTCATGGCTTGGGTTACTATGTATCTGATTTCTTCAAGCTCACGGAGTTCGGATTGGTGGATGGATAAGCTGGCGGTTAATGCTTTCTGATGTTCCGTTAATGCAGATATTTCTGATTTAATCTCCGCTTTTGCACTCGGTTTACATTCGGGATTTGCTTTCATATACCGCACAGCAGTTTTGTGTTTCTCGATTTCGGATTCGTGTTCTGAATAATACTTTGCCTTCAATTTTTCAAATCGTATTGATTTGTATTTATCATAAATCGGTTTGTATTTTTCATAATCTTCAATCTTTGAAATGTGCTGTTTTAAGCGTTTGATTTTCTTTTCATCTGCCTTTATTGACTTTCTTGTTTCGTCAATCGGATTCAGAATTTCGTTCAGCTCATCAAGGGTACGGATGTTTCGGTTTTGCAGAATCATAATTGCCTGCGATATTTTCTTTAAATCTGTGACAGAGCCTTTTGTCTGTGCAGATTTATTCCAATCACTTCTGCCTTCTTTTCGTATATCGAGATATGTATTCAGAATATCAACAAGCGTTGTTTCGGGTTGATTGAATTTCTCTAACTCCGCTTTGATTTCTTCAATCCAGCTTTTGAGAATTTTAATTTTCTCTTTGATTTCTGTAAGCAGTGAATTTGTAGATTTTATCAGTCTGTTCTTATCGCCCTTATCGGTTTTTATGCCCTTGCTTTCCATCTGACGGACTGCAACTCCTTCGTGAACAGTCGGTATTTTATCAACACCTTGTCGTTCATAACTGCGGTAATCAATTCTTTCTGCAAGTTGTTTTTCTTCAAACTTTTCGTTGCACATTCTTGCCCATTCCGAACGCCAATGTTCAAGTGTTTCGGGTTTACCCCAATCGGTTGTCGGCACGGCAGAGAAGATGTAATTACCGTTACGGTCGGTTACTCTTTCACCGTTTCGGTCAAGCTCATAAACCCGTTTTTGTTTGATACCCCATTTGCCGTTTTTGTCAACAGGTCTTATCGGACACAGCACATGAACGTGAGGATTTGCGATGCCGTTTGTTTCGGGGGAATGAATTGCAAAGTCTGCAATCATTCCTCTTTCAACAAACTGTTCCCGTATAAATTTCTTTGCAAGTGAAATATTTTCTTCCATTGTAAATTCATTCTGCAATGCAAAATCAAAGCTGTAAGCAAGCTGAGCCTTTTTGCCTTTTTCAATTTTCTCAACTTCATTCCAAAGAGTTTCTCTGTCTGAAAGATTTTGCGGAACATACTTAGGCAACATAATTCCAGATTCAACAACTCCGCCTTTACGTGTGTAATCGCTGACTTCACCGTAATATTCGCTCCTCAATTTTTCGCCTGCACGGTAAGCTGCACACGCCACAGCACTCTGACCCGCACTCCGTTTTATCTGCGTAACGTGGAAATGAAAAAGTGACATTATGACCCAAACCTTTCCATATACTTTTTTACTTCGGGCAGATCGAAAATGAATTCGGCAAGTCGATAAAAATCCGCAGAAGTCATATCCTTTGTTTCAGGACAAACACTTTCAATTGCACCGCCTTTTTCACAAAGACGGTGAGTGCGTTTTGCTCTGTCACCTTTGGTGAGATATTCTATGCGATTGGTGAGCCGCTGATTTTGATGTTCAAGGATTTCGATTTCTTTTTCATTTTTTATTTTTTCTTCAATTAATTCTTCTTTTGATTTACTCATAAAATCTCCTTTTCTGTTTTTGGATACAAAAAACCCGTTG
>JAFVVQ010000040.1 GCA_017502085.1 Clostridia bacterium | reverse complement strand
TTTTCGGCAATGTCTGCCGTTCCGGTTCTTAACACTCTTTCAATAACGGCATCATCTAACCTGACACCGAATTGCCTCATAATGTTTTCTCTGATTGCAAGAGAGCATTGATTTGTTCCGTATTTCTCTGTGAAACACTTTTTCTCTGTCGGCTGACATTCATTGATATACATAACATTCATTGTGCCGTTGCCAATATCCGCAAGCATATTTGTACCTTTGAAACAATGAAGCTTGTCGGAAACAGCGGCAAAGCCTTGAGGGAATATGTCCGCACCTGCAAAATCAATGTGATAGTCAACATTGCGAAAACTGAAATCAACAAATTTGTTTTGAAGCAGATATTTCTTGAATTCTTCCTTCTGCTCTCCAACCCAAGTCAGAGGTAAACCTGCCGCAATGTGAACTGTCGCAAAGGTTGTGTTTCGTACTTTCAGTTCTCTTGCAATAGCGGCAAGTGTCAGAACATAATAATCTTCATCTGCCATTTTGTCGGACTTGAACTCCTTATGTTCTTCACCGATGATATAGTATTTGCCGTCATAGATTAACAGATTCTTTTTGAAGGTCGGCTCTTTGTCATAAACCGCAACTCCTGTTTTGAAACAACTGTGTGCTGTTTTGATATTTCCGTATCCGTGGTCGATTCCTATTACTGTAATTTCATTTCTTAATAAATTCATAATTTATATTTCCTTCCTTAATTAAAATTTTGACATAAAAAAGTAGCCCGTGATTTTCACGGACTGCTGTGAGGTGCTGTTATCTTGCACCGTGGTCTTTCTTTGGTGTTTTTAGTTTATTAACTTTAATTTGTTCTTTTTTAGCTTCTTCTAATCGGTTCAGAACGCTTTGTCTTTCAGGCTGTGAAAGATTTTTATTCCAAACGGGATTGTTGTTTAATCGCTCTGAAATATAGTGTAAACATTCAACCGCTTGTTCAAATTCTATTCTGTCACTTTTTCTCAGCACATACTGATTCTGCATTGTTTTATATGCGGATATTACTGCACTGTTGGTTTCGGATTTTTTGAAAAAGGTAAATTCGTGTGGCTCCACACCGGGAATACCGTCAAGTCGGTCTTGTTCTTCTTCCATACGAATATCAATGAGTTTTTTCATAAGTTCATTGTTATCATATAATGCTGTAATGCTGGGATGTTGTGACATTACGGCAAGGTCATATATATGCTTTGCAGCCTCAAAAGCACGATGAGGGTCTGATGATTTTCTGACATAAGCTTCTGCTGCAAAAAGTTTATCTATGAATATTCGCTCGATTGTTATAGTCTTTATCTTAAAAGGCTTAACATCGTACATATCTTCAAGAATTCTTTTTTGCTGTTCATTTGCTAAGTCATAAATCATTGCAGAAATTTCTAATTCTGTAACAGGTTCGCTTATAGTGAATGAGGTCGCTTCGATTTTCAGTTTGCCGAATCTTTGCAAAGCATCATCGCTGTCATAGGGAACAAACGGGTCATAATGATACACAGATATTACCTCTGAACGATTTGTTCTTCCTTCTTCGGGTGAACGAGGGAGTGCAGAATACTTTTTTGAAGCTTGCTCTAACCTTTTATCGTTTTGGCTTCTGCTGCAATCACGAGTATCGACAGATAAATCTATGTCTTCTGAAAAACGATTTGTTGTTTTTAATGCTTTATACAGTGCTGTACCACCTTTAAAATATGCCTGCAAACCATTTGATTGTTTATCGGCAAGTTCTTCGAGCATAAGAACAACATAATAATCTTTTTCAAGAACATCTAATCTGTATCCTGTTTTTTCGTGAATATCGTCGAGCAAAACTTTAAAAGCATCTTTACTTAAATGAAGATTCATCATACAGTTACACCTCCGGTCAAAGCAATATGAGCAATTTTAATAATCGTATTGTTGTTGTAATATTTATCGGCGAGAGCAAGAAGCTGACTGTATTGTAAGTTTTGCTTATTCAGATGCTGTGCAAGAATCTCGTATGGATTATCAACATCAATCGGAGCCTTATCCATAAGTTCCACCGCATCAAGAAACTGAAAGTACCGTTTGTTAGTTTGTGTTACAGTTTCTTTAGGCGGACGAATATACACATCAAGACTTTTGTCGGCTCTTATGCAATCTTTCGCCTTGTTTGTTACAAGCACTCTTTCGTTTGGCATTTGAGTGGTCAATCCCATTTGATGAAGAATTGTGTACCCCGTTTCATATCCAATATCAGGCATAAGATATTTTTCTCTGATAAGAATTTCTTTGTTTATACCTGTCTCTCCAAACGGAGTTTTTACAGCAAGATAATATATGCCTTTTTGATAAAATCTCAAATTTTCAAGTTGCTTTGTATCAATTATCCGTTTAATAGCAACCGAAACAGCAGCGTTTGCTTTTTTGATTTCAAAGCTATATTCCTTTGAAAAAGCTTTGGCGATATCAGCGGTATATATCGGATTACCGGGTATTTGATTTTTCAAATATTTAATTACATATTCAATATATGTCATTTGGTTTCCTCCTTCTGATATATTGTTCACGATATTTACATACTTTATACGATATTATTATATCTTTTAAAAGTGGAAATGTCAACAATATTTTAAATGGCATATTAAATTCAGCGAGCCGATATAATTTCGGCTCGCTGTGATAATTATTATTCGTTATTCGATTTTTCTTTATTTCTTCTGGCTTCATTTCGTATCCGCTGACCCTTGAGCAGACCTTCATATCGGCAATCGTCGCAGCAGTACTTTGCATCAGACCTTGTTGCAGTAAATGTTTTACCGCAGTTTCCGCAAGGAATTTCACGGCTTCGTTTCTTTGCCGCTTCCTGCCGGTAATACTTTGCTCTGCATTTAGGACTGCAAAACAGAGTGTTTGAGCGTTTAGCCTCAAAAGTTTCTCCGCAGCATTTGCAAGTCAACTCAATGGGAACACCTACGGTGCGTTCGCCGGACTTTAACTTTCGATATCTTTCACGGCTGCGTTTACGCTCTTTCTTCAGAAATTCCTGCCGCTTTAATTCTTCGGGTGTAAGTTCGGGTTCGGGCAAATCAAAATGTCCGATGAAATTTAAATATATTTCAACTTCCTGAACACGGTCTCCGTCAACTCTTTCAGGTGCGTGAACAATGATTTTGTCAATAAACTCGTTTATCATCATTGTTGTAAGTTCGGAAAAGTCTGCGTATTTCTTTGCCAATGCAATAAATTTCTCTGCTCTGTCGGTATCTTCATTGAAAGAGGAAAGCAGTTTATCCGCTTCATCAGCAGAGACTTGGAGAGATTTCTGCTCCGCTTCGTATTCTGCCATCAGACTGTCAAAGCGTTCTTCCGATATTTTACCTGTTGCAAAGGATTCATAAAGTTTTTTGATGATATTATCAAGCTCTGCAATTCGTTTGCGTTCCTTGTTCAGTTTTCTTTTGATTTCCTTTGCCGCTTCTGCCTGACGAAGCTGTGAAGCGTTCCGCACCTTTTCAATAAATTCTTCCTGATTACTGATTGCAAGCGTGCTTATGATTCGTATGGTATCAAGAATAAGGGTGCGTAGGTTTTTGGTAGTTATATAGTGTCCCGTACAGGCTTTGTATCTCTTTTGTCGGGAAAGTGTATATGTTGAGCAGTCAAAGAAATCAGTAGGATATGGATTGTTTTCTTTACCGCCTCTGGAACGGTGGTTATTCATTTTTTCACCGCAATCGGCACAGAACACAAGTCCCGTAAGAGGATTTGCTTCTCCGAAGGTATCAATGCGTCTCGGTGTTTTCCTTAATTTCTGTGCAAGTTCCCAAGTTTCTTTATCAACAATAGCCTCGTGTGTGTTTTCAAATATCAGCCAATTTTCTTCCGGGTTTTTAACGGTGTGTTTGTCCTTGTATGAAAGCTTATGGTAACGGAAATTTACTGTGTGTCCCATATATTCGGGCTTTGAAATTATTTGACCTACAATAAAGCCACTCCAGTTATATGGGTTCGGAAATTCTTCTTTGCTTTTCCACAAACCTATTTTTCTCTTGGCAAAATAGACGGCAGGGGTTTCAACCTTATCTTCAAACAGAATACGGGCGATTTCGTAAGGTCCGAACCCGTCAATGGTTAATCTGAAAATTCTGCGGACAACCTCTGCCGCTTCTTCGTCAATCAGCCAATGATATTTATCGTTCGGGTCTTTCTTGTATCCGTATATCGCACTGTTTGATGTCGGTTTGCCCGATTCACCCTTGACCTTTATAGCTGCACGTTGTTTTTTACTCAAATCCCTCAGATACCATTCATTCATAATATTGAGGAACGGGGCAAATTCATTGCTGTTAAGGTCATCGCTGTCAACATTGTTTGCAACTGCAACAAAGTGAACTCCGTACTGTCTGAACATAACTTCGGTATAAAAACCCGTTTGCAGATAATCTCTACCTATTCGTGACATATCCTTAACGATAATGTGGGCAACCTTTCCTGCTTCAACATCGGCAATCAGCCTTTTCCAAGCAGGTCGCTCAAAATTACCGCCCGAATATCCGTCATCCGTATAGTGGATGCAATTATCGTACCCCTGCTGCTGTGCGTAGCCTTCGAGGTACTTCTTTTGATTCACAATCGAGTTGCTGTCACCGGTCAACTCATCATCACGGGAAAGTCTTTCGTACAACGCCGTGATTTTTCCTTCAGTCTGTTTCAATGCCATCATCAGGCACTCCTTTCAGACTGTCGGCTCATTTGCGGTAATTCCATTATACCACATTTTTCACCGTTTTCCAGCACTTCATTGCGAACAATCCGTAAAATTTTATCTTCCATAGTTTCGTTACCCGTATCGCTATACACAACCTTCACTTTGAATGTTGTTGCACCGATACGGCGGGTTATATATGAATAATTATTGTCTGCTTTGGTTTTATCCAAATTAAATTTACCTCCTATTGCGATTTTTATTGGTATAGAGTATAATGCGGTTAGTTCCGTTTGCTGTAATCTGCTGTCAGATATATCAGCGGTTGTTATTCAAGTGTCTTATTTAAAAGAATTAAGCCTCCGAAAAGCAAGGCTAATCAAAGGCTGATTCGTTGTGTTGTCTTAAATTAATGTGTCTTACGATTGATTGATACAATGGCATCACTTCTCCTTTCTTCAGTATTGAAAGTAATATATAAAACGGCAAAATATATTACCCCCTCACTTATAGGAGAAAATCGGTATGTTTAGCGGAACTGTTTTTATGAATTTACTTTAAACTTTGTTTTAACTTTCTGTTAAGGAGGCGACAAGCGATGATTTCGGAAGATTACGAAT
>JAFVVQ010000004.1 GCA_017502085.1 Clostridia bacterium | reverse complement strand
TCTGGATAAACTCGAAAATGAACGATGGGAACAGATGCACGGTTCAAGCGAAACAACAACAGTCAGCAATTCAACAGAAACCGTAACATCAACTCATACCGAAAAAACGACTAAAAAAGAAACAACATCTTCAATCACGGAGAATAAAGAGCCTGCGGCAACCGTTCCCGAAACAACTGCAAAACCGACAACGACCAAACCACAGACAAACACAGGAAAAACAACAAGACCCCAAACAACAACCAAGCCTGAAACAACAAAACCAACCGCAAACAAACCCACAACCGCAAAACCGACCATAACCAAGCCGGTAACCACAACCAAACCTGTTGAAACAACAAAAGAAAAGCTTACCTGTACGATAACCATACGCTGTGATACAATTCTCAATAATATGGATAATCTCGACCCTGCAAAAGCACCGTATGTTCCCGATGACGGAGTCATTCTCAGGGAAGTAACGGTTGAATTTGAAGAAGGCGAAACAGTATTTGATGTGCTGAACAGAGTCTGCAGACAGTATAACATTCCGATTGAGTACAGTTGGACACCTATGTATGACAGCTATTATATTGAAGGAATCAATAATCTTTATGAATTTGACTGCGGCAGTGAATCGGGTTGGATGTATAAAGTGAACGGATGGTTCCCGAATTACGGCTGTTCAAGCTATTATTTAACGGGCGGTGAAAAAATCGTCTGGTGCTACACCTGTAACGGACTCGGTGAAGATGTCGGTGCAGAACGATGGGAATAATATGAAAGATGACGCATTTTCAAAACTTCATCCTGCGGTGAATCTGCTGTTTTTCATCGGAGCAATCTGCTTCGGTGTTCTTCTGCAACACCCTGTTTATCTGCTTGCAGGCATATTTGCAAGCGGAGTGTATTATTTTTTTCTGAATGGCAGAAAAGGAGTTAAAACTATTCTGCTGATGATACCGCTTTTCATATTCATCACACTTTTCAACCCCATTGTGAACACAAGAGGTGTAACTGTTCTTTTTACATATTTCGACAGACCCTACACCCTTGAAGCACTCATTTACGGTGTAGCGGTAGCGGCAACGTTTGTATTGATGATTTTATGGTTCGGATGCTACGGAAAAGTCTTGACGGGCGACAAATTCACCTGCCTTTTCGGGAATCTCGCACCGTCACTGTCTTTGCTTCTTGTTATGGTTTTCCGTATGATACCGAATCTTCTGCAGAAAGCGAAGCAAATTATCGGAGTAAGAAGCTCAATCGGCAAAGGAACGGCAGGAAAATCATCAATAAAAGATAAACTGGGTTCGGGAATGACCGTTATCGGAGTTCTCACCTCGTGGGCACTTGAAGGAAGCATCACAACAAGCGATTCAATGCGTTCAAGAGGCTACGGCACAACAAAACGGACAAGCTTTATGGTTTACAGAATGACAAAAACCGATTGGATTTTGAGTTTTATTATGCTTTTATTGCTCGGGGTTGTTATCTTTTTTGCCGCAAACGGCGGAATGAACGCCGAATTTCTTCCCGAAAGAAACATCACACCGATAAAAGGTTTTAACATACTCGGTTTCATCGCGTATTTCGGATATCTTATGATTCCGACAATATTAAACGTTAAGGAGGTTATACAATGGAACATTTCAGAATCGAAAATCTGAGTTTTTATTATCCGACCTCAAAAGATAAAAAATCACTTGATAATGTGTCGCTCAGAATAGAAAAAGGTGAATATATCGTTCTCTGCGGAAAATCGGGAAGCGGCAAAACGACTCTTCTCAGACATCTTAAAACCGTTCTCACTCCCCACGGAAAAAGAACGGGTGAAATTTTTTTCAACGGTGTTGCTTTGAATGATGTTGACAACCGTGAGCAATCATCAAAAATCGGTTATGTTATGCAGAATCCCGATGACCAGATTGTGACGGATAAAGTATGGCACGAACTTGCATTCGGTCTTGAAAGTCTCGGTTGTGACCAGAAAACCATGCGTTCAAGAGTTGCGGAAATGGCTTGTTACTTCGGCATTCAGGATTGGTTTCACAGAGATGTTGCCGTTCTTTCGGGCGGTCAGAAGCAGCTTTTGAATCTTGCATCAATTATGGCAATGCAACCTGAAGTTCTTATTCTCGATGAACCGACAAGTCAGCTCGACCCCATTGCCGCATCAGATTTTCTCAATACGGTTCGAAAAATCAACACTGAGCTCGGCACAACCGTTATCATAACCGAACACCGCCTTGAGGATATTTTCCCCTATGCTGACAGAGCAATTGTTATGGATTCGGGCAAAATCATTGCCGATGATACACCGAGAAATATCGGCAAATTATTGTTTGAACAGAATAATCCTATGTTTACGGCAATGCCGACTCCCGTTCGTGTTTTCTATAATGCAGACGGCGACGGTGATTGCCCTCTGACAGTCAGAGAAGGCAGAGCGTGGCTCAATAAAGAGTTTGAAATCATACCTCAAATCGCCAAAATTCTTTGCAAAAATATCGATGATGACATCGAAAATCCTGCATTGTCGCTCAAGGAATTATGGTTCAGATACGAAAAAGACACCCCCGATATTCTCAGAGGTGTCAGCCTTGAAATTCCAATGGGAAGTATAACCGCAATAGTCGGCGGCAACGGCGCGGGCAAATCCACAACGCTCAAAGCAATTTGCGGAATCTGCAAGCCTTACCGTGGCAGAATCAAGGTTTTCGGCAAGCCCGTAAACAAGTTCAAATCGGGCGAGCTTTTCAAAAACTGCGTTTCAATGCTTCCGCAAGACCCGAAAAGTCTGTTTGTGAAAAATAAAGTCATTGATGAACTCGCAGAAATGACAAAGGATAAAAACAAGATAAATGAAGTTGCGGAAACTTGTCAGATAACGGAACTGATGAATAATCACCCCTATGATTTATCGGGCGGTGAACAACAGAGAGTTGCGCTTGCAAAAGTTCTTCTCACCGAACCGAAAATACTTCTTCTTGATGAACCCACAAAGGGTATGGACAGCTTCTTTAAAGAAACGTTTGCAGGTATTCTGAACACTTTAAAGAGTCAAGGAATAACAATTCTCATGGTTTCACACGACGTTGAGTTCTGCGCAAAACATGCCGACAGAGTAAGTATGTTCTTTGACGGTCAGATACTTACAACCGAAACTCCGCAGAAATTTTTCGGAGGCAACAGTTTCTACACAACAACAGCAAACCGTATGAGCAAACACGTTTTCAAAAATGCCGTTACCGCAGAAAATGTTGTTGAATTATACAAGAAAAACAAAGGAGGAACACAATGAAAAAATCAAACGTTGCAATGCTCATAGTGTTCCTTGCGCTTATTCCGTTGACTTTATTTTTAGGAGACAAACTTCCCGGCAAAGGCTACTACATAACAGGTGTTCTTATTATATTTGAACTTTCGGTTCCGTTTTTTATGGCATTTGAAAGAAGAAAACCGCAGGCAAGAGAGCTTGTTGTTCTTGCTGTTATGATTGCCCTTGCGGTTATAGGGCGTGTCGCAATTCCCATTCCGCATTTTAAAGCGGCATTTGCGATAATTATGCTTACGGGCATTGCCTTCGGCCCCGAAGCGGGATTTATTGTCGGAGCAATAACGGCATTTGCAAGCAATTTCTTTTACGGTCAGGGAGCATATATGCCGTGGCAGATGATGGCTTACGGTGCAGGCGGAATGCTCGCAGGCTTTGTGTTCATTAAGAATAAAATCCCGAAAAAGCCGTGGATTATGGCAATATTCGGATTCCTTGCAGTTGTTATCTGGATAGGACCTCTGCTTGACACTTCACATATCTTCATTATGATGCCCGAAATCAATATTTCAACAATAACAGCATCTCTCGCATCGGGATTTCCCGTGAATGTAAGTCAGGGTATCTGCACCGCAATTATGATGTTCGTTTTCGGCAGACCGCTTCTTGAAAAACTCGACAGAGTAAAGCAGAAGTACGGAATGATGGAGGGCGAAAATGGGATTTGAGCTTTGCCATCCTGCGGTTAATATGATTTATTTTACTGCGGTAATATACGGAATGATTTGTTTCAGGCATCCCGTTTTTCTCGCCATATCGTTTCTGAGTGCTGTTGCATACAGCATTAAACGAAACGGTATGAAAGCGGTTATTTTTGATGCTGTTTTGTTGCCGTTAACAGGTGCATTTGCTCTTTATTACAGCACATATAACCACTTCGGAGTTTACGTTATTGAGCAAAATCTTATAGGAAACAGCATCACGCTTGAATCATTGATTTACGGTGTAGTAATCGGTCTTACGGTTTCAGGTGCAATGATATGGTTTTCCTGCGTTTATTCCGTGTTCACATCGGATAAAGTGGTTTATCTTTTCGGTAAAGCAAGTCCCAAGCTTTCGCTTTTCCTTTCTATTCTTCTGAGAATGGTGCCGAGAATTAAAAACGAGGCAAAGAAAATAAACACCGCACAGCGAGGAATCGGCAGAGGTTTAAATCAAGGAAATATTTTTTTGCGTATTCGAAACTGCATTCGTATTTTTTCAATGCTGATTACCTGGACAATCGATTCTCTTTCTCTGCAATCCGAATCAATGCAGAGTCGTGGCAGTCTGCTTCGGGGCAGAAAAGCGTTTTCAATTTATCGTTTTGATAACCGTGACCGTGCTTATGTTATCGCTATGTTTGCAAGTATAACGCTGACGGTAATGGGCGTTATGCTCAAACAAACCGAAATTGTCTATGACCCGAAAATAATTATCACTCCCATAACTTCTGTGTCTTATCTTTTCTACATAGGTTATGCTGTTCTTTGTCTTATGCCGCTTGGTTTGGAACTCTACACAGAATACAGATTTACG
>JAFVVQ010000039.1 GCA_017502085.1 Clostridia bacterium | reverse complement strand
TGTTGTTGAAGGTCTGCCCGAAACTTTATCGGTGGGCTGGACCGCATATAATACGGAATGCAACAGCGGTAACTACGTTATCAGAAACAATTATTTCCATGAAAACAGAGCAAGAGGTCTGCTTCTTCAGTCCTCAAACGGGCTTTGCGAGAACAACCGTTTCTATAAAACAATGGCTCAGGCGATAAAGGTTGTTATGGATATTGAACCCACACTCTGGCAGGAAGGCACGGGTGTTGATAACCTGGTTATCCGAAACAATACCTTTGAAATGTGTAACTACAGCGATTGGGGTTCCGTAATCGAAATCGGTACGAATATTGCCGGCAGGTCAGCCGAAACCGCTGTTTTCACAAACGTAGAAATCAGTTCAAACAGCTTTAAGGATATACCGTCAACACTTATGAGAACAGACAACATCAACGGACTTGTTTTTTCGGAAAACACAGTCGATACGGGTGATTTCTTCGACAGTGTTTCTGTGCAAGGAAGACTTTGGTTCGGGGAATACTGTTCAAACGTAAAATACACGGATAATATTTTTGTTAACAGCAGATTTATGCAAAACAAAGAAATTGCAAAATCAGACAGCATCCGTGTCTGGGCTGAAATTAATTCACAGCTTTGATGTGAAGAATCGCTGAAATCCAATTTGTCTGATGATTCGCAAAATTTGAATTTGCGGCGTCCTCACAGTTTCGGACAGTTCAGAGTCCGTTTTATGCTCCGTTAACAAGGGGTCAAAAGACAGCACAGATACAATCGGGCAAAAAAAGAGAGCCGTTTTCGGCTCTCTTTTGCTTATCTGATTCAGTTTTTTACCCTACCGTAGAGACAACGGGTGGGTTCTTTTTCGATAACAAGACCGCAGTAATTGCACATAATACATTTTGCTTCTGTCTGACCGTTTGCAAGTTTTTTTGCAAGGTCGGGTTCGCAGATGAACGGTCTGCACATCGAGATGAAATCGGCTTTGCCGTCGGAAAGAATCTGCTCCATATCAGCGGCCTTGTGTATGCCGCCGACAACGATAACGGGGATTGAAACGCTGCTTTTGATTATGGCGGCGTTGGCAACGTTGAAATTCTCAAGC
The DNA here is from genome assembly GCA_017502085.1 of Clostridia bacterium. Lineage (GTDB taxonomy): Bacteria > Bacillota > Clostridia > Oscillospirales > Acutalibacteraceae > CAG-177. The sequence continues at coordinate 22,048 of JAFVVQ010000039.1, read as the reverse complement.
GGTTTTGGTTGCCTGATAAGAGGATTGATAAGCTTTGCGGCGGGTAAAGCGATTTTGTTGAGAAACTTCGGGAATGATGCGCAAGGCTCTCTGTATCTGAAAACCGCATCCATCGGCAGAAGTTCGCTTCTCATAGTGTTCATACCGTCCTGCACCGTGCCGCACGAAACTTCGATTGCATCGTAGCCCGCGGCTTCGAGTCTTTGGCATATTTCAACGGATGAATCAATGTTCATACCGTTTTTGCGGTTATCCTCGGCGCTGAATTTTATCCAGACGGGAAGATTGGTTTTTTCTTTGATGCCTTTGATTATCAGTTCAACTATACGGCATCTGTTTTCGGTACTGCCGCCCCAACGGTCATTTCTTCTGTTGCCGTAGGGTGAGAGGAAATCGTGGAGCAGATATCCGTGACCGCCGTGAAGCTGAACACCGTCAAAACCTGCTTTTTCAGCTCTGACAGCCGCCGCAACAAAATCGTCGATAATGCCGAGGATTTCGCCGTCGGTCAGCACCTTTGCTTTGTCGGGATAAAAAGAGTGAAGCACGTTTGTCGGAGCAACCTTCTGCATACCGATTGCTTTCGATGACGTCTGTCTGCCGCAATGGGCAAGCTGCAGAATAACGGGGGTGCCGTTTTTGTGAACGGCATCGGTAAGCATTTTATATTTTTCAATTACGCCGTCATCGAAAATCTTCATCATGGCAGGGTAGGGGGAAACGCCGTTTCTGCTGACGGCGGCATAGCCTGTTATGATGCATCCGATTCCGTTTCCGGCGAGGTGCTCATATTTTGAAATGAGCTTGTCGGAGGGCGCACCGTCGGAATCCGCAAGACCGTCGTGGGTGGCACTGCGGATGATTCTGTTGCTGACGGGGATGCCCGAAATTGTTGTTTGTTTGAAAAGTATGTTCATATCACTGTTCCCTGAAGGTTATTATGCCCGTTTCGGAGTCCATTGCATCGATAATTGCAAGGGATTCAACACGGTATCCGAGATTGCGGATGACTCTGCCGCCGAACTGGAAGCCTTTTTCGATAACGATGCCGCAGCCTTCGACAACGGCATTTGCGGATTCGACAATGGAAATGAGACCCTGCAGGGCACAGCCGTTTGCAAGGAAATCGTCGATAATCAGCACGTGTTCGCCTTCGCTGAGAAATCTTTTGGAAACGATGACCTGATTTTTGTTTTTATGAGTGAAGGATTCAACCTCTGCAACGAACATATCGCCGTCGATGTTGATTGATTTGGATTTTTTGGCAAACACCATCGGAACGCCGAATTCCTTGGCAACGAAAGCGGCAATGCCGATGCCCGATGCCTCGATGGTGAGCACTTTGGTGACTTCTCTGTCACCGAAGCGGCGTTTGAATTCCTTGCCGATTTCTTCCATCAGCGCAATATCCATCTGATGGTTGAGAAAGCTGTCAACCTTGAGAACGTTTCCTTTTTTGACGATACCGTCTTTAACGATTCTTTCTTCCAAAAAGTTCATATATGTATCTCCCTTGCGGATTAATAGGTGAATAATAAAAATATTCTAACACAGTCCGACAAAAAAGTAAATGAACTTTATGCTATTATTGAGAATTATTGTGTTCCGGCATAAAAAACAAGGAACGGCTGAAATCAGCCGTTCTTTTGTTATGCTAGTGATAAATTATTTCATATCCAAAGGAAACCGAAGAAAAATAAAACAAAGAATGCTTGAAGCGGAGTATATTTCACTGTTACTTTCCAGATAATCCTTTCGCCAGTTTCCAGGCGGCAGGTTATTCTTGCTTTTCCTGCGGAAATTGCAGTTATGTTACCTTCATTATCAACCTGAATGATATCGGAATTATTAGAACTCCAGCAAACGTTCTCGGTATCCTCATCAACCTCAAGTTTATACGAATGCTTGCAAAAAACATTTTTCGTTTTATAAGTTATCATATTATAGCTTACAGGTTCACCAATGAGTTTGCCGTTTTCGTGACAAACGGCAGTGATTTTAGAAGCATTACTGCATTTTAACGCTAATGGTTTTGTATAAGTCCGGTGGTTATCAATTGTGGGTAAAGAACCGTCAAGAGTATAATAAATTCTTGCATTTGTTCCATTTGAAACAGATATTTCAAATTTATTATCAGACGTAATTATAATTTCAGGAGTTTGGCTTTCACGTTCATCTTCAAAAACCATATACTTAGCTATATTGTAAAAATTTACAATTCCAGAACCATAGTTTATATTTCCGCAGTATTGCTCCCAATTGTCAGGAATATATGCAGTTTCTTTAATTATTTTTTCGACCTCAGCTGGGGTAAGAGTTGGATCAATTGATAATATAAACGCCGCAGCTGCAGATACAAGTGGTGCGGCTTGAGATGTGCCAGAAAGCTCTTTCATTAAATCTCGAGGAACAGGATCATATATTTGATTTTTAGATACATCATGTTCAAGCGGATTCCATAGTCTCGGAACTGTACTGTTAATGTTGGTTCCGGGAGCCGCAACATCAACACACTCACCGCTCGCTGAATAACTAACATCTGGTAGGTTTCTTTCATCAGTTGCTGCTACAGTTATTGCAGAGGTACAATTACCCGGATAGTTTGTATCAGCATTACTACGATTATTACCTGCCGCAACAACTACAACAACATTTTTTTCAGTTGCTTCGACAATTGCTTGGTTTAGCAAGGCATGATAGTAGTTTCCATATTCATCTGTTTCATCATTAGCTTTACCTGCTATGCTCATATTTATTATGTTTGCCCCATCTTTTACAGCCTGCTCAAACGCAGTCCAAATAAGTGAATATGGTGCAAGTTCTACACTTCCATAAACTCTATATGGAGAAATCAAAACATTATCCATACTGTTGTCATAAATAATTCCGAAAACATGAGTACCATGGTTCATATCATCAACATTAGAGGGAAACTCTGTTCTGCTTTCTTCTTCAACCGGAGTAAAGTTGCTTTCAATAATTCTTGATGTAGAAAATTTTGTATGTCCCACATACAATCCGGAATCAATAACAGCAACTTTAATGATTCCACATTTAATTTCTTTTTGCTTTATCAAATCAAACGCTTTATCAACTTCTGCTACTTCAGAATTCCATGAAAAGTGATTGTAGTTTTCAGACATCCTATGTGAGTTGTTGACTATATCATTGTTTTCCATTTGAAAATAAAAATCATATTCAACAAATTCAACTTCATCGTTTTGAAAAGCTTTATAAGCAGCATCTGTTTGAGCCTTAGTTTTATATTGAAATATATGAACCCCTTTATAACCTTCAACGCAACCACTTGCTCCATAATTTTTATCTAAAGATTTGTTACTTTTCGTTTTAACTATTAATCTATTTGTTGTGCGAGTGCCGATAGACGAAGTGCCGCCACCTCCGCTTTGTGAAATCATTTCACAAAGTTGATTGTGAAACTCTTCAATGGTTAATTCAGAAATTTTAGCGAAGCAAGACAAGCAAAAACCATTGAGCAAACAAAGCAAAGCAACTATAAATGAAATCAATTTTTTCATACACAAATCACCTTTTCATATATTGTTTTCAATAATTTAGCAATTTCATTCACAAGATTTGTGACGAATTTTTTTGCCTTTCGTAACCATTCCTCCATCTTTAAAATAAAACTTTTATTCGTCTTAATGGTATTATCGTCTGATGTTTTTATTGAATATTCGCATTTGTATCCATATAAATATTCTATTACAACAGAACCTTCACCTGTACCAACGGCAACAATTTCACCGTTTTCATTTAAGGTTGCAACATCAGGGTTGGTTGTTGACCAATCTATATACTGCGAGCCAGCAAAATATGTTTCGCCAACATTCAGTTCTACTTCTTTGTTGATTTCGATTGTCGGCTGATTTTTCAAAACAGGATATCCGTTTTCTTCCATTGTCCATATATCATTAAAGTCAAAATCTACAAATGTGCTTTCTTTTTTCATTTCTTCTTCTGACAGTTTATTAGCATTGACAAACACATTATCCATCTCAACTTCGGTCATATTGTCCGGATGAACGCCAAACGAACAGCCAACAGGCAATTCGTTTTCCAAGCAATAAACATTTTCAACACTTGGCCAATCACCAATAAACGCATAGCCACCTTGACCGATACTACCCGAAATTCCTCCGGCAAAACCTGAAAAGTTTTCGGGCAATACTATCGAAGTTGAAGAATATGAATTTTTAGTTATATACGAATCGCCAGACAGTCCTCCTACATATGTTTTTGAATTTGCATCGGTAATTATTATTTCGCCTCTGCTATAGCAATTGTTTAATCTGCTACCCTCAAAACCGAATCCGTCTATTCCTCCGGCTTTTATTTTGCAGTTAGAATTTATATCGTCACAAACTACTTTAATGTTTCCGAAATTGCAACACTTATCTTTAATTACACTCCCTACACCCGAAAGTCCTGCAGCATAAATTGCATCAGCATCAGAATCGACATCCACTTTGACTCCTGCATAATTCACGCAAAGATTAAACCAACTGATGCCTGCCGCTCTGCCTGATATACCACCGATTTCAGTTGTTGAGAACCCTTTGGCGCTAACATAACCACCGACAACACAGTTGTCCAGATTTGTTCCATAAGCGTTGCCGATAAGTATACCCAATCTGCATTTCACAGTAGTTGAAGCCGTACAAAGCACATTTATTTCAGCGTTAACAACTATTATGTCTGCGAATTTTGCATTTCGCGTAAATCCAAACAGACCGATATTATAAGCACTATCATCATTGTATTCTCCTGTGATTTTGAGCGAGGATATATGGTACCCGTTACCGTTAAGTTCACCTGTAAACGGCTCTTCCAACGTTCCAATCGGCTCCCAGTTTTCGTAAACCGAGAGGTCGATATCGTTCATAAGAATATATTTGCCCGAGAGATTGTTGCGGATATTGTATAAATCCTCTGCGGTGTAAATGCCGATATATCCATCGGGAACAGTTGTCTGATTTTCAGCAAACGCAACCGTGCATACTCCGAAAGACAAAATGATTGCAAGAATAATTGATAAAATGCGTTTGAGATTCATAATTTTTCCTCCTGAATAATTTGATTTTTACAGATGATGTAACTAACCCATCGGAGTCTCCTTCTTTCTTTTGCGGTGCATCGGGAATATTTTATGATTTTCCTCTGATTTTTAATTTATATATATATGACGAAAATCACGAAATGTTACGCAAAAAAATTACAGAAATTCCGTTTTCTCTGTTTTAGCTAAAGTGACGGTGCCGAATTTGTGAGTTTTGACAACAAAAAAGTGTGCACAGCCGAAGCTATACACACCGAAAAATGCAGAACTCCGGTTGCTACCACACAAAACCATTCACTACCTATACCAGAGGACGCGAAATAGAAGTCTGCACTTTTGCCAAATTAGCTTGTGCGACTTCTGATACAGGTATTCTTCGGTTTTTGTGGTAAATTTATTTTATCATAATAAACTAAAAACGTAAGGTTCAAATCATATTTCGTTTATAATGCAGTTCAAAAACAGGTGTTTAATAAAAAAGAGCCGTCGTGACGGCTCTTTTTATTGAGAATAAGACTAAAACTATCTCATAAAAACATAATAAACAACCCCGTAAATCACGGCGGCGAGGGTGCCGTAGACAAGCACGGGGCCTGCGATTTTGAACATATTCGCACCCGTGCCGAGGATTCTGCCCTCGCTCTTGAATTCGAGTGCGGGTGAAACGATTGAGTTTGCAAAGCCCGTTATCGGAACAATTGTGCCCGCTCCCGCATGAAGTGCGATATCGTCGAAAATGCCGAGTGCGGTCAGGATAGCGGAGAGCACTATCAGCGAAACGGGCACAAGCAGACGCACGTCCTCTTCCGACATGCCGTAATATTCGCAGACGAGTGAAACCGCTTCACCGAGTGTGCAGATGAATCCTCCGATTACGAAAGCAAAAATCGCATTTTTCAGCTTTTTGCTCGGCGGAGATGCCTTTTTTGTCATGCTGTCGTATTCCTTACGGGAAATATTCATTGTCTTTCCTCCCTGAATGCTTTGTATTATTTTGTGAATGTATAATTTTATTATTCAAGGCTTTTTTAATTGACATAAGATAAAAAAAGTAATAATATATACAATGTAATATTATGGATTGGAGTGATACCCAATGGCAGTTAAAAAGTTAAAGTATTTTGCAGGCGGTAAGTGGTTAGAGTCATCTTGCGAAAAGTATATGGATGTATATAACCCCAGCACAGGTGAGGTTATCGCACAGACTCCCTGCTGCACAAAGGACGAAGTCAATGCGGCTGTTGCCTGCGCAAAGGAAGCTTTCAAAAGCTGGTCAAACACACCCGTTATGAAGAGAGTTCAGGTTATCTATAAATTCCGTGAACTTCTCGAAACACATATGGACGAGCTTACCGAAATCTGTGCAACTGAGCACGGTAAGGTCTGGAGCGAAGCAAAGGGCGATATTCTCAAGGTTAAAGAGCCTGTTGAACTTGCACTTTCAGCTCCCTCACTTCTTATGGGCGAAGCACTCCGCGATACTTCATTGGGCTATGACACAACTCTCTACAGAGAGCCCGTCGGTGTATTTGCAGGTATTGTTCCTTTCAACTTCCCCGGTATGATTCCTATGGGCTGGATGTCGCCCTTGTGCATTGCTTGCGGCAATACTATCGTTCTCAAGGCCGCTTCAATGACCCCTATGACCTGCATGAGACTTGCAGAGCTCTGGCAGGAGGCAGGTCTGCCTGACGGTGTTATCAATATCGTTACCTGCTCCAGAAACGAAGCTGAAATCTTTATGGACCACCCCGATGTCAAGGGTATCACCTTTGTCGGTTCAACAAGCGTAGGTCTTCACATTTATTCAAGAGCAGCCGCAAACGGCAAGAGAGTTCAGGCTCTTTGCGAAGCCAAGAACCACGCTCTCGTTCTTGAGGATGCGGCACTTGAAAGAAGTGCAAGAGGTATTATCAACTCCTCATTCGGTTGCGCAGGCGAAAGATGTATGGCTCTGCCCGTTATCGTTGTTCAGGAAAGCATCGCTGATGAGCTTGTCGGTTACCTTGTAAAGTTTGCAAAGGAACTCAAACTCGGCCCCGCATACGATAAGGAATCCACCCTCGGTCCCGTTGTTACGGAATCACACAGACAGTCAATCCATAAGTGGATTGAAAAGGGCATCGAAGAGGGTGCAGAACTTATCCTCGACGGCAGAAATCCCGTTGTTCCCGGTTATGAAAACGGTTTCTACGTAGGTCCCACAATCTTCGACCACGTAACAGAAGATATGACCGTCGGTCAGAGAGAAATCTTCGGTCCCGTTCTTTGCGTAAAGAGAGTCAAGGATTTTGAAGAGGGTCTTGCAATCATGAACGCAAATCCCTTTGCTAACGGCTCGGTTATCTTCACACAGAGCGGTTATTATGCAAGAGAATTTGCAAAGAGAACAGACGGCGGTATGGTTGGCGTCAACGTCGGTATTCCCGTTCCCGTCGGCGTATTCCCCTTCACAGGTCACAAGCAGTCATTCTTCGGTGATCTTCATTGCCTCGGTAAGGACGGCTTCCGTTTCTACACAGAAACAAAGGCTGTAACCACACGTTGGTTTGACGAGGAAGAAATGAAGGCAACAAGCGTTGATACCTGGGACGGCTCGGTAGGCGGCGACCTCAAATAAGATAAAAAACGAACCCACGGTGCATAGCATCGTGGGTTTTCTGTATTTATTATGTACTGCTTGCCGCCGCTTGTGCCGCCAGAACACAGTCGATTGTGAGAACAACTGCAAGGGCAACGATTTCGTCACGGGGGTCGGCAATATCAAGCTCATAGCTGTCGCCCCAGGTCATCCATTCCTTGCTGATAGTGACGATGGGCTTGCCGTCACGGGTGATGGCATAATTATGCGACCAGAAATCGCCTTCGATTTCCCAGCCCAGCCCTTCGATTGAGTATCGGGGACGGAAGAAGGAGAATTCTTTAACGATTTCAGCGATTTCAACGTTGTTGACATAGACGAAATATCTGGGCAGAAAGCTGAAAAGCTTCTGCTGAATGAGTGCAACCTCGTTCCTGCCCGAATCGAGGATATGGAGTTTCTTGCCCAATGAAAAAACTTCGCCCTCAACGAAATATCTGTCGTTACCTGCCTCATCCTTGACGGTGAACTTTGCTCCCCATGAAAAAACTTTTTGCTTGATATAAAGCTTCATTACGATACCCCCTTATGATTGTTTGTTATATTATATCACATTTGCAAATCGCAAATCAATACCCCGATGCACGGATGCATCGGGGCGATTTTTTACTGTATTTCGATTTTTTCGCAGTTTGAACCGCTGAGTGAGAGACTGAGTTCATCGGGCTGACTGCCGCCGATATAGAGGGCAATCTTGCCGTCGGGATCAACTCTGCTGCCGTCTTCGAGAACAGCCTTGACCCAGTAACGGTCAATCTCAAGTTCAACGTTTGCAGTTGCTCCCGCTTCAAGTTCAACGGGTTTGATTGCGCAGAGCTGATACTTGGGAGTGTAGGTGCGGCTGTCGGTATACTGTGCGTAAACCTGAACCTTTTCCTTGCCCTTGATTCCGCCTGAATTGGTGACGCTGACCGAAACGGTGATTTTGTCCGCATCGGCAGAAACCAGTTTTGCATCAGTGAAATCAAACTTCGTGTATGAAAGACCGAAACCGAAGGGGTAGAGGGGAGTGCCTTCAAAATATCTGTATGTTCTGCCGCGCATATCGTAATTTTTGAAATCGGGGAATTCATTGTCGGCAGAATAGATTGTAACGGGGAGCTTTGCGCAGGGATTTGCCGCGCCTGCAAGAATATCTGCAACAGCAAGTCCGCCGAGAGCGCCCGGATACCAGGCGTGAAGGATTGCCTTTGCGTGGTTTGTGACCTTTTCGCCAAGGTCTATTGAACTGCCGCACATAAGAACAACAACAACGTTATCACAAACGTCGCAGACTGCTTCCGCAAGTTTCTGCTGAGTGGGGGGCAGATAGAATGACTTCTTATCGCCGCAAGCGGTGTAATCGTCATCAAAGCCTGTGTCTTCACCCTCGATTGAGCAGTCGAGACCGAGAGCAAGAATTGTGATGTCAGCTTCGGAAGCTGCGGCAAGACCGTCGCTGAGCATATTCATAAAGCCGCTCCAGTGATTCAACTGCTCTGCGCAGTAGTTTGAACCTCTTTCAACGCTGATATCTGCGTTTGTGAATACTCTGCGAATGCCGTCAGCAACGGTTACGTATTCGGATGCATAGCCGTTGTAGTTGCCTTCGAGAGCGGTAACGGACTGTGAATTCGGACCGACAACTGCGATTCTCTTGTCTGTGTTTTTGTCAAGGGGAAGGAAGCCGCCTTCGTTCTTGAGAAGGACAACACTCTGCTGAGCGGTTTTACGGTTGAGTTCCTTGTGTTCCTTGCAGTCAACAATGCTGTATGGAATGTCGGAATAGGGTCTTATTTCTTCGAATTCGCCGAGCATATAGCGGATCATAAAGAGTCTTTCAGCTGCAACGGTGATATCATCCTCGTCAATGAGATCCTGTTCGTATGCTTCAACGAGATAAGCGTATGTTTCTCCGCAGTTGAGATCGCAGGTGCATTTGAGAGCCGCTGCGGCGGCTTCTGCGGCGGTTTCGGTAAATTTGTGGAACTTATAGATGTCTCCGAGTGCACCGCAGTCGGAAACGATATATCCGTCGAAATTCCAGTTCTTGCGGAGAACTTCCTTGAGGAGGTAGGAATGTGCGCAGCAGGGCTCACCGTTTGTGCGGTTATATGCGCCCATAACACCCATAACTCCGCCTTCCTTGACGGTCTTTTCGAATGCGGGAAGGTATGTTTCATAAAGGTCGTGCATACTTGCGATTGCATCAAAGCCGTGACGGTCGTTTTCGGGACCCGAATGAACGGCAAAATGCTTTGAGCAGGCGGTAGCCTTGAGAAATTCTCCGTCGCCCTGGATGCCCTTGACGAACTCTATGCCGAGAATCGCTGAAAGACAGGGGTCTTCGCCGAAGGTTTCCTGACCTCTGCCCCAACGGGGATCACGGAATATATTGATGTTCGGTGCCCAGAATGTGAGACCCTTGAAAATGTCGTGATCACCGAACTTAACGTGCATATTGTATTTTGCTCTGCCTTCGGTTGAAATAACGTCGGCAACCGTGCCGACAAGCTCAGGATCGAAAGTCGAAGCCATAGCAATTGCGTGGGGGAATACGGTAGCGGTACCCGCTCTTGCAACGCCGTGAGAACCTTCGTTCCACCAGTTATATTCCTTGATGCCGAGTCTTTCAATGGCAGGTGAGTTGTAGAGCAGCTGAGACATTTTTTCTTCAACCGTCATTTTAGCAACAAGCTCTTTGGCTTTTGCCAGTGCCTGAGATTTGGTCATTTTTAAGTCCTCCTTGAAAGGGTATATTACTTTTATAATATAGACTAAATAATAACATCCGTCAAGTTGAAAAAACGAAAGTGTTTTTATCTGTAAGTGTTTCGATTGACACAACAAAGCTGATTTGGTATATTATTGATATATCTTTCAAGGAGATGATACGCGTGTCTTTTTTTAACAGCATTATTTCATTTTTTATGTCGGTGATTCTGACTGTGCTTTCGGTGTTCATCCCTTCTGCAGGTGACAGGATCAATAATTATTCATTTGCCGTTGATGCTTCGCAGACCGGCGATATTCTTGAAAGCCCTGCCAGCAACGTAAATGTCTGGTCGATTGAAGGCAATCCTTTTGTCGGTGCACAGGCAAACAAAGAATACAATATTTTTGAATTTGTCAAATATATTCAGCTTATGCAGTGCACGGGCGGTTCGGCAGAAAGAGATCTTTTCGTTGATCCGCTTGACAGAACGGTGCTTGACGATTACGATTTCACAAAGCTGATTGAAAACTGCCGCGGTGTTCTCAATCTCGGTGCAAAGCCGATGCTCAAGCTCGGAAGTGTACCGCTGAAATATTCCGCAAATTCCATCAGCGAGAATTATTTCGGAACAAACGTATTTCCGCCCGATGACTATGATGTTTACTATAATTATATCCGTGCAATCATTGAGGCACTCGTCAGGGAATTCGGCAAGGAAGAGGTGCTTTCGTGGCGTTTCGGTGTTATGACCGAATATGAAAACAGTGCATGGTTTATGACTCCCGACGGTGACCCCGAAGCGACGGCAATTGAATACTGCAAGCTTTACGACTACACCGTTGCAGCTCTGACGGACGTGCTTGGTGATGACGTTTTCGTTGGTGCACACTCGATGACTGTAACCGAGGGCTTATGGGATGAAGAGGTTTTCATCAACCACGTTGCAAACGGCACAAACTACAAAACAGGCGAAAAGGGCACGAGAATCTGCTATCTTTCCGCATCGTTTTATGATAGCAGCCCCGGCGATTTCACGGATGGCTACACTCTTCCCGAAACAATTGCATATCTTCGCAAATGTGCCGATAAAGCAGGACTCAAGAACCTGATTTTCGGTATCGATGAGGGCAGAATTCTCTGCGGTAACTCAAGAGGTAAAGATGATGATCAGCTCCTCTCGAGAACTGTCGGCTTTACTTATCAGGCGGCTTATGATGCAAGGCTCTATGCTCAGATGTTCAATAACGATATCAACTATTTTTCATCATGGGGATTCCTTTCGGGCGGTCTGCTTGACGGCAATCCCACTGTTTCGTATCACGTTGCAAACAACGCTGCAAAGTTCGGCGGAGCCCGCCTTATAAGTACCGAAAAAACTTCCGGCGGATATCTTCTCAAATCGGAGGTTGATGCTGTTTCAGCTTACGATTCGGAGAGTGAAACCTTGCGCATTATGGCATATAACTTCAAAAATGACGTTGACTACAAGGAAACAGCTGATCTTGATTTCACCGTCAATGCCCCTCAGATCACAGGCGAAAAGGTAAAGGTTAAGGCATACGTTGTTGACGATGATTGCAACTATTTTGACGAATGGATTGAGGACAGAAAGACTTATGATATCGGTGACGAATGCTTCGGCTGGTCACCTGATGACCCGCAGATTGACAGCATAACAACACTTTCTGACCCGCGGGCAAGAGAAATCTATTATTCGGAGCTTTATGAAAAGTATTCCGAATGCTCGAAGCTTGAACCGAAAACTTTTGAGGCAGAGGTTGTCGACGGCGTTATTCACCTTGATATAACTCTTGCTCCCAATGCGGTTGTATTTTATGAAATAACAGAGGCTTGATATGGCACATTGCTTTAGTGGCGGATGGATCGGCGCTCAGATGAGCGCCGATGACCGTTTTGCGCCGATATTCGGAAAGAAATTCATACTTAAAAGCGGAATAAAAGAGGCGAAAGCATTTGTCTGCGGTCTTGGACTCTTTGAGCTTAAGGTCAACGGAATTCTGCCCGATGATACCGTTCTGAATCCCGTTCATTCTCAATACAGTCAATCGGTTTTTTACCGTGTTTTTGATGTCACAAAGTTTCTTGACGAGGGCGAAAATACGGTAACGGTTGAGGTCGGTCACGGCTTTTTCAATGAAACAAGCTTTGTATGGGACTGGGATAAGGCTTCGTGGCGTTCTGCGCCGAAGCTGATTGCAGATATTGAAATTGTATATGAAAACGGTGAAACCGAGGTTGTTTCAACAGATGAAAGCTGGCTCGTTGCAACCGACGTGCCGATAACCGCAAACAGCATCTATTACGGCGAAACTCACGATGCAAGGCGGAGGGTATCCGATTGGCATAATGCAGTTTTGGTTGATGCTCCGAAGGGGATTCTCAAAGAGCAGACAGAACCTTTTATCCGCCGTATTCAGACCTTCAGACCGAAGAAAATCATCGGAAACGGCATTTCTTTTATTGTGGAAAGTCCTGAGATGACTACGGGATGGGCGGCGATATGCGTTGATATTCCCGAGGGCAGAGAAGTGACCGTTACCTATGGTGAAACGCTTGACTGCGACGGTTTCGTGCAGAAAATCGGCAGAAATGAGGGCCGTGACGGCAACTGGTGGCCCGATGCGTATATTCAGCAGGATAAATTCATCAGCGGCGGAGAAAAGACCGTTTTTGAACCGAAATTCAGCTATAAGGGCTTCAGATATATTCAGATTGACGGCGTAGATACTCTTGCTCCCGAAGATGTTGTAATTTATAAAATTGCAAACGACGTTGAAATTATTTCGGAATTTGAATGTTCCGACGGGATGCTCAATTCTCTGCATTCGCTTATGCGCCGCACGATGCTCAATAATTTTCAGGGCAAACCCACTGATACACCTGTCTGGGAGAAAAACGGTTGGCTCGGTGACGCAAACTGTGCCCTTGTAACGATGATGTATAACTTCGGTATGGACGGTTATCTGCAGAGTTTCATAGATACGATGGCTGACTGTCTGCACGAATACGGCAACGTACCTGTTATCGTGCCGACAGCGGATTGGGGTCTCGGAAATTCTCCCGTCTGGAACACAATTTTTGTTTTTGCTCCGCTTGCAATCTATGACTATTGCGGCAACAGAGAATATCTTGAAAGGATGTATCCCGACCTGCGTGATTTTGCTGTGAAGGATATCGAAGAGCTTCATGCACTCGGCAATACGTGGGGTACGAGGGGGCTTTCCGACTGGGTTGCACCCTCTGACGATGAGAATTCTCCCGTTACCAACGACCCTTCCGAGGGCGCGGAAATCTGTTGCACCGCTTACATTTATGCGATGCTCAGAGCGATGGTACGTATTGCAGAAATTCTCGGCAAAACCGATGATGCATCTGAATATGAATACGCGGCAAACGGTATTTATGATGCATTCAATGAAAAGTTTTATAACGCCGAGAAAGGGATTTATGAAACGACCGTCTGGAATCAGAAGGGCAACCGTCAGCGTTACCGCCAGACCTCGAACCTTTTGCCCCTTGCATTCGGACTTGTTCCCGAAGAAAACCGTGCGAGAGTGCTGAAAAATCTTGCCGATAACTTTGTCAGCAGGGGATATCGACTTGATACGGGGTGTACGGGCACGAAATATGTGCTTCCCGTTCTGTTTGAAAACGGGTTTGTGAGTATTGCCTCTGAAGTGATGCTTCAGACGGTGTACCCGAGTTGGGGCTATTGGGTAAAAAACGGGCACGATTCTGCATGGGAAGGTTGGGAAAAATCGACCCGTTCACTCAATCATTATTTCCTCGGCACTTATGATGAAGCGTATTATGCTTATCTCGGCGGGATAAGAAATATCCGCAGCGGATATGAAAGGTTCACCGTTGCGCCGATGCTTGATTGCTCCCTTGATTGGGTGAGGGTAAAAATCAAAACCCCGAAAGGCATTGCCGCCTGCGAATGGAGAAAAGAAAACGGTGTCTGTAAAGTCCGTATAACGGTTCCCGAAGGCTCAACGGCAGAGGTCAGCCTTGTTTTCGGCAAAAAGAAAATCTCTGAAACCGTCACGGGCGGAGAATATGAATATGTGATATAAAAAATCAGTGGGTACGAGTGTTCATAACGGATACGCAAACAATATGCACGAAACATCAGAACCTGACTTTCTCATCTATAACGAGCCGATGAGTTGTGTCAGATTACTGCTCAGCGGTAAGATGGAAGAATATCTGCGAAATAATACAGATTATACTCCGTTGTCAGATATGAGACAAAATGTTGAAAGCTCTCTTGCGGTATGCATGAGAGCTTTTTGTATCAGTTAAATGACGGAGGGTCAACTTTTGTTTCCGAAAACGGATTGTTGTTCGGCGAGGGTTCTGACATACTGAAATACATTTTAGCGGCTTTTGTTGTTCCGAAATCCTGATTTGAACCACTGTTCTGCACCTTGTTAAATGCTTTGTAACATCTGCTTGTGTTTCGGCAAAGTTCGGTCTTTCAATTCAGAAGTCCAGAAGTGTTGAACTGACAAACGCTATCATAAACAACTCAAAAACAGTTTACGGTTCATATCCGATTCGTAGTATTCAGAAATTGCGGGACTGCAGTTATATTTTTCGTAATGCCCTGCATCAAGGCATACAATCGGTTGAGTATGACCCGATTTAACATTTTTCATAAATTGCCCTCCTTGTTCAAAAAGAATTACGGCCCCGACAGAACACACGGCTTGTCGGAGCCGATTTTATAAAACTACTGAATTTGTGTTATGACAAGGTGTGCGGAAACGGGTCTTGTTCCTCCTGCGAGCGGAGTGATGGTAAGTGCCGCCGCGTTACCCGCAGGATTTCTTACCGTAAGAATCGAGTTGACAGAGGTAGTTTCGACTATTGCCATTCCGACAATCTGCGACACGCCCGTTGCACGACCCGATACGGTATATTCCAGATCCGCACCGTTGAGAGTCAGAATTAACTGACCCGCTTCGGTTACACTGACCTGGAACAGCACCTGATAAGCACCGATTTCCGTCAGGGTGAAAGAGTCGGGACCGGATCTTACAATGCTTTCACCGCTGTTCGGACCGTCCTGAGGGAAGCTGACATCTGTTCCGGGCGCAACAGTTACGGCGTTGTCAGGCGGCATCAATGCATAAAAGTCTGCATATCCGAGAACTCCGCCTGCAGGACCCTGAGGACCTTCGGGGCCTGTTTCACCGACGGGACCCTGAGGACCGATAGGACCGCTTGCACCAACGGGACCCTGAGGACCGACGGGACCTGCTTCGCCTGCGGGACCCTGAGGACCGATAGGACCTGTTTCGCCTGCGGGACCCTGAGGACCTACAGGACCTGTTGCACCGACGGGACCCTGAGGACCGATAGGACCTGTTTCGCCTGCGGGACCCTGAGGACCAACGGGACCTGTTTCACCCGTGAGACCCTGAGGACCGACAGGACCTGTTTCGCCGACGGGACCTTGAGGACCTATGGGACCTGTTGCACCGACGGGACCTTGAGGACCTGCGGGACCTATTGCACCAACGGGACCCTGAGGCCCTACAGGACCGGTTTCACCCGTGGGACCCTGAGGACCTATGGGACCTGTTGCACCTGTGGGACCCTGAGGACCGACGGGACCGGTTGCACCTGCAGGACCCTGAGGACCGACGGGACCGGTTTCGCCTATAGGACCTTGCGGACCGATAGGGCCCTGAGGTCCGGGCACACACTTTATACAGCAAGAATTGTTTTCTTCGCAGCAGCAATTTGACTGACGGCGTCTGTTACAGGAACCGTCATTGCAGCAGGAATCATTGTTACCGTTATCAAAAAAGTTGTTTCTGTTCATGGTTTTCCTCCTCTCAAAGAAGTTGTACTATATAATATGTTTAAAGGCAGAGAAATGTCACCTTGGTTGAGTAATGGAATACGGTGCTGTAAAAATGCTTGCTGCAGTTGTGAATGATAATGTTTTATTGATGAGACAGGTGTTAAATGTTTCTGGTATTGAAACGTTGATAGGAAAACAGGGTATAAACTGAGTTGATTTTTAGTTTATAATATGATATTGTAGAATTGTAAAATAAAGGAGGCGACCCTATGGCTGAAATGACGGCAATTCAGGAAAAGAACAACACAAATCAAACCGGCTCAGCAAGACTTATGTCCAACGACAGAAGATATGTCGGCTCAAAAGAATCATTGGCGTATGTTGTTTACGATATTTCACAAAGCTACAACATAAATAAATATCAGGATATTTTCATAACCGACGTTGTTAAAATCGGTCTCAGCTTTCAGACGATAGTCACTTTCGTCATCGGAATATGGGATGTTATTAATGACGTATTCCTTGCCGCAATCGTTGACAAAACAAGAACAAGATTCGGCAAATTCAGACCGTGGCTCTTTATTTGCTCGGGACCCGGCTATCTTTTGTCGCTCATATATTGGCTTTTGCCCATTATATTTGCCGCTACCGACCCTTACCATGCGGGCAAGCTCGCGTTTTATATGATTTTTCAGCTGATAAGCAACCTTAACGGTTCACTTGCAACCATTTCAAGAACAGGCATGCTTTCAACAATAACACCGAATGTTATTGAGAGAACAAGGCTCATCACGCAGGCGAGTCTTTTTTCCGGTTTTATTGAAAAATGGCCAGAAATATTCATGGGACTTCTCATTGACCTTATCAATCACGGCACACTTAAAATACAAATGAGAACGCTTTATGTTACGGCAGGTATTTTTACGTCATCGGTTGCTGCTGCAATGGGTCTGTTCTTCGTATTTACCGCTAAGGAAAGAGTTGCTCAGAGAGTTGAAAAACCGAGCGTTATTCAGGGAATCAAATCAATTATGAACAATAAACCGTTGCTGATTCTTACAATTACTGATTTCCTTACGGCATTCGGTATGAACACAGGAATGAATTATTACTACATAAACGTTCTCGGTCTTGCTTCCATGACAACAATCGTTGGCATTCCCGGTGCGTTTGTTTCGCCCACCAGCTATGCGTTTGTCACAAAGGCAAGAGAAAGATTTTCAACAAGAACTCTCTGGATTTTCAGTTCTCACTTCGGTGATTTCCTGATGATTTTCGTTTATCTTATCGGCTCGATAAACAAGAACTACAAAAAGCTCGGGGCTATGATACCGGCATTTATGATCAGAGAAACAATATGGATGACTTGCTGGGGACTTATGAATGTTATCCCCGAAGAAATGCGTAACGAAACCATTGACTACGGTGAATGGAAAAACGGCTACAGAACAGAAGGCATGACGGGCGTTGCCAAGGATCTCGCAAGAAAGCTTGTCGGAACTATCGGAGCATCCATAAAAGCTTTTATTTTAAGCAAAATCGGTTATGTTGAAGGCGCAGGATACGGCAACCAGACCGAAAAAACAGAATATCTTCTCTTTATGATGTGTACGCTGCTTCCTACAGTTACAAGTGTTTTCGGACTGATACCGAAATTCTTCTATGATCTTTCCGGTGAAAAGAAGGAGAGAATGTATCAGGAACTTGCTGAACGACGCAGAGCATTATTACCCAAATGAATGAAATTAACACAGATAATAATGATTGTCCGACATCAGTAAATACCTGATTTTTTAAAGATAAATTATTATTTGCATTATTAAATTTAAAAGCTTCATGATTAACAAAATCCAAAATTAATACATTCCACCAAGCCGTTTCACTCTTTGTGAAGCGGTTTTCTTATACCCAAAAACAAAAGGAGACGCTAAAAAGGTATAAAAAAATACGAAGCCACTCTTTTAGTGACTTCGTATGATTAGTTTTTAATGCTTATTTAAGAACAGAAATGATTTCTTTGAAATCATCGGTTGCTTTGGAATCATCTGACAGAGGATATTTTTTGGGTTAAAAGTTCTTTTACTCTGCTTTTTGCGATAAACGTGCTGCCGAGTGTGAAACTTTTGAGTTGGTTCAGAAATCCATAAAAAACACGAAACGGAGAGCACCCAAACCCGAGAACGGTGAGAAAAGCATATTCAGCGATTTGCTTTACTGTTCGGATTGCGGTCACAAGCTATGGCATCACGTGAATCCCCGTAACAAAGATATCAAGTTTTTCAGTTGTTCCAACTACAAGAAAGGCAAGGGACAATTCATATCAGCCGTGAGAAAGTTTATGCAAATGGATACTCTGACTGCACCGCTGCTCAAAGAACTGATAGACAAAATCGTTGTTTACGAAACGCAGGGAACGGGAAAGTACAGAACGCAGAGAATTGTAATTTACTATCGATTTGTAGGCTATCTCGAAATACCGCTGACCGAAAGCGAATGGGAGTATTACCGAGCCGACACAAGACAGGGAGTTGCGGTTGAATATATCTCAAAGAATATCCCGGCATAAAAACTGTCCGTAGCAAACAAAAAGAGCAGGCATACCACCTGCTCAAAAATATAACTGAATAAAAAAATCGATTGTTCATAACGGATTCAATGAATAAATTTTTCAGATAATCGCTTTGTGCTTAGTTTAATGTTCCATCAAGATAAACTATATTTGCATTTTTTAGGTATGTGTTATCTTTGCCGACCTCGATAGTTTCCCATTGTTCCTTGGTACCGTAATAGTAAACGGTGCCAAGTTCTTTGTTGTCATTAAATGCATTGTCACCAATCTTTCTGACATTTGAAGTAAATGATATAGTTTTAAGGTTTTCGCAAAAAGAGAAACACTCCTGCGGTATTTCGGTAATGCCTTTTCCGATTGATAAAGATCTCATACCCCTGCAACCCGAAAAAGAATTTTTGCCTAAATGTTTTACGCTGTCAGGAATATCTATGCTTCTTAGGCTTTCGCATCCGCAAAAAGCTCTGTCTCCAATAATTTCAACGCCCGCACCCAGGTCAACCGTCTTTATATTTTCACACCAATCAAACGCACTCTCACAGATAATCTTAACGGAATCGGGAATGATTAAGTTTTCTATGTTTCGATTATTGTTGAAAGCCCAACCGCCTATCAAGGTTGTTCCGTTTTTTATTTCAATCCTTGACGAACATTTTTCTTCTTTTGAATCAATCAAATAATTGTCAATATACAGAACACCGTTTTCCCAGTTTGATTCATCAAGCCAATAACCGGTGTGACCGAAAACATAACCACCTAAATGCTTTATATTTGAACCTGTTTTTATATCTGTCAAACCTCTGCTTTCCCAAAATGCCGCTCCGCCGATACTTTCAACACTTTCGGGAATAACCACACTTTTAAGATTATAGGTTTCTCCGTAGTTTGAAAACGCACCGTAAAAATCATAACCGTTTTCACCAAAAATATATTTTACGGTGTTCGGTATTTCATATTTCTCTATATCACTTGCAACAGGAAATCTTATCAATTCCGTTTTGTCTTTGTTGAAAAGAACTCCGTGGGAGTCATTGCTGAGAAAACCATTTTCAGGGTCAACAATGAATCTTTTTGCAGGAGTTATAAAAGAAGAATATGTAAAATCTTTCAGCCCTTTACCTATTTTGACGGTATCAAAATCTCCGGATATAGCATTATGGTAAAGTTTCTCTACGCTGTCAGGGATGACAAGTACTTTTGCAGATGCTTGAGTAAATGCAGCATAACCTATTTCTTTCAGACCGTCATTCAGTTTCAAATCCTCAATAGGGCAGCTGCAGAAAGCACATGCACCTATATATTTAATGTTTTTTCCGAAATGAACCTGATTTAAACTTGTTAATCCGGGGAAAGTATAGCTTCCGATTTTTGTAACACCGTCACCTATAATCATTTTTTTGATTTTGTTGGCATGATGATGCCATGGCGTTATTTCCATATCAGGACCTTCAAAATCACGAAGCTCACCATCACCGTCAAGGCGGAAGGTTCCTTTTTCATCAATGCTCCATGTCAGAGTGCCGATTTTTCCGCTATACGGCATTGCTTGCGCAACTGTTAACGATACTTGTGACTCTGTCACGCTGTAATCAGGCTCCGTCCGACCGGTTTCGGTTTGTGTTGTTGAAGAAGTCGTCATTTCATCTGAAGTCGGTTGGCTTTCAGGGTCTGTTATAAATAACACGGCAAGCAATATAGCAGCAAGAACCGATACGGTAATTACCCAAAATGTCGGCTTTTTGTAGTTCAAAATATTCTTGATTCTGTCCTTAACTGCAACCTCTCCGAATGCAAGAGGATAGGAGTAAATTGTTTTTCGGCTGACGCTGAGATCAAAAAGCGTTTTCGAATACTGCTTTTTATCGTCAGTATCAAATTCTTTTATTACCTTTTCATCACAGGCAAGTTCAATATCCACGCAAAAAAGCTTATATGCTATCCAACAAATCGGGTTAAACCAATGAACGGTCAATAACACATAGCCTAAAAGTTTTTGCAAATGATCAAAGCGTTTAAGGTGTGCTTTTTCGTGAGCTATTACATATTTCGCCTGCTCTGAATCTATGCTTGACGGAAGAACGATTTTAGGCTTAATAATACCGATAATGAACGGCATGTCAATACCATCGCAACTGTAAACGCCTTTTGACAATTCAACGCTTTCTTTTAATTTTTTTGATAAATTAATATAGCTGATAAGTGAAAAAATTACAATAGCAGCAATTCCTATAAGCCAAATTATCGAACAGATAAAAAGTAATATCTGAACGGGGTTTACACTTTCATCTATTTTTGGGGCAAGATTTTGAGATATAATTGGATTAATAACATTATCAACTGTTTCAAATCCGCTGTTGACAGAGGGAGAAGGAGAATAAACAATATCTTCGGGTATTGGTTTTGCACTCGGAATAAGGCTGACCACGCTTTTAATTGACCAAGGAAAAATAAGGCGGAAGGCAACTAATCCCCAAAGTGCCGCACTTATATATTTTGGCGATTTTTTCAGTAAAAAACGGACAAATATAACTGCAAAAATCAGCCAAGTAGCAGAGAAACTCATGTTAAGGATTTTTAAGAATAAGTCCATAATCATTCCTCCTTAAAAGAATCAATCATCGCTCTGATTTCATCAATCTCTTTCTTTGAAAGTGCTTTTCTTGCAGTGAAAGCAGCAAGAAAGGCAGGCAGAGAACCGTTAAAGTTTTCCTCAACATAATTGTTGCTTTGCATTGAATAAAAATCACTTCGAGATATGAGTGAGGTTACGGTACCTTTTTCGTTTTTGAAAATACCTTTATTGCATAGCCTTTTCAACACCGTGAAAGAGGTTGTTTTTTTCCATTTTAGTCTCTGTTCGCTGATTTTCGCAAGTTCAGAAGATGTAATTGGTTCGTTTGACCAAATAATATCCGCAAAATTCGATTCAACAGAACCCATTTGCAAAATTTTCATAGCAACAACTCCTTGCTTATTCTACATGTTGTAGTATATATTCATACTACGATATGTAGAATGAATTGTCAAGGGGTTTTTGAAGATTTCCTACGAGAGATTATTTGTTTCTCGTCCTTCGAATCCCGATTACAATCGGCAAACAAAAAAAGAACAGACACTACGAAAAGCATCTGTTCTTTCTTTGGCGGAGAGTTAGGGATTCGAACCCTAGGTGAGTTTCCCCACACAGCATTTCGAGTGCTGCACCTTCGACCACTCGGACAACTCTC
>JAFVVQ010000038.1 GCA_017502085.1 Clostridia bacterium | reverse complement strand
TCTTCTCGTTGTTTAATTTTCAAGGTGCGGTGCGCTGCTGTATTTCAGAGCGCTCCGATATATTACCAAATTCATTCCCATTTGTCAACACCTTTTTTCAATATTTTTTGCCCCTATTCTCAACTCCTCCGTGTGTTTCGCATATTTTGACATATTTCTTTGAAATGTCGATTGCACAATATTTATTGTAATTAATTATATTTGAGATTGATTTTTTTACATTTTTTTCAAAAAAATCTTGACAACTTCTGACTTATCATTTATTATATATGCAGTTAGTTATCACTAACTTTTTAAAATACTTCGTAGTTAGTTAAGACTAACGAACATATTCTTACAAGTTATAAATTAAGAATCGAAGGTGATTTTATGAAGACACTCAGAGATGCTAAAATCGGAAAAACCGTTAAAGTTATCAAGCTACACGGCGAAGGTCCCCTCAAAAGAAGAATTCTTGATATGGGAATCACAAAAGGTGTTGAGATATTTGTCCGCAAAGTTGCTCCGCTCGGTGATCCTATCGAAGTAACTGTCAGAGGATACGAACTCTCACTCAGAAAAGCTGATGCTGAAATGATTGAAGTTGAATAAGTTATAACTTAAAAGCGGTGTTCCGCTTTTTTAATACCTAACAGTTAGCGAACGCTAACCACGGAAGCGAGGATAATATTATGGATATCAGAATTGCTCTTGCCGGTAATCCGAATTCAGGCAAGACTTCTCTTTTCAACGTTCTGACCGGCTCAAATCAATATGTCGGAAACTGGCCCGGTGTTACTGTTGAAAAAAAAGAAGGCAGACTCAAAGGTGAATCAGACGTTATTATTCAGGATCTACCCGGAATATATTCACTTTCACCTTACTCTCCCGAAGAAATTGTTACAAGAACATACCTCGTTGATGAACATCCTGACGCAATACTCAACATTATTGACGGCACTAATATTGAACGCAATTTATATCTGACAACTCAGCTTATCGAACTCGGTCATCCCGTTGTTGTAGCCGTTAATATGATAGACCTTGTTCGCAAAAACGGCGATTCAATCGATCTGAAAAGGCTTGGTGAACTGCTTCGCTGTGAGGTTGTTGAAATCAGCGCACTTAAAGGTGAAGGTTGTTTTGAGGCTGCTAAAAAGGCAGTTGAACACGCAAGAAATCATAATCATGGTGATATGCCTCACGTTTTTGACGGAAGTGTCGAGCACGCTCTTGCACATATTGAGGAATCAATTGAAGGCTCTGTCAAAAAGAACTACCTTCGCTGGTATGCTATCAAGATATTTGAACGCGATGAAATGGTACGCAATGAACTCAATCTCGACAAAGAACTTCTTGAACATATAGAGTTTCATATTTCGGATTGCGAAAAAGAACTTGACGACGATGCCGAAAGTATCATTGCTGACCAGAGATATACATATATCGGCAAAGCAGTTGATAAAGCGGTCAAAAGAAAGAAATCAAAATACGCTATGTCGCTTTCAGATAAAATCGACAGTATTATAACTCACCGAGTTCTTGCATTACCGATCTTTGCTGCCGTTATGTTTCTTATGTATGCTATTGCTATGGGTAGTTTCCCCTTCTCAATAGGCACAATCGGCACTGACTTTGCAAACGACGTGCTGTTCGGCGAATGGATTCCGAATCTGTTTGACAGACTGCTGACTTCGCTCGGTGTAAGCGACTGGCTCTACGATCTTGTTATCAACGGAATTCTTGCGGGTGTCGGTGCTGTCCTCGGATTTGTTCCGCAGATACTTGTACTGTGCTTTTTGCTCGGCATACTCGAAGATATCGGCTATATGTCAAGAGTTGCATTTATTATGGACAGAATTCTTCGCAAATTCGGTCTTTCAGGTAAAAGTATTATTCCGATGATTGTTGCAACGGGATGCAGTGTTCCGGGCATACTTTCCTCACGCACCATCGAGCAGGAACGTGACAGAAAAATCACCGTTATGACAACGGGATTTATACCTTGCGGCGCAAAGATGCCGATTATCGGTTTGTTTGCCGGTGCAGTTTTCGGTAACTCCCCCATCGTTGCCGTATCTGCTTTTTTAATCGGTGTATCCGCCGTTGTTATTTCGGGAATTATACTCAAGAAATTCAAAGCACTTTCAGGCAAACCTGCACCTTTTGTTATGGAATTGCCCGCATATCATTTCCCCTCACCGAGAAACGTTTTCCGTTCAACTCTCGAAAGAGGCTGGGACTTTGTTAAACGTGCATTCACAATAATTCTTCTCAGTTCAATCGTTTTATGGTTCTTGCAGAGCTACGGTTTCACCAACGGCTCATTCACCGCAGTAACCGATAACAACACTTCGCTTCTCGCATCATTGGGCAAAGCTTTTTCGTGGATATTCTATCCCCTCGGCTGGATGGGAGATATGGCTTGGAAAGCAACTGTAGCCACGTTTACAGGTCTGATCGCTAAAGAAGAAGTTGTTATGACATTCGGAACACTTTATAACTTCGGCAATGAAATCAGCGAATCCGGCAATGAAATCTGGTCTTTGATTGCTCAGGATTTCGGTCCCGTCAGAGCATACAGTTTTATGATATTCAATCTTCTCTGCGCCCCCTGCTTCGCTGCAATGGGCGCAATCCGAAGAGAAATGGGTAATGCAAAATGGACAGCCGCATCGCTCGGTTATATGACGGCATTTGCTTATGCGATTTCAATGATGGTTTATCAGTTTGCGGGAATCATATCGGGTGAAGCTGAATTCAGCATATTCACCGTTCTTGCCGCAGTTGTTCTTATTGTTTTACTTTTCCTCATTTTCAGAAAAGGATATCAGGCTGACAAAAAATTCAAATAATAATACAAGGAGAATCCAATGGGTGATTTTATAGTTATATCCGTACTGGTTATTATCATCGGGCTGATAGTTTTTTCCTCAGTCAGAAACCGCAAAAAAGGCGGTCACTGCGCTGGATGTTCAAAATGCTCCGAAAACTGCAAATACGGAGTCTGCCCGAATTCAGTTGAAAACAACACTTCCTCTTCCTTATAATATAAGTTAAAGATACCCGACAGTCTGTTGATTCAGGCTGTCGGGTATTCTTATATTACATCCATTCGGTTTTATAACCGTCAAGCGGAACAAGATGCGAGATATCGTTCTGAAATGCAAGTTTATTTGATTTGCCTTCTCTGAAATTTATTTTTGAAACGGAAGTATTATAAACGCAAAAACGCACTTCGGTATCTGACGGTATGTTCATCGCTTTACGCAGAAGATATTGCAGAAATTCTCCGTGCGTGACAACCGCAACTGCTTCTCCTTTATGTTTTTCCAAAAGCATTTTAATGATTTTTTCAGCCCTGATTTCACAATCTGAATCAGATTCATCATAGTGCAGAAATCCCTTGCCGCCGATACATACATCCTTTTCGCACAGAAGAGGTTCAAACGCAATCGGAACTCCGCTGATTTCAGATATCGGAATTGCAGTGCAAATTGCTCTTTCAAGAGGGCTCGTGATAATCGAATCAATTTTTACGTTTTTCATACGTTCGGAAAGTGCCTTAGCCTGAAGGAATCCGTGATCGGTCAACGGCGGATTCATAACGTCGAACGGCTCTTCCGTTTCGATATTACCCATACTTTCAGCGTGCCTGATAAGGTAAAGCTGAAGAACAACGTCATCGTTTCTCATAAAATCACTCCTGTCAGATTTATATACAATACAAATTCATATCCCAGCAAGGAATATACGGGTGGCGGCGGAGAAAAATTTTATAATCGGGATTAATCGATTTTATAAGAAGCGGTAACTCAAAAATATCGGTGAATTTGTGATACAGAGCGATATTCAGCTTCGGCTTTTTTTCAGCCAAAGTTTTTGCCGCTCCGAGAATCGCATCCTTTTCCGCTCCCTCGACGTCCATTTTTATGTAGGTAACATCCTTGCCCTCACAAAGTTCATCAACGGTAACCGTTTCAATTTCTTTACCTTTTGAATCAATTGACGACTGTCTGCCTGCGGCTGAATTGAATTTAACAACTCCGCTGAATGAATGAATCGCTTTCTGATACGCAGTAACATCGGTCATACCATCTATATGTTCCGAAAGTTTTCGGAAGGTTTTTGCATCAGGTTCAAGAGCAATTACCGACGAATAACCGCCGCCCGAATAATGCAGAAATTCATCGATTGTGTCACCTCTGTACGCACCGAGATCAAGGTAATGTTCATTCGGAGTAAGCTTCAGAATATTACTGAATGCTTCGGATTTATCGGTGGTAACCTTAAAAAGATCTGTCAGGTCTCCGCCCAGCATAAAGCTGAGACAGCCCGAAAAGATCTTTTTCGATTCTTCATCAAAGAGAGAATATACATCTTCGATTTTATCACGGTATTTATTAATGAAATCGGAATTGATTATTTCATTACCGATAACTGGCACGCATGGAACAATCAGCTCGTAATTGTTTCCAAGCGATAAAATATGCTCTATAACCTCGGGAATACAGGAAGCAAAAGCAACCGCAATAATGAAATCACCGTCAAACTCCGAAAGTTTCTTCACGGTAAAGCCTCTGAAATTCTGCCCTCTGACAAAAGCGTCACTTGCGGTAACTCCCAGAATCGGAATTTCAAGTCTCTGAAACTCATCAATCACCTTATCCGCACCGTTACCCATTCCGTAAATCAAAACAGGCTTTTCGCTTTTTTTGATTTTATCCCACGAAGACTCGGGAAAACGAATCATAAAATTACCCTCTTTTCACAAAAACCGTTTGCCTCATACGGCAAACGGTCGTTTGTTATTCAATTTCATCATCCGAATAAGTTCGGATAACTCTGGGCATAAACGTACAGATAATCTCATAATTGAAACTGCCTGCAAGTTCTCCGAGTTCTTCCGCAGAAAGAACTTCATCACCGTTTTTGCCCATTATAACAACGTAATCACCGACGTTGACGCCGTCGATGCCCGTAATATCGATCATAATCTGATCCATACAAACTCTGCCGACAACCGGAGCTCTTTTACCTCTGATCAGTACAACACCGTTATTGGAAAACGCTCGCTGATAGCCATCCGCATAACCGATACAAACAGTTGCAATTCTTCTATCCGAGGGTGCAACATAGGTATGACCGTAGCCAATGGGAGTACCTTCATCAACATCCTTAATGTGAATAATATGGCTCACAATTTCCATCGCAGGTCTGAGGTTAAGACCGTCTTTTCCTACTTCTTCGGAAGGGTACAATCCGTAAACCGATATTCCGAGGCGCACCATATCATAGTGACAATCCATATCGATTACCGCCGCAGAATTGCAGAAATGTTTTATCGGGATATCGATACCTCTCCCCTCAAGCATTGCAAGGAAGGAATCAAATCTGCCTTTCTGTTCGAGCGCAGAAGTTTTGTCTTCACAATCAGCGCAGGCAAAATGACTGAAAACACCCTCAATAAATATATTTTCAAGTTGATTAATCTTTTCGATTGTATCAACACTTTCTTCATTATCCTTGAATCCGACTCTGCCCATGCCGGTATCAACCGCAATATGAATTGTTGCGGTTTTACCGAGTTTTGATGCAGTTGAAGAAATCTTTATTGCATCGGCAAGCGAATATACTGTTGCCGTCAGTTTGAGATTAATCAGTTCCTCATACTGATAAGGACTCGTATACGAGAGAATCAGAATGGGTGTTTTTATTCCGCCCTCACGAAGTTCAACAGCCTCTGCAATATCAGCTACGGCAAAATAATCCGCTCTGTTTTCAAGTGTTTTAGCAACCTCAACAGAGCCGTGACCATATGCATCAGCCTTGACGACAGCCATAGTTTTTGTTCCCGGAGCAAGACGCTTCTTCAATTCATCAAAATTGTTTCTTATACAACTGAGATTGATTCTCGCGTAGCTACGGTAATAATGAAGTTTATCAATATTTTTATTCATCACAAACCAACCTTAAATATTTTTTATTCAACCGACCAGCACCGAAATGCCGTTATAAAGATTGAGAACAACAAGAAGCACCATCGCTGCCACAAATACTTTTCTGATTATTGCATCATCAGATCTGCGGTTGAGCGACGAGCCGATAAATCCGCCGATTACCGCGGCGGGGAGAATAAAAATCAGCGTTTTCCATTGATGAGCATATGGCTCAAAACCTGCGGTTGAAAAGACTGTAATCAATTTTGAAAGCTGCGAAAAGAAAATTATCGCAACAGAATAAACCGCCGACTCCTTGACGTTCATTGAAAAGAAAAACGTCAGAACCGCAACGTTGACAGGACCTCCGCCGATTCCGAGAAATGAAGCAAAGAAACCGAGAGTCAGACCAACGGCAAGAACTGCAATTTTATTTTTTATGTGAAAAGAAAAGCTGCATTTACCAACATATACGCTGACAACGGTAAGAAGAACGGCAAGAGTAAACGCCTGAATGCATCGGATCAGTTGCTGGTCAATGTGACCTCCGATTATATCCATAACGGCAGACCCCAGATAGCCTCCGACAATCGATCCAAACGCAATAAAAAGAATGATTCCTGCGTCAAACTTCTGTTTGCGTTTAAGCATCTTGGCGGTTGACACAACAGACATGGTAAAAACTGCCGTTGCCGAAAGAAAATCCACCTGCATTCTGGGTTCACTGCCGATGAAATCAAGAACGGGCTTGATAATAACCCCTCCGCCGAGACCGACAAAAGCACCGAGAGTCGTGGCAAGAAGAATAACTGCCGAATATATTGCAATAAGCATTTGAAATCACTCCGTCATTCAGCAGTTCTTGCCGAATTTATAGATACTTTGCTTTTCAATATCAAACGAGGGAATAATAACAGGCGGAAGACCCGCATTGACCGTCAGAGAAGAAATCATCGTTCTGGCATACGGAAAAATTTCTTTGAAAGTTTCAACGTGAAGTACTTCTTTCTTAACCTCGGGATTATAGCTGAAAATGCCGCACATAACTGCTTTGATATGAAATTTTTCCTTATTGTTTTTATCAAAAACCTCTACTGTGAATTCACCCATACAGAGATTATTCTGATTATATTTCACGTTATAGGTATACTTGTTTTCAAATTCAATTCTTGTGCCGTTATCGTGTTTGTTGATAAACTCGATTTCGGTTGCCCTGAAGCTTTTGAACGAAACGTTGCTCATCCGATAACCTCCGCTTTTTCAATAACAATGGGAGTTACGGGCTTTGAAAGTTCTCTGTCATTACCCAGTGTTCTTTCAATCTTAAGGAAATCGTCAACAACCTCCATACCTTCAACAACAAGACCGAATGCGGCATAGGCGCCGTCAAGATGCGGAGCATGGTCATAGCAGATAAAGAACTGTGAGGATGCAGAATCAGGGTCATTGGTACGTGCCATCGACACAACGCCTCTTGTATGTGCAATAACGTTTGCATCAAAACCGTTCGCCTTGAATTCACCTTTTATTGATTCGGGTTCTTTGTTGATATTCTCACCGCCCTGAGCCATAAATCCGCGGATAATTCTATGGAAAGTCAGCCCGTCGTAAAAACCTTCACTGACAAGCTTAACGAAATTGGCACAGGTTTCGGGAGCATACTCGGGATAAAGTTCAATAACAAAGCTTCCGCCGTCCTTCATAGTAAATCTGACCTTCTGATGCTTTGCAATTTCAACGGATTCTGTAACCTCTCCCGAACCGTTATCTGCGGAATCAGATGAAGTCTCTTCCGAAGAAGGAGCATCCGCCTCGCCCTGCGTATAGATAATATTGCCGTTGTCGTCATATTCGAAAGTTACGAATTCAGGAACGTATTCAGTAATACTTTCATTCAGGTCCGTCGGCTTGGTCATATTTTTGATATCGTCGATATAACCTGAATTATTGCATCCGGCAAGAAGAAGCACAAAAGAAAGAATAACCGAAAGAATACTTATAATTTTTTTCATATATTAACCTCGCAATCAAGCAAAACATTCAACAATCTTCAATTTGCCGCTGACAGTGTATCTGCATACGGCACTATGGGGAATCATAAAATAATCCCCTTTTTTAACGTCACGGTAATAACAGTCCCCCGAAATAATGCCTTCGCCTTCAATAACTACATATATAGCGGCACTGTTATGAAAAACAAAAAATCCGTCATCTATCGTTACCATATTTACGGTAAAGCTCGTGGTGATATCGGAATTGATAATTGACTCATAAAGAACACCGTTTCCGTCCGAAATAACCTGAGATTCAAGCGGAGCAGGATAACGTTTATCCATATCAAAGCACTCAAGAGCCTGTTCTCTGTCAAGTCCGAGATACATTTCTCTGTCGGAAAGCTTATATTCACCGCACCAGCGCTCCGGCTGAATAGTGAAATCGGTAGGCTCCTGAACTTCAAGAAGCAGACAACCGTATCCGATTGCATGAACCATTTTAGCGGGAATATAAATTACGTCTCCGACCTTCACATCAATGGAGCAAAGCAGATCTTCCATTGCGTTTCCGCCGTTTTCACTCGCTTCAATTGCGGCAATAAAATCTTCCTTGGTTGTCCCTTCTTTGAAACCGAAGAAAATCTTTGCACCGGGTCTGGTTGCGAGAATAATCCAGCATTCTTCCTTACCGTATTTTGAATTGAAATACTTTTCGGAAAAAGCCTTGTCGGGATGAGCCTGAACGGGAAGTCTGATCGCGCTGTCAAGAATCTTTGTCAGAATACCGAGATCCTCTCTTTTACCGAGAAGCTCCTTTCGGTATTTTTCAAGTATTTCATCAAAATACACATCGGAATTTCTGATTTTCGAAACGCCTTCGTGTTCATCGGTGCTGCCTTCGTTCAGTGCTCTCACACTTGAAGCAACCCACTCTTCGGGATAAAACCCGTCCGTAGAATCATCTCCGAAAAATTCCGAAAAAAGTTTTCCTCCTGTATAAACCCTGAAAACTCTGTTTTTCTCAAAAAATATGGGAAAATTATAGAAATTCTTTTCATATCTGATAGGATTATCAAACGCCATAATCATTCATCCTTATATTTTATTATCGAGCAAGCCGAATCAATATCTGCAGATATTCCACCGCCAACAACAGCAGAAAGAGCTGCTCCGTAAGCCGCTTCCTCTTCATAAAGAGGAATTTTTATTCCGCATCCGAATTTATCGGAAACAATTTTTCTGAGTGCGGCATTCTTTCGTATACCGTTGCCGGAACAAACAAGTCCCGATGCCCTTTTATCTGCGGAGGCATACATATCAAAAAGCTCCGCAGCCATGCCGTCAAGCGTTGCATATGCAAAATCCGCCGGGGTAAAATTGTTTTCAGATATACCCGAATACGAACCTCTGAGATGCGGATTATTTCGGGTGCCGCAAAAACGGCAATCACCAATTATTTCGGAACGTTTTTTTGACAGAAGCATTTTATCAAGAAACGGGTAAAACGAATCAATATCCGCACCTGCGGTCAATGCAATTTCTCTGCAGAATTTTTCAAACATCGCATAAGCTCTGCCTCCGCAAAGAGAACAACCCGCCATAAGATAACGTTTACCGTCAAAAGGTCTGATTTCAACCGACTCAGCCTTGACAGGAGATTCTGATAACCACGAAATCTGAGCACCCGTACCAACGTTCAAAAGAACATCGGCGGTATTTCTGACCGAACCTATAAAACTGGCCTGATTATCTCCGAGAGCAACACAGACAGGTACGCCGTTATAATTTCCGCAAGAAACAAAACCGGTTTCAACCTCAGGGAGTCTCGGATTATCAATTTTAAACACATTTTTCTCAACGTCGAAGCAACCGAGACTCGCTGCGTTGGTGATATGGCAAACGGGAATCTTATTACCGCAAAGCTGCATAACCGCATAATCGGCAACGGTGCAAAGGTATTTTGCATTTTCAGGTATAAGTCCGTTTACTGAATTATAAAAGTCGGTTGCAAGACCGTAACCTGCAAAGCATCCGAGAATCTCCGCATAACTTCTGCCGTCTTTATACTCAAGATTTGCTCTCGTATCCTGCCAGATATAAAGAGGGCTGACGGCATTACCATTTGCATCGGTATAAACAATTCCGTGCATCTGACCCGAAAAACCGATGACATCAGCACTCTTTGCATCGAGTTCATCAAGGATCTTATAAACCGTATCCATAATCACATCGGTATCCTGAATGCGTTCATATTCTTTATCGGTGATAATAAACGACGTGTTCGGCAGAGTGACGGATTTGACAATTTCACCGCTAACCGCATCGGCAATAACTCCGCAGATACTTGTAGTACCGATATCAATACCAATAACCTTCAATTTTTATCCTCCTCAGCATAAAGAAGTTGATTGAGGATCAAGTCTTGTGATAATATCCTGCTGAATTGCGGGCGACAGATCAAGAAAATTAACAAACGTGCCGTGAATTCTCATAATATAAACTCCGCTCGGAGCATATTTTTTCGGATCCGCAAGAACCTTGCGGAGAATTTCAGCAGTTGTAACGTTAACGTAGAGATAGAAGGGTGAAACACCTTCCTTGAGGGGATTGAAAAACAGAGGATTAATGACTTTATCTCTGAACTCAACACCCTTTTCCTCATTGGATTCGCCCTTAAAGTATTTAGGGTCAATTCCGAGATGTGATGCATATCCGCCGTTCATTTTTTCAAAAGGCATCTTCATATTTGAAAGCATTCTGAATCCCAGACCGTTTTCAGCACTGCCGTAAAGCGGATCAACACCGTAGCCGAGCATATCCCTTGAGCGTCTGCCGTCAGGTGTTGCACCAACCCAATAACCGTAAAGCAAATGGGTTGATGGTGAACTGAAATCGGGTCTGAATGGATTGCCGAGATAATTCTTCTCGTTTGCGATGATATCGGCTACCTTTGAAGCAATCTCGCCCGCTTCTGTGTCTACTTTTTCGATATTATTACCAAACTTATCTGCTGAAAGAAGGAATTCCCGGAGTTCTTCATATCCGATGAAATCCGCCTTAAGAGCATCAACGAGTTTATCTTTATCCTCAGGTCTCTCGGCAAGAAGCTTATCAATGGCACTGAAACTGTCGGCAATAACAGAAACACCGTGAATGAGACATCCGCTTCCGTTATATTTCGTACCCTGACGGTTAATATCTCTTGCATCAATTCCGTTTTCAAGGCCACCCATCAAACAAGAAAGGAAGGGCACTCTCTGAGTCGAAAGAGCCTTTGAAGCGCCGTTTGCAGCCTCAGCCATCGCATCGGCAAAACGCTGAACATTTTTATAAAATTCTTCTCTGACGTTTTCAAGGTCACAGACTTCGCACTCAACAAGTTTTTCACCCGTAATTGCGGAAACACCGCCCGTGAGAGTCATTTCAAGAATTTTCGGAAGATTGAACCAGCTGTTTGTTGTGTTGGCATTGTCTTTACCCATAATCAGAGGCTCCTGACAACCCGCAACGGAAATATCAGGAAGATCACATTCATCAACGCCCTTTGATGCAAGAACTTCAAAGAGAGAGTCGTCGTTGAAAAACGAAGGAGTCAATGCTCCCGCAGTGAAAAGGAATCTGCCCATTTCTTCGTAAAGCTTTACAGGAGTATTCTTATGAAGCTTGACCGAAAGAATAGGCTGCGGCAGATTCATATCGTAATATGCATCCATAAGTGCATACGTGGTATCATTTGTGAGATCATTACCGTCAACGTCCCTGCCGCTGACTATGATATTCTGCGAAATTGCCCAGCTTCTGTCAGCAACGTTGAAGAAAACAAGAAAATGCTTGAGAAGTGCAGCTGTTGTATCGCGGTCAAGACCGTTGCGGTAAGGCTCGAAGATTCTGTCAGCATTACCGACAGAGAATGCAAACGGATTGGGAGTCTGCTCAAGACACATTACCTGCCACATAAGAATGAACGACTGAATTGCTTCGCAAAGATTTTCCGCACCGTATTCGGGTACTTTGCGAAGAGTTTTTTCAATAACATCAAGCTGAGCTTTTCTTTCTGCCGAAGCGGTTTTCTTCTTCTCCGAGGCAATATCGGCATATCTGTTCGCAAGGATTATAACGCTCTCAAGTGCAATCCTGAATGCCTTATAGCCGTCGCCTTCTTTGCCCTCAATCTTTTTAAGCATTTCCTTAACGCCGTATCTGACTGCAAAACGCATATCGGGAATCAGATGACCCGTTACCTGCTCAAAAAAGAAAATAACCTCTTTGGTGTAGCATTCATTTTCGCCGTAAACTTCGCCAAGTTTGACCGCATATTCAGTCTTGGCAAATTCAGCTCTCGCCTTTGCAATTCTTTCGGCAGAGAATTCACCGTCAGGCTCAATATCACCGAAAACCGCTGCCGGGTCACAGTATCCGCTGAATTCTTCAACTTTAAAGGTGGGATTAATGAGTGCGTAGCTTCTCGCAAAAGCATCGTCCTGAGTGCCGGCAAAAAGCTGATAATCGCTGAGATAAAGAGGAATTGTTTTGATGATGTCACGAAGGATAAGTGCTTTTTTCACTTCTTCATTTTCACCCTCATAAACCTTTGAGAGCTCAAGTTCTTTTTCCTTGGCGATAAACCAGCCGTCAAGTCGTTTACCGGCTCTTTTCTCTGCGAAAAGTGATTTCGCCATTTCAGTAATCTTTGCTGAATTAAGAATGTTAGTCATTTTATTTTTTTCTCCTTTTATGTTGAAACCGTTTTAAGTCCGTGTTTTCCGAACACGTGGGTGAATTCATCAATTACTCCGTCGGAAACAAAACCGTTTTCAATCTGATATTTTCCGTGCCACTTATCCTTGCCGTATTCATGATAAGCAAGGAATTCAAAAACCGCATTATCAGTATTAAACTGCGAGAAACAATCCGAAAAGCCTTCGGGATTGACGTTGACACCGTTAATTACGGGAATACGAACGTGAATCTGTCTGCCCGTACCGAAAGCATAGGCGACGTTTTCAAGCACCGAATCAAGCGGTTTGCCGACCCACTTTTTATGAAGCTCACTGTCGTAATGCTTCACATCGACTATCAAATAATCAACAACATCGCAGAATTCGGAAAACCTCTCTGAAGATGCGTTTGTTTCAATGCACGTGTGAATATCCGCCGCTTTGAGCATTTTCAGAAGAGCAAGAAGCTCATCAGCCTGAAGAGTTGCTTCGCCGCCTGTGAACGTAACGCCTCCGCCATCAAAAAACATCATTTTGCTTCTGAGAATTTCATCAAAAATTTCAGTTATCGGAATATCCTTTGATTCGGAATTATCACGGGGAATTGTATCAGCATTCGAACACCATTTACAGGCAAAATTGCATCCCTGAAGATGATAGACAAGTCTGTTTCCGGGACCGTCCTGAGAATAGTTGAACCCCTTGTGTAAAATCTTCAAGTGTCTGCACCTCCCCATATTTGGTCTATTATATAATATATTCCTATTCTAAAAATAAGTCAATAATTTAATAATTAATATAATAAATTTTTTGCATTGAAATAGTTTTGAAAATATGATATACTTGCAGTGTATGACAGAAAGGTGGCGGCAGATTGAACGTTCTGAAATTCGATGTTCTCAACTCAACAAGCACTTATGCAAGAGAAAACGCATCAACACTCCCCCTGCCCTCACTGATAATCGCAAATACCCAAACCAATGGCAGAGGCCGACGGGGTAACAGTTTTTATTCGCCCGAAAACACAGGTCTTTATATGACTTTACTTTTTGAATGCGAAGATTCAATTCCGCTGATCACACCGGCAACCGCTGTGATTGTTTGCAAAACAATCGAAAAACATTTCGGAATTCTCCCTAAAATCAAATGGGTGAACGACATATTTCTCAACGGCAAAAAAATTTGCGGAATTCTTTCGGAATGCTTCAAGTCAAACGGCAAAATGCTGATTTCACTCGGAATCGGAATCAATCTGACCACAAGCTATTTCCCCGACAATCTTCCGAATGCCGGTTCGCTGGGAATCGATTGCGAAAAAGACAAACTTGCTGTTTATATTTCCGAAGCGATATTGCATTATGTCAGGAACCCAAACGAAACTCTGATTCTGTCTGAATACGAAAAAAGACTTTTTATTATCGGCAAAAACATATCGTTTACCGAAAATAATATAAAATACAATGCTGTTGTCAAAGGCATTAACAGTCAATGTAACCTGATGGTTTCGTTGCCCGATAATACTGAAAAAAATCTGTCCTCGGGCGAAATATCAATTATTTTGTGAGGTTTTATATGAAAAACAAATTCTATCTTATATCCGTGGCAATACTCTGTCTGAGTATAATTCTCTGCGCTTGCGGAAAAGAAACTCCTGAGCAAATAACGACTCATCCTGAAACAACAGCTTTGCAGACCGAGGAAACTGAAATCCCGACACAGACCGTCACCTACGTTGACGAAAGCGGTTATCACGTTGTTTCGAGAATCGATCCGCCTACTCAGGAAAAGACCCACCCGCCCGTTCCGTCAAGAACACAACCGCCTACCTACAAGGTCGTGACAACACCTCATTTTTCGGTCACACCTGACCAACCCGTTACACTGCCCGAGATTGATAAACACACTTCTCCCACACAGATTCACTATCCCGATCAGCCAACTTTTGATTCTGCCGTGACAATACCCGAAAAAGCAAACGGCATTTCCATTCAGTTCAAGAGCAATCCCGTTATCAAGGGAAATGATGCTACAATTGCAATCAACGGTGTTGCGGGAAAAGAATATACTGTTGAAGTTTACAGAAACGATAAAAACACGCTCACATCCGACAAACTCAATCCACAGACAGCAAATGCTTCAGGTGTTGTTTCGTGGACGTTTGACACAGATAACTGTGATATCGGCTACAGAAAAATAATTATCAGAGAAGTTAATTCAGACAATTATATTCAGACGTCAATAACTGTGATTAATTAAAGGAGATTCAATATGAGAAAAGGAAGTTACAAAAGCAACAGATTTCCTCAGAGATTCTGCGATTACTACGGTGCATCAAACGGACTGCTTTCAGACAAAGCGCTCTGCCTTGCAGCTGATTGCGACGGCAGAGTTTACATCGGAACAGAAAGCGGACTGAACTTTTTGAACTTTTCCGACAATGGCGGCACTTTCGCTTCATTTGCCTGCGGAAAAGTAACAAACGCTCACGCAAGCGGAAAAAAAGTATATTTTTCCGCCGAAAAAACCGTATATGTCTGCGAAGACGGAATAATCAAAGAGCTTAAGACCTTCGATGAAGAAATCAAAGGTATTGGCGGTAAAGATATCATTTACGTTATTACTGAAAGCGTACTTTACAGACTCAACGGCGATGAATTTATTCACCACCATTCAACAGATCTCCGTGCACAAGGTCTTGCGGTTTCGGGAGAAAATATCATATCATTCTCAGGCAGATCGCTCTGCATTCTGACCGGCAAAAGAAAGCATTGGATGTGCATTTTTCCCGAACATTCAACAATGCCCGAATTCAAAATCAACTGCGTCGCCTTCGACGAGACTCTCGGATTCATCTGGCTCGGCACAGATAAAGGCGCATATATCTATGATAACCGTTGCGGCTGGTACGGTCACAAAGAGATCAGCTGCCTTCCCGAAGAAGAAATATTTTCAATCGACCTCACAGATGACGGTAAAGTAATTCTCTCAAGCGATGCAGGTCTGATAGTTATCAACAACGGTGCGGCAAAATATCTGCCCGCAACCAGATGGGTATGCTGCGAAAAAGTCAACGATGCAATCGCCATCGGTAACGAGATCTGGACTGCTTCAGACGAAGGCGTTACCAGAATTTATGAGAAATCGATGACTCTTGAAGAAAAGGCTGAATACTGCTTTGATCTCACTGAAAAATATTTCATCAGAAAAGACGGGTTCGTAACAGGTCTCGACAAAATCAAAAATAACGATATAACAACCGGAGAGCCCAACATCACCGATAATGACGGACTCTGGACACATACATACCTCGGTTCCCTTTGCTATTTGTATGCAGTAACCAAGAGCGAAAAGGTACTCGAGGCCGCAAGACGCAGTATGTATGCTATGGTTAAACTTACAAAAGTTACGGGCATAAAAGGCTTTACGGCCAGAGCTATTCGTTATGAAGGCGAAGATGGCTACGGCACAAGAGTTGATCGTGCAGGTGAGGAATGGCACACCGCTCCCGACGGTTCCTGCGAATGGCTTGGAGAAACTTCAAGCGATGAGATGACAGGTCATTTCTTTGGATTCTCTCTTTACTATGATTTCTGCGCGAACGATGAAGAAAAGGAACTCATCAGGGAAGTTCTCTGCGATATAGTTGACCACATTATCGATCACAATTATAAGCTCTGTGATATTGACGGCTTGCCGACAACATGGGCAATGTGGAATCCCGATGAGCTTAACAGAAACAGTATGTGGCTCTGGGAAAAATGCATCAATTCCCTTGAGATGCTTACATTTCTTGACGTCGCATATCACATAAGCGGAGACGAAAAATACAGAAATGAATTCCTCCGTCTCGCTGTCGATGAGCATTATCTTATCAATGCGGCTCAGCATAAAAAAGACGATGCAAGAATCACACATATCGACGACAATCTCGGTTTCCTTTGCACCGCAACAATTCTTCGGATCGAAAAAGATCCGTCAATCAGAAAATATCTCCTCATGGGTATGAAACATCACTGGGAATATGAACGAAGCGAAAAAAGTCCGTTATTTAATCTTATCTACGGTGCATTTACCGATGAGGTCTGTGATATCGATTCCGCTATCAAGGCTTTACGCGATATGCCAATGGATTACACCGGCAGAATTATTCTCAACTCCAACAGAAGAAATCTTGTTTATGATACCGAACAGGAACGATGGGGCGAAGTTCCTCAGCTTCTTTTCCCGCTTGATTATGATGAAAAAAGTTGCTATAACTACGACACCAATCCGTTCGAAACAAATTGGGGCAACAATTCCAGCACATGCTCACCGAGTTGCTACCTTCTCCCCTATTGGTTTGGCAGATATTACGGATTAATTGAAGAATAAAAGGATATAAAAAATGTCAATTGCTAAAATTTTAACATCGTTTCTAACAATTTTTTCAGTTATTCTTGAGCTATTTCTCTCGATTCTGGGCGGAGGCGGCGAAACTCCCGTTGAACCTCCCTCAACAACCGAACCTCCCACATCAGTCACTCAGCCGAGCAAACCCGACACAGATTACGGTAAAGGAAAGTTTATTTTCACAACATACGGATGGGGACACGGTGTCGGAATGAGTCAGGACGGTGCGATTCAGATGGCACGTAACGGCAGTAACTATGAGGAAATTCTCCTCAACTACTATACGGGCACAACGGTGAAAACCGACAAATCAACACCGACTCATATAAAATACGGTGGAAAGAGTATTCCGATTGTTGAATATCTCTGCAGAACAACCGAGCAGGAAATAGGTCCAAGTTCTCCGACAGAAGCGCTTAAAGCGCAGATTGTTGCGGTTTACACATTCGCAAAATGGTATGATTTTAACGTAGCCTCAGATCGCCACGCATATGATTATACGTATAAATATGAAGGAACAAACCTTCACAAAGCGTGTCTTTCGGTTCTCGGAATGAAGGATGACAATTCCGTTCCGAGTGCTCCCTACGTAGATTACAACGGTAAAGCTGCATTCACCTGCTATTTCGATTCCTGCGCAGGCAAAACAACAGCCGCCTCAACAACCTGGGGCGGGGATTATCCGTATCTCTGCGGAGGTAACACAAGCCCTGAAACAATCGAAATTGCAACCGCTGAATTCACTATCGAAGAAATGAAAGAAATTATTCTTTCGTATGACGCCGATATTATACTTGAGGAAAATCCTGCTGAATGGCTGAAAATCATTTCTCACGATTCAGCTTATAATTCATCAGTCGGTTACGTTGAAAAAATGAAAGTCGGTAACCGTGAAATCCGCGGCAACGCATTCAGAGGAAGCGTTATGGATTATAAAATCCGTTCACATTGTTTTAAAATGGAATACATACCTGCATAAGAAATACCGCCCTGTGGATATCCACAAGGCGGTATATTTTTATTATTCAGCATTTATTTTGAGAGTTTCACCGTCAAGACGGTATACCTTCCACCCATCCATCGGTTTGGCTCCGAGAGAAAGATAGAAATCAATACTCGGTTTATTCCAGTCAAGGCAAGACCATTCGAGTCTGCCGCATCCTCTTTCAACGGCAACAGCTGCAAGTTTTCTGAGCAAAGCCTTGCCGTAGCCTTTACCTCTGAATTCGGGTAAAACAAAGAGATCCTCAAGATAAATTCCCGCTCTGCCGAGGAACGTTGAGAAATTATGAAAGAATAAAGCAAAGCCTACCTTTTATCCGTCTTCAACAGCAAAAACAACTTCTGCTTTTTTCTTTTCAAAAATCCATTTTCTGAGAAGTTCTTCGGTTGCAACAACCTCGTCACTCATCTTTTCGTATTCGGCAAGCAATCTGATGAATTTCAGAATTTCGTCGCAGTCATTTTCATTAGCGAAGACTATTTCAAAGGAGCTCATCCGAGATAATCTCCTTTCATAGCCGCACTGTTGATGATATAGCCGAGAATCTGAACGGCATTGCGCTGAAGTTCGCCCATAGTGATACCGTTATACTTGCCGAGAGTTTTAAGAAGCGTTCCGTCGGGCTTTCTTTTACCCGTTCTGCCGCCTCCGGGCATAAGAACGTTGACACCTGCACGAACTCTGTAAGCCTGATCGCAGATATTCGGGAATTCCGGTGACTTGGATGAACGCATCCACCAATCGGTCATAATGCATCCGTCATAACCCCATTCACCTCTGAGTATACGAGTGCAGAGCTCATAATGATAATGACCCCATACACCGTTGATTTTGTTATAGGAAGTCATAATATTCTGCGGTTTTGCTTCTTTGACACAGATTTCAAATCCTTTGAGATAAATCTCGCGCAAAGCTCGTTCGGATACTCTTGAATCGTTGTGGATTCGGTTTGTTTCCTGATTATTGCAGGCAAAATGCTTCGGACAAGCCGATACACCGCTGCTCTGCATCCCACTGACAACCGCCGCTGCAATTTTACCTGTAAGATACGGATCTTCAGAATAGTATTCAAAATTTCTGCCGCAGAGAGGATTTCTGTGAATATTGATACCGGGTGCAAGAAGAACGTCTGAACCGAGAATCTTCATTTCCTTACCGACTTCAGCATAGAGTTCTTTTGCAAGATCAGTATTCCACGAACACGCAATTTCAGTACCGATCGGCATAAGCGATGCGCACGAGGACAGACGGATACCCGAGGGACCGTCAGTTGTAGTCACGGGAGGGATACCCTTTTTTCGCATAGATTCAAGCACCCCACCAAAAAC
This sequence comes from Clostridia bacterium, assembly GCA_017502085.1. GTDB lineage: Bacteria > Bacillota > Clostridia > Oscillospirales > Acutalibacteraceae > CAG-177. The sequence continues at coordinate 22,346 of JAFVVQ010000038.1, read as the reverse complement.
AGCGGCATTGCCCTTGGCACCAAGGGGACTGTTCATTGTATAGTCTCCCCTGCTGATTGCTTCAAGTTCTTTTTCATTAAGTGTTGAAACAAACTGTTCAAGAGTGACCTTGCCGTTTTTAACATCTGCAAGAGTGCAAGGCTTATTGTATTTCGGCAATGCATCGGGAATATTATCAAGAATAATCTGTCTGAGATCATATTTCGCAAGCGGTACCGTTTCATATGCCAGACCTTCAGGCATAGCCTTCATTCTTGCAAAAGTTTCAACGGGCGCCGCCGTCTGCGAAAGCTGAAGAGTAATTTCATCGGCGTCCTGAACGTAAGTTCCGCAAAGCTTTGCGGAACGCACATCTGCCCCGAGATAAATCCTATATTCGCCTTTTTCAAGTATGTACGCAAATTCATCAACGTCGTCATACGAAGCCATATCGGAAATTGCAAACTCAAGCGAAATTCTCTCCGATTCGCCGACACCGAGAAGCTTGGTTTTTGCAAATGAGATCAAAGCGCGGGAAGGTTTACCAAGTCTGCCGCAAGGCGCTTCAAAATAAACCTGTGCAACCTCTTTACCAGCACGTTCACCGATATTTTTAACATCAGATGAAACTGTAATTTTACCGTTATCTGCGGAGAATTCAATATTCTCAAATGCAAATTCAGTATAACTCATACCGAAACCGAAAGGATAAAGCACTCTGTGAGGCTTGAACGTTTCAAAATAGCGGTAACCGACGTAGATATCTTCGGTGTAGCAGTTGAACTTTCTGTCACCGAAATCGTTACATCCGGGATAACGCTTATAGCTTGTTGCAATTGTATCGGTCAGTTTGCCGCTCGGAGAAACCTTGCCCGAAAGCACATCTGCAACCGCATTGCCGCTCTCCATACCGCTCTGCCACACGTAGAGTATTGCAGAAATTCTGTCGCCGTAAGCATTGATCGCACACATATCCATAATGCTTCCGCAGTTGAGAAGAAGAATAACCTTACTGAATTTTTCAGTAACCGCATCAAGCATGGAGTGTTCTTCGTCGGTCAGATAATAGCTGCCTTTTTCAAGCTTGTTTTCTCTGTCCTCTCCCGCAGCTCTGCCGATAACAACAATGGCAGTATCGGAATTTTCTGCTGCCTCACCAACAAGATCGGCACTAACGGGCATTTCGTCATAACACATCGGCCAATGTCCCCAGAAACGGTCGTCAACAGGATTTTCTCTGCACCATTTCTCATAAACTGCCGCAAGGCCTTCGTTGACGGAGATATTCTTGTTTGCACGAAGACCGTCCATCAAACTGATTTTATAAGGCGCGTTGACGTCACCGCCCGAGCCGTATCCTACATAAAAATAATCACGCTGAACCCTGCCGAAAACGGAGACCGTACGTTCTTTATTAAGAGGAAGCACGTTATTATTGTTTTTGAGCATAACAATACCCTCTGCACCCATCTGACGGCAGAGCGAAATTATTTTTTCATCGGGCTTATATCCGTTGCCATGCTTTGAATTTGAATCCTGAGCCGTCGCGGCGTTCGTTACAGCATTGACAATCTTGCCCACAAGTTTATATGCTTTTTTCTTGATTACGTTCATTTATATCACCTCTGAAACGGTTCAAAGTTCATAATCAATCGCTATGCATGATTCTCTGACGGCATGCATATGAGTTTTGACAACAGAGCAATGATACGGGTCATTCTGATAATCCTCAAGTGCTTTTGCATTATCAAGTACAACCTCAAGAATAACGTCATATGATCGTTCTGAATGAAGGAAGTCGATCCCGACTCTAATATCCCTGATAAGCGGAACATTTCCTTCCATAGAAAGCAGAATTTCCTTTGCTTTTTCACAATTTTCAATACTGTTGTCTTTGAGTTTGAAGCAAACAATATGTTTAATCATTTTATCACCTTATCCGAAAACTATATCAAAGAAATTAACCGTGAATCCTTTGTCTGTAAGATCACCGTGTATTCCAATATTATTGAAAAATTCATAAATTGTTGCAATGAATCTGACAATGAAATTATAAAGCGGAGGCATTCTGTCACTGTGACCGCCGTCAGCAGACGTCTTCTGGATTGTAAAAGAATTAAAGCAGACATCACTTTCAATCGCATATGATTTAACTGTCAATGAATCATCCGTAAAATCGATCAGATTATAAATCTTATCCTCTGTAAGATATTCAATTGCTACGTTTTCACCGAGAGGAGGATTCTCATCGTCTCTGGGTCTGTTAAGTGAGCCTGAAACCATATAAATTGTTCCGTTGGGGTCAACAACTGTTCCGCCCTTTGTAACGGGAGCTACGGTTTTATTATTATACATAACATTGGAAACAGTATAATAATGACTGTGACCGAGAAGCACAAGGTCAATACCGAATTCATCGCAGATGGGTGCCCAGAGAAGACGGTGAAGAGCGTTTTCGCTTTCTCTGTGCTCAATTCTGCCACCGTAGAGATCATGATGGAACATCATAACTTTCCAGTTGACATCAGGATTATCCTTGACTGCTTTTCTGACAAAATTTCTGTGTCCTGTCGAGTTGGTGTTATTACTGTCCATAATCAGAAAAAGAACGTTGTTCCTGACAAAGTAGTAATCGTTGCCCACATATGTAGACGGAGTCATTTTTGACTCATTGGGCATATTGGTGAATGTTCTGTATGCAACACCTTTGAGATCGTGATTGCCGACCGTTGTTGCAACGGGAATACTCTTGACGTAAGGAGATGCGGCAAAACCGACATACTCCGTCTGGAATCCTTCGCTTGCCTGATCGCCTGCAGAAAGGATGAGTGAAATATCATTGTTTGTTTCAAGAGCTTTCTCTATTGTAAAATCAAAGGTATATGCAGTGTCTCTTATGTTTTCGGGTATATCATCATGATGAGAAACGTGAACGTCAGTCACGTACATAGCGGTAAAGGCATTGTCATCATCGGTTTCAAAACAGTAAACAGACGAAGTGAAATCTGTCGAAACGCACTGATAGTAATATGTTTTGCCTGCCTCAAGACCCGAAACGGTTACTTTATTGGCAATATTACCGTCATAAGTTTTAACGGATTCACCCGAAAACTCTTTATAATCACACATATCTGAGTTGAGAGAAAGACGGATAACGGGTTTGGATTCAACATCGGAATACCACGAAAAGTTGCGCTGAGAATCGTCAGAACCGTTAAACATAATGATACCGGCTTTTGCATCCGCAGTTTCCCAATATGCATTCCAATCCTCAACCGGCTGAGCAAATGCGCATGAAACAGATGCAAAAAGCATAACTGCTGCGAGAAATACCGACAAAATCTTCTTGTTCAATTTAATCATGATTTTTTACCTCTTTCATTATAGACTATATCCGTAAACTATGACCAGCGTACCGTTTTCAACGGATATACTGCTGTCTTTTCCGATGAATTCATTGCTGACACCGAGTGCAAAGTTATTGGTAAGCTCCGCATTTTCAAGCTCATATTTCAGGCCTTTTATTCTGACGCCTTTACAGACATCCGAATGCGAAAACACGGAAACATAGCCTTTCATATCGGAGAAAAAAGGAATTCCGCCGTTTTTCACGGCAACAACATTGAAACCGTTGCCTCTTAATACGTGGGCCATCCTTTTTTCCGCAAGTGACACTGCAAGTTGAATATTCGCAAGCGAATGATCAATTCTGCCACCCATAGAACCGAAAATTTCAAAACTGTCACATCCGTATTCCATACCGACTTCAACAGCCGCGAACATATCGGTAACATCTTTTTCAGGTTTAAGACGAATGACCCTGTCACCCTCGGGAATCAGTCCGAGAGAATCAAAATCACCGATGATAATATCAGGTGTCACACCGAATTTTTCGAGGTGTTTCAAGCCACCGTCAGCGGCAATGACAATATCCCCGCATTTCTTTTCAATCGGCAGAGAATCGCATTCACCCGCACCGACAATATAACATACCGACATAAAATTAACCTTCAATCATATAATGTGCGGTATCGTCGATTTTTTCAAAAACAATATCGCCGTATTTGTTTGTACCTTTCTGATAAAAGACAACCTTTGTGATACCGGTATTATGAAAATCAATATCAAACAAAGGCGCTTTGTCATATCCCATCAGGGAGAATACTAGATAAGTTATAAACGCTGCGTGAGAAACAACCGCAACCTTTTCACCGTTTTTATATTTTGAGCAAAAATATTCAAGAGCAGTTTTGGCTCTTTCAAACGTATCCGCTTCTTCACAAGTTGAATATACCATCGGGGAATCCGGAGAAACATCGGGTGCAAAAACCGCGGAAGAATTGATCTTCAGCAAGTCTTCCATCGTCACACCGCCGTATTCGGGCGGAACACCCATTTCACAAACAAGAGGAAGAATATTGAGCGGTTGAGTTTTTTTCTGATATTTCATTATGCCCGTCGCTGTCTGAACGGCGCGCAGCATGGCACTTGAATAAACAAAATCAAATTCAACCTCAGCAAGATATCTGCCTGCTTTATCAGCCTGAGAAACACCTTTTTCAGTAAGAACGGGATCGTGCATTTCAACGTCAGTCAGATCTGTTCTGTCACCGTAACCCGCATTGCCCATACTCTGAGCGTGACGGATAATATAAAGTTCAAGTTCTTTTACAGGAATAATATTTTCCATTCAGATCACCCGAGTCAATTAAATGCAGTGAGTGTCTGACTGTCGTCCGAAAGCATAAACCTCGGATAATCAGGATTTACTCCAGCATAGAATTCTTCGCCGTCATTGGTCATAAGCCATACAAAGAAATCAGCATAATCTGTACCGTAAGTACCGCCTACATGAGGCGCACCCTTGATAATGTATGTATGATCGGGAAGAATAGCCGTTGAGAGATCAACAACTCTGTCGGGTGAAAGATATTCGGGATTCTCTGCAACGTAATCGTCGCCGAGAGTTTTACCATAGGGAGCAACAGTTGCATAGCCCGACATCTCATAGGTTTCAAGAATACCGTCACCGTTCATCGACGCACCTTCATAAACGGGAATAAGAGGAGTATCGTAATGAGCAACAACGGCAATCTGAACACCGTTGTCAAGCATCTCATAAAGAAGTTCATTTCTGCCGTCCATCATTGCCCACAAAGCCTGAATTTTTTTATAAAGCTCGGGATGCGATTCAGGCTTGCCTTTAAGGATAAAATCAATAGCGGGCTGTCTGTCTTCAGGCTGAACAAGTGCCCAGAAAGTAAGTGTACCCCCGAAAACAGGATAAAGAACTTCGTCATTGACCGGTTCAAGATATTTGCTTGTAATCTTACCTGCAAGACCCGAAACGAGTTTGAATGCACCGACAAATTTAAGCGCTTTCATAAGGAAACCGACAACAGGGATATCCTTTGTTGCATCGTAAGCAATGTTGAAAAGAGTATCGTCGCCTATTTCGAGCTGACCTGCAAGCAAGTCGGAGGCAACCTGACCGCCGCAGAAAGTTGACGACATAAAGCAGATTCTGTTGACACGGTCATAACCGTATTCGGTGAGATATGCAAGAGTCATAACACCACCCATACTGCAACAGGCAATGTTGATTTTATCGTGTCCCGTCTCTTTTACCATTCTTTCAACCGTTTCGTTGATATCATCGGCAACAACAAACGGATCAATACGCCAGTCATAATTAAAATAATATGCGTGATCACCGACTTCATCAATCATAGAATGAATCATGCCGTATTCACTGTCGATACCATTGCAGAAAGCCTCATAATTCTGTGCGGCAAGAGGATATTCAATAGCAGAAGTGTTATGTTTCGATGTTCCGTCGGGATTCATCTTGATATACTCAAAAATACCGCTGACAAGATTAGCAACCGCTTTCATGGTCGGATCAAGGCTGAGAGTCAGTGCGCTGCCGAAAAGACCTTTGAACACTGCGCCTACAATAGCTTTCGCTTCGACTCTGATGGCAGCTTCCTGCTTTTCAGTTCCGACGTCAGTATAAAGACCGCCGAAATCCATACCCCTGACAACAAGCACGGGAACGTCGGTGCAAGTTGCGGGGTTATGCTCTGCCTGAGCAAAAACAGGCAAAACAGCCGATAATGCAATAACCAGAGCAAGAACTATTCCTGTTAATCTTTTCATATTTATTCTCCTTTCAGATAAAGAAAATCATTTTTTTCTTCTATGCCGTAAAGTACGGGTCTTTCAAGGAAAGTTTCATTCGGCGAATGAAGAATCAGATGCTTATTGCCCTCAAGATCATCGAAGATCATACCGTGGCCTCCGTCTTTATCAAACAGAGGTTTTTCGTGAATCCATTTACCGTCAATCTTTCCGTTTTCGGAATATGCAATCGCCTGAGTATAACCCGACTGAGTGAAAGTTGACCAGATCATCAGTAGCTTTCCGCCTTTTGTTTTGTAAATGAAAGGTCCGTCCGTGATAAACTTATCTCTTGATTTGTCAGCCCAGAACGGCTCTGATGCTTTGAACAACAGAATCGGATCACCTGCCGGAGCGGTAAGATCATCCGTAAGCTGCATTGCGTATATTTCTCCGTCAACCGCCTGAACCCATTCGTGGCAGAAAACTATATAGGGTTTACCTTCTTCGTCAACATAAAAAGTACCGTCAAGGCAGAACCATTCTTCAGGAGTAACCGGTCCCTCCGTGAAAGGAAGAAAAGGACCTTCGGGAGAATTACTGCGGAGTATCTGGGTTGCTCTGTTACGGGTATCGGAGCGAAAAGTTACGAACATATAAAATTTGTCTTTGAATTTATGCACCTCAGGTGCCCAGATTTCTTTATCAGCCCAGAAATTCTCGGGAACTGAAAAACACTCGATTGCATCGCTCCAATTTCTGAGATCATCGCTGACATAAACGTCAACGCCGTATGCCTTTGTCCAGGTTGTCGCTCCTCTTGTGCCGTAAAGATAATACTTGCCGTTTTCAACAAGCACAAACGGGTCACGGATGTTTATATCCGAAAATGTCATATCAAAATCTCCTTAAGAATCGATATTATAGTGATGAACGAAAATACCTATAAGTTTGTTATAATCCAGAACGTGCATTTCCGCACCGTCAGGCATTTCAACAAAAGTAATACCTTCAGCTTCAACGTTATCCCCGCCCATGTCTCTGACAGCAAAAACTTCAACATTTCCTGTTTCAACGTCAACGGTAAGAATCTTCTTGAAGTTTCCATAATCCTCCGTATCGTTCGAAAGATAAAGAGTGCCGTTGTAAAATTCGCCGCCCTGAATTCTGTGTAACGTTTCGGAAAGGCGGATATTATCAACATTTTTCATACCGTCGTTGACATCATAAACACGGAGATATTCGGCATCGGTCCATTTTGTGGCATAAAGCAGACCTGTTTCTCCGTCAACCGCAAGCCACGGAACGCCGTCATCATAAAGTTCATTGGGCAGATCATAAACCTCACCCGTCGGTTTCAGCGTTTCAGGATCAAATGTAACGATGCATGCATAACAATCATCGCCACCCTCAACAGCTGCATATATTTTACCGTTATAATAACTGATTCCGCCGATATGATTGTTTCCTCTGTCTTTGCAGACATCGGGAAGAGGATTTATTCTGCTTTTGACCAATTCCATATCCTCAACCCTGAATTTTGCAAGTGCCTGTAAATCAAGGGCAGTAATCGATCCGCTGGTGTAATAGTATTCTCCGTCCGTTGTAATACCCTGACCCATAATCAGAGCTTTTTCAAACACAAATACATTCTTTGAAATCAGTTCCGCCGTTTCAGTTGATTTAGCAACGGGGCTGGTGACAAGAGTGAGAAGAAGTAACGGCAAAGTTAATAAAGACCAAATTTTTCTGATTAAAAACACTGCAACCATCCCTTAAAAAGTAAAATTTCATAAATATAGTATCATATGAAATATAAAATATCAAATATATTATTAATTTCACAGCAACAAAAATATCAATATTTTTTTGTTGACTATTTACAAAAAATTCCGATGCTGATATAATGATTAATAACATCAAGCATATATCGGAGGAATTAATATGAAAAAATTCTCAAAAATCACCGCCGTTATCCTTGCAATTGCAATGCTCCTCACCTCAGTGCCCGTTGCTTTTGCAGGTACCGACGTTGATTACGCAATCACCAGTCCCTACTCCTCGATTGATTTCGGAACAGTAAACTACTACAAAGCAGACCTTCACAGCCACACAACTTTCAGTGACGGCCACGAAACTCTGCCTGCAATGACTGAAAGACACTACGAACTCGGTTTTGATATCTATGCAATAACAGATCACGGCACAAACAGCTACGGCTACACCACTCAGACTTTCAACGATCCCCTCAAACTTATTTCCTGGATCAAGAACGGTGCGGTTTATAATGACGTTCTTGCCGTAAACGGCAAAACATCCGACGGCATTGATTACCGAGTTGACACCGATGCCGCTACAAAAGATGAATATTACATCGAAACAATTGACGGCAAAGACGGTCATAAAATGATGCGTGTACCCTACGGAAACGAACAGAATCCCACTTCCTTCAACAATGCCCACGTTAATTCCTGGTTCGTTGATTACGGCAACGGTGTCCTTGGCGGCACAAGTAACTACGAATCACCCATCGCTGCCGTTGATAAACTCGGCGGTCTTACCGTTATCAATCATCCCGGCGAATACACAAACGCCCGTGACGAGGATGAGCAGGAAAACGCCTACAACCTTGATGATCCTGTATATAATTACAAAATCACAAAGTTTGCGAAGCTCCTTTCCGAATATAACACTTGCCTCGGCATTGATATCAACAGCAAGGGCGACGGCAGAACACGTTACGACAGAAAACTCTGGGATATCCTTCTTCAGAAGCTTGTTCCCCACGGCAGAAACGTTTATGCAATCGCAACAACCGATGCACACAATCTCGGCATCGTTGACTCGGGTTACACAGTAATGCTTATGAACGATCTGACTTCCGCCGACCTTAAAAAGGCTATGGAAAACGGTCAGTTCTTTGCAGCAAGCAAATACATCGGTAACATCAACGAAATGAACGATTACAAGGCAATCGCTCAGAATATCGATACACCCGAAGCAAAGCTTTTTGTTCAGATGCTCGATACTGCACTCGCAAGCGATGACAAATTCTACGCAGGCGAAGATGCAATCGCTCCGAAGGTAACAAACATCACCGTAAATGACACCGAAGACACCATTTCTCTTGCAACGGAAAATGCAGTTGTTATCCGTTGGATTGCAGACGGAAAACAGATTCACGTCGGTAACGAAATCGATCTTGACGATTATTCAGACAAAATCGGCAGCTACGTCAGAGCAGAAATCGTCGGCGTCGGCGGTGTTCTTTATACTCAGGCATTCACACTCGACTATGACGGTGCACCCGAGGCTGAAGAATTCGGATCATTCTTTGATTTCGGCGGTATCGTTTCCGCAATCTGCGATACAATCGTTAAACTTCTCCCCTACATTCTTCCCCTCAAGCTTATCTATTTCATTGCTGGCGTATAATCCGATTCTTCAAGGAGTCTGTTCCGACAGACTCCTTTTTTATTTCAACATCAAAAAATCCGTTGTTTATGCAACAAAAATCGGACAGTAAGCATATTGACTGAACACCACATATAGTGGTATAATATTATCAGTTCCCCGACACAAAGATTTTCTGAGTGAAAGGTTACGGCTTATATTTATAACGGAATTATTATGTCCTTATGCCGTATTCCTTTGCGGGAATGCGGCATTTCTTATTTTAACGGAGGTTGTGTATATGATTGAAACAAGAGTAGCCGTTATGAGTATTATCGTCGAAAACGGCAACAGTATCGAGCAAATCAATTCTCTTCTTCACGATTACGGAGACTATATCATCGGCAGAATGGGTATCCCTTATAAAAAAAAGAATATTAACATCATCAGTATCGCAATCGATGCGCCTCAGGATACGATTTCTTCCCTTTCAGGCAAAATCGGTAAACTGAATGGTGTGAGTGTCAAAACTGCATTCTCCTCGGTAATCAGCCATGAATGAAGCAATCCGTTTAATCAACAAGCTTAACACTGACCGTTCATTGACTCAGGACGAATACGCAAAGCTTATTGAGCTCAGGTCACCCGAATCAACCTCATATATTACCGAAAAAGCAGTCGCCGCAAGGAAATCCGTTTACGGCAACAAGGTTTTTATCAGAGGTCTGATTGAAATCAGCAACATATGTAAGAATGACTGTTATTACTGCGGCATCAGAAAAAGCAACAAAAACTGCGACAGATACCGACTGACCGCCGATGAAATAATTGAATGCTGTATCGAAGGTTATTCACTCGGATTCCGCACCTTCGTTTTACAAGGCGGCGAGGATTCGCACTTCAGCGATGATATACTCTGCGATATAATCAGAAGAATCAAGCTGAATTGCCACGGATGTGCGGTTACTCTTTCCCTCGGTGAAAGAAACGAAGAAAGCTACCGCAATCTTTTTGAAGCGGGAGCAGACAGATATCTTCTCCGTCACGAAACTGCCACCGAATCCCATTATCAGAAACTTCACCCCGACTCGATGAGCTTTAAAAAGCGTTTTGAATGTCTTGAAACTCTTAAAAAAATCGGATATCAGGTGGGTTGCGGATTTATGGTCGGCTCCCCTTTTCAAACGGTTTACGATATTGCGAGAGACCTGAAATTCATTGAAGAATTTTCACCCGATATGTGCGGAATCGGACCTTTTATTCCTCATAAAGATACCGATTTCAAAGACTATCCTTCGGGCAGTGCCGAACTGACTTGCTATCTTCTCTCGATCATCCGCTTGATTAAACCTAATATTCTTCTTCCCGCAACAACCGCTCTGGGCACAGTTAATTCAGACGGAAGAGAAAACGGAATATTATCGGGAGCAAACGTAATTATGCCGAATCTTTCTCCGAAATCTGTCAGAAAAAAATATATGCTCTATGACAACAAGCTGTCCGACGGAGACGAATCGGCACAGAATCTTGAAAACCTCAAAAACAAAATGCAGAAAATCGGTTATGAAATCGTGACCGACAGAGGCGATATTTCTAAATAAACAATCCTGAAAGAAGGTAAAAATATGGCAATCTATAATCCCAAATCACTCAAAGCAGAGGAATTCATCAATCATGAAGAAATTCTCGACACAATCGCTTATGCCGAAGCCAACAAAAACAACGTTGAGCTTATCGACAGTATCCTCGAAAAAGCCCGTCCCAAGAAAACCGCAACGGGCAGTGTCTGTGAAGGTCTGACTCACAGAGAAGCATCTGTGCTTCTCGCTTGTGATATCCCCGAAAAGATTGAAGAAATCTATAAAATTGCAGAAGAAATTAAACTTGCATTCTACGGCAACAGAATTGTAATTTTTGCTCCCCTTTACCTTTCAAATTACTGCGTAAACGGTTGCGTATACTGTCCTTATCATCTTAAGAACAAGCACATCACCCGCAAGAAACTCACCCAGGAAGAAGTGCGTAACGAAGTTATCGCCCTCCAGGATATGGGTCACAAACGTCTTGCCATAGAAGCCGGCGAAGACCCCGTGAACAACCCGATCGAGTATATTCTCGAATGCATCAAAACCATCTACAGTGTCAACCACAAAAACGGTGCAATCCGCAGAGTCAACGTCAACATTGCCGCTACAACGGTTGAAAACTACCGCAAACTCAAGGACGCAGGCATCGGCACTTATATCCTTTTCCAGGAAACATATCACAAAGAAAGCTATCTTGAGCTTCACCCCACAGGCCCGAAACACGATTATGCATATCACACAGAGGCTATGGACAGAGCTATGGAAGGCGGTATCGATGACGTCGGTCTCGGTGTACTCTTCGGTCTTGAACTCTACAAATACGAATTTGCAGGTCTGCTTATGCACGCCGAACACCTTGAAGCAGTTCACGGCGTAGGTCCGCACACAATAAGCGTTCCCAGAATCAAGCACGCAGACGATATCGATGCAGATGCATTTGACAACTCAATTTCAGACGAAATCTTTGCAAAAATCACCGCTTGTATCAGACTTGCAGTACCTTATACGGGTATGATTATCTCCACAAGAGAATCCGAAGAGGTCAGAGGCAAGCTGCTCAGACTCGGCATCTCTCAGGTCAGCGGCGGCTCAAGAACTTCCGTTGGCGGATACACAGAAAAAATCCGTCCTCACGACACGGAGCAGTTTGACGTTTCAGACCAGAGAACACTTGACGAGGTTGTACGTTGGCTTATGGAAAACGGACATATACCTTCATTCTGCACCGCTTGTTACAGAGAAGGCAGAACAGGTGACCGTTTTATGAGCCTGTGCAAGAGCGGTCAGATTCTCAACTGCTGCCATCCCAACGCACTTATGACCCTGACGGAATATCTCGTTGACTATGCTTCTGAAGAAACAAAGAAAATCGGCTACGAATTGATTGTCAAGGAGCTTATGCGTGTGCCCGGCGAAAAAGTCCGCAAAATTGCAGAACAGAATATCCTGGATATCAAAAACTCCAATCGCAGAGACTTCAGATTCTGATAAAGGAGATTGCTTATGGGACTTAACGATACCGTTTCCGCCGAAAGAATCCACATCGGTTTCTTCGGTATGAGAAACGCAGGCAAATCAAGTCTTGTCAATGCTGTAACAGGTCAGGAACTTGCCGTTGTTTCCGATGTTAAAGGAACAACAACCGACCCCGTAAAAAAAGCAATGGAACTGCTCCCTCTCGGGCCCGTTGTTATCATCGATACTCCCGGTATCGATGACGAAGGTGAGCTCGGTGAACTCCGCATAAAGAAGGCAAAACAGACTCTGGCACAGACAGACATCGCAATTCTTGTTGTCGATTCTCAGGTCGGATTATCTGATAAAGACAATGAACTGATTGCTGAATTCAGAAAAAGAAACACTCCCTATATTATTGCGTATAACAAATCGGATCTGACGACCGTATCTGCTGACAACAATTCAATTTCCGTCAGTGCAAAAGATAACGTCAACATAAATGAACTGAAAGATAAAATTGCCGCTCTGTTAAAATCGGTAAAATCAGATAAACGTATTGTATCTGACCTTATCAATAAAGGCGATACTGTTGTGCTTGTTATTCCGATTGATGAATCCGCACCGAAGGGCAGACTTATTCTTCCGCAGCAACAAACAATACGCGATATCCTTGATTCCGGTTGTACTGCGATATGCTGCAGAGATACTGAACTCGAACAGACACTCAATTCACTTTCAAAAAAGCCGTCACTCGTAATTACTGATTCGCAGGCTTTCGGCAGAGTTTCAAAAAACGTTCCCGACGATATTCCGCTCACATCATTTTCAATCCTTTTCGCAAGATACAAAGGTGACCTTGCGAGGGTTGTCAGCGGAGCTGCTGTACTTTCAAAAATCAAAGACGGTGACAAAATCCTTATTGCGGAGGGTTGCACGCATCATCGCCAGTGCAATGACATCGGTACTGTCAAAATGCCCCGTTGGATTGAGGATTTCTCCGGTGCAAAACCTGACTTCACCTTCACAAGCGGAACGGAATTTCCCGAAAACCCCGAAGATTATTCTCTGATTGTTCATTGCGGCGGATGTATGCTGAACGAAAAGGAAATGCAAAGCCGCATTCTCAGAGCGACTGAAAGCGGTGTTCCGATTGTTAATTACGGCATCGCAATCGCTCATATGAACGGAATACTTCGCAGAAGTGTCGCAATATTCCCCGAAATATTGAAAATTCTTGATTAAAATCATCCTTGCATCGGATTCGGTGCAAGGATTTTTTATGTCACAAAATCGATTAAATCATATACTGTAACAGAGGGTAACCTCAAAACCGAAAGGAATGATTTTTATGGCAGACTATGCAATGCATAACCGCAGGCAAGGGCCGCGCAACGAATTTTTCAGCCGTTCACTCTCTCCCCTTCCGGCAAATTATGCAGTTGCAATGATGTACGTCCCGATGCAAACCGACATTTCGATGTATGATGACATAAAGGCTCTCGAATGCGGAACACTGTTTCCCGTACTCAACAAGCCTTTCGCAGGGAAGTGCTGCAAATGACAAAAACCGAATCAATGCTCAGAAAACTCAGCGCTCTTCAGTTTGCACTCTGGGAAATGCATCTTTATCTCGACACACATCCGTGGGATTTATCCATGCTCGAGTCTCACAACAGAGCTTCCGCAAAATACAAGCAACTCCGCAAAGAATTTGAGGAGAACTATTATCCGTTGACTGCCGACAGGGCTCACGGCGTTGAATGGCTCAAGGGTCCGTGGCCCTGGGAAATTGAGGAGTGTGACTGCTGATGTTTGTTTACGAAAAGAAATTACAGTATCCCGTCAAAATTAAAAATCCGAACCCGAAATATGCACAGATAATTATTTCGCAGTACGGTGGTCCCGACGGCGAGCTCGGTGCATCTCTCCGATATCTCAGTCAGCGCTTTGCAATGCCTTTTGATGAGGTCAAAGGACTTCTTACTGACATAGGTACAGAGGAACTCGGGCATCTTGAAATGATAGGCGCAATCGTTTATCAGCTGACGAGAAATCTTACTGAAGATGAAATCAAAAAAGCAGGCTTCGATGCATATTTTGTTGATCACACAACAGGCGTATATCCATCGTCAGCCGCAGGTGTACCCTTCACTGCCGCATATATCCAGAGCAAAGGCGACATAATCACAGACCTTGCAGAAGACCTTGCCGCCGAGCAAAAAGCAAGAACGACATACGATAACATTCTCCGCCTGGTCGATGACCCTGACGTAAGGGAACCCATCAAATTCCTGCGTGCAAGAGAAATTGTGCATTTCCAACGTTTCGGCGAAGGTCTGCGTCTTGCAACCGACAAGCTCAACGAAAAGAATTTCTACGCTTTCAATCCGTCGTTCGATAAACACTGCAATAAATAACAATAAAGCCCACAGGCCATCTGTGGGCTTTTCTTTATTTTATCAGCACAAATATTCGGGTTGTTTATTGTTTTGTTTATGGTGGTCACGTTGGTGTATTCAAAAGGCTCATTATGCACACGGAAACGGCGCATATATTCATGCAGACAGAAGACGGAATGTTTATGATAAACCGTTTCCGGCTCGGAAAAACCATACATCCGTTGCTGCGAAAAATCATTATCAATGACGGTATGGCAAAAGCTATGGCAGAGCATCGCTGCATTGAACACAGAAATACAGGAAGTTTTTTGTCACTTGCGATTGAAATAAAGCGTTACATTGTGCTATAATTTTTATCGAATCAGAATTCAGGAGGGTTTGTTTTTATGAAGAAAACCTTGAAAGCAAAAATATCCGAAGCACTTTGTCTTGTTTTGGGCATGGCTTTTGCAATCGTCGGATTATATTATTTCCATATGCAGTATCTCTGCTTTGAATATACACCGCTTCAGTTTATTCTCGGCTTTGTTGTCTGCCTTGGCGGTGCATTGCTTTCGATACCGCTGAGCAAAAAAGCTGATAAAAAGAAAACGGCATTGAATGCAGTCTTGACGGCTTTGGCCTTTGCGCTTGCCCTTATCGGACTTATGTTTTTGATAAATGCCGTAATCGGCAGCGGTGAGCTTGAGCTTGCTGCAATGGTTATCCCCGTGTATCTCACGTTTATTATCACGTCTGTTATGGCTTTGCTTTGTGTGTTCAGAATATTTGACAGCAAGGTTTTGAAAGCAATTCTTTCCGTACTTATTGTTATAGGATTTCTCTTCGGAAGCCATACCTATATAAAATCACAGCTTTATGTTTTGCTTTACGAAGATTACACTGCTCCTGCACCTGCTATATCAACAGTATCAAAAGAAAAGAATGATGATAAAATGATTATCGGTGATTTTTATGTCAGCACAAACGGCAATGATGAAAACAGCGGAACAAAAGATTCGCCGTTTCTGACAATTGAAAAAGCGGTTGAAGCTGTAAGAAACACAGATAAAGCAGGCAAAAACGGAATAACCGTCTGCATCGAAGCGGGTGAATACCGTGTGTCTTCTCTCGAACTTACCAAAGAGGATTCAGGCACAGAGGAATGCCCCGTAACATACTGTTCTTATAACGGTGAGGTTGTTATCAACGGCGGTATAACACTTGATACCGCTGATTTTAAAAATGTAAAAAGTTATCCCGAAATTGCAGAAAGACTTTCTGCCGAAGCACGGGAAAATGTTACGGTTGTTGACCTGGCAAAAGCACCGTATTCGCTCACAAGCGACGATTGGGGTAAGATTTATGCAATCGGCTCTTACCATACGGCAGATAACTATGACGGCGATTATACAGGTCCTCTTTATTGCGAGCTTTTCGTGGATGACATAAGACAAACCGTTGCAAGATATCCCGATAATGAATATCTTTATACCGAAGAGGTTGTAAAAACAGGTTTGGGCAAGGAATCCGACGGTTCGCTTACAGAGGTTAAAGATTGGGATAAAATCCGCAACCCCGAATCCGATATTTACAAAGTCAATCCTGAACTTGCAAACAGAATTTCAGGCTGGAAAAATCTTGAGGATGTGTGGATGTTCGGCTATTGGAAATATGATTGGGCGGATGCTTCAACTCCCGTAGGAAGTTTCGATAAAGACACCCGTGAACTTTCTCCCAAGTTTGTCAGTCTTTACGGAACAAAAACCGATGCCCCGTACTATTTTTTCAATGTTCTTGAGGAACTAACAACAGATGGTGAATGGTATCTCGACAGAGAAAACGGACTGCTTTGTATGTGGGGACCTGAAAACAAGAATAATACAGAAATTATTCTTTCCCTCTCACTCAATCCCGTAATAAATTCCGAAGCTGATTACATCACCTTTGACGGATTAACCGTAAAAGGAACACGAAGTGACGGCGTAGTTATAACAGGCAATAACAATACAGTTCAGAACTGTCTTATCAAAAATGTTGCAGGCAATGCTCTTGTTATGAACGGAAGCAACAATCTTGCATATAACAACGAAATCACCCGTACAGGAAGGGGCGGAATTATTCTTTCCGGCGGTGATACGGAAACTCTTACTCCCGGCAACAGCAAGGCTGACAACAATTACATCCACGATTGGTCGGAAATTTACCAGACCTATCAGCCCGCCGTTACTCTTGAAGGTGTCGGAAATATCTGTTCTCACAACGAAATGGCAAACTCTCCTCACGAAGCAATTACATACAAAGGCAACAATCACATTATTGAATATAATCTTATCCACGACGTGTGCCTTCTTTCGGATGATGCAGGTGCAATTTATTCGGGAAGAAGCTGGGTATGGTATGGCAATATTGTAAGATACAACTGTATTTATAACGTCGGTTCGGAAAATCACAGACCCGACGGTATTTATCTTGATGATGCGGTTTCGGGTCAGAAGATTTACGGTAATCTTCTTATCAACATCCCCAGCAATTCAATTCACGTCGGCGGCGGCAGAGACAATGTCATAACCAATAATATCATAGTAAATCCCGGCAATAACGCCCTGAGATTTGATGACAGAGCAAGAGAGGGTGCTCTTGAAAACGGTTGGTTTACTCACGCTTACGTCGGCAGCGGCGATATGTGGGAAGTACTGTATAAATCACCCTGGCAGAGTAAAACCTGGCAAAATGCATTCCCCGAATACAAGAACTGCACAGACGATATTTCAAAATCAGATTCGCCCGATTATATTCCCAACCCTGCAAGCACCTTCAAAAATAACATTATCATCAACAAAGATATGGGTTACGGCGAAGTTTACAGCTCCGTTTGGGAATTCAGTGATATAAGCGAAAACGCAATATATAATGTAGGCAAATGCGATAAAATCTTTGTCGATATCGATAACGGAGATTATAGTATCAAAGACATTGATGAAATCAGAAAAGTCGCTCCCGATTTTAAAGAAATCCCTCTTGATAAGATAGGCAGGGTAAACTGACAAATTCCGATTTGTCAAATCACCCTCATAAAAACACCTAACCACCTCTTATCGGTGCATTCTGCATCGATTGAGGTGGTTTCGCATTATATATTACTGTTATTGATTTTTCATATACAAATTTCCGAAGAATGCTATTATTCTGTAAAAAGGTTGCAGAATGTCGTAAATCCATTCGCTTTTATCGAGCTCATTAAGTTTTATGTTTTCAATTACGGGATGCTCGCAATATGCCATATCAACAGACTGGCTGTTATAGGACTTAAACTTTGTTCCGTTTTCAATTGAATAGAAATAATAACTCTGCTGCCCGTCGGAAGTTGAGCGCATGGAATTGAGGAAAGTGATTTCACCGCCCGACATAATAAGAGCAGGCTCTGTTTTTGATGAACCGTCGTGACCTATATTGACAAATACAGCATTGCTGTCAACCGAGTTTAAAAAGGATTTTCCGCCGTAAATAAACGTGTTGAACACGGTAACGCCGCTGCAGGAATTGAGCCTGATATAATCGGTGTGAATTCTTGTGATGGGGATAAAAACATAATCAAACAGTTTATCCTCAGTCAGACGGGGTATGCCGAGCTTTGCATAACCGTTTCTCGGCAGAGTGTTTGCATTTTGCAGGCAGCCCTCAATAAAAGTATTATTGCAATCGGTTAAATCAAACATCGATTCAAAGCAGCAGCCGATTACCTTTTTCACAAAAGCACCGTCGGAATTCTGAAGCTTTATTCCGCAGCTTGCAAGGGTTAATGCACAGTTGATAATAAATACATCATCATATTCGCTGTAGATAACGGGCGTGGATTTCATATATTTTCCGCTGTCATCAACGGGATTGTTGAGAGGATAATCAACTCTGATTCCGCTGATGCCCGAAGCATTGCCGCCTAATGTGATAAGAGGTTTATCCGATGCACCGAAACCGTAATATGAAAGGATGAGAGTTCCGCTGCTGTTCTCTCTCTGGCAACGGGTTGCAACAGATGATGAGCCTCTGAATTCAACACCTGCAGGAACAGTTACGGGATTTTCAAAGCGGTAAAGACCTGCAGGCAGATAAACTATTCCGCCTGTTTCTGCCGCTTCATTCAGCTTATTCTGAACCGCAACGGATGCATCGGTTTTGCCCGTTTTATCTGCTGATACAACATATAAAATCTCGACAGGTTTTGTGTGCTTATGCTCGTAATCGGGTGCAAACGCACTTGTGTCCGCATTATAGATACGGATATTTTTGCCCTTAATTCTGCCTTCGGTTTTAACGTTTGTCAGTATCATTGCATTTTCGCCGGGGTCATATATTGCACATTCGCTGCCTTCGATAACACCGTTGCTGATGCCCGTGCCCCAGGAATATTTTCTTGAAATTATGTTGCCTTCGGGAATATAAATTCCGTAATCACAATCGGTTATGTAAAAGTCTGTAAATTCGCCGCTGAAGGTGTATCGAGTGCCTTCTTTGACAAACATCCCGTAAAGCATATCGGAGATTCTGACATCGGCAAATTCGGGCCATTCGAGGTCGCCTATTACAAGACCGCAGCCGTTTTTGCGTGTGTATTCATCAAGCTTCTTCCTTTCGGGAGCATTAAACTCCTCGCCCGCTTCACACCAATATTCGTTTGATATATAAAGGGTTTTAACGGTATCAACATCGGCTGAATTATGAGCATTCAGGCCCTGATAAAGGCAGGTTCCTTTGACGTTTTCAACCGTCAGCATTTCGTGGCACTCATAAATACCGTTTTCGCATTCTGCACTCGCACCGATTCCTCTGTAGGAATTGATGAGGGTGCAGTTTTTTATTGTCTGAAGCATATAGTCACCGTTGCCGACTACATAAAAAGTAAACGGATAAGGTTTTACGTTATCAATGCTCTGGTCGGGATACCAGACGGTAAGACCCACTGCACCTGCGCTTGCACCGACAGTAAATAAAGCGGGATTCATCTTATCGCTGCTTTCAACGTCGGCAATGATTATTGTTCCGTAGTCATCACCAACATCGGGGTCCTGATAATCACCCATCAGCGTTACAAACTGGCGAATATAAATATTGCCCGTTACTCTGTATCTGCCTGCAGGAAGCCAGACCGTACCGCCGCCGTTTGCCGCACAGTCATCAATCGCCTGCTGAATAATTGCAGTAACATCACTCTCACCGCTTGAATCGGCATTGATAACAATATCGGCAATAATAACATCATCTGTGGGATACACGGTTTCAATAATCTGCGGTGTATTTACTTCACCAACCGCAAAACACGGAACAACCGTGTTGAATGCAATTAAAATGCAAAGCAACGAAGAAAACAGTTTTTTCATCTTATCAGCTCCGATTTGTTAATAACAAGTTGTGATGCAATAATTATAATTCTCTTTCAAGATTATGTCAAACATACTGTAGAATTTTATAATCATATATGATATAATATCAGAAAATATTGCGAGGTAAATGCTGATTAGTATTTCAGAATATCCGTTTAATTTATGGAGGTATTGTTATGAAAAAGCTTTTATCGGTAATTCTTGCTGTTGTTATCACTCTGAGCATAACACCGCTTGTGTTTGCCGCAGGAACAACTTACTATATTGACAGCATATCCGGCAAAGACGATAACACGGGTTTATCCGAAGCTTCTGCATGGAAAACAGTTGATAACATTGCTTCTTTAACACTTGAAGCAGGTGATAAAATTCTGTTCAGAGCAGGCGGCGATTATGACTGCGCTGTTACGCTCACCTGCTCGGGTACTCAGGATAATCCCATTGTCATTTCATCCTACGGCGAGGGCGAAAAGCCGCACCTCAACACCGATGCAAGAGATGCGGTTATGAAACTTTTTGACTGCTCCTACATAACCGTTTCGGGCTTTGAAATCACGGCGCACAACGGCGGCGGTATCTGGGTTGACGGAGTTACGAAAGAATCAAAGGGTGTCAGAATTGAAAACTGCGAATTCCACGATATGCAGAATTATAAGGTAACTTGCCGTGACAATTATACCGAAGGTCCGATTTCAGGCAGAGCTGCAATAGTTATCAAGCGTTACGGAGGCTCGCCTTATCCCGTCAACGATTTTCAGGCAGTAAACTGCAAAATATACGATGTCGGCAACGGTATATTTTTCACAGGCTCTCAAGACCTGAACAAAAATGCACTTGTAAAGAACTGCGAATTTTACAATATGGACGGTGAAGCAGTTGTTCTTGAAGGCTGCGACGGTGCTTTGGTAACGCATTGCCGTGCGATAGACTGCTGTCAGGGAGTCGGTCTTGATGAAAACGGAAAAATTCTGTATTTTACCGCCGCAATGTGGACTCATTATTCCTCAAACTGCACTTTCAGCTACTGCGAAATAGCGGGTCAGAAAAACTACGGTGACGGAATGACGGTTGATTTTGACCACGGCTCATACAACTGCACCTACGAATACATTTATTCTCACGATAATATGCGTTTTATGTGCAACAATCCTGCTAAAGGCGGCAACAGAGGCAACACGGTAAGATACTGTCTTTCCGTCAATGACAATCAGGGCAGAAACAAAATCGGTGTATCCGACGGCGAATGGAACTTCAGTTTTTATAACAATACCATAATCAATTCATCGGAATTCCAGATGACTCAGATTTATGATTCGCTGTTTGCAAACAATATTATAGTTTTCAAAGACGGTCATAAGTTTTATCATATAAATGAAGAAGCAAAAACCTGGAACAATGTGTTTGCCAACAACTGTTATTACAATACTTTCAATCCCTCTTTTGATAAAGACGCTTTGAACACTTTTCCCGGCTTTGTTGGCGGTGATGACCCGATAAAAGCATATCAGCTTGCAGAAGGCTCACCGTTAATCGGTGCAGGTTTTAAGGTTGAAGACGGTTGCATAACAGATTTCTACGGCAATGAAATAACAAGCAACAACATCGGCTGTTATTCCGCCGACGGAGAGGATGCTGAACTTGAAACAGAAAGCTTTTTTGAAAAAGCCGTAAGATTTATTCGTCAGATATTTAATATAGCAATTGAAGAAATACGCAAATTAATTATTGATATTTTTGAGTGATGAGACAACGAAACTTTTTTCTGATAAGCAATTTTATGAAATATATCACAAACTTACGGCACCGAAAAAAGAAGAAATAAACAAATAAGATTTTTAAGAGGTGTTTTATGAGAAAAGAAATTGATATAAACGCTTGGGACAGAAAAGAGCATTTTGAGTTTTATTCAAAAATTGCAACACCGCATTACTGCGTGGCGTTTAATATTGACGTAACAAATCTGCTTGCTTTTACAATAAAAAACAAGGTTTCATTCTATTATTCGCTGATATATCTTTGCACACAGTCGATTAATGAAATTGACGAGTTTC
>JAFVVQ010000037.1 GCA_017502085.1 Clostridia bacterium | reverse complement strand
TATCCGCAAAAGTGAGGTATTTGTAACTCATTCTTTCACCGTCCTTTGCATAAAAAAATAAATGCGAGAGGTTGCAACCTCTCGCATTTTTCGTCTGCTTTCGAGTGGTTTAACCTTTCGCATTTAATGCTACAATAAATAAAAATTTATTTTATGCAAATATTGACTTTTATTTTGTTTTCAGTATAATTATATTGGGTTAGGTTGGAAATGATAAGAGTATGTTCTTGTCACCTTGCACAAAAACCGAGCCATTTTAAATTATTTTGTTAATTTTTAGTTGGTTTTCCACAATCGAAAGGAGAAGAAAACATGACATCAAATAAGAGCGTACTTTCCTGGATTCAGGAAAAAGTTGAGCTTGTCAAGCCCGACAACATCGTCTGGATTGACGGCTCAGAAGAGCAGCTTGAACAGCTTCGTGCCGAAGCTTGCTCAACAGGCGAAATGATCAAACTCAACGAAGAACTCCTTCCCGGCTGCTATCTTCACAGAACAGCAGTCAATGACGTTGCCAGAGTTGAAGGCAGAACCTTCATCTGCGCACCCACAAAAGAAGAAGCAGGCCCCACAAACAACTGGATGGATCCCGCTGAAGCTTACGAAATGCTCTATGCTATCGCTAAGGACAGCTACAAGGGCAGAACAATGTACGTTATCCCCTATTCAATGGGTCCTGTCGGTTCAAAGTTCTCCAAGGCAGGCATCGAGCTCACAGACTCAATCTACGTTGTTCTCAACATGGCTATCATGACAAGAGTCGGCAAGGACGTTCTTGAGGCTCTCGGCGACAGCAACGACTGGGTTCGCGGTCTCCACTGCAAGTGCGACATCGACGAAGAAAAGAGATATATCTGCCAGTTCCCCCAGGATAACACAATCATCTCCGTTAACTCAGGTTACGGCGGAAACGTTCTTCTCGGCAAGAAGTGCTTCGCTCTCAGAATCGCTTCCTACCAGGGCAAGAACGAAGGCTGGCAGGCAGAGCATATGCTCATCCTCGGTCTCCAGAAGCCCGACGGCGAAATCAGATACATCTGTGCTGCTTTCCCCTCAGCTTGCGGCAAGACCAACCTCGCTATGCTTATTCCTCCCGAGGGATACTATAAGAACGGCTACCGTGTATGGTGCGTAGGCGATGACATCTCCTGGATCCGCAATGGCGATGACGGCAGACTTTATGCCATCAACCCCGAAAACGGTTTCTTCGGCGTTGCTCCCGGCACAAACAACAAGTCCAACCCCAACGCTCTTGCATCAACAATGCAGGGCACTATCTTCACAAACGTTGTTCACAACCTTGATAACAACACCGTATGGTGGGAAGGTCTCGACAAGAATCCTCCCGCAAACGCTGTAGAGTGGAAGGGCAATCCCTGGAACGGTCAGGAAAGCACAGAAAAGGGTGCTCATCCCAACAGCCGTTTCACTGCTCCCGCAAAGAACTGCCCCTGCATCAGCTCCGAATTTGAGAATCCCCAGGGTGTTCCGATTTCAGCTATCGTATTCGGCGGCAGACGTGCAAAGCTTGCTCCCCTCGTTTATCAGTCAAGAGACTGGAACCACGGTGTATTCGTCGGTTCAATCATGGCTTCCGAAACAACAGCAGCAGCTGCAGGTGCAGTAGGTGTTGTTCGCCGTGACCCCATGGCAATGCTTCCCTTCTGCGGCTACAATATGGCTGATTACTGGCAGCATTGGATCAACATCGGTGCAGGTCTTGACCCCGAAAAGGCTCCCAAGATCTTCAACGTTAACTGGTTCCGCAAGGATGACGAAGGCAACTTCATGTGGCCCGGTTTCGGCGACAACCTTCGTGTTCTCGACTGGATCATCGACCGTTGCGAAGGCAAGGTTGAGGCTGACGAAACAGCTATCGGCTTTGTTCCCAAGGCAGCAGACATCAATCTTGAAGGTATCGAAGACGAAGTCAGCGCAGAACAGCTTGCTGAACTTCTCAGCGTCGACGTTTCCCTCTGGGGCGACGAAATCGCAGGCATCGAAGAATTCTACAGCAAGTTCGACAGACTTCCCGAGGCTCTTGTTGCTGAACTCAACACTCTCAAGAACAACATTAAATAATTACACGGGCGGTGCTTCAGACGGAGCGCCGCCCTTTTGTTGAGGTAAAATATGAAAGAATATAAATACGTACTCTTCGACCTCGACGGCACACTCACCGATCCCGCCGTCGGCATAACCACCTCGGTTGCCTATGCGCTGAAAAAATTCGGCATCGAGGTCAACGATATTACAACTCTCAACCA
Organism: Clostridia bacterium; assembly: GCA_017502085.1. Lineage (GTDB taxonomy): Bacteria > Bacillota > Clostridia > Oscillospirales > Acutalibacteraceae > CAG-177. Next base: position 62,661 of record JAFVVQ010000037.1, on the reverse strand, counting down.
TTTTATCGGACCTCCCCTGCTTGACACGTTTATGGAGGATTACGGTTTCTCAAAAGAAAAAGCGCAGACGGCAATCGATTATTACAGAGAACGGTTCAGGGTCAAAGGTCTTTATGAAAACGTTGTTTATGACGGTGTTCCCGAGATGCTTGAAAAACTGAAAAAAGGCGGCAAGGAAATCATTCTTGCCACCTCAAAGCCCGAACCGTTTGCAAGAGAAATTCTCCGACATTTCGGACTTGATAAATATTTTCTTTTCATTGCAGGCAGCAACTTCGACGGAACAAGAACCGCCAAGGCAGAAGTTATTGAATATGCGCTTGAATCAGCGGGGGTCAGCGACAAAACTGCCGCCGTTATGGTCGGTGACAGAAAGCACGATATCATCGGTGCTCAAAAGACGGGGCTTGATTCAATCGGAGTACTTTACGGGTACGGAAGCAAGGAAGAAATCAGCGGTGCAGATGCAACCCATATCGCAGAAACCGTTGAAGATATTGTAAAACTGATTATGGGATAAAAATAAGGGGCTGTTTTCACAGCCCCTGAATTTTTTGTTTTTACAGTACGGATTTCAGACCGATAGTTACACTTGAATCAACCACAACCGGAGTTGATTCGCCCGTATCCACACCGAATCCTTCCATATCCATTGTCATATTGTAATACCATTCACCATAAAGGATTTCGCCCGTTGCATCGTCGATGATGCAGGAGAGTTTGCAATCGCTATAGGTGATTTCAATGTTTTCAATACCCGAAAACAGACCCGTTTCTTCAATATACTGTGCAATGTCTCCGGCAGTGCCCATTGCCCTTGAAACGGGCTCACCGTCCTTGGAGTTGCCGTAAGCATCGTTTGTCTGGTCCTTGACCTCGATGATAACGGTTGTCAGACCTTCTTCTGTGCTCATCTTTGCGCTGACAACGTCCTCCGCTTTCAGCTCACCCTCACCGGGAATGTCACAGTCCTCATAAGATTCTTCTGCAAGCATATCATTAATTATGGGCTTGAGCATCACGACTGTGCTGCCTGACATTCCGTCCATAACCATATCTTCAAGAGACATGGTTGTTGTGACAAGCGGAGCAGCCTCGTCGGTCTTGATTACCGCATTGTTATAAACCTCAAGCACCTGAGCAACGTTACTGTTGACGTTTTCGCCGAGAACAAATTCGGGTCTTTTTTCTCCGCCGAGACCGAAGATATTCAGAATCGCCATAACAATTGAAATGAAGAATGACATTATTTTTGAGAAAATAACCATAAAAAATCCTCGCTTTCCTTAATCTGGTAATTTAATTATATCACTGATTCAGAGCAGTGTCAACACAGCGGCGACAACGACTCTTCCTCCGAAACAATATTATCACAAAATGAGATAATTGTCAATATCTCAAATTGAGAATTATATAATATTACCGAGGAGGGAGTTTATGAGACTGAAAGCAATCAGAGAAGACAGGGATATTACGCAGAAAACTCTTTCCGGATATCTGAACATCAGGCAAAACACATATTCGCAATATGAAAACGGTCAGAGGCAGCTTCCGATTGACGTGCTTATAAAACTTGCAGAATATTTCGGCACTTCAACCGACTATATTCTCGGATTGACTGACATTCCCGAGAGATATCCCCCGACGAAAAAGTAAATATACGCAAAAAAGACAAGGCTCAACACCTTGTCTTTTCTTATATTACACCTCTGCAGTTTCCTTTTTTTCGCCGACAAAAAGCGGATTGCCGTCGGGTGAGCAGATATCAATCGCTTTGTTGATAACCGCAAAACGCACGTCTTTGTGCTCTCCACCGAATTCACCGTCAAGAGTCCATTTTTCAGGCTTATCAAAAATCATTCTGGCTCTTGACGTTTTGAAATAGAGAATCTGGTCTCCGTCAAATTCCGCTTTTCTTACCTTGCCGAGAAGCTTAAGTACGTCGAGCGGACCGTTGACTCGGCGGATAAGAAGCACTTCAAAAACACCGTCATCGAGTCTGACATCGTTTTCGTTATATTTGAAAGTACCCGCAACGGTTGTTGCATTCGAAATGGCACCGAAATAGAAATCATCCTCTATAACGCCACCGTCATATTCGAATTTCATATGCGTCGGCTTGATTTCCTTGATAAGCTGGGGAAGTTTCAGAATCGCACCGTCAACAACATAAGCTGCGTGACCGAGTTTGTTCTTCATTTTCTGCGACGTACCGTAGGAAAGTGAAATGCCGAAGCCGAAAGAAGCAACGTATGTAAAGAACTTATTGTTGAAAAATCCGATATCATAGCCGTTGGTATTGCCGTCGATGATAATATCAGTCGCCGCTCTGAAATCGCCCTTCGGCAGACCGATGGTTGACGCAAGGTCATTTGTTGAACCCGCGGGGATATAGCCGACGGGAACACGTGTGGGAAGCTGCATAATTCCGTTTATGGTCTCATAAAGAGTACCGTCACCGCCGCAGCAGACTACCATATCGTGACCGTTGATGTTTTTGAGAACAATGTCTGTCGCATCACCGGGACCCGTTGTTGTTTTGACTGTGAAATCATAATCCTCACTTGAGAAACGGTCAACAATATCGAAAGTACCTGCTCTTGTTTTGTTTTTACCCGCGCAAGGGTTAACTATCAGGAGCACTTTTCTTTTATTATCCATAAATAATCCTCTTTCTCTTTAATGCTTTGAAATTATAACATATACTTTTCTTTTTTTCAACAGCATATTATCTCTTATTATATTGCGTTGTTATGAATTATATGTTATAATTTTCTTAATTGTTATTAAAATACTGAAAGGATAATGAAAATGAACATTAAAAAGATTCTCAGCATTTTCCTCTCCGCCTGCATTCTCATATGCGGTTGTGCGGTACCCTCTTTTGTTTCTGCGGAAGAAAACCATACCCACGAATGGTCATCCGAATGTAAAACCGATTGCGGCGGTGAATGCGGCGTCAGTCCCGTTATAATCGTTCACGGCATTATGCAGTCACAGGTTTACGTTCAGGACAAGAACGGCAATGACCTTATGACAAGCGACGGTTTCCCGATTGTTGAAGGTATGGATATGGCGTTTATGTTTGATACCGTTGCTCTCGGTAACGCATTCAAGGAGGCAATCGGTAAAATTCTTCTCGCAGTTGCAACGGGCAACAGAGACGGACTTTTCGATATCGTTCTCGGTATTCTCGACAAGAGTTTCTCAAGCCACTACTTCAACCCCGACGGCACAAGAACAAACGGCGTTGCAGTTGACGAATACTGGTATTCCCTTGAAGAATGCAAGAACACACCCGATAAATCCTATGGCTACGCAAAAGGCTACGGCAAGGACGAAAACGGCAACACTCTCCCCACCACCAAATACGAAACCGAATTTGATTTCATCAAGAGACAGGTTGATATCACAGGTTTCTGCGAGGATTACGGCTACGATCACGCATATTATTATGCATACAGTTCGTTCGGTGACACCATCGAAACTGCCGCCAACCTCAACGAATATATTGATATGGTAAAGGCTCAGACGGGTCACGATAAGGTCAGCCTTGTTTTCATCAGCCTGGGCGGCACAATCGGCAACGTTTACCTTTCCGAATACTGCGACCCCACAGAAATTGACAGAGTAGTTTTCGCTGCCGCTGCAGTTGACGGCTCATATCTTCTCGGTGACCTTATGGCGGGTAACTCCACCCTCGGCGACGGCAACGTCATCTATAACGACCTTATCCCCAACCTCATCGCAATTCTTGCGGAAGAATATGAGGCACTTGCTTACGTAGGCAATGCGGTTGCAAGAGCAATTCCTCAGCAGCTTTTCAGCGATTTTCTCACAGAGGCTCTTGAAAGGGCGATTGACGAGGTTCTCGGCAAACTTCTCCACAACTGCCCATCCATGTGGGCACTTGTTCCCAGCGGTATGTACCCCGAACTGAGCAAAGAACTGATTTCCGACAAAGATCATGCTCTTCTCAAAGAAAAAACGGATAAATACTACAACATCCAGAAAAATGCGGCAAAAACCGTTCAGTCAATGACCGAAAAGGGCGTTGACATCTTCGTTATCTGCGGTTATGAGCTTGAACTCCTCGGTCTTGTTGAACACTATAAGCTCTCATCGGACAACATCATTCAGGCTGAATCAACCTCAATCGGCGGCACGTTTGCCGACGTCGGCTCAGTTCTCCCCGAAAATCACAAACCTGCAATCGATAAGACATATATCAGCCCCGACGGTATTGTTGATGCAGGCACCTGCGCTCTCCCCGACAGAACGTGGTTCATCAAAGGTCAGAGCCATCTCAAACTTCAGTCAAGCATCAATGACGTCATTGAGCTTTGCATCCAGCTTATTTCCAACTACAAAATCACCGATGCAAGAGAAAACAACGACGGCTACGAACAGTTCATCGATTACCGTAACCTCTCAGAAATTGAAAGCATGATCAGAAAATACGAAGAAGCCGATCTTTCTGCGGTTTCGGCTGACAAGCTTGAAGCACTCAATTCAGCATATGCAAAAGCAAAAGAGCTTCTTGCAGACAGAGACTGGGATGCCAACGAAACTCTCGAGGTTGAGAAGGCACTTTACACCGCAATGTTTGAAGCAGGCCTTCTTTCAGACGATGCTCAGGCACCTTTCGTAGTCTATACACTTCTTCCGATTCTCACAAAGATTGCGAAAGCCTTCAGCGACGTTTTCGAAAAGATTTTCGGCGGTAAGGATTACTGGAAATTCTCCGCAGGTATTCTTCTTGAAATTCTCAACAGCATCAAATAAATCTAAAAACATCAACGGAGCAGAGAAAAAATCTCTGCTCCTCTTTTTTACATAAAAATACAAAATTTTTGTATTCTATTGAAAAATTATCCAATCAGTGATAGAATGATTCGTATGTTTACCGAAAGGAAGTCCTTCTCTTGAGAAAACCTTTTTACCGCGGAATGCTCCACGGTTTTCCGATTGCTCTCGGTTATTTTTCGGTTTCGTTCGGATTCGGAATCGTCGCCGTGCAGTCGGGTCTGAAAGCAATTGAAGCGGTTATAATTTCACTCACAAATCTCACGTCTGCAGGTCAGACAATGGGAGTTGCCATCATCGCCGCAGGCGGCACTCTGCTTGAAATGGCGGCAACTCAGCTTGTTATCAATCTGCGCTATGCACTGATGGGCATCTCGCTTTCGCAGAAGCTTGACAAATCATTCACAACCCCGCACAGGCTTCTCGCCGCATACGGCATAACGGATGAAATTTTCGCCGTTGCCGCCGCCCAGGATTGCAAACTCGTTCCTGCATATATGTACGGAATGATTTCGGTTGCGGCTGCAGGTTGGGTCGTAGGCACTCTGGCAGGCTCGGTTGCGAATATGCTCCTACCCGTTTCGCTCACGGCAGCAATGGGAATTATGCTCTACGGAATGTTCGTTGCCATCATTATTCCGCCCGCAAAAACCGACCACAGAATTCTATCTGCAATCGTCATAGCCGCGATACTCAGCTGTGCGTTCAAGCTCTGGCTTCCCGGTGTTTCAGTCGGCTTTGCGATTATTATCAGTGCAATCGCTTCCTCGGTTATTACCGCACTCCTTTTCCCCGTTGATTCTGAAGAAACGGAGGAAAACAAACAATGAGCATTGCAATATATATTTTTGTTATGGCGGGAATCACTTATCTTATCAGAATGCTTCCCTTTGCACTTTTCAGGAAGAAAATCAAATCGAGATTCTTCAAAAGTGTCCTCTACTATATCCCCTACGCCGTTCTGAGCGCAATGACCTTCCCTTCCATTTTCTTCTCAACGGGAAACACGGTCACTGCCGTTGTCGGCACGGTTATCGCAGTTGTTCTTGCGTATTTTAAGTTGCCGCTGATTGTCGTTTCAATCTCAGCTTGTGCTGCGGCATTTGTTACCGGATTATTTCTTTAACCATCAAAAAAAGCTGTCCTACCGTCAAAACGGCAGGACAGCTTGATTTTTTTATTCAAATAAAGGTGTTGAGAAATATCTTTCGGCTGTATCGGGAAGAACGGTGACAACAGTTTTTCCTTTACCCAACTTCTTCGCAAGGCGGATTGCCGCCGCAACGTTGGTGCCGCTGCTGATACCGCACATAATACCCTCTTTTGACGCAAGATCTTTCGAGATCTGCAATGCCTCGTCATCACCGATGATACATACGTCGTTGAAAATCTCTGTGTTGAGAATTTCAGGGATGATTCCGTCGCCGATACCCATCTGCACGTGCGTTTCAATTGCTCCGCCCGAAAGAATCGCGGCATTCTCGGGTTCAACCGCCCAGATTTCGATATCAGGATTCTCTGCCTTGAGTGTTTCTCCGATACCCGTTATTGTACCGCCCGTTCCGATACCCGAACAGAAGCCGTGAATCGGACCGTTCACCTGACGGAGAATTTCGGTACCTGTTGCAGATCGCTGAATCTCAGGGTTTGCGGGATTTTCAAACTGCTGAGGCACAAAAACGTTGGGGTCTTCAGCCTTCATTTTAAGCGCAAGATTCAGGCAATCTTCGATACATTTGCCGATATTGCCCTCATCGTGAACAATAATTACCTCTGCACCGTAATGCTCAACGAGTTTACGTCTTTCTTCACTGACGGAATCGGGCATTATTATTTTGACTTTATAGCCTTTTACTGCACCGACAAGTGCAAGACCTATGCCCTGATTACCGCTTGTCGGCTCAACGATAACGGTATTCTTACCAATCAATCCTTTGTTCTCTGCATCGTTTATCATATTGAGCGCCGTACGGGTTTTTATTGAGCCGCCGACATTGAGACCTTCAAATTTAACAAGTATCTCGGCATCCTCGGGTGCAGTCATATGCTGCAATCTGATTATCGGAGTGTTGCCGATTGCCTCCAAAACCGTATTACAAATCATTCTGAATAAACCTTTCTCTTCGGTATATTTCATTTTATGTTCAGGCAACCTTTTCCGTTACCGCCGAAACATTATACCATAGCATCAGACCGTTTTCAATTCACCAAAACCGAAAAAAAACGGGATATTCGACATTATAATTGTCTATTTTACATATTAAAAAGCCGCTGAAAACCAGCGGCTTTAATAATACAATTTATGACCAGAGAAGAATTGCCGCAAACGGTGCGGTAAGATTCTTGAGAAGAAGGTGGAATGCACCGACAATATGCCAGAAGAAACCTTCAAAACGGCTGATTTCCATTTCCTTTGAGAAATCCTTATCCTTCATGACAAGCTTGTTGATTGCAAGAATTTCGCTTTCAACATCCCATGCATCATCCTCTTTGACTGTTATAAGTCTTGCACCTCTTGTAAACAGATTGCTGTAGGAGTGGAAAGTTGGAGAAGGCGTGTTGATGATTTCAATGCCCTTATATTTAACCTCATATGAATTGACGTGGTCGTGACCGACAAGAATTGCGGTAACATCGCCTCTTTCACGCATCGCATCAAATTCGCCGTGGTTATAGTATCCGGGTGAGGGCGGCTCAAAAATATGGCCCTTGAACTTGCTTGTGTCGGGGAATATAACGGGATAATGTCTGCCGTTATTATAGGTTTCGGTTATGGGCGAAAGAGCGAAAGGCACTCGTGGAAACATAGCATCGTAAATCTCTCCGACTACCATATGCTGGAACACCATTGAAGGAACTTTTCCACCTTCCTGTTTCTCGAGTTTCTCGCTGACTTTCTTATACCACTCAATCTGGTCAGGCGTTACACTGTCATAGCCGAGTCGCTTCTTTTCAGGGTCATTATCCTCATGAACGTAGTTGCCTGAATCAAGAAGCCACATATTGAACTTGACCTCGTTACCGTCAGATGCGTAAACGGGAAGATTGTGATTTGCCGTTCCGTGAAGCTCGGGAACCGCATCATAAGCAAGGCAGTATTTACCGCCGTGTTTCTGAAAATACTTGAGAAGTGTTTCCTTATCAACACCCTGCTCATGGTCATGATTACCGAAAACAAGGGTGAAATACGTCTCGTGCTTAACAAAGATTTCAGCAAGTTCGGCAACTTCTTTCTCTTTGGTTTCCTTGGGGCCGATTGAGTTATCGCCGCCGAGAACAACGATATCAGGCTTGTACACCTCAAGAACATAGTTTACATAAGCAACAAGCTGTTCTTCAAGAGGATAGTTATCCTGGCAGTCGCAAAGATGAAGAATCTTGAATTCACCGTTTTCGTCAAAACGGAGAACGTCGGATTTTTGAGCCGCAAAAGCAGGAATCATTGATGCAAAAACAAAAATCACTGCAAGAATTACAGAAATAATACGTTTTTTCATTGTTTTACCTCCTGATAATTAAATTATTGGGGCATTGCAAATTCATGAGGGATATTTTCACCAAGAGCAGCAATCAGTTCATCCGCCGCAATAACCTCAACACCGTCATCAAGCTGACTTACAAAATAAGCAAGGTCATCAGGACCTACAGTCCAGGGATGAACGTTGATAACGGTATAACCGTTAATGGTTGTGATATCTGCAGGCTTTTCGTTGATAACTGCCGCCTTCTCTGCAAGCCACTCATTGGTAACCTGAGCTGCATCGCCGCTGTCATGCCAGAGGCTGAAACCGACGGTTACAAAGGGCTTGTCGTTCACAAAATATACTCTGCCTGCGCCGCCTGCATAATTGTTGGGGTCAAGCTGAACAACACCGCCGTGTATATTATCGTAACGGGCAAAATAGCTGAGTCTCTTCTGGAAATCTTTATCAAAGTTCGAGCTTTTGATTTCATCAAGAAGCGTCATTACGGACAGACCCGATTCGAGCATTATGGAAGCGGTGTAATCCGAAAACTTTTCAAGCTCTTTGCCGTTCATCTTGGTAATTCTTGAATAACCGCCGCCCGAGGGTCCCGTTATGAACGCACCGCCGCCGTAAGCTTCAAGCGTTCTCTTGTTGTCAACTGACGAAAGCTCGGTGAGAATCGGACAATAAGTCCAGGTTACGGGCACGTCGGATTTATAGCTCTGCCAGGTATGATATTCCGAGAAACCGTTCTGAATCCACTGAGCATTGTCGCCGTCACTGTAAACAATTGCAACGTAATGCTTCGTAGGGTCAAGCTGAGGCTTGCCCGAATATTCTTTGCCGATTTTTTCTTCCGTTGCATCAAAGCACGAAAGAATACTCAGATTATAAGAATGGTCTGAGGGAATAACGGTGTGACCGTAGCGGGATGAAGATTCGGTATACTTGAACTCATACTGACACCAGCCGAAAATGAGTGATGACGGCTCAAGCTCACGCATAACCTTATCTCTGAAAAGTCTGCCCGCAAAATCGCTGTCCTGAACGTACATCACGAAGATATTCTGCTGAACGGCAAAATCACGCATACCCTTTGCGTAATAATAAAGATGCACGAGGGAATCTTTTCTGAAGCAATCCTTATATTCTCTGTAGAAATTTTTCAAATAAGCAAGGTCTATATTATCGCCGCTGATATCAGCTTTTTTCTCAAGACCGAGTGCAATCACAGCCTGTTCAACCTCTGCGGATACGGGAAGCCATCCGTTGATTGTTGCAAGGTTTGTTGCGGTGTTGAGCTGACCGTGATCGTCAGCCGTTGCATAGAGTATATATCCGTTATCTGCAATATGCGATCTGAACTTATTCACAAGCGTATCAAATTTCCAGGGATTGCCGTTTTCGTCATTATACGAAATCTCATATCCCGCTTTTTCCATTTCGCTGATTGCATATTTGTTTGCAGCAGAACCGAAATCAACGAAAATCGCCGGCTTTGTTCTTGCAACAAGTCCCTGAAGCGCATTGATTGCATGGAACTGCGCGTTTGAAAGTCTGGATGATTCGACAACGGTAATCTCTTCATCAAGATCGTACGTCTCGAAAATACCGTTCATTGCGGTAAGCTCTGCCTCTGTTTTGGGATCGGGTGCTTTACCGACGAATCCCGCATCAATTGTGTTGAACAGAATCGAAATCATAATAACAATGAACGAAAGTGCATTTACTACTGAAGCCATAGTTTACCTCCATTTATTTTTAATTTATTCCGAATCAGAGTTCGGCTATAATCTGCCAATAATCATAGGAATAATACTTTGTCAGCCTTTCAAGGGCATCGTCAACGCTCCTGAAATACTCTTTATTGAGTTCACCCTCGGGGTCTGCATAAAGTCCCCACGCCGCCGCTTCGCTGACGCTCGGAAAATATTTATCCCAAAGAAGCTTTCCTCCCGAATTGCGGTTGAAATTCAGGTATTGCCAATCCTCTTTGAGTGAATCACGGGTCGAAATATAGTCCGCATTCAGCTATTCTCTTTCCTTTTCGGGGCATTGACCCGCAGAGAAATATTCTGCACGGATTTTTATGCTCTCAAGTGTTGAAATATATTTCGACATACGCAGAGCAAGTTGTTTATCCGTCATTTTTTCAAGTTTCGTCATGGTCTCACCACTCATCACTTTCATCAAGCAAAACCGCATGAGCACAGCGGATACCGTCAACCGCGGCTGAAACTATACCGCCCGCATATCCCGCACCCTCGCCGCACGGATAAAGACCTCGGATATTCGCCTGATAAAGCTCATCACGAAGGATTCTGACAGGTGACGAACTTCTCGTTTCGGGAGCAGTCAGAACACCGTCGGGAAGCGCAAAACCATTAAGACTCTTATCCATCTTGACGATTGCTTTAGCCATAACATCCGTCACTTTTTCGGGCAACACCTTGCGGATATCAGATGGAGTGACACCCGTCGCAACGGTAGGTCTGACATAAGAAAGCTTTGTCGAGGGTTTGTCGGCAAGAAAATCGCCGATAGTCTGGCAAGGTGCACTGTAATCACCGCCGCCGAGTTCGAACGCCGTTCTTTCAATTTTTCTCTGCAGTTCAATACCTGCAAGCGGATGCTCCGAGCCGAAATGTTCAGGCTCAATACCGACAAGCAATGCCGCATTTGAATTCTCGCCGTCACGGGCATATTCACTCATACCGTTGACAACAACCGAGTTTTCCTCCGATGCCGCAGCAACAACCGTGCCGCCGGGACACATACAGAAAGTATATGCGCCTCTTCCGTGCTCAGGATGGCAAGCAAGCTTGTAATCTGCTGCTCCGAGTGCGGGGTGACCCGCAAACGAACCGTACTGAGCCTTATCAATCATCTCACGGGGATGCTCGATTCGGACACCGACGGAAAACGGTTTCTGAATTATTTTTATTCCTTTTCTATAAAGCATTTCGACGGTATCTCTCGCCGAATGACCGATGCAAAGAAGCAGAGTATCGGTTTCAATATCTTCGGAGGTACCGTCGGGCCTGCGGCAGCTTATTCCCTGAATAACGCCGTTTGCAATGATGAGATCTGTCAGTTTCCATCCGAAACGCACCTCACCGCCGAGAGAAATTATCTCTTCGCGGAAAGCCTTGACCACTGCACCGAGTTTGTCAGTACCGATGTGAGGTCTCGACGAATAACTGATTTCAGGCGGCGCACCGTGAGTCACAAGTTCTTCGACAACCTTTCGGCAAAGGGGGTCTTTGATGCCCGTTGTAAGTTTGCCGTCGGAAAAAGTACCCGCTCCGCCTTCACCAAACTGCACGTTGCTCTCCGTATTAAGCTTTCTGCCTGTCCAGAATCCGTTGACATCCCTGGTTCTTGTGTCAACATCTGCACCTCTTTCGAGAACAATCGGCTTGAACCCTGCCCTTGCAAGAATAAGAGCCGCAAAAAAGCCCGCGGGACCGAAGCCTGCAATTACAGGTCTTAAAGTGCTTGTTCTTCTGATTTCAGGCATTTCATAGCGATAAATTTCTGCCTGCTCAACACGGGGATTCTTCGAATGAGCAATAACAGACGTCTCATCCCCGTCAACATCCGCAATAACATTGAACACGAAGAAAACGTTGTCCTTTTTTCTCGAGTCAACCGCTTTCTTTGAAATCTGAACGGATTTGATTTTTTCTTCGCTGCAACGCAGAGCTTTTGCCGTTGCCCTTCGAAGAGCACCTTCGTCGCAATCAAGAGGCAATTTTATTTCACTGACTTTAATCATACAATTTCTACCTTATCAAATATTTTCGCCTGCAAGCATTCCCGAAGCAAATGCCCATTGCAGATTATATCCGCCGCATCCCGCATCAACGTCAACGATTTCTCCGACAAGAAATAATCCGCTGCAAAGCTTCGATTCCATCGTTAAACCGTTGATTTCGCTGACGGTAACGCCGCCGCTTGTTACCTGGGCGTTAGCAAAACCTTTCGTTCCGCTGATTTCAAAAGTGAATTTTTTCGCCTTTTCAGCCACCTTGAGTATATCTGAATGTGTAAACTGCGAAATCTTTTTATTCTGGCTGTAAAGCTTCTCTGCTTTACATATTTCGATTCCTATCTGTTTCGGAAGGACTCCCGCAAAAAGCATATCACAGTCGCAATACCCCTTGACTTTCTTGACATTCAACAGATATTGAACAAGTTCTTCAGATGACATTTCGGGCAAAAAATCCACATCAGTAAAGGTTTTGCACTTTACACTTTCAAGCGATTCTTCAGCCACCGAAGCAAGTTCCATTGCAGCAATACCCGATAGTCCGTTTTCGGTGAAAAGAAGTTCTCCCTTTGTTTTTTTAATTATCTGCTCAGCTCTCAGAGACAACTCAACATTTCTTGCCCTGATTCCCTTCAGCGGTTTTACGTTATCTCTGACTGTCAGGGGTACAAGAGCAGGATAAAGCCTTGTAACGGTATGGCCAAGCTGTTTCGCAAGTACATATCCGCTTCCGTCAGAGCCTTGCGACGGGGAGGATTTTCCGCCGGTTGCGATAACCAGCTTTTTGCAGAAAAATTCTCCGTTAACACAGAAACCGTCACCCTGTTTTTTTATCTGTGTGACTGGCATATCGCAAATCACTTCAATGCCGAGACCGTCAATCTCGTAGCGGAGTGTATCGAGTACGGATGACGCCATATTACTTCTCGGATAAACTCTGTCCTCTGAATCCTCATAGGTAAGCAACCCCATTGACCCGAAGAAATCCACAACCTTTTCGGGCGGATATTTTTCGAACACCATCCTGACAAAAGCAGGATTTTTATAATCCGATGCCTCTGCACCGAGATTTGTGAGGTTGCATCTGCCGTTGCCTGTTGCAAGAATCTTTTTGCCGAGCCTCGGAAGTTTTTCTATAATAACAATATTCAGTTTCGGATTGCACTTTTTGGCGGTTATCGCCGCCGCTATCCCTGATGCACAGCCGCCGACAATAACAGCATCATATTTTTTCATAGCCAAAACCTCAATATTTTTCTTTTGACATTTTATTTTACCGCTAAATGAAGAGAATGTCAATTATTAATAACCTTGATATATATCTTAACTTGTGTTATAATATTTATAATTTGTTTTGAAAGGATGTCACAACAATGAAAGAAATCACAAAAGACATGAAAATCGGCGAAATTCTTGATGCACACCGTGAACTTGCTCCTTTTTTCCTTGAAATGGGTATGCACTGCCTCGGTTGTCCTTCGGCAAGAAGCGAGAGCGTTGCTCAGGCTTGTATGGTACACGGCGTCAACGCTGATGAACTCATCGGTAAAATGAACGCTTTCCTCGCCAATGCTTAAGCTCTCCGAGAGAATTATGATGGCGGCGGAGATGGTGCGCCACGGTAAGGTTGCCGCAGATATCGGCACTGACCACGCCTATCTCCCCGCCTGGCTGGTTCTGAACGGCGTTTGCCCGAAGGCTCTTGCGTGCGACTTGCGCAAGGGTCCGCTTGATAATGCGAAAAACACAGTTGATAATTACGGTGTGGCGGACAGAGTAACGCTCCGCCTTTCCGACGGTTTTGACGAAATTGAGCCGCACGAAGCCGATGATTTTATTATGTGCGGTATGGGCGGCACACTGATGACCGAACTGGTTTCAAGAACATCCTGGCTCAAGGACCCGAAAAAACTGCTGATTCTTCAGCCGCAATCTCACGCAGAAGATATCAGAGAACACCTTATCACAAACGGATTCGAAATCATTCGTGAGGATGCGTGCATAGACTCAGGCAAGCTTTACTGTTCTTTCTGTGCCCGATGGACAGGCGAAATCAAACCGTATTCCGAAGGCTACATATATTACGGTAAACTTCCCGAATGCGGAAAGCCTGAAGCAAAACAGTATCTTCAGAAGGTTGCCGAAAGATTAAAAACAAAACTCGAAGCCGAAGAAAAACACGGCTCCGCAGAGAAAGCGGATTATCTCAGGTGCATAATTTTCGAAACGGAGGATAAAATCAATGGCATATAACCCGACTGTCAAGGATATTTTTGAATTCATCGATTCACTTGCTCCGTTCTCAACTCAATGCGATTGGGATAACAGCGGTATGCTCGTCGGAGACAGAAATAAAACAGTGAGAAAAATCGCTGTTGTGCTTGACATTACAACCGAAGCAATTGAAAAAGCGGCTGAAATGAATGCCGATCTGATTGTCAGCCATCATCCCATTATTTTCAGACCCGCAAGAAGCTTCACCGATAAAGATCTGCCTTACGTTCTTGCCAAAAACGGAATTGCCGCAATATGCACACATACACCTCTTGATATGGCAAAAGGCGGAGTCAACGACACACTTTCATCAGTTCTCGGATTTGAGAATCCCGTACCCTTTGCCGAGGAAGGTGACCTTGCATTCATCAGGGTTGCCGAAATCCCCGCAACATCGGGCGAAAGCCTTGCAAAGCTCTGTGCCGACAAGCTTTCAGCGGTTGTCAGACTTGCCGATTGCGGAAAAACAATCACAAAAGTTGCCGTCTGCGGCGGTGCCGGAGCAGAATATCTCTATGACGTTGCAGCTGCAGGTTGCGACGCTTTTATCACGGGTGACGGTAAACACCACGAATTCCTTGATGCAAAGGAACTTGGGCTGACACTCATTGCCGCAGGTCATTTCGAGACCGAGAATCCCGTTATGACTGTATTGGCGAATAAACTCAAAGAAAAATTCGACGCAGAGGTGAAGATCATTCCTCAAACTTCTCCCGTCGTTCATATTAATTGATCAGAGGTCTGAATTATGCCCCTTGACGGAATTACATTAAATCTGCTTAAGCAGGAACTTTCACGATATATTGTCGGAAGCAGAATAGAAAAAATTCACCAACCATCAAAAGATGAGTTGGTGTTTCATCTGCGCTCAAGAGAAGGCGCTTACAGACTTCTTCTCTCCGCAAGTGCGAACAGTCCCCGACTTCATCTGACGGCAAATGCACCCGAAAACCCGTCGACTCCGCCGATGCTCTGTATGCTTTTCAGAAAGCATCTGACAGGTGCGGTCATAACCGATATACGCCAGCTTGGGCTGGACAGAGTGGTTTTCATTGACCTTGCGGGTACAAATGAAATAGGCGATGCGGTGACGTTCACTCTATGCATTGAAATAATGGCTAAACACAGCAATATTATCCTCGTGAATTCCGACGGTAATATTGTCGACTCTGTAAAGCGAATTGACTTTACACAATCGAGCGTGCGACAGATTCTGCCATCATTCAAATACGAATTACCTCCCCGACAGAATAAAATGAATCTGACCGAAAAAGATCCTGAAGCAATTTCAAAAGCAGTCACAAAATGCATCGGGAAGAGGCTTTCAGGCGCAATTCTTGAAACTGTTGAGGGCGTCTCTCCCTTGATAAGTCGGGAGATTGCGGCTTTCGCCTGCCCTGGCGATACTCTCGCAACAGAGCTGACCGATATTTCCGTTGAAAGGCTCACGAAAAAATTTGCAGAGATAAAATCACTGCTAGAATCAGGCAAGGCAAATCCGACGATGCTCATCAGAGAAGGTGTAAAGCCATATGACTTTACATTCACGGATATCACCCAGTACGGTTTTGCGGTTTCAGCAAAAGAATTCGATAGTTTTTCACAATTGCTTGACGATTTTTATTATGAAAAAGACCGTTTTGAGCGCACGAGACAGAGAAGCCAGTCGCTCCTCAAACTTCTTCAGAACGCTTCAGCAAGAGCGGCAAGAAAGCTTCAGAGCAGACAGGCAGAACTCAGCGCCTGTGCCGACAAGGATTCTCTCAGAATCAACGCTGAACTGATTCTCGCAAATCAGTACAGACTTGAAAAAGGCTCGTTTTTCTACGACATTGAAAATTTCTATGATGAAAACAATGTTATCCGAATCGCCGCCGACCCCGCACTTTCTCCCTCTGCAAATGCACAGAAATATTTCAAGGAATACCGCAAGGCAAAAACTGCAGAAAGTATGCTCGGTGAACTGATTGAGCAAAGTGAACAGGAACTCGCTTATCTTGAGACGGTTATCGACAGTGTCAACCGCGCTGACGGATACACAGAACTTGCTGAAATCAGAGCAGAACTTTATGAACAAGGTTATCTGAAAAGGGCAAAAAACGATAAGGGCAAGAAGCCGAAGCCGTTGCCCCCTCTTGAGTACGTTTCGGATGACGGATACACAATTCTCGTCGGCAGAAACAACGTTCAGAACGATATTCTGACGTTTAAAACAGCCGCAAAAGACGATTCGTGGTTTCACACGCAAAAAATTCCCGGTTCTCACGTGGTTGTTATCGGTAACGGTGATATTATTCCCGAATCAACTTGCCGACAGGCAGCTATCCTCGCTGCATACCACAGCGGCGGCAGAGAATCCTCTCAGGTTGCTGTTGATTACACCGAAATCCGTTCGCTCAAAAAACCGAGCGGCGCAAAGCCCGGCAAGGTCATATACCATACCTATAATACTATGTGGGTAACTCCCGACAGAGAACTTTGCGAAAGATTGAAGAAAAAATAAAAATTCAAGCGTGGCTCCAATCGGTGCCACGCTTGTTTAATTATTTATCGGTTTATTTCACTTTAAATTCACAGATGCTGTTGAGAATCACTGCTCCGTCGCTGTATTTCTTTGCGCCCGATTCAAAAATGCCGATTACCGAATCCCCTTTTGCGTCAATGCCTTCAAGCATCGGTGGCTGACGAAGATTTGAATTTCTGCTGTTCTTTGCAAGATGGTAAACCGGTATTTTTACTTCACCGTAAGCAAGTTCGGAGTCCGCTTCGCCCTTTGTGACATCTTCAAAGACAGGCATAAATGAATCATTATTTCTGCCATATGAAACACTCAGCACAAAACTGCCGTCAGCAAGTCTTGCAAAACCTTGCACTCTGTTAGGTGTTGTCAGCACAAAATCGGGAACAAGCTCCGCACCGTCAAACGCTTTTTCAAAACTGCTCAACTTATAGGCATTGCACCGTGAATAGTGACGTTCAAAAAGCGAAACCGAAACATGATGCGTTACATCAGTGTCGTATCCGCCGTCGGCTGCATAGGTATAAAACTCACCTGCATAGAGGTATTCACCGTCGCTGTTGATATAAGAGCATTTAACGTCGGTCTGCACACTTGCACCGAGAGAAATTTCTCCCCCGTTTTCGGCAGATTCAATATCAGCCGATGCGATTCTGTAAATCTTACTGCCGTGGCAGATATAGAGCCATCCGTTTTCCTGAGCAACTCCGCCTGCGTGACCAGTAAAATCCTTACCGCTTGCAGTTTTAAGGTTGAGAAGCTTTTCTGCATTACCCGTTTCAGAATTCACAAAAACAAGAATCGACGGCTTTTCTGCATGATAATACGAAACAATGTGACTCTTGCCATCCTCGCTGATGCAGTAGCCTTGAGGTACGTATCCGTTTTCGGTTTCGGGTATGGAGCAAAGCTCGGTGTAATCGGAATAATTCTTTCTGTTTTCAAGCTTTGATCGGATGAATCTTTCCGCATTTTCGAGAACGCCGTCGATTGTTCTTATAATTTTGCTGACCCCGTGCATATTCACGGTTGAAGCGGCATACGAGGGCACAACACAGCCGAATGCAAGTATCACTGCAAGAAAAACGCTGATAATTCTTTTTGTTTTCATAGCTTTCACCTTTCAAAAAACAAGGGCGGTTTCGGCAACCGCCCTTTCTGATATTATGTTACGAGGGAAGTGCATTAAGCATTTCGCACATTTCGGAATAGAATCCGTGAGTTTTGGTTTCATTTGCAAAAAGACCGATTGCGGTACCGTGGTCACCCTCACTGACGGGCATAACATTCCACACACCTTTATTGATACTCTGCGAATTGAAATCCGTATACGGCTCATCAAAAGGATATTTCGCACTCTCGGTATTTACCAGCGCATCGTTTGCAAGCCATTCCTTGCCGTATTCAATGCCCAACACAGGATCATTGAATGCCATCATGCCCATCATTGCCGCCGTAAGTATAATGACGGGGTTGGTGCTGAGTCTCGGAATTTCAATTCCGAGAGCAGGAACAGGCTTTGTTGTTGAAAACGGATAGGAGAAATAATAAACGTTATCACTGATTTCAAGTTCATTATTGAGTTTATGCGTTCCCTCAGGAGTCAGATCGTACGCACTGGAATCCTCTTTGTTGGCAAGAACGTTTTTCATTGCCTTGAACAAGCCTGTTGCTTCATTGCCGCCGGGAATTTCGGAAAGACCGTACTGCTCCATATGAAAATCGACCAGTTCACCGTTGAGCGGACCTCTGCCGACGACACCGATGTAAAGATAACTCAAAAACATAACAATGTCAATAATTCCGAGAACATCAAGAGGATAATAGACCGTTGCACTGTTGTGCGGAGTACATATAGCAGTTACACTTCTTACCCAATCGCTTTTGCCTCCCGTAAAGAGACCTGAAATCTCATCTGACGGTGTTGCCGCCATTTCTTCGGCGCTGCCCTCTGTCAGAAGATGAACAAGCATCCTGACAGTTGTGCCGCCAAAGCTGTGACCGATAAGATGAATCTGCTTGATTTTACCTGCATCGTCAAGCTCACCCCAATCGGGAACAAGCGCATCATAATAGGTTCTGCCATATCTCGCGTGATTGAATTTTTTTGAATGCGCTTCGCCGTAGTCAACCGTTGCGCCGATAATCTGAGCATAAAGCTCGCACGCTCTGTCCCATGCACTGTTGACGGGGCCGACAGATGCCGAATAGCATTCATATCCCTCATACTGAAGATAATGCATAAGGTCACCCGTTGTTGCACCCCAGTAAGGGATAATTCCGTCAATACCCTCTGCGCCGCCCCAGCCGTTAAGGCCGTGAACGAACACAAACGGCGCATCATTTTTCGGATCGCTGATATTATTCCGTGCAGAAGCACCGATACTGCAAGCAGAAACAGCAATCACAAAAGCCATAATAAAGCTGATTGTCTTTTTAATATTCATTTTAACACCCCTGTTAAATACGAAACAGCCCGGATGACTGTTTATTTTGCGATTTTTCTGATAACCGTCATACATTCCTCGAGATCCATAATTTTCGGAACGGGATAAAGAGGATTGCCTTCTTTGAGCGCTCTCTTTGCAATTGTGGGAATATCCTTTTCGAGGATTTCAAGCTTATCGGGAATATTCATCTTCTTATTGAATTCCTTGATGGATTCGATGAAGAGTTTCGCTTTCTGAGCCTCGTTCATACCCGCACTTGTGATACCTGCGATATCAGCAAGCTTTGCAAGAGGAGAATAAGCGGTTTCGCCGAAATATTCAAGCACATAAGGAAGAACCACCGCATTTGCAAGACCGTGAGGTGTGCCGTACATACCGCCGAGATTATGTGCGATTGCGTGAACGTAACCTACGTACGCTCTTGTGAACGCAATACCTGCGAGATATGATGCTTCAAGCATATTTTCTCTTGCTTCGATATCCTTGCCGTTTTCATAAACCTTGAGGATATTGTCAAAAATCATCTTGGTTGCCTTTTCAGCGGCAGCAGCAGTGCCCTTTGTGTTGCTGTGACCGATATATGCTTCTACTGCGTGAGTCAGAGCATCCATACCCGTTGTCGAGGTGATGTGAGGAGGCAGACCGATTGTAAGCTCAGGATCGAGAACTGCGTACTTGGGTCGGAGAACGGGATCCTGAAGAGCATATTTTTCGTGAGTTGAGGGATCGGAAACAACGGCTGCGATTGTTGTTTCGGAGCCGGTACCCGCAGTTGTGGGAACTGCATAGATTGTGGGAAGCTTCTTGAGAATCTTGAGAGTGCCTCTCATCTGCTGAACGGACTTGTTCGGCTTGGCAATTCTTGCAGCCGCAACCTTTGCACAGTCCATAGGCGATCCGCCGCCGAATGCAATAACGGCTGAACAGTTATTATCGGCATAGAGCTTTCTTGCCTCTTCGATGTTGTCGATTGTAGGATTGGGCTGAGTACCGTCATAAACGAAATACTTGACACCTGCCTTATCGAGACCTTCGAAAAGTCCGTCAAGAAGATGAAGTCCCATAAGACCCTTATCAGTTACGACGAGAACCTTATCGTGACCGTTTGCCTTGACAACCTCGGGAAGCTTTTTGACGCTGCCCGCACCCTTCACAAGCTGAGGCTCCGTCCAGTCGAGGAAGTTGACCGCAACCCTGAAGATACCCTGATAAGTTCTGCAAAATGCCTTGAAGAATAATGATGCTGCCATATTGATTACTCCTGTTCTGTGAAATTATTTGTTCCCGTTACGGAAAACAATACATTTACCTTTTGATTTTATCACAGTTTTACAATATTGGCAATAGTCAATTGTAATCCTTTAAATACATATTTACGGTTGCATTTATTTTCCTCCAATGATATAATAATTTTATCTATATTGTAATGAGAGGTTTTTTGCTATGAAAAGAATCACAACGTTCAAGCAGAAATTCATCGATTCCGAGGGCAGAGAAAGAATCTTCAACGGCGTCAATCTTTGCGACAAGGGTTATAACAAAGACGGTGCCGAAGAAAGAACATATGATATGCCATTTGACGAAGAATTAATAAAAAGTCTCAGTCAGAATGGCTTCAACCTTGTCAGACTCGGTATGACCTGGGATGCGATTGAACCCGAACCCTTCAAATATAACGAGGAATTCCTTGACAAAGTTGAAAAGGTTGCCGATCTCTGTGCAAAATACGGCATCTATTTTTATCTCGATATGCATCAGGATCTCTATGCGGGATTCAAAGGCATGGCAGGTGACGGTGCTCCCGCATGGGCTTGTCTGACAGACGGCGCAAAATTCCAAAAAACAAGATTCGTCTGGGCAGAAGGCTATTTCTGGGGCAAAGCAACACACCGTGCATTTGATAATTTCTGGAACAATGCCGAATACAACGGCATTCCGCTTCAGACTTATTTCTGCAAAATGTGGCAGCACGTTGCCGAAAGATTCAAGGACCATCCTGCACTTTTCGGATTCGATATGCTCAATGAACCTTTCCCCGGCAGCGACGGCGGCAAGGTTTTCAGGAAACTTATCGCAAGCATCGCAAAAACAGTTCTTACCGACAAACGCTGCAATATTGTTTGGATGGCAAAGCAGCTTATTACCGGCAATGCAATAAAGGTGCTTGAGCCTTTTGATGACCCCGATCTTTTCCGCAAGGTCACAAGTGCAGCAAACGGTCTGATTTACAAATTCGACGTAGGTGCATATTCACAGTTTCTCAACAGAACCGCAAAAGCTATCCGAGGCGTTACCGATAACGGTATTATGATAATGGAAAACAGTTATTATTCCAACCTCGGTATTCCCTACAGCACTCCCGTTATTAACTACGACGGTAAACGTGAAGAGAAGGTCTGCTTCGCTCCCCACGCATACGACCTGATGGTTGATACCGCCGCATATAAATATGCAAGCAACTCCAGAGTCGGTTCGATCTTCGATCAGCACAGAAAGTCACAGCAGAGACTTGACGTACCCGTAATCGTCGGCGAATGGGGCGGTCACTCCGAAGGTACCGAATGGCTTCACCACATCAGATTCCTTCTTGATAAGTTTGACTCAAACAAGTGGAGCAACACATATTGGGCATATTATGACGGTATGCTTAAGAATCCGATTATGGATTGCCTCAACAGAACGTCTCCCATTGCGGTCTGCGGCGAGACAATTGAATATAAGACCGACCGTGAAAATAACGTATTTACTCTTGTTTATGATCAGGATAAAGAATACAGCGTACCCACAGAGGTTTATCTTCACAAGGCAGATGCTTCCATCGAATGCAGTGCAGAATATGAACTTGAAAAGATTGAAGGCTCAAATTCAGCATATCTGCGTATCAACGGCAAACCCGGCATCAACACTCTGACGGTTAAATTCTGAGCAACAAAACAGCGGCAGGATTTACCTGCCGCTTAAATCTTTTATTTTCTGAAAAGTATCGAAGACCTCGATGCCGATGCCATAGAAAGAGCATCGTTCCCCGCAACTATGATATGGTCGGCAAGTCTGATTCCGATCTTGCGGAAAAGTGACTGAAGGTCTCCCGTCATATCGAGATCGTTCTTTGACGGTGCCGCTATACCGTTGGGATGGTTGTGAGCAACAATAACGGTATCCGCGTTGTTTCTGAGCACAACCTCAAGGATACTCCTTTTATCGATAACAACCGTTTCCGGTGAGCCTTCCGCAAGTTTGCAACAGTTTATAAGATTACCGATTGCATCAAGACAAATCACATAAAAAATCTCGTTCTGTTCACCATAGTATTTTGTTTTGATATATTCGATTGCATCTCCCGGCTCGGCAAGATTGATTTTCCCCTTTTCGGCACTCTCAACGTATTTTCTGCTGATGCCCGGAATCAACGATATCAGCAATGCCGAGCTTTCACCCATACCTTCAACCTCCAGCAAACGGTCATAGCCTGCATTGAGCACTCCGTTGAGCGATCCGAATGTATTGAGCAGACGGTGTGCAATATCATTGGTATTCTTCCTCGGTATCGAATAAAAAAGCAGATACTCCAGCAGATTTATATCGGGAATATCTTCAATTCCCGTTTTTCTTATCATTTCACGCATTCTTGCTCTGTGTTTGGCGTGAAGATTCTTATTTTTCTCTTCCATACAGATAGTCTCCTTAAAGAACTGTCTTTCGGATATATTATACACGTTAAGCAATATTTTTCAACCTTATTATTCATTTTGCGACAATCGGAGGAATTTTTTTGAAAAGCTTCTCAATAGCAAAAAACGATTCCGGACAAAGACTGGATAAATTCATCTCAAAAGCCGTACCCAACCTTCCGCAATCCCTGATGTATAAATATATCAGAATGAAAAGAATAAAAGTCAACGGCAAAAGAGGCGAAATTTCGCAGAAACTTGCCGTCGGAGACGTTATTGATATGTATATCAACGACGAATTTTTTGCCCCTGTCAAGGAGCATTACGATTTTCTTCATGCATCGAAAAATCTCGATATAATCTATGAAGATGAAAACATTATGCTTCTCGACAAGAAAGTCGGTCTGCTTTCGCACCCCGACGAAACGGAATATAATGACACTCTCATCACACGAATCAAGCGTTATCTCTACGAAAAGGGCGAATATAACCCAAAAGACGAAAACAGCTTCACGCCGTCTCTTGTCAACAGAATTGACCGTAATACGGGCGGTATTGTCATTGCCGCCAAAAACGCGGAAAGTCTGCGCATTCTCAACCGTAAACTCAAAGACAGAGAACTCGAAAAATATTATCTTTGTGTTATTCACGGCACTTTGAAACGAAAAAGCGGTACCCTCGAGGGTTGGCTCATCAAGGATGAAAAAAAGAACAAAGTTGCGGTTTTCACCCAGAAACGAAACGGTGCAAAGGAAATTCGCACAAAATATTCCGTCATTGATGAAAAGAAGGGGCTGAGCCTCGTAGAAGTTGAACTCCTCACGGGCAGAACACATCAGATAAGAGCGCACTTCTCAAGTATCGGTCATCCCCTGCTCGGCGACGGCAAATACGGTACAAACGAACTCAATAAGGCTTACGGAGGCTACAAAAAACAGTTTTTATATTCCTACCGTCTGAAATTCACCTTCACAAGTGATGCAGGTATTCTCAATTATCTCAACCAAAAGAGCTTCGAAGTACCCGACATATGGTTCAAAAATGAGTTTATGAGCGGAAATTTATAACACTTTCCGCATTAAACATTAAAAATTCATAAAAAAAGGCTTGTAAAATCTTTAAAAATAGTATAAGATATATACATTGTGCCGAGGCGCTTTGCGCAGGCATTTAATTCTCAGAGAAAAGGATGAAAACAAAATGGCTAAAAACGAAAGCTCCAAAAGCAAAGCCGAGCTCTATCGCGAGGAACGAAAAGAAAGGTTAGCTAAGGCAGCAAAGAAAAACGCCAAAAACGTTAAATCACGCACAGTTGCTTTAGAAATTGGCAAAAAGGCCGCTGCCGTTCTCGTTGCGGTTGCCATCGTTGCAGGTATCGGTTGGGCAATTGTTGACCACTTCGGCGTTGTTGAGAAATTCTCAACAGCTATCTCCGTCGGTGACGAAAAGGTTTCCGTTGCTCAGTACAACTACTATTACTCAATGGCTTATCAGTACTATGCACAGATGGAATCCACCTATCAGCAGCAGGGTATGTCAATGGGCTTCCCTCTCGACAAGGCTCCCGATGAAGTTTCCACAAACCAGAAAGACGAAGACGGTAACATCGTTTATTATGACACCGCTATCGCAAACTATGCTTCAAACCTTGCTTTCCAGCAGTTAGCTCTTTATACAGACGCTGTTGCAGAAGGTTACAAAATTAACGAAGAAGAACAGAAGCAGATTGACGAAGCCATCGCTTCCATCAGTGAACAGGCTAAGAAAAACAGCTACTCACTCAACGCATTCATCAGAGCCAACTACTCAAAGGGTCTGAATGAAAAGGGTCTGCGTCAGCTTCTTGAAATGGAGCTCATCGCTTCACGTTATAACGAAGATGTCCAGAAGAAGGCTCACGAAACAGTCACTGACGAACAGGTCGAAAAGAAATACAAGGAAGATCCCAAAACATATAACTACGCGGATATCCGTTCCTACACAATTTCTTTTGACACTCTTACAAAGGCTTCTGCAGAAACTGAAGAAGAATTCACCAAGAGAAAGAACGAAGCTAACCAGCCCAAGATTGATGCTGCAAAAGCAATGCTTGAAAAGATCACAGACGCTGAAACTTTCAAGACAGCTGCACTTGAGCACAAGAACAGCAACCTCAAGGAAGGCACAAAGCCCACAGAAGTTGATCCCACAGTTGAAAACAAGGGTGCAACATTTGCAGCTCTCAAAACCAGCCTTTCAGAAGATGCTGCAAAGTGGATCTTTGATTCCGCTCGCAAGATCGGCGACAAAAACGTATTCACAACAGACAAAGCCGCTATCGTTGTTCTTATCGGCAACCCCGCATACGAGGGTGTCAGCGCTGACGTACGTCACTGCCTGATCAAGTTTGACGTTGAGAAGGAAGGCGACAAGCCCACCGACGAAATCAAGCAGGCTGCAAGCAAGAAGGCTAACGAAATCAAGGACGAATGGCTCAAGGCAGGCGGCACTGAAGACGCTTTCAAGGCTATCGTCAAGAAGTATAACGAGGATACCGCTTCAACAGAAAACGGCGGTCTCTATGAAGATATCAGACCCAACTCAAACTATGTTGCCAGCTTCAAGAATTGGGCAATCGACCCCGCAAGAAAAACAGGCGACTGCGAAATCGTTGAAACCGAATACGGTTATCACATTATGTATTATGTAAAGAGTAACGGTCCCGACTGGAAGCTCACAGTTCGTGAAGCTATTCAGGAAGAAGTTTACGGCGATGCATTCGAAGCCATCATCGGCGAAGAAGGCAAGTATAAGATGGTCGAAAACAAAGAAAACATCGCAAAGGTATCCAAAGAATTCTGCGATAAAATCAGACTCAACCTTGCTCAGCAGGCAGCTGCATAAGTAAAAAAGAATCAAGCCGTCGGAGAAATCCGACGGCTTTCTTTTATGCCTTATTATCTGTCAGTATTTTCTTTAAATAATGACCCGTATATGATTTCGGGTTGGCAGCAACCTCTTCAGGTGTTCCGACAGCAACAATCTCTCCGCCGCCGTTACCACCCTCGGGACCGAGGTCGATAATATGGTCGGCTACCTTGATAACATCAAGATTATGCTCAATTACAAGCACCGTGTTGCCCGAATCCGCAAACCTCTGAAGAACATCAATGAGTCTGTGAACATCAGCGGTATGAAGACCCGTTGTAGGCTCATCAAGAATATAAATGGTTTTGCCCGTTGAATGTTTGGAAAGTTCGGTCGCAAGTTTGACTCTCTGCGCCTCACCGCCCGAAAGCGTTGTTGCAGGCTGACCGATTTTAATATATCCCAGACCAACGTCATAGAGTGTCTTTATCTTGCGATGGATTTTGGGAATATTCTCAAAGAAATTCATTCCCTCTTCAACCGTCATTTCAAGAATATCGTGGATATTCTTACCCTTGTATCTGACCTCGAGTGTTTCGTTGTTATAACGCTGACCTCGGCAGACCTCACAAGGCACATATATATCGGCAAGGAAATGCATTTCAATTTTCACAATGCCGTCACCCTGACAGGCTTCACATCTGCCGCCCTTGACGTTGAACGAAAAACGGTTTGCCTTGTAGCCTTTTTTCTTTGCATCAACGGTCGAGGCGAAAAGCTCTCTGATATCGTTGAAAACACCCGTATAGGTTGCGGGATTCGATCTTGGAGTTCTGCCTATCGGAGACTGGTCAATATTGATAACCTTATCGAGATATTCCGTACCGCTGATACTCTTATGCTTGCCCGCAATCTTTTTTGCTTTGTTGAGCTCGCTAGCAAGATGCTTGTTAAGAATTTCATTGATAAGCGAGGACTTACCGCTGCCCGATACACCTGTGACACAGATAAATGTTCCGAGCGGAAACTCAACGTCAATTCCCTTGAGATTATTTTCCTCCGCACCGTAAACGACAAGTTTTTTACCGTTACCCGCTCTGCGTTTTTCAGGAATCGGAATGAACTTTTTGCCACTGAGATACTGACCCGTCAGCGATTTTTCACACGCAATAATATCATCGATCGAGCCGCAGGCTACAATCTCTCCGCCGTGAATACCGGCACCCGGACCGACATCGACAATATAATCAGCCGCCCGCATAGTGTCCTCATCGTGTTCAACAACGATAAGCGTATTGCCTATATCACGAAGATGGCGGAGAGTTGCAATCAACTTCTCGTTATCCCTCTGATGCAGACCTATACTCGGCTCATCAAGAATATACAGAACGCCCATAAGAGAAGAGCCAATCTGTGTTGCGAGTCGGATTCTTTGTGCTTCACCGCCCGAAAGCGTTGCGGATGAACGAGCAAGCGAAAGATAATCAAGACCCACGCTGGAAAGAAAATGCAGTCTGCTTCTGATTTCTTTGATGATAAGGTTTGCTATCATCTCCTCCCTTTCGCTAAGGATAAGGGAATCAAGAAATTCGAGTGACTCATTGATTGATTTGTTGACAAATTCATCTATATTGATACCGCCGACGGTTACTCCGAGCGACTCCTTACGAAGCCTTGCGCCACCGCACTCGGGACACTTATCGGTAATCATATAACTTTCGATTTCGTTTCTCGAATATTCGCTGGTTGTTTCGGTATAGCGTCTCTCAAGATTTGTGATTACGCCTTCAAAATCCGTCATATACGTGCCCGAGCCGTATTCACTTCTGCGCTCAAGCTTTATTTTTTTGCCCTTTGTACCGTAGAAGATGACGTCTTGTGCCTTCTTCGGCAGCTTTTCAAACGGAGTATCGAGCGAGAATCCGTATGCATTTGCAAGACCTTCAAAATACATACGTGCTATCGTGCCACCGTCTGCATTGCTCCAACCGCTTGCCTTGATAGCCCCTTCGCTTATCGAAAGACTCATATCGGGCACAATAAGGTTTGGATCAATGTGCATAAACACGCCGAGACCGAGACATTTAGGACAAGCACCGAAGGGATTGTTGAACGAAAAAGAACGTGGCTCAAGCTCTTCAATGCTGACGCCGTGCTCGGGGCAGGCATAGTTAAGAGAAAAAAGAATTTCGTCTCCGCCGATAACGTCGACCATAAGCAGACCCTCCGTCAATCCTACCGCCGTCTCAATTGAGTCGGCAAGTCTTGATCGGATACCGTCTTTAATAACAAGTCGGTCAACGATAACCTCGATATTGTGCTTTATATTTTTATCAAGCTTTATATCTTCGGTCAGATCATAGGTAATTGAATCCACTCTGACTCTTGCATAACCGCTTTTGCGGATGTTTTCAAGTTCCTTGACAAACTCACCTTTTTTGCCTCGGGCAATCGGTGCCATAATCTGAATTCTCGTTCCTTCGTCAAGCTCAAGGACCTGTCCCGTTATATCGTCAACGGTCTGCCTGGCTATTTCTCTGCCGCATTCGGGACAATGCGGAATGCCTATTCTGGCATAAAGCAAACGAAGATAATCATAAATCTCAGTAACCGTACCTACGGTTGAACGGGGGTTTTTTGAAGTTGTTTTCTGGTCGATGGAAATAGCGGGTGAAAGTCCTTCTATGCTTTCAACGGCGGGTTTTTCCATTTGACCGAGAAACTGTCTTGCATATGACGAAAGGGATTCAACGTATCTGCGCTGACCCTCTGCGTATATGGTGTCAAAGGCAAGGGACGATTTTCCGCTACCCGAAAGTCCTGTGAAAACAACAAGCTTATCCCTGGGCACGGAAATATCGATATTTTTAAGGTTATGCTCCCTTGCACCCTTGACGGTCAGGTTTTTTATTGCCATTATCATTTACCTCTTCTGAGCTTTTCAATTTTATCGCGCAGATATGCGGCATGCTCAAATTCAAGGATTTTTGCAGCCGCTTTCATCTCTGCAGTGAGCTTGATTATCATCTGCTCTCTTTCTTTCTTGCTCATCTTTGAAATCGGTTTTTCATCATCGGATTTTGCAGAGATTTCAATTATCTCTCTGACATCCTTTACAATTGTTTTCGGAGTTATGCCGTTCTCCGCATTATATTTCATCTGTTTTTCACGGCGACGGTTTGTTTCGGTGATAGCCCTCTCCATAGAAGGAGTTACCGTATCGGCATACATTATGACCGTGCCTCCGGAGTTTCTTGCGGCTCTGCCTATCGTCTGGATAAGCGATGTTTCGGAGCGGAGGAAGCCCTCCTTATCAGCATCAAGAATCGCAACAAGCGACACTTCGGGGATATCAAGACCTTCACGCAGAAGGTTGATCCCGATTAGCACGTCAAAATCGCCCAGACGCAGACCTCGTATAATCTCCATTCTTTCTATGGTATCGATATCGTGATGCATATATCGCACCTTAATACCGAGATTTTCAAGGTAATCCGTCAAATCCTCCGCCATTCGTTTGGTGAGGGTTGTAACAAGTACCCTCTCGCCTTTTTGGGTGCGGATGTTGATTTCGGAAACGAGATCGTCAATCTGACCCTCAACGGGTCTGACGGAAATTTCAGGGTCAAGCAGACCCGTCGGTCTGATTACCTGCTCCGCCGTATGCTGACTTCTTGTTTTCTCAAATTCACCGGGTGTTGCACTGACAAATACTTTCTGACCCGTTCTTTCGTAGAATTCATCGAATGTCAGCGGACGGTTATCGTATGCCGACGGCAGACGGAATCCGAATTCAATCAGGCTTTCTTTTCTAGCTCTGTCACCGCCGTACATTGCTCTGACCTGAGGCAGGGTTACGTGGGATTCATCGACAAAGAGCAGAAAATCATCGGGAAAATAGTTGAGAAGTGTGAAAGGTGCGGAGCCCGGCTCTCTGCCCGACATAACCCTCGAATAATTTTCGATACCCTTGCAGAAGCCCGTTTCACGAAGCATCTCGATATCGTATTCCGTTCTTTGTCTGATACGCTGAGCCTCGAGAAGTTTTCCCTCTTTTTCAAATTGAGCTACTCTGTCAAGCATTTCGCCATAGATAAGGCTGATGGATTTTTCCATCTTGTCAGGTGAAATAACATAGTGCGAAGCAGGATAAATCGCAACGTGCGACACAACGCTTTTAACCTGACCCGTAAGCGCATTGATTTCACTGATACGGTCGATTTCATCGCCGAAGAATTCAATCCGATATGCGTTTTCGTTAGAATAAACGGGGAAGATTTCAACAACGTCTCCCCTGACCCTGAATTTATTTCTGCTGAAATCAATGTCGTTGCGCTCATACTGAATCGAAACGAGCTTTTCAATCAGCTCATCCCTGCTTTTTTCCATACCCGTACGCAGAGAAATAACCATACTGCGATAATCAATCGGGTCACCGAGAGTGTAAATACAGGAAACACTCGCAACAATAATGACGTCACGCCTTTCCGACAGCGCCGACGTTGCGGAGTGACGGAGTTTATCAATTTCATCATTGACCGCCGAATCCTTTTCGATATAGGTATCGGTTGTAGGAATATAGGCCTCAGGCTGATAATAATCATAGTATGAAACAAAATATTCAACCGCATTTTCAGGAAAGAATTCGCGGAATTCACTGCAAAGCTGGGCGGCAAGTGTTTTGTTATGCGCCAGAACAAGCGTCGGTCTGTTGACCTCGGCAATGACGTTTGCCATCGTAAAAGTTTTGCCCGAGCCGGTTACTCCGAGAAGCGTCTGCTCGGTGCAGCCGTTATTGATGCCGTCAACAAGCTCAGCTATCGCCTGAGGCTGGTCACCCATAGGTTTATAATTCGAATGCAGAATAAACTTGTCCATATGCAGACCTCCTTCGTGTAAACAAATGTTCATTTTATTATATTACATAATTTTTTAAAAGTAAACCACTAAATTGAATTTTTCTTTCAATAGTTTAAGTATCAACAAAATAAATAAAGATTACACTATTGTAACCTTTATTTATTTGACATTCTGACCAAAAGATGGTATTATATTAGCGAATATATACTGCAAAAGTATAAATTTCAAATCATTAATACTGCTTTGTTATGAAATGGAGTGTGTTTGATGAAAGGCATTATTCTTGCCGGCGGCTCGGGTACAAGACTCTATCCGCTGACCATGGTTACCAGTAAACAGCTTCTTCCCGTTTACGATAAACCCATGATTTATTATCCCCTTTCGACACTTATGCTCGCGGGCATCCGTGAGATTCTTATTATTTCAACCCCCACCGATACTCCCCGATTCAAGGAGCTTCTCGGCAACGGCAGACAGTTCGGTCTGAGCCTTTCCTACGCAATTCAGGAAAAACCCGAGGGACTTGCTCAGGCATTTATCATCGGCGAAGAATTCATCGGCGACGATGACGTTGCGATGGTTCTCGGTGACAACATTTTCTACGGTAACGGTCTCGGTCATATGCTCCGAGTTGCCGCAAAGAATAAAGGCAGAGCCACTATTTTCGGATATTACGTTGATAATCCGCAGAGTTTCGGCGTTGTTGAATTCGATGAAAACGGAATCCCCGTTTCAATCGAAGAAAAGCCCGAGGTGCCGAAGTCAAATTATGCAGTTACGGGCCTTTATTTCTATGATAACAGAGTCGTTGAATATGCAAAATCTCTCAAACCCTCAAAAAGAGGTGAACTTGAAATCAGCGACATCAATCAGATGTATCTTGACAACGGCGACCTTGACATCAAGCTGATGGGCAGAGGCTTTGCTTGGCTTGATACCGGTACTGTTGAAAACCTGATGAATGCGGCGAATTTCATTCACACTGTTGAAAAGCTTCAGGGAATCAAGATTTCCGCTCCCGAAGAAATCGCTTATAATATGCGATGGATAAGCAGAGAGGCTCTTCTGCGTTCAGCCGAAAAATACGGCAAATCCTCTTACGGTCAGCATCTGCGTGCCGTTGCGGAAGGCAAGATTCTTTATTCCTCAGACAGACCCGGCGCAAGACCCTGCTGGGGAACGGAGGAACAGATATGAATTTTGTGAAAACCGGGATCGAAGGCGTAATTATCGTTGAGCCAAAGGTTATCGGCGACAACAGAGGCTGGTTCTATGAATCATACTCTAAAAAGATTTTTGAAGAATACGGCATCAATGCCGATTTCATTCAGGATAACCGTTCGTTTTCCGAAAAGGCAGGTACGCTCAGGGGTCTGCACTGCCAGAAAAACCCAAAATCCCAGGCAAAGCTCGTTTCCTGCACAAGAGGAAAAATTATCGACGTTGCAGTCGACATCAGAAAAGGCTCTCCTACATATAAGAAATGGGTTGCGGTTGAACTTTCAGACGAAAACCACAAGATGCTTTTCATACCCAAGGGTTGTCTGCACGGATTTCTGACCGTTTCGGATAACGTTGAGCTTTCATACAAGGTTGACGATTTCTATTCACCCGAAAACGACAGAAGCATCTGCTGGTGTGACCCCGATATCGGTGTTGATTGGGGCGTTGAAAATCCGATCCTTTCCGCAAAGGATACCGCCGCTCCCCTCCTGAAAGACAGCGACGTTGATTTTGAATTTTAAAAAATTTCATAAACATGAATAACAAGCATAGCTTCTGTTCATACTATCTGTGAAAAGCAAAGATAGGAGTTGAAGCTATGCTTGACAAAATTTCACTGGCTCTCGTTATCGTGGGCGCTCTCAACTGGGGCAGCATCGGTCTTTTCCAATTTGACCTCGTTGCCTGGATTTTCGGCGGTCAAGGTGCGATTCTCAGCAGAATCGTTTACACCCTCGTTGCGCTCGCAGGTATCTGGTGCATTTCGTTGCTCTTCAGAGACACAGAAGCTGCGGTTGTGCACACTGATGACGATATGCGATGATAAAGAAAAAACGCAGACTGTTTTCTCGGCAGTCTGCGTTTTATTTTTTCTGAGATAAAAAAATCCGCCTTGCCAAAGCAAAGCGGATTCTGAATTTTAAGCTAAATTACTGCTCAACAGCGTAAACACTGACCTTCTTGCGGTCTTTACCCATACGCTCGAACTTAACTGTACCGTCGATGAGAGCGAAGAGAGTATCATCGGAACCCTTACCAACGTTGGTGCCGGGATGGATGTGAGTGCCTCTCTGTCTTACAAGGATGTTACCTGCAAGAACGAACTGGCCGTCAGCTCTCTTTGCACCGAGTCTCTTGGATTCGGAATCACGGCCGTTACGGGTTGAACCCATACCTTTTTTATGAGCAAAAAGCTGTACATTTATCTTAAGCATTCTTTACACCTCCGTAAATTACTTTAATGTTGAGTGGATACTGCTTTGAAAGTTCGGTCAGATGAAGTTCGAGACCTCTCAGAACCGCTTCGGTATTCTCATTCACCTCTTCGGGATAAAACACCATCGAGCCGCTTTCAGCCTCTGCCCTTGCGGGGATGCCGATAATTTCGGTTATTGTGTTAGCCGCCATAAGAGCCGCTGACGAAACCGAGGCACAGATGATATCCTGACCTTCGGGGGCGGACATTGAATGACCTTTGATTTCAAAGCCGTGGAGTCGGTTGTTACCGATTGAGAATCTGACCCTTATCATAGGGTTGCAACTTATGCGTTGATGGCTGCGATTTCAACCTTTGTGTAAGGCTGTCTGTGACCCATCTTGCGCTTGGAGTTCTTCTTGGGCTTATAGGTCATAACGGTGATCTTCTTGCCCTTGCCGTTCTTAACAACCTTAGCAGCCACGGTTGCGCCTTCAACATAGGGAGCACCAACCTTGATGCCGTCATCGGTTCCAACTGCGATAACCTTATCAAAGGTGTATTCGCTTGCTTCTTCTGCGCCAAGCTTCTCGATGAAAATTACATCGCCGGCTTCTACCTTGTACTGCTTGCCGCCTGTTTCGATAATTGCGTACATTCGGAATATCAATCCTTTTCTTATAGACTCGCTATTCTTGTAACACTTATAACTGGGTTACCTGAGGCACAGACAAGCTGTTTTTGGGCATAGCTATACCCGCCCCGAATATGCGGCATATAGGATTATATCACAACGATCAATCCTTGTCAAATGTTTTTTTGAGAATATTTCAAAAAATTTTCTCAGTTGATATCGGTATAATTACCTTCCTGATAGGGAGGCTGGTTGTTATTGAAATCCTCGGGCTCTTCAGGCACGATGAGAGCAACAACAAGATAAATGATAACGGGGCAACCGAGAACAAACAGTGAAAGAAGAACGTAGATGATTCTGAGAATGGTTGAGTCAACGCCGAAATACTGTGCGAGACCGCCGAGGAGACCGAAAATCTTTCTGTCAGTTCTGCTTCTGTAAAGTTTCTTTTTCATAATACACACTCCTTAAATAATTATTACATTAATATATTGTTCTGCTCTTTGCAGGCCGTAAGAGTATTCTGCATAAGCATTGCAATTGTCATAGGTCCGACGCCACCGGGCACGGGAGTTATCATTGAAGCCTTCTCCTTAACTGCTTCGAAATCAACGTCACCGCAAAGCTTACCGCTTTCCAGTCTGTTGATGCCGACGTCAAGAACAATTGCGCCCTCTCCGACCATATCCTCCGTCACAAAATTCGGAATTCCGACTGCGGCAACGAGGATATCCGCCTGCCTGGTAATTGAAGGCAGATCAGCGGTTTTTGAGTGGCAGATCGTGACTGTTGCACTCTTGGAAAGCATAAGCATCGCCATCGGTTTGCCGACAATATCACTTCTGCCGATGATGACACAGTGCTTTCCCGCAGGATCGATGCCCTCGTATTCAAGCATTTTCATCATACCCATAGGTGTACAGGGCATCAATTTACCCATTCCCGTTGAAAGGAGACCTACGTTTTCAGGATGGAAACAGTCAACGTCCTTTTCGGGACGGATTCTTCTGAGAACCGCATTTTTGTCAATATGTTTCGGTACGGGAAGCTGACAGAGAATTCCGCTGACCGATGCATCTGCATTGAGTTTATCAATAAGTGCGAGGAGTTCTTCTGTTGTTGTTTCTTCGGGCATGGCAAATTCAAGCGAGCGCATTCCGACTCTTTCGCAGGCGGTCTTTTTGTTGTTGACATATACTCTTGACGCGGGATCACTGCCGACAATAATTACCGCGAGTGCAGGTTCAACGCCTTTTTCTTTAAGCTGTGCAACCTCTGACGCAATTTTATCGAGATTGAACTCTCTTATTGCCTTTCCATCAATTAGCTTTGCCATTTTTTCACACCTCTTTCGCCGCTTTTTTTCGTTTCTTTGCGGCTCTTTTTTCTTCAACTTCCTTGTCGAAGTAATCAACGCCTTCGATAGGTTTGGGATTCTTTTTGTACTTTATCAGAAGAACCACAAGAATCACACTGCAGACGGCAACGATTGCCATTGAAAGCGCTTGTGACGTTCTGATAAGAGTACCCGCTATATAAAGACTGTCTGTGCGCAGTCCTTCGACAACTGCTCTTTCGAGACCATACCATATGCCGTAGCAAAGGAAGGTCTGTCCGCTGAATTTCCGAGCTTTTAAAGTGATTATGTAAAGCACAAGCACACCGAGAAGGCACCAGAGTGATTCATAAAGAAATGTCGGATGAACGAATTTATCGGGATCAACCGAAAATCCGTTTGCCGCAAACTCAGACTGATGCGCCACAATATAATCGTGCACCTTTGTACTCCACATACCCCACGGCATATCGGTGTTTGTGCCGAATGCCTCCTGATTCATGAAGTTACCCCATCTGCCGATACCCTGACCGATGAGAAGACTCATACCCGCTATATCAAGCAGATTCCAGAAATTCAGCTTACGCACCTTGCAGACAACAAACGCCGCCGCAATACCTGCAATGATTCCGCCGTAGATGGCGAGACCGCCCTCCCATATCCGCAGAATATCGGCAGGGTTACGCGAATAATAGTCCCACTTCGAAAAAACGTAATAGAGTCTTGCGCCGATGATGGCGGCAATTGTGCCGTAAATAAGCACGTCCACCATTTTATCGAGACTCATCTTCCATTTATACGCCATTCTGCCGCCGAAAAGTACGGCGAGCAAAAATCCGAACGCAATGATTGCGCCATACATTTTGATCGAAACTTCTATACCGAAAATATTGAATTCGGCAAGTATTCTAGGCACACTGAAAGTCTGCTCAAGACCTTTGAAGGATACAATAGTAAAATCTGACATTAACGCACCTCCTTATGAAATCGGGCCGATTACGGAAAGAGCAGAATATTCGTCTTTGATTTTCGCAAGTCTTTCCTGTGCTTTTTCAAGCGTTACGTTCTTACAGGCTTCGATTTCGGCAAAAGGTTCATATCCGTTGAAATAAAGATTCATCAGCATATTAGCCGTATCGTCGATATCATTATAACTCATAACCATTCTGCCGTAGAACTTGCGTTTTGCTCTTTCAAAAGCTTCGGTACTGATACCCTCTGCGTTGAGTCTTGCAAATTCTTCCTTGATAATTGCAGCGGCTTTTTCGGGATCTTTGCTTGTTCCGCCAAGCATTACGCAGGAAAATCCGTAGCCGTTGAAAAGCTCCGAACCGAATCCCATATCGATGAGTTCTTCATCAAGCAACTTTTTGAAAAGAGGAGATGCCTTACCGGTAATCGCCTCCAGCATAATCTGGGATGCGATTTCATCCTCAAGGCTGAGCAGAGGCTCCGATATATCTTCCTTGAATCCGAGCATAAACTGTTTCTGCGCAACGGAAAGTTTTTCTTCAATATAGTTCTGTACGGGAACAGGATTTTCTTTTTGGAATTTTCTCTCGCACATTGCGCCTTCTGTTCTCTTGATATTCTTATCGACGATTTCAGCCACCTTCTCGGAGTCGATACCGCCGACAACGCAAAGCACCATATTCGAGGGATTATAGAAATTCTCATAGAGTCTGTAAAGCAAATCCGCATCAATCTGAGCAATCGATTCCTGCGTTCCCGCAATATCAATCTTGACAGGATGATGACTGTAAAGTACCTTGAGCATATTGAACATCACCTGCCAATCGGGCAAATCCTGATACATACGGATTTCCTGACCGATAATGCCCTGTTCTTTTTCAACAGTCTGCTGAGTGAAATAGGGATTCTGAACGAAATCAAGCAGAATCTCAAGGGATTCTCCAACGTTTTCTGAACCTTTAAAAAGATAAGCAGTCTTTTCAAAGCTTGTGTATGCGTTCGCACTTGCGCCCGTCTTTGCAAAACGTTCAAATGCGTTGAGATCTTCGCTTTCAAAAAGCTTATGCTCAAGGAAATGCGCCGTACCTTCGGGAATTGTTTCAAATTCACCCGACGCATTCTTGACGGCGGTATCAATCGAGCCGTATTTGACTCCGAACACCGCATACGTTGAAGTATATCCTTCCTTTGGCAGAATTCTTATCTCCAGACCCGACGGATGTTTGCCGCAATATACGGTTTCACCCAGCTTGTTATCGGTATATTTCTTAAATTTCATCTTCTGCCTCCTCCTGTGCGGAAAGCATAAATACGGTGTCAACGGAGAGTTTTTTTGCAGCTTCGCATACGTCATCCATCGTTACCTGCTCAATACCGCTGACCATTTGCTCGGGAGTGATTATTTCATCGCTGAGCACCTGCGAAGAATACCAACCGAGAATACCCTCGGGAGTTGTGAACGTGTGCCTTTCACGAAGAGCACGTTTCGAGGATTCAAGCACCTCGGGGTCGGTTTTGCCGTTTCTCAGGTCAGAAAGCTGACTGAGCACCTCGGCAGAAACCTTTTTTTCTTTATCGGTATCAATACCGCTTTCAACAAGAAGAATACCCTTACTGACAATAAGCCTTGACCAACAGTAATATGCAAGGCTCATTTTTTCTCTTATATTGGCAAACAGCTTTGAATAAGTGCCCATGCCGAAAATATCGTTCATAACGGTCATTGCAAAAATATTGTCTCTTCTGTGGCTCATACCTGCTCTGAAGCCCATTACAAGTTTGCCCTGATTAACGGGGAATTTTTCTTCAAAACGGTTAAAGTGTTTGCTTTTCTGAATGAAAACAGTTTCAATTTCAGCGGGCTGACGCACGATATTTTCAAAATTCTTTTCAAACACCGATGCAACCTTATCCGCATCAGCCGCGCCGACAACGGTTATCTGAAAAACGGCTGTTGAAAGCATATTTTTCCATGCGGCATAAATATCAGCCATCTCAACGGCTTCGATTTCTTCAACCGTGCCGTATTTATCCTTGCCGAAGGCTTCGTTTTTGCACATACAGCTGATGCACTTATTAAAAGCATAAGCTCTCTTGTCATTGAGCTCTTCCTCAATACGCTGAATGAGAAGGCGTTTTTCGGTTGCGAGAGCTTCATCCCCGAAAGAACCTTCATTGACGTTGGGATTAAAAATAATGTCGGAAAGAAGCTGTGCCGCTTCAAGCTGGATACTTGCATCCTCAAGCGCAAATTTATCAGCAAGACAGGTAATGCTCAGAGTAAGCACCTGAGATTCACCGTTTTTGCTAACACCTGCACCGAGAATAGCACCGTAAAGCTCATCAAGTTTGCCGCTGAGGAGCGAAAAGTCGGGATATGCCTTGCAGGAGCGTTTGAGAAGATAGATCAGCAATGAGTTTGCCGCCATTCTTTCATCCATGGGCAAAGCCATCGAAACGGAAATACATCCCGTTTTGAATTTATCAGTAGGCTCTGACACGAGACGGACTTTATCCGTCAGCATTCTTATCTGAGGCATTGAATCACTTCCTTATATTTTGTATCAGACGTCACACGAGGCAACCATTTCATAGGTTTCCCGTCTGACGACGGTTCTTGCTTCACCGTTATTTACCATAATGACGGGAAGTTTCGGGATACGGTTATAGTTTGATGCCATCGAGTAGTTATATGCACCCGTTGAAAGCACCGCGAGGATATCCCCTGCCTCAACGCTCTGGAGAGGTGCATTTTCCTGAATCAGGTCACCGCTTTCACAACATTTACCTGCAACGGTAACCGTCATATTTTTTTCTTCGTTTGCCTTGTTGGCACAGATAATCTGATAATCCGCACCGTAAAGCGCATATCTCGGATTATCGGCCATACCGCCGTCAACAGAAACATAGGTGCGTATATCGGGAATTTTCTTTACCGCTCCGACAGTATAAAGAGTCAGACCCGCTGCACCGACAACCGATCGTCCCGGCTCGATGAGGATAAATGGCATTTTCAGACCGTGTTTTTCTGTTTCCGCTCTGACAACAGCCGAAACGTTCTTCATATATTCACCGTAGGGAATCGGGGTATCACCGTCAACGTATTTGATGCCGAAGCCGCCGCCGAGATTAAGTTCATCGAATTCATAGCCCGTTTCATCCTTGATCTGCTTATAAAGACCAAGCATAACTTCTGCCGCAAGTTCAAACGGATCGATATCAAAAATCTGGGAACCGATATGGCAATGCAAACCTCTGAGTTTAAGACTCGGCATCGTAATTGCCGCCTTGACAGCCTCAAGAGCCTCACCTGTTTCAAGCGCAAATCCGAATTTCGAATCAATCTGACCCGTTTTGATAAAGTCGTGAGTATGTGCGTCTACACCGGGCTTGATGCGGAGCATTATTCCGACGGTTTTTCCCGATGCCGAAGCAATTCCGTTAAGCGTTTCAAGTTCGGTGAGGTTATCGACAACGATTCTGCCGACTCCGTTTCCAACAGCCATCAGAAGCTCGTCGGGAGTTTTGTTGTTGCCGTGAAAAACGATGTTCTCTGCCGGGAATCCCACGGAAAGCGCCGTATAAAGTTCGCCGCCCGAAACAACGTCAACACCCGTACCTTCCTGCATACAGATACGGTATATTTCCTTGCAGCTGAAAGCCTTGCTCGCATAACAAACAAGACCGTTGCCGCCATAATTATCTTCAATGGAATTTCTGAAAGCACGGAGATTGCCTCTGATTTCATTTTCATCAAAAACATAGGCGGGCGTGCCGAATTTCTTTGCCAACTCAACCGTATCTGCCGAGCCGACGGTCAGATGACCCTTTTCATTTATCGAAATGCAATCCGATACAAACATTTACATCCTTCTCTCATTCAACTGCGGAAACTATTTCCGCCTTAATTTCTTCCACTCCGATACCCTTGACGGAGGAAAACTCAATCCATCGGATATCCGAATAATCCGCAAGTTCTTCTTTAAGCTCTTCACGGCGTTTTTCTGTTTCGGTTTTATTGAGCTTATCGCATTTTGTAAGGGCAATCACGAAAGGAATCTCCATCTGACGCAGGAAGTTGAGCATATCCATATCGTCTGCCGACGGGGCGTGACGCATATCGATAAGCTGAACAACAAGTGCAATATTTCTCTCCGACTGAAAATACCCTTCCATAAGGTCTGCCCAACGTTTCTTTTCAGCCTGTTCTCTTTTCGCATAGCCGTAACCGGGCAAATCCGCAAATATAACACCATCGCCCTTAAAGAAATTAACGGTTATCGTCTTGCCCGGCATTGAGCTGACTCGGGCAAGATTCTTGCGGTTGAAAACCTTGTTTATGAGCGATGACTTGCCGACGTTTGAACGTCCCGAAAATACGATTTCGGGCATATCCGAAGGCGGAAGCTGTTTTGAAGTGCCGTAAGCGGCAGTGAATTCTATTTTATCGAATCTCATAATTACCAATCCTGATTATTTATTGTGTTATGGAGGGGCGTTTTCCCGAATTATCGGTAACGGCAAAAACACTCTTTTCGCCACGCTCCTCCTGATTATTTTCAAGAGCTGCATCCCAGACGGCACTGACCGTTTTGACGGGAAGGAATGTTATTGCTTCCTTAACCTTGGGGTCAACCTCATCAAGGTCAGGGATATTATCATAGGGAATAATAACGGTTGTGATACCCGCTCTGTAAGCTGCCATTGATTTTTCTTTGAGTCCGCCGATAGGAAGAACTCTGCCCCGAAGGGTGATTTCACCTGTCATTGCAACGTCTTTACGCACTTTTCTGTTCGAGAGAGCGGATACAAGCGCAGTTGCGATTGTTACACCCGCAGAGGGACCGTCTTTCGGAGTCGCACCCTCAGGCACGTGGATATGGATATCCTTGTCCTTATAGAAGCTTGTGCTTATCGGAAGTTTATCCGATTTTGAACGGATGTAGCTGACTGCCGCTTTTGCACTCTCCTGCATAACATCACCGAGAGAGCCGGTCAGTTCAAGCTTACCGCTGCCGTCAAGAACAGCCGCTTCAACCTCGAGCATATCGCCGCCGACCGCAGTCCACGCAAGTCCGTTGACAACGCCAACCTCGTTTTCTTTGATAAGCGTATCGTTTCTGAATTTGCGTGAACCGATAAGTTCTTCAACATTCTCCGGTTTGACGGAAATCTTTTCCGTACCGTCAGAGATTATCTGCATAGCCGCTTTTCTGCAAACTGCGGCTATCTGCTGCTCAAGAGCACGTACTCCCGCTTCTCTTGTGTAACCCTCAATGATGAGTCGGAGGGCTTTGTCTGTTATTTTAAGTTGCTTTGAGGTCATTCCGTGGCGTTTGATCTGCTTGGGAACAAGATGTTTTTTTGCAATATTGAACTTTTCTTCAAATGTGTAGCTACCAAGCTCAATGATTTCCATTCTGTCCTGAAGCGGCTCGGGAATATTCGACCTGACGTTGGCGGTTGTGATGAACATAACCTTACTCAGGTCATAGGGAAGCTCAATATAGTGATCTCTGAATGAATTATTCTGCTCAGGGTCAAGCACCTCGAGAAGAGCCGAGGTGGGGTCACCCTTATAATCTGACGAGAGTTTATCGATTTCATCAAGCAAGATAAGGGGGTTGCTTGTACCCGCCTGCTTGAGTGCATTAATAATTCTGCCGGGCATTGAGCCGATATATGTTTTTCTGTGACCTCGTATTTCGGCTTCATCCTTGACGCCGCCGAGAGAAATTCTCGCATAGCTTCTGCCCGTAGCCTTGGCAAGAGAACGGGCAATCGATGTCTTGCCGACACCGGGAGGTCCCGAAAGGCATATAATCTGACCTTTGATATCGGGTGCAAGTGCCCTGACTGCAAGATATTCGAGGATTCTCTGCTTAACCTTATCCAGACCGTAATGGTCATCATTGAGGATTTTTTCGGATTTTCTGATATCCGAATTTTCCTTGCTGAACACACCCCACGGAAGCTCAAGACAGGCTTCTATATAGTTTCTGCTGACTGCCGCCTCGGGTGAGCTGGGTGAATATTTTTCAAGTTTGTCGCATTCCTTGAAAAGCTTTTCCTTGACGTCATCGGACGCCTTGAGGTAAAAAATCTTTTCTCTGAATTCGCTGAGTTCTTCTTCCTGAGAAACTCCGCCGCCAAGTTCCGCGGAAATTATTTTCATCTGTTCGCGCAGATAATATTCTCTCTGATTCTTGTCGATTGCTTCCTGAACCTTATCACCGATTTCAGCTTCAATAGAGAGCAGATTCCCCTCGTTTGCCAGAAGAACGCAAAGCTCTTCAAGGCGTTTGACGGGATTGAGAATATCAAGAATTCTCTGTCTGTCTGCATATTCAAGCATAATGTTGCCTGCGATATAGTCGGCAAGTGCTCCGCAGTTATCCTCCTGCATAACACTTGTCACAAGGTCGGAAGGCATCTGCGGTGCAAACTCGGAATATTCGGCAAAAACGTCCTTTGCGTGGCGGACAAGTGCTTTTGCATAATCCTCTTTATCCGCTCTGATCGAAGGCTCTTTAACGGGATAAATCATTGCCTTGAGGTGGCTGTTATTTTTCGCCATCATGCCTTCAACAAGTCGCGCTCTGTAAAGACCTTCCACCGCAACTCTGACGTTACCGCTTTTACCCGGTAGCTTGAGCACCTGCTTGACACTTGCAACAACACCGATTTCATAAAGTTGGCTGAAGTCGGGATCATCAACAGAGATATCTTTCTGAGTTACAAGAAAAATCTCCTGATCGGTATCCATCGCTTTTTTGAGCGCATTAATTGATTTTTCTCTGCCCACGTCAAAATGAAGGAACATCCCGGGGAACACCACAAGTCCCCTGAGAGCCACTGCAGGCATAAGTCTTAAACTTTCTTCTCTCATATTCTGTAAAACTCCTTATTGTCAGAGACAGTTATTATAATAAACATTTAGTTAGTTTAATATTATATAATATTATACACAAGCAGTCAACAGTAATAAACACACAAAAAATTATAAAATTGAAAACATAATATTAACAAATACGGCATAAAAGAAGCCGCCCCGACAAAATCAGAGCGGCAAAACATTATTTTCGGTTTTAAAGAATTATTTGAGTCTTGAAATAAGCTGACAGGCAACGTAGATATTCTGTATTTTCTTTGCCTGTGCCCCTGTCGGGGTCAAGGTGATAGGCTGGGTTTCCGAAGGAGTCACGTAAAGCTTGAAGGCTATTGCATCCTGACCGACACGCATATTCTTGACTTCTTTATATTCGATGTTTCTCTCCTCAACGTTGAGATACCTGAATACAATTTCTTCAAGGTTGCGTCCTGTGAATACCTTGATAACATCATCCTCATCATGCATATCGATGATTGCCTTCGCCTCTTCAAAGGTCAGGCTTGCGCACTTGAATTCACCGTCATTGAGAATAGTCATAACGTTCTGGTTGTCTACCAAAAGAAGAGGAAGCTGCGTTCTTGCCATAAAAATCACCCTTTTCTGTTTAATTTTAACGAAAGATTTTCACTTTCGGTATCTTTCATTGTTTATTTTAATAATATACTATGATTTTGATTTTGTCAATATGTATTAAAAATATTCTTCCGGCAAAAAAGCGGCGTACCCTGACAGGCGGTACGCCGCAGAAAATTATTTATGAAGCCTGATAACTGTTGCTGAATACGCAGGAACGGTGTAATTGAAACTGTTGCCGATACCATTGACGGTAAATTCTTCAATTATACAATCCTCGGGTTGACCAAGAATATTATCGTTTGCAAGGCTGTCGCCCGCCACCTGATACACCTTCGCAGACGAAGAAACATCCGCATTGTCAACGTTGAGTGCAAGAGTTTTCTTCGAATCGGTGACGTTGACGATTTTGACAATCACGTCACCCGATTCATCTGTGCTGACAACGTGATACGCTTGTGCTTCAGCCTTTGAGCCTGTATCATAATCGATATAAAGCTCACCGTCGATATAGCACCTTACCGAAGTGCCGCTGACCGTCACTTTCAGCTGATAAGTTCTGCCTTCTTCTGCGGCAAACGGTCTGACGGTGCCGATGATTCTGCCGGATTTTACTCCGTTTTCAATCTGCTGAAGGCAAGAAACCGTGTTATCCCATCCGCCGATATTCCAGAACCAGCAGTTATCTCTGTCTTTGAC
The DNA here is from genome assembly GCA_017502085.1 of Clostridia bacterium. Taxonomy (GTDB): domain Bacteria; phylum Bacillota; class Clostridia; order Oscillospirales; family Acutalibacteraceae; genus CAG-177. The sequence continues at coordinate 18,471 of JAFVVQ010000037.1, read as the reverse complement.
AGCGAACGGAATAATGAAGCCTTCGTTACCGTTTATCTTCGTTGCATCAACGGTAAAGGTGTAGTCGGTCCATTCGTCGTAACCCGTATAGGCAACCGAGCCCGTCAGACTGTACGGCATTTCAGTTGCGTCATTTATGAGTCTGCCGCCGTCAACGGAGAATTCACCTGCGTTTTCTTTGCTCCAGTTCCACGCAAAGGTATTGACTCCGAAGCCGTCTTTATAAAGCGTTTTTCCGCTTGAGTTATCTGTCACGAGCACGTTATCGAAAGCCGCAGTCGTATACCACGCACCGACACCGACTCTGCCCGTCAACGGTGTTTGTTCAACCTTCGCACCCTTAAGCTCAGACTCAAGCAAAGTTGCTCCCGCATTCGTTGAGAAAAGTTTCTGAATGTAATAGCTGATTGATCCGGTCACCTGGTGGTTGTTGAACCAGATAAGGTCGGGAGACCAGTGGGTTGCCGTCAGATTGCCGAAAAGCGGTGCGTATGCCGCCATTCTGACAATATCGCCGTTTCTTTCAAGTCCCGTCATATATGCCGCCTCTGCAAGTGCCGCACGAAGGGTATTCGACCTTGCCGCATATTCTCCGAGAAAAACCTTGAGTCCGCCGCCATAGACCGTATCGGTCATACCGTCAACGTCTCTGCTGTAGTTTTCGGCATCATAGTAATCTGCATTTTTCAGGAACCATTCAGGCTCATTATAATAATGCTGGTCGGTTGCACCCGCAAAATCCGAGGCAGATCCGTCACCGATCCGGTCTTTTGCATATTCATAAGATGCCAGATAATTCTCACCGTGAGTTGCATCGAAAGCACCCGAGGAATAAATCAGTTCAATACCCTCATACAACGTGGGATTTTCAGCCTTTGCCTTGTTGAATGTATCGAGAAATGCCTGATAACGCTCAAAATACACTTCGCCCTCATTCTCGTTTCCGATGCAGATATAAGGAAGTTCAAACGGTTCTTCGTGACCGAGTGACGCTCTCACCTTGCCCCATTCCGTATCCGCAGAGCCTCTGCAGAACTCAACAAGATCAAGCATATCCTGAAGATACCGTTCAAATTCGGGAGTATACATTTCTACGGGACCCATACCCCTCATCTGACAGTAAAGTCCGCAGTTGATGACAGGTACACCGATTGCGCCTATATCCTCTGCAAGAAGAAAGTATTCATAAAAGCCGAGTCCGTAGGTCATAAAGCTCGGATGAGGATCGTCGGTTGCGGCAAGGTTTGTCCAAAGGTTGGTGCCCTGCTTTCTTGCGGCAACGTCACCGTATCTGCCGCCGAATTCAAGCGGCTCACCGTTTCTGCCGACACCGACGGAATCCTTCCAGTTATAGGCGGTTTCGGCATCATAGCCTTCGATGATGCATCCGCCGGGAAATCGCAGAAATCTCGGTTCAAGTGCCTCAAGCATTTCTCCGAGATCTTTACGCATACCGTTTTCACGGTTTTTGAAGGTGTTTTCGGGGAACATCGAAATCATATCGAACGCCGCCGCACCGCCGTCAATAAGCACCGCAAGACTGACATTCCGAAAAGCGGTTTCCGACGGAATCAATGAAAGTTCATATTTGCTCCATTCGGGATTTAGCGAGGAAATTTCTCCCTCACCCAGAACTTTATCTCCGCAGAGAATCCTTATATATACCTTACCCTGATAACCGTCAATTCCTTTGGCATAGAAAGAAATATTATATTTTTCTCCGGCCTCAACGGACATTCCGTCGAGAAAACCTCGGTTTGATGCACCGGCAAAAATATTCTGCGTATTGCGGATTACAAGATAATTCGGATTATTCTCGTTGAGCATATCGTCGGCTTTTTCATTGACTGTCAGCAACGCACCGTTGACCGCACTCCATCCGAAAAGCGAATCCCCAAGCGCAACGTCGGTGAATTCGAACGAACGGTTGACTACCTTTTCGGCATAAAGTCCGCCGTCTGCCGCAAAGTTGATATCCTCAAAAAATATTCCGAAAAGCAGATCGCTGATATCATAAAGCCTGTTACCTGCATTTATATCAAGGCTGTAATCTGCCGATGAGACATTGTATTCAGTTACGGAATTTGCGTCAGGTCGGTCAGGCGCTTTATCCTGAGGAAAAAGCATACCGATAAATGCCATTACTGCAGAAACAATTGCCGCAACCGCTTTTCTGATGAATGAAATCAGACTGTATTTCATTTTATCACTACCTTAAAATCAAGACCCCCGAAAAAAACGAGGGTCTCACTGAATTTTATTCTGTTTCAAGCGCAATTTCCTTGAGAACGGAAACACATCTATCGATGCCGATAACCGAGCTGTCAAGGCAGACGTCATAGTTTCGGCTCGCGCCCCACACTATATCCGTATACTGCGTATAATATGCTGCCCTGCGCTTATCCTTATCCCTGAGTCTTTTGATGGGATCTTCATCTGTCTCGCCGTAGACCTCAACGATTCTCTTCGCTCTTGCCTTGATATCCGCATGGATGAAAACTTTCATAACGTCGTCTCTCTCTCGCAGAATATAGTCTGCACATCTGCCGACGATGACACAAGGTCCTTTTTCGGCAAGTTCCTTTATTATCTTGCACTGGATGAGCCAGATTTTATCCTCGTTACTCGGACCTGTATAAAGGCTTCTGCTCATAAGGAGACCCATCAGAAGACTCGGATAGGTATATTCGCCCTTATCCTTGATATATTCCTCTGCAAAGCCGCTTTCAATTGCAACTTTTTCAATAATTTCACTGTCGTAGCAAGGCACGCCGAGTTCCTCTGCAAGGCGCTTACCGATTGTTCTGCCGCCGCCACCGAATTCACGGCTGATTGTAATTATCTTTTTCATATCGATCCTCCTGTCAGTTATAGGTTATCAAAGATGATCCTTGACGTTTCTTTCATAATGTCCGCTATCCTGAAAACCGTTTTCCGTGCGGATACATTCACCCCATTTGCGTGCAATTTCTTCATAGCTGTCTGTTTCGATTTTTGCTCTTTCAAAGCCGTCTTTACTGCCGCGCAGACACCAGTTGCTTTCCCACATTCCGTGACCTGATGCCTTATAGGTCCATAAAAACCAACTGTAACCGAGTCTTTCAAGAGTTCTGAAACTGTTTTCCCAGGTGTTTGTGCCGTGAGGGAAGAATTCACCCATCATCATCGGCACGTCAAAGAATACAAGCCAGGGAAGAAGCGCCATAAAGTTAAAGGATTCGCTTGTGGTATCATAAAGATGCACCTGATAAACGACGTTTTTCCAGCCCTTCATAAATGCCTGAGGAAGCGCAAGTGCAGACCAGATGCATTCCATTGTGATGATATGCTCACCGTCAACGGCTCTCACCGTATCATAGAGACGGTCATAAATAAAAGCATTGTTTTTTCTGCGGTCAAATTCACTGCCCGGCACCTCGCACATAGGCTCGTTGAGAAGGTCATACATTGCAACGGCGGGATTTCCCTTGAAACGGGTTGCGATCTCCCTCCAGAGCTCGTCGGTAAGCTCTCGGTATCTTTCGCCCTGCTCTGTATCGTCATAAAGACCGCATGAGCCTTTTTTGCCGCTGTGCGGTGCATCGCTCTGATAACCGACCGCACCGTGCATATCGAGAACAACATAGAGTCTGCGTTCAGAACACTCCTCAACGATCCATTCCAGACGGCTTAAATCCCATTTACCGTTTTCATCAAAAATCTTTCTGCCGTTATCGTCATAATAGAAATTTCTGAACCAGAACGGAACACGCACACTGTTGAATCCCATAGCCTTGATATCGTCAAGATCCTTTTCGGTTATCCAGTTATCCATAAAGGTATCGAAAAGTTCATATGCCTTTTCTTCACCGAATCTGTCCGTAAGCTTTGTGATAACGTCATAATGGTCGGTTGCCTGCTCATATGGGCAGAGCCAATCCTCCCATATCATCCACGAGCCGAGATTAACGCCCTTGAGAATGATTTTTTCACCCTTGCGGTTAACAAGCTTTCTGCCTTTTGTTCTGAGAAAATCTTCATCGGTGAAACCACCCTGAGGCTCTGACGACTCAGCCGATGAGGTGAATGCCAGACCAAATGTTGAAAAAAGCATTGCGAAAACAAGCATAACGGAAACCGCCTTTTTCATATTCATTCATACCGCCTCCTTTTTAAAAATTATCAACCGAATCCCATTCGGCAACCTTTCCCGTCTTTGCCCAGAGAATTTCAGCCTCTTTTGCCCAGGCTTCGTAACCTTCGGGTGTTTCGGGATATTTTTCGTAATGTGCAGTCAGCTTACCGCTCGTCACAATTGCATCAATAACCGCCTTAAGCTCGGCGGGTCTGATATTGCCCGTCACAAGACCGATGATGATATATATCAAAGTCTTCGCATAGTCGCCCACACTCAGTTCAATACCGTTACCCATGCCGCCGAGAAGTTTACGGCTGAAAACAACGTCATTTTTGAAAAGGAATTCGTTAGCCTTGGCACTGTGGCGGATAATTGAGCCGAGCAATGCCATCAGACTTGCAAACTCCTTGCCCTGAGTGTTGTTATAACGCTTGTTGATGCTCCAGAGCTTTTCCTTTGTGGGATATCCTCCGTCAGCCATAACCGCAGAAGCAACATCAACCGCAATATCCTCGAGCACAAGCGATGCGGTACAACCCTCGCCGCAGTTTGGTTTCGTGATACAGGCGGCATCACCCATTGCAACAAAGCCATCGGAAACAAACGAATATGGTGCTCTGTGATAAGGAGTCATACCTTTTTCGATTCGGGTCACTTTATGTGCAGGAAGCCTGACGGTCTTTTCGAAGAGCTTGTAGACTTTCTCCACCTGTTCAAATCCGCCGCACGCACCCATACCGATGAGAGCATCACTGCCCTCACTCGGAGCAAGCCACGATTTGAAGTAAAGCCAGAAATCCGAACGCAGGTAGCGACTGCTTCGCTTTTCTTCAAAATCAATATAACGCAGCGTTACGTAGAAGATATCCTTCGGAGTGAGTGCGAATTTTTCAATGCCGTAATCATCGGGCAGACTGCGTCTGACAACTGCGGGGATACCCGAGCAATCGGCAACAAGCCGGCAGAAGACAGTTTCCTCAACACCGTCTTTTTCATAGGTGACACCGTTGATTTTGCCGCATTCATTATAAACAAGACCCTTGAACGTGGCTTCATATATAATATCAGCACCCGCTTCAACTGCCCAATCGTTCATCAGCACGCAGTATTTATGCTTATGCATACCGACAACCGCAAGACTCGACGGCTTGGGATGATTGCCGAATACCGAACAGATTGCGGATTCGGAGAATTCAAAGGCATAAATACCGTCGCCCTCCTTTACCTTCGGCAAACCGAACAATTCCATATCGTCCTTACCCATATGGAAAATATCGTAGGCAGGGCTGAGGTTTTCTCTTTTATATTTTTCTATAAGAAGAACGGAAAAACCTTTTTCCGCCATTCTTCTTGCAAAATAACTGCCGGCAGTCGAAGCACCGACAATTACAACGTCATATTTTTTCATATTTTCACCCCGTCAATTTCTGAGAATAACCGTCGTGTTGTTATCCGAATAACCCGTTTCGGTTGAAACCGTTTTGAGAAGCATATCGGTCAGGTCAACGCTGACACCGTTTTTTGAAAGCTTCGGTTCAACCATTCTTATAACAAAGCCGAATCTTTTCAGCACCCTTGCGATAAAGTCACCGACTGCGGTATCCTTGCCGTAGGGTCTGTCACCTTTGAATATCGCAACACCTACATTGCCCGCAAAATCGAGGAACTTCTGTTTTCTGAGACTCTTGTCAACTTTAATCCACAGAAGTCTGCCGAGGCCTCCGACGGTAATGCTTCCGACGATTTTTCTGCCGAGCTTTTTGAATAACCCGACCGCACCCTTTCCGCCGCTGAGTGCGCCGAGAATACGGTTCTGAATTGATCGGGCAAACTGCTTATCAAAATATTCCTGAAGGTTTTCACCGTTTGTTTCCGCTCTGAATTCGGGAGTATCGAGCGATTCAACCTTAAGTTCATTGCCTTCGACTGTGATTTTTCTGTATTTTGCGGGGCTGCCGACAAGACAGGCTGTGCAGATATCGACTATTCTGTTCCCCTTTTCGGTAACATATTCATTGACGCTCTGAATGTGCATATGACCCGTCAGAATAAATTCCACGCCGTTATCAGCAAGAAGAGTTGCGGTTTCACGCCAGTTTTTAAGCTTGGCATCCCCTACAAGGTCAAAAACAGGCACGGAAGGAATAAGCGGATAATGACACATTGCAAAAACGGAGCAACCGTCTTTTTTCGCCTGATCAAGCTGAGCTTTTATCCATTCACCGAGTCTGTCGTCAACCTCACCCTTCGGGTTGCCTTTGCTGTCGCAGTTAATTGCAAGAAGTCTGACCTGAGGCGCAATTTCGGCAATGTATGAAAGTGTCGGTCCGTCAACGTCAAGCGCTTTAGAATAGCCGAAATCCGTATACATATCACGCAGAATCTCAAATGGTGTGCCGTCAACGTCAATGCACTCATCATTGACGAATGCTCTGGATTTTTCTCCGTAATCGTGACCCGCAGTGATAACGAAAATCTTCTTACCTGCATCTTTGAGTTTATAAAGCTCCTTTATGAAACTCTTATGACTTTCAAGCTCACCGTTTTTTGTGAGGTCACCCGGAATAATGACGGTATCGACAGTTTCATCGTTTGCAATGGCTTCGAACGTAACTCTGACGATATCACTGCTCTCCGCCATAAAATATTGTTCTCTTGACATATATTCTTCGAACGCCTTACCGCTCGCGCCGAGAGAAGGCTCGAAATAATGAGTATCTGTTACGAGATAAAACTTGACAGAATTCATTTCAATCATCCTTTTTAAATATAATTAAAATTATATTAAAGTTATATTATCATATTTTTAATACCAATTTCAACTAAATAGAAAGCATTTTTTTATATTTTTTTGTAAATTTTCACCTTATAATCCTCAACAGCAATTGAAATAAAAATATAAATATGATACTATTATAAAAAACAAAACAGAAAGAGGAATTATATGTCTGCATTAATTACGAGAATAACCGCATTCTTCTCTGCAATACTTGTGTGGATAAGTGCGGTATTCTGTCAGCCTGATATCATCGGCGAATTTCCCGAGGTCAAACCGCCCGAAAAAACAGTCTTTGACGAAGGCGAATTTGAATTCGGAGAATACGACCTTATGGTTTCACCCGAGGGTGACGATTCCAATACAGGCACTCCCGATTCACCGTTAAAAACGCTTTACGGAGCAAAGGAGCTTCTCAAAAAATCCGATATCCCGACAGACAAAACCGTAACAGTATGGTTCAGAGAGGGCACATATTCCATCGACAAAACAATCAGTTTCACCGCTGATGACAAGAGCAACGTTCTCTACCGCTCATATCCCGATGAAAAGGTTGAGTTTTCAGGCTCAAAGGCAATTTCGGGTTGGAGTGAAACCGAAATCAACGGAGTAAAAGCATTCGTAGCCGACGTTCCCGTTGAGAATGACAGCGATTATTTCCGCTCACTTTTCAAGGACAGCAAACGTCTTCCCCGCTCAAACTATCCCAAAACAGGTGTTTTAAAAGTTTTCGGAGAACCTCTTACCGATGAAGCAATTCCCGGTTCACATGCTCCCGATTTCTTTACCCACGGATTGGCTTTCTATGCTGACAAAAACGATATTATCGATTTCAAAAACCCCACTGACGTTGACGTAAGAATCATGCACTTCTGGCGTGATGACCTTCTGCCGATACACTCCGTCAACACAGAAACGGGCAGAATCCAGGTAGCCAAGCCTTCTGCAATGAGAATAAGAGTTGAAGACAATTATATTTTCGAAAACGTAAAGGAAGCTCTTTCTCTTCCCGGTGAGTGGTATCTCGACAGAACAGAGCAGAAACTCTATTACATCCCCGAAAACGGTGATACTGTTGACAACACCGTTCTTTATGCAGGCGTTACAGACCAGCTGATCACTTTCACAAACGCAGAAAACATTGCGTTCCGGGGTATTGATTTTATCAACACAGACTGGGATCACGTTAACGGAACACATACGGGTATCCCCTTCCCTGCATCACATCCCCTTTACAGCAGCATAGAATACGGCACAGACCATCCGCAGGCGGCATTTGAAGTACCTTCAGCAATTTATATTTCTTCATCTTCCGGTATCAACTTTACCGACTGCCGTTTTGAAAATATATCATATTCCGCCGTCAAGTTTGACAAGGCATCGGAAAACTGCAACGTAACAAGCAGTATGTTCAATGAAATCGGTGCAAATGCGGTGTTCATCCACGGCGATTTTGTTGTTCCCGCAACCACAAAAAACATTAACATTACAGACTGCCATATAAATAAATACGGCAGAATTTTCAACAATGCTATCGGTATTCTCCTGACCCATGCAATCGACTGCAACCTGACAAACAACGAAATCCATGACGGTTGGTACACAGGTATTTCTGTCGGCTGGAACTGGGGATATTCGGATAATTCAACCAACAACATAAAAATCTGCGATAACCTCATTTATGATATCGGCAACGGCTGGCTTTCAGATATGGGTGCAATCTACACTCTCGGAATTCAGCCCGACACCGTTATCTCAGGCAACGTTATTTATAACGTCGGCTGCGACGAAGGCAGATACGGCTACGGCGGATGGGGAATCTATCTTGACGAAGGTTCAAGCGGTATGACCGTTGAAAACAACCTCGTTTACGATTGTTCATCCCAGCTCTTCCATCAGCATTACGGTAAGGACAATATGATCCGAAACAATATTTTCGCCTTTGGCGGTGACGGTCAGTTCAGAATCACAAAGAACGAAGACCACAATTCACTTTACCTTGAAAACAACATCATCGTCGGCGAAAAGAATCCCATGTATTGGCAGACAACCGATATGGACTGGTTTATCGACAATGCTAACCTCTATTGGGATTACAAATCGGGCGGAAACGTCTATTCGGGCAAAAAACACGGTATCGGCGGCATCGGTATTCCCTCAATGATAGGCAAGGGTTATTATAACAACGCTATCTTTGCCGACCCCTTATTTAAGGATGCTGCCAACCGGGATTTCACTCTTGCTACCAACTCTCCCGCTCTTGAAAACGGATTTGTTCCGTTTGAATATGACGCCGGTACACTGACCCTCTTTAAATAAAATCACACATCCCCGAAGCTCAGCTGAGCCTCGGGGATGTTTTTTTACACCAGGTCTTTGTACTGATAGCATTTAACATAGTCAACGATAAATTCTGCGGGCCAGTTTTCCTCAGGTGTTTTGCTGATTTTACCCGTACCGTGTCTGTCTGAAAACTGAATTCCGTTTTCACCCGCAAATTCACAGGAAACCAGAAGATATTCGGGGTTTTGCGAGACTCCGCCCGCACTGAGTCTGCCCGTTTCACAGCCGTTGATATAGAAGATATATTCATCCTTATTCCATTCAACGCCGTAGGTGTTATATTCTTCATAAGGGTTGCCCTTTATGAAATATTTGCCGATGGATGCATTCTGAGTTTCGGAGCCGTAGCCGTCATAAATTATGCCCGTTGTTATGCAGTCGTTGCCCCACCATCGGTCTTTATAATAGAATGACTCAAAGACGTCAACCTCCGTGCCGTCTTTACCCGAGCCGTCTACGTTTGTTACTTTGTCATTCATCATCCAGAATGCACTCCACATACCTGTTGCGGCGGGAAGAATGCATCTGATTTCAAAATATCCGTAAGTCTGATCATACTTGCCCTGAGTCGTCAGCTCACCCGTGTACCAACCGGGTTTGTATTCCTTGAAATCGATTTCATCGTGCCATTTATCGTAATAGCGGTTTTCAGGCGGCTCATCAAGATACATCGATGTGATAATAAGATTACCGTTTTCAACGCGGCACATATCCTCATGCCAATAGCCGCCCTTACGTTCAGTCACCCACCAGGAAGGCGACCACTTGGTTTTATCTATCTCCGTACCGTTGAAATCGTCTCTCCAGACCTCAACGAACTTATCCATATCAATTTTCTTGTTTTCATCGGGCATTTTGCCGATATCAAGCAAATCGAGAAACTGAGGATTGATTACCATAATGGCTGAAATAAATATGCTGAGAACGGTTTTTATTATACCTGTCATTTTTCTCACCTCATATTTAAAATATCACAGAGGAAAAATATTGTCAACTCAAACAGATTTACCTGTTGATAAAATCAAAAAACAGATGTATAATTAGGTATCAACCAAAAGAGGAGATTGATTTATGAAAATATCCGAGCTTCTCAAGAGCAATAAGCTTATGCTCTCGTTTGAGGTTTTTCCGCCGAAAACGGAGACCGCATTTGAAAGCGTAAAAAACGCTACCGAAGAAATCGCAAAGCTCCTTCCCTCTTTTATGAGCGTTACATACGGTGCGGGCGGCGGCACAAGCAGATACACCCTGGATATTGCAAAAAATATCAAGGAGCGTTACGGTGTGCCGAGCATTGCTCACCTGACCTGCGTTTCATCAACCAGAGAAACCGTCAGAGAAAAAATCTGCGAAATCAAAGCGGCAGGCATTCAGAACATTATGGCTCTGCGTGGAGATATCCCCACAGGACTTGAAAACGCCGACAGAAGCGGTTGGGATTACAAACACGCGATCGACCTTATCCGTGAACTCAAGGAGACCGATCCCGATTTCTGCATCGGCGGTGCGTGTTACCCTGAAATCCATCCCGAAAGCCTGAATCAAAAAGAAGATATCCTTTATCTCAAAGAGAAGGTTGATGCGGGATGTGAATTCCTCACAACACAGATGTTTTTCGATAACAATCTGCTCTATAACTTCCTTTATAAAATCCGTGAAGCGGGCATAACGGTGCCGATAATTCCCGGAATTATGCCCATCACGAATGCAAATCAGGTCGAAAGAGCGGTAAAGCTTTCAGGCTCGTTTGTACCCCAGCGATTCAAGAGTCTCGTTGACAAATTCGGCTCAGATCCCTATGCCATGAAGCAAGCGGGTATCGCCTATGCAACCGACCAGATTATTGACCTTTATGCAAACGGAATAACCAACGTTCACGTTTATTCGATGAACAAACCCGACGTTGCTATGAAGATTCAGAGCAATCTCTCGGATATACTCGGCAAATAAAAAAACACTGCCTGCAAGGTAATATCTTGCAGGCAGTTCGTTATTTTATCCGTGTTGTCTTTCCTGAGAATATGCAACGTCGATACTCTTTTTGAAAAGCAGATAGTCATACTGCGGTCTCCAGTTGGGACCGATTTCTGTCGACGATTCGAAAGCATCCTCTGACACGGCAACGTTGATGATGCTTACGCCCTTAAGTTCGCCGTCTTCTTTATAAACGGTATCCCAGAATGCGTGATGACCGATATATTTTATACTCTCGGGAATATAAACATAGTTCATCTCCCTGTTATAACTGAACGCATCAGAGCCGATATACTCGAGGCCTTCGGGAAGCGAAAGATAGACTTCTCCGAGTGCTTCTTCCGATGTGAAATGAGTATCAGCCACGGCGGAAGCAGTCTTGTAAGAATAAATATTCTTAAGATTCGGGATTTCAAAAAAGCCGAGCGTTTCTATTGTTTTGAGTCCTTCGGGCAGATAAACATTGACCATATTGGAATAGTTGAAACTCATTTCACCGATTGTCGTCACCGTCGAGGGTACGACGTAGGTGAGAACGTCTCTGACGTACTGCTCGTATCTCGGGTCATCCTGAGAAGGTTCAATGCGCCAGTTGTTGTTATCATATTCCGCATAGCCGTATTTCTCTGCGAGGTAGGTATCGTGGTCACAGGGACGGCAGATAAGCTCTGTTTTATCCTTGTTATAAAGCACGCCGTCAACGTCGCAATAGTTGGGATTATTCTCATCAACTCTGATTTCACGGAGCGCCCAGCAGGAATAAAACGCCTTCGGATCAACCTTTTCAACGCCTGCACCGATTGTGATTACCTGCACTTTTTCGTCACAGTTAAGCACGTAACTGCCGACTTCGGTTACGGGTTTTGTTTCATCCCTGACAACCTTGAAATTCGTCTTGGGGTCGGGATTGCCCATTTCATATTCGACCTCAAGCACGTAATCGATATCGAGTTCGGTTATGAAACCCGTGTTGCTGAATCTTTTGAACATATAACCCGACTGAGTCTGCTCATATTCAAAAGTATCTTTTCTGAGCGTAAGAACACTGAAAATGCAGGAAACCGTAACCGCCACAACAATAACGAGAGCAAAAATTATCTTTTTGAGGTTATAGTGTTTGGGTGTCACGTTGATTCTGGGAGCGGCAAGACCTTCAATATGATATGTCCATATATCCTCTTCGGGAATATCGAGGCAGATAGCTTCTTCAACCTGATTATTAAGTTTTTTCTCTTTTTTACTCATATCATCCGCCTCCTTATCCGATATAACCGCCGCTGACGGTTTCGCCCTCTTCTTGCGCCTTCTTCTCGGTAACTTCGGCGCGTTTCTTGAGAACTTCCATAACCATATTCTGTTTGGTGCTGTCATAATCCCAGAAGAAATACGGAATCGTCATAAGCGTGAAACCGACAACGTCAAACAGCAGCGGAACAATAATGATATTCGCTCTCGATGAATCGAGGAAGAGAATATCCCAGTTACTGTTGAAACCGTAGCCGAGAAGCATCAGAGGGATAATAAGACCGACAAAATTCTTTATGGGGTCTGTAAACCATCCGAAAACGCCCGCAAAGCTTTCGAGACGTTCACCCGAAAGATACATCTGATAGTCACCGATTCTGACATTCATATCGTGACCCGCTGTTGTGGGAACAGTCTTTGTCATTTCCATAAAGAAGAGAACAATAACGCAGATTGTACCGCAAAGGTTGACGTTATCGCCGCAGAACCACATTGCCGCCGCAATAAGTGCGTTACCGATAGCTCTGGAAGCCTGATAGAATATCATAATCTGTCTGTAAGAGAATCTCTTGAGAAAATAGGGTGAAAGGAAATCGGGCGGCGTACCCGCAAACGAAATAAGCATAACGAGCAGGCTGTAAGGCAAACCACTCAGACGGAAGGTATAAAGATAAAGTATCGTCGCAAAAGGAAGCATACCGTTACCGAGCGAATCGATAAGACCGACAACGGTATTGATAAGCAGATATTTGTTTCTCAGAACGCCGAACATACCGTCCCAGAACTTGATCTGGACCTTCTTTTCAACGGGAGGCTGAGGAATTCTTTCCTTGACCCTGCCCGCAAAGTACATCGTCATCACGGCGAAGAAAATAAATGTGCCGGGGATAACGTATCTGTAAAGATTAATATCCGCCCATTCTTCCTTAAGGAAGCCGATTGCAACCGAAATCGCAAGACCTGAAATCGTATTGAAGAAATGGGAAAGCTTGACAGGATAGCTGCGCACGTAAATTCGTTCCTGCAGATTGGGGCTGATACTCTTGGTGCAGGTTTCCATATTGTTCGCAAATCCGAAAACGTTATAGGTCGCAAAAAGAAGGTTTGCAACCCAGACTCTCGTTGCAACGTCGGGTATGTTATAAACGGGAAGCCAGCCGATAAGAATAACCATTATGCACTTGGGCACAACGTCGCAATAGAGCGAATACTTATATCTGCCGTATTTGGGCAGCAGCTTCTTGCGCCAAAAGATATTTCTCGCACCGACCCAGCCCGTATACAGGAAATGCGTACCGAATGTTTTGAAGCACGCCGTGGCATTCATACCTTCAAAGCCGTTGAGCAGTCGGATAAACGTTCCCGTCTGATTAAACAAAGTTGAATAATCAAACAGTATCGTTGAGATACCGAATGCCATCATAAGACCATAGACAAAATAGAATTTTTTCTCGGTCTTCTTGGGAAGGAAGCCGAGATTGTCGCATACAAGCCACCACATAAGAGCTGAGATATAGCCAAGCGGCATATTGAGAATGCCGATAACCGAGAAGGTCAGGTAAGGCAGCTTATAGTGGTGCATAATCAGATAGCAAGACGACCAGAACCCGATGTACTCAAGCACCTTTGAGCCTGCATAGTTACTGCCGACCGCAAAAACAACATCTTTATACTCCTTATAGGGCACATATTTGCCCTCTGCGGGAGTGTTCCAATGCGTTTTGATTTCGGTAAACAAAGCTTTGGCCTTGTCCATTAATTTATTCATTTGACGCATCGCCTCCTTAATAAATATATGATATCATAACTGTACGGAATTAACAACATATTTTTATTTTTTCGATTCGTATTTTTGCATTATTCACACAATATAAAACTATTTGCAAAAAAATACGGCGGCAAGGTATCCCTCACCGCCGCAAAAGCGTCAATTTTATTTAAGCATATCGAGAATCTGTTCTTTCGGTCTTGCACCGACCGCCTGAGCAACAACCTTGCCATTCTTCATAACCGCAAGCATCGGAATGCTAGAAACACCGAATGCCGCCGCAAGTTCAGGCTCGTTATCAACGTTGACTTTACCAACGAGATACTGCGGATTTTCTTCCGCGATTTCATCAACAAGAGGAGAAACCATTCTGCAAGGACCGCACCAATCGGCATAAAAATCAAGAAGAACGGGCTTTTCACTGTTGGCTACGGATTCGAAATTGCTTTTATTTACAACGATTACTGACATAATCATTACATCCTTTCTTTTTATTGTACTTTAATTATACCCTTATTCCGTACGGATATCTGTGACAAATGTCACAAATCAGCCGAAATTTTTTCAAACGAGGCACAATTGATATCCGAAATAAAATCAATTGCTATTTTTCGCCCGTCCTCCATAATAACGTAACGGTTATACGAATCAAATTTACCGATTCTACCCGAAGCGGTCAGATATTCACCGCCGTTTTTTCTTTTATCCGGCTCAAAATACGTAATTTCAGCCTCGGGATGCCGCGCAATGCAATCGGAAAGAAATCGTAGTTTTTCATTGATGATGTTTTTTTCATACTCATCGGGCTCGGAATATTCCTGTGTCAGCCTGACCGTTTCCGCAACCGCCGACCCGTGACCCGTCAGCGCCGCAAACGGACTGAACTGTGCGGCTCTGTCAATCATTTTCATATGCGGATGCTTTATTGAAACGTGATGCGGAAGGTTGATGATATCTTCATAATTATCACTCACGCCTTATGCCCTCCTATCTGACAATTCCGCTCCCTTGCGGTTGCGCCTTCCTTGAAATTCATACCCTTGAGGATGGCGTTCTTGCCGTATTTTTCTTTCAGTTCAACAAGGGTTTCAAGCATTCTGTGTTCCTTTTCAAGAGCCGCCTTTTCCTCTGCTTTTTTGCGTTCCTTTTCCTCATAATCCTCAAATAAACTAAGTTGCTCGGGCGAAGTATCCTCTCTGACGTCCGTTTCGGGAATAACGTGATTGACAGTTATATTGATGCGTCGCACTGTAAGTTTTCTGTCAACACTTCCGTCAAACGCCTTGAGCACTGCCTCTGAAATCAGCTTTGCGGACGACGTATGTCTGCCGAGACTGACTGTCGCCCTTGCGTGATTCGGAACCTCTCTGCCGTAAAAATCCGTACGTGTCTCACCGTTATACACACCGCCGACGTTACTGATATCATAGCCGACAACGAGCACTATACTGTCGGCGACAAGCTTCTTCGCAACGAGATCGAGAGCCACGGCATCTGCCATTTCGTGGGCAACAAGACGTGCTTTCACGAACTCATACGGCTCCTGCAACACCTGACCCGAGCTCAGACAGTTTGTTGACGGTCTGTAAGCCTTGATGTCAGAAATTCTGCAAGGCTCCCAGCCCCAGGCGTGGTCTATCAGAAGCTCCGCATTGATACCGAAAAGTCTGTAAAGCAAATCCTCGTTCTGCACCGAACACCTTGCAACGTCGCCCATCGTGAGCATTCCGTTGCGCTCAAGCTTCTGCGAAATCCCCCTGCCAACACGCCAGAAATCCGTCAACGGTCTGTGATTCCAGAGTTGACGTCGGTAACTCATTTCATCAAGTTCCGCAATGCGTACTCCGTCTCCGTCGGGAGGAATATGCTTTGCCGTTATATCCATTGCAACCTTGCAAAGATAAAGGTTGGTGCCGACACCCGCAGTTGCGGTAACTCCCGTTTCCGCAAGCACTTCTCTTATGAGCATACGGGCAAAATCGTGACCCGTCATACCGTTGGATTTCAGGTAATCCGTCGCATCGATAAACACCTCGTCAATACTGTAAACGTGGATATCCTCGGGAGCAACATATCGCAGATAAACCTGCAGAATCCGATTGCTGTATTCGATATAATACCCCATCTGCGGCGGGGCAACGATATAATCTATCTCGAGCGAAGGATCGGCAGTCAGTTCATCGGCATCAAAGGATTTGCCCGTGAATTTTCTGTTCGGCGCTCTCATCCGACGCTCTGAATTAATGATTTTCAACTGCTGAACAACCTCAAAAAGCCTCGGTCTGCCCGGAATTCCGTAAGCCTTCAGACTCGGCGATACGGCAAGGCAGATTGTTTTTTCCGTTCTCGAAAGATCCGCCACAACGAGATTGGTTTTCAGCGGATCAAGATCCCTCTCCATCGCTTCAACGCTGGCATAGAATGACTTGAGGTCAATAGCAATATACGTTCTGTTTTCGCTCATTTTCATCCCCCTTAACGTTGATATCGGGCAGAAATCTTATACCGCCGACCTTGCGATTCGGTTTATTATAGCACATACACTGACGGAAATCAATATTTTATCGAACATTTGTGCGATTTTTGAAATTTTGTCAACAAAAAACGGGTGGTCGCCCACCCGTCAGGTTATCTGTCAAGCTCGGAAAAATTGATTCTTTTATCCTTGAAATAAAATTCTCTGTCGTGCTCGCTGATTTCACGAAGCACTCTGCACGGATTACCGACCGCAACAACGTTGGCGGGGATATCTTTTGTGACAACACTGCCCGCACCTATGATGGTATTGTCGCCTATCGTCACACCCGGCATAATCAATGCCCCCGCACCGATCCAGCAGTTTCTGCCGATGTGAACGGGCATATTATACTGATACTGTTTTTCACGCAATTCGGGAAGAATCGGGTGACCCGCCGTTGCAATAACAACGTTGGGCGCAATCATCGTGTAGTCACCGACGTAGATATGCGAATCGTCAACGAGAGTCAGGTTAAAATTCGCATAAACGCATTTACCGAAATGGCAGTGCGCTCCGCCCCAGTTTGCGTGAAGCGGCGGCTCAATATAACAGTTTTCACCGATTTCGGCGAACATTTCTTTGAGCATTTCCGCTCTTTTATCAAGCTGAGTGGGTCGGGTAAGATTGAAATCATACAGTCTGTCAAGGCGTTGCAGCTGCTCGGTCATTACATCCTCGTCATCGGGCAGATACAAATCCCCCGAAACCATTTTTTCTTTCTGTGTCATCATCATTCTCCTTCACTTTTATCATCCGATAAATTTATGAACGGTTCTCTGCCGATACATATTCATTTATCAGTTTTCTGACTTTATTAAACTTTTCAGCATCGTAAATGTAACTGCTTCTCTGTTTGACAAAATTATTGCTTCCGCGTTTTTCAAAACCGTAACGGGGAATCAGCTGAATATGATAGTGGTTATTCGGGCCGTCACACATCGTGCACATATAGACTCTTTCGCATTTATAAACCTCTTTAAGAATTATCATAAACTGTTTTGCGAATCTGACAAACTTCTCGTTAATGAAATCGGGAGCTTCGCTCATATCGTGATAATGTTTCTTCGACACAATACACATATGACCGACCGCCCTCGGATTACCTGCAAAGAAGCATTCAATCTCGTTATCCTCGTAAAGCAGTTTATCGGAGCTGTCACCGTACACCGCACCGTTATACTTTCTGTTGAGACAAGTCGGACACACCCCCGAATCAATCAATTCATCCACAGTCAACTTCAACAAATCTTTTTCATTCATACTTAAAGCCTCCGGATATTATGTATTTTCCGGAAGCGATTATATCATAAAAAGACCGTAATTGCAATCAAATCAGGCACAGTTGTCCCGCCATTATCTCTTACCTGTTACTTATTACTTTCCAAAAATCGACACGAATATTAGTGAAGAGTGAAGAAGTAATAGGTAATAAGTAAAAATCCTGAATGCTGTCGCATTCAGGATTTTCTGGAGGTGCCACCCGGATTTGAACCGGGGATCAAGGTTTTGCAGACCTATGCCTTACCACTTGGCTATGGCACCGTGTTATTAAGTTATGCGGCATATTCTGAAATTATGCCTTAAAACAAAAATGGAGCGGATGACGAGGCTCGAACTCGCTACCTCCACCTTGGCAAGGTGGCGCTCTACCAGATGAGCTACATCCGCACCTGTTGGTGCCTCCGGCCGGAATCGAACCAGCGACACGTGGATTTTCAGTCCACTGCTCT
>JAFVVQ010000036.1 GCA_017502085.1 Clostridia bacterium | reverse complement strand
TGTTTTCCGCAGCAGAATAAGAGTAGGAATATTTCTTTTTTTCGTTCATTTTTATCCTCCGAATTGATTTGAATATATCTTACCCTGCAAAGATTTTTAAAATGATATAATTATGTTTTTGTTTTGTTAATTTGTTTTAAGTTTTACTGTGAAAGAGCTTCCGACATTCGGTGTGCTTTCAACGGTGATTTCTCCGCCGAGAATATCAATAACCCGTTTAACAAGAGCAAGTCCGAGTCCGTTACCTTTTTCGGAGTGAGATGTGTCACCCTGATAAAATTTATCAAATATGTGCTTCATTGTGGCTTCATTCATTCCGCAGCCCGTATCGGAAACGCTGACAGAAACGTAATTGCCGTCTTTTTTCAGTCTTACGCTGACGTTTCCTCCGTCGGGAGTGAATTTAAGAGCGTTTGAAAAAAGGTTTGCCCACACAAGAATCAGCATTTCAGGGTCAGTGTTGATATAGACGTCTTCTTCAATGTTAAAATCAATTTCAATATTTTTTCGTTCCCATTCGCTTTCAAAACCTATAAGACATTCGCAAAGCATTTCACTCAGATTACAGTTTTTCAGAATTGGGTGTAGCTTCCGCGCTTCAAGCTTGTTAAGCTTGAGAATGTTGGTTACAAGCTCCGAAAGATGCTTTGTTACACGGTTGATTGATTTTGCGTATTCAAGACGCTTTTCTTCGGGCAGATTCGGTTCTTCAAGTAACGCACCGTAATTCTGCAAAACGGCAAGGGGAGTTTTAAGTTCGTGCGAGACGTTTGCGATGAAATCAGTGCGGAGTGTTTCGATGCTTGAAAGCTCTTCCGCCATCTGATTCAGGTCAGCAACAATCTGATTATATTCGCCGATTCTTATGGGCTTAAGCTGAGCTTTGAAATCGCCGTGAGTGAGCTTTTCGGTGAATTCGTGAATTTTCTTAACGGGTCCCTGAACGAGAATTTTTCTTCTTATAAAGTCAAAAACAGTAAAAATCAGTCCCAGAAACAAGGCGTTATAAAGAGTGAAAATGGCGGCGAAATATATGTTTTCTTTGGTGTAAACAATTCCTGTATCACGCTGAAGAATGTTAAGGAAAAGCATCAGACTGCAGGATATGACAAAACCTACAACCGAAAAGAACAGAATAAATCTGTAAAAACCAAACAACACCTTTTTAATCATTTAAGCACCGCCTTATAGCCGAGACCGTGAACGGTTACGATTTCGAATTCATCGCAGACTGAGAATTTTTCACGGAGTTTTGTCATATAAACGTCAACCGTTCTCGTGCTTGAGTTTGTGTCAACATCCCAGAATTCGTTCATAAGCTGTGAACGGGTGAAGGTTTTCTTCGGATATGAAAGCATTTTGAAAATGATGTTGAATTCTCGGACTGTCAGCTGAATTTCGTTATCACCGTAATATGCCGAATGCTCTTCCGCATCAAGAATGAGCTTACCGATAACAACCTTTTTGCTGACGGCAATTTTTGCCCTGCGGAGCAAAGCACCTATTCTGAGATTAAGCTCGTCAAGGTCAATAGGTTTAACCATATAATCGTCAATGCCGATGCCGTAACCCATACGCTTTGACATAAAGTCATCCCTTGCGGTAACAAAAAGAATCGGTATTTCTTTGTTGGTTTCACGAACCGCAGTTGCAAACTCAAAACCGTCTGCACCGGGCATCATAATATCGGAAATGATAAGCTCAATCTGATTTTCATAAAGAACATCATAACCTTCGTTTGCATTATAAGCGCTGAAAACATCGTGACCGTATTGAGAAAGATAGGTTGAAACCGCTCTGTTGAAATCCTGATTATCTTCAACTATAAGTATTTTTGCCATAATAAACACCTCGTCACAAATTATATCATAAACTTACCGTTTCTGCATTCTTTTTTTCAGCATCTGAAAGCAGAAGAATATGGTTATTATAAAACATACGGGTTTCTTCCTTATCGGCAAAAAGTCCTATCGGAGTTCCGTGGTCGCCGATGCTCACGGGCATAACGTTCCACATTCCCGACGTGATATCGTTTCTGTCAAACTCTTTGAACGGCTCTGTTGACGGATGCTTTGCAGATTCAACGTCAACAAGTCCGTCGTTGCCGACAATCGGCTTACCGCTCTTTTTACTGTCATGAAGCATAAGGGAAGACGTGGCTTTCATAAGAATGAAAGCCGTGTTCAGCGGTTTCTTTTTAATTTCATCAACCGCATTGAACGGATACGAAAAATAATAAACCGAGGGCGAAATACATATTTTTTCATTAAGTTCTTTTGAACCTTGGGCGTACATATCATAAGCAATGCAATCTTCTGTATTAAACATCTTTTTCATAGCATCAACAAAAGAAGCGTTGCTTTTGTTATCGGGAGAATCCGTCAGACCGAACTGTTCAAGGTGAAAATCCGCAAACTTATGACCGAGAGCAAGTCTGCCAAAAATACCTGCATAGTTATAGGCAAGGAATTTCAGCGGTTTGATAAGCTTATATTTTTCTGCGGTTTCATACGCCTTTGTGCCGTCAAGGGGCGAACAGATTGCGGTAACCGAACAGATTAAATCTTCTTTTCCGCCAAGAAAAAGAGGTGAAACGTCTTCACTTGTCTCAACTTCTTCGGGTGCACCGTTCGTGAGCAGATGAACAAGCATACGGCACGAGTTACCCCCGAAGCTATGACCGATCAGATGAATCTTTTTTTCGGCATTCCAGCCTTCAAAAAGCGGTTTCTCATAAGTTCTGCCAAAGCGCTTGTGACTGTGCTTTTTTGAATGGACTTCTCCGTAATCCACCTTTGTCCCCGTAAGCTGTGCGTAAAGCTCGCAAGCCTGGTCCCAAGCGCTTGACATCGGGCCTACCGAAGCGGCGTAACATTCGATTCCGCCATCCGAGAGAAAATCGGTAATACTGCCGCTTGTTGCTCCCCAATAGGGAGCTTTTTTGTTTATACCTTCATTTTGTCCCCATCCGAACATTCCGTGAACGAAAATAATAGGATATGAAAGTTTTTTCATTTGAACATCCCCGTTTTATAAAAGTTTGAGATTTTCCTCTATTCTGTCAAAAAAGTTCAGCAGCATTCTTCTGTCGCTTTCGTTGCCTCTGAAGCAGGTTGAAAGCATCAGGTCGCCGTTATACGAAAGAACATTGAGTGCGGCACACGGTTTTTCTTTTGCTCCGCCGCCGACCCAGACCGCAGTCGGAGCAACATTTTCAAAAGCGAGTGATTCGGGTCTGATTGCACCCACATTGCTGACAGAAAGATTTGCATTTGTATATCCGAGGCTTGTTATGAACTCTGCCTGAGCATAAATCATTGTTTTGAATCCGAGATTGAGCAAAGGCTGACCGTGAAGACCCATAAACTTATCGCTTTTCACTTCTCTTGTGCTTTTTGCAACAGATTTCAGTGTGTCTGCCATCGTTTTGCCTTTTGTTTCAACAACGCAGGGAGTGAATGCCGTGTGATTTGTATAGCCGATATTTTCGGGATGTTTTATGTATCTTCTCAAATCAACCGCAGAGGAGATGCCTACTCTTTCTGTTTCCGCACAACCCGAAACATCGTAAAACGCTCTGATATATGCCGCAGAAATAAGGTCGTTTGCCGTTGCACCCAATTCTTTCGCCTTCAATCTTGCAGGCTCAAAAATATCTGCTCCGATTTTCTTGCAGACAAATATTTTTCTGTCGGAATCCTTTGCTTCGGTGAAAGGCAGAGTGTGTTTGTCTTTTGAAGATACTGCCGCAAAAAGCTTTTTTGCCGTCTTTCTGTCAGCTTCGCTCATATCGTCATAAACACGCTCATATGCACGGGATTTGTTTGAGTGATAAACAGAAACCGTTCCGTTTTTCATATAACTGTCATACCCTCTGAACATATCGTTCAGAAAGCTTTTCAATCCGCCGCCATCCATACACATATGATTGAAAATAAAACAAAGTCTGCACTTGCCCTCGCAGAAGAAAAGTCCGATTTTTATCTGAACGTTACTTCCTACAGGAATTCCCTGAAGCAGAAAATTTTCTGCGGAACGCTCAAGATTCATTGTTTCCCTTACAGAAAAAATATCGTCAATATGATAATCCGAAACTTTCCAGTAAGGGTTTATGTGGTTGTCAATAAACTTTGAATGAAAAAAGGGTGCAGATTCTATAAGGCAGAGAAGAACCGTTTTCAGCACTCTGATATTCGGGATAAAATCATATTCAATTTCAAAACGTGCAATTCTGTCCATCCATCTGCGGCACATATAATTAACTTTGTCATATAATTCCGCAGGAAGCCTTTTGGGAATCGGCTTTTCATTTTTGATTATATCGGCAATAATTTTTTCATCGGTCAAGCCTCTTGAAATAAGCTCGGTTGCTCTGTCAATTGCCTTTGTATTATCTGAAATCATAATTATTCCTCAATAATATGCGAGAAGAAGAAGTTCTTTCTTTCCTCATTGTCAATAAGTTTTACTGGCTTCACCTGATTGAGATTTGCACCTCTGTCTTTAAGCATCTGACGGTAATCGTCATAAGTGCCGTGACGCAGGAATTTAACTTCGCAATGTCCGAGACTTCCGTTCTGGAATGCGGGTTTTGCGGACGGATTGTTTTCGCAAAGCAAGTCTTCAAAAAGCTTTGCATATTCTTTTTCAAGGCTCTTTTCATGCTGTTTTGCCGTTTCGATAAGCAGAACATAGTGACCGGGAGAGGTGTTGTGGTCAGCGTAAATACTGTAACCCACAAACAGTTCATTGAGTTTCTCCGACATACCGTTAACAATATAGTCAAAAGCCATCTGCGTCATTTTTTCACCGCTGATATTGGCAACCTGATTGAGTCGGTAACAGAATGTTATCTTCGGCAGTTCGTTATAAAATCCCGTAACACGGATAACGTCTTCAATTCTGTATCTGTAAAATCCGCTTGTGTTAGTGAGGATAACTTCATATTCTTTGCCCACTTCAAGGTCTTTGATTGTGAGCAGATTATCGTAATCATCTGAATCAACGGGGCGGAATTCATAGAATCCGTTGTGAGGAAGCATAACATATTCGAATGAATCAAGTTCAAGAGGAACAGCCATCAACGCTTCGGAAGCAGCATAGCCGAGATAATGAGTGGGAATGTTACCGAGATAACGCTGAAGCTTTTTCTGATAAATCGCAACAGCACCGGTACCCATACCGAACATCCAGCTGATATTAGGCCAGATTCGGGGAACTATGGGAGAGCAGTCAAAACCTTTACGGAACTCCTTGCGGAGTTCTTCTGCACGCTTGGAGTCGGGCTTGAGCCTTTTTTCAAGCTTTGCACGCATTTCGGGCGGACATTCAATATCAGGATTGATTATACCTTTTTCGATATCATTGCAAAGCATCTCCCAATTTTCTTCCATATAGAAAAACATTGATTCGAGAGTTGTGATGAAAATCGTTGTGAGATAGCTGATATCTTTTTTCATAAGCGCAAAACGGAGTTTCAGATAATGAGAATCCATTTTGGTGTCATCATCAACAAACTGCAATTCCTTGGGTGAACTTGCAAAAATAGGCACCAAAGGTTTGAGATTAAGAAGAGGAACAGACGAAATACAACTCACAGTTTTGCCACTTTCAAGCTTTTCACAACCGATTTCGGCGGTGTTGAGACCTTTCTGCGGCGGCATCAGTCTGCCCTGCTTTCTGAAATAATTGAATGCACTGCCGACGGGTGCGCTGAATCCGAAGCACTGGCAAACCCACTCCGACTTTGCGGAAAGAGGAATGATTTTCGCCTTGCCCGTGCTTCCCGAAGAAGCGGCAAAGCGGCGGTAATATGCGTTTGTGATAAGACCTTTTTCGCCCTTCATCATCCGCTGAACGTAATCAGCATAATCTTCGTAATATGTAAGCGGAACAATTTTCTGATAGTCTTCAACCGAATGAACATCTTTGAAATTATTTTCTTTGCCGTAAACTGTTGACTTATTTTTCTTCATAAGGGAGAGCAAGAGCTTTTCCTGCATCTTGTATGCTCTTTTGCTGTATAATTTCAACTTTCCAAGTTCAGCAAGTCCGAGCGATGCCGAAAAAAGAGTCGGGATTTGTTTCGGTGATATTTTTACCATAACTGTTCTCCTTTGAAATGCTTTTATCCTTTTTTAACATTAAACAAATATAAAATACATTTCGGGAGTTAGAAAAATGTATGCGGAATGTTAAAGTTTTGTTTATTAGATTTATTGTCAAATAAAGTGAGTGGGTATTTTCTTAAGCGATAGTTTTTGAACAGAATGTAAATTATTGAAAAATAAGGGAAATTTATTTCGTTTCGCCCCTTTATAAGTGGGAGGATAAAATTTTTTCGTGGTGAGGTGATGCAATTATATCGGACAATCCTATAAGAAGGGCGTTCAAAATCTTTTCCCGACTGCTTATCAATGAAAATGTTCTTTCTGTCAAGCTTCATTTTGCTGAAAGCATCAAGCTGACGGCCAACATTCTGCTCTTTGCTTGACAATCTGATATATCCGTATTCCATAACAAACCCTCCGAAATGTTTTGATTTTAGTTGAATACGAAAAAGCAAACAGAAGCCTCATTAAGGAAAACATTACACTCAGCGATAAAATAAACAAAGCAAATGAAGAAATCAAAAACTTGAGTAATTGGATAACAAAATTCAAAAAAGCTCTCAAAAAGTTATCAGAAAGAATCCCTGGTTTTCATAAGATATTTACAGGAATAACCAAAGAGGTCGAAGCAGAAGAAGAGAAAATAAATAGAAACAAAGAATTTGAACGTGCTGACAGAAATGATATAAACAACAATATTGAACGTTAAAGAAATAAAAGAATCATATGTCAAAAAATCCGACTGATAAAAGTGTTGTCGGAGAGATTAAGACGGAAATTGAATTTGATATAGATAAGATTCCAAAAGAAGCAGTAAAAGATTTGACAGGAACATTCTTGCCTGATATAATAGCTTTCTTTGAAAGCGAAGAAGGAAGAAAAGAATTTGAAGATTAGAAAAACAATAGAACAATCTCTTAACATAAAGCAAAAGAAAAAGCAGAGAGCGATTGCTCCCTGCAATTTTTATGAGAAATAAAAAACAAACCCGAACGCATCACTGAAAAGTAATAAGTTCGGATTATCATGCATTGGCGCCCCAAACAGGACTCGACTCTCGGCCTGCGGGCCTCGGTCAGTCGCGGCTCTGACAGTCCACCGGACTGTCATTCACTACCGCTCCCCTTCGAGTCCTTTCAGAACATAAAAAAATACAGACACCCAAATGGGTATCTGTATTTTCTGGCGCCCCTGAGCATTCTATAATCGAACCGTTTATCTCTTCCAGAGTGACGGTTTCTGTTTTCTCGTCTGCGTTATATGTTATCACTAATTTGTCATCGAAAATATATACCGAATTTACGAATGTTTCTATCAGTATTTTTCTGTGAGCGAGTTTTGCCATATCGAGACTTCTGAATTTCATCAGATAGAATCTTATAAATTCTTCGCTCAACTTC
>JAFVVQ010000035.1 GCA_017502085.1 Clostridia bacterium | reverse complement strand
TCAAGAAGCAGATGAGCCGTTTTATCGAGTTCGGCGAAGGTAAGGCTATGATGATCAACAATGCGGATTGGCTTCTCGATCTCAACTATGTTGAAGTTCTCCGTGAAGTCGGTGCTTGTTTCTCTGTTAATAATATGCTCCGTGCGGAATGCTACAAGCAGAGAATGGAAAAAGGTCTTTCATTCCTTGAATTCAACTATATGATTATGCAGAGCTACGACTTCTATCATCTCTTCAAGGAATACGGCTGCAATATGCAGTTCGGCGGTGACGATCAGTGGTCGAATATGCTCGGCGGTACTGAACTCATCAGAAAGAAGCTTGGTAAAGATGCATACGCTATGACAATCACTCTTCTTCTCAACTCCGAGGGCAAGAAGATGGGTAAGACCGCTTCAGGTGCTGTATGGCTTGACCCCGAAAAGACTTCTCCCTATGAGTTCTATCAGTATTGGCGCAACGTCGGTGACGATGACGTTCTCAAGTGCATCCGTATGCTCACCTTCCTTCCTCTTGAAGAAATTGATGCTATGGACGAATGGGAGGGCAGTCAGCTCAACACTGCCAAGGAAATCCTTGCATTCGAACTCACAAAGCTTGTTCACGGTGAGGAAGAAGCAACAAAGGCTCAGGCTGCCGCAAAGGCTATTTTCAGCGGTGCTGCAGACCTTGACAATATGCCTTCAACAACTCTCACCGATGCGGATTTCACCGACGGTATGATCGATATTCTCGATATCCTTATGAAGGCAGAAATCACAAAGTCAAGAGGCGAGGGCAGAAGACTCGTTCAGCAGGGCGGTATTTCCGTTGACGATGCAAAGGTTACCGATTTCGCACTCAGCTTCTCAAAGGATGCTCTTGCAGAGAAACCCATTGTTGTCAAGAAGGGTAAGAAGATCTTCCACAAGATCGAGGCATAAAATGGCTGAAACCGAGAAAAGATTTGCGGTTTTTCTTGATATCGACGGTACGCTGATATCAGACAGCTTCCGTATACCGCAAGAGAATCTTGATGCAATCGATGCCGCAAGGGCAAAGGGTCACAAGGTCTTTATAAATACCGGCCGTTCGTGGGGGAATATCCCCGATGAATTGCGTGCTCAGTTTAACGTTGACGGTGTGATTGCGGGCAGCGGTGCTATGGTAATTGCAGACGGCAAAACGGTTTATAAGAACAGCTATGATTCTGAAACTGTCAGAAAAACTGCTGAATATTTCTTTGAAAACCGTGATTGCTGGTGTGTTTTTGAAGGTCTGAAAACCAACTATATCATTGCAAATGCGGGTTACCGTGTCAGAGATGGCAGACAGATTGAGCTTAAGTCAATCGAAGATCTTGAACTTTTTCTGCCCGATGAAGAGATTCAGGTTATTGCCGCAGGACCTCAGGTGCCTGATGAATTTATGCGGATGCTTGACGATAAGATGTCGTTTTTCGTGATGCGTACATACGTTGATTTCGTCATCAAGGGATGCAGCAAGGCAAACGGAATTGCGAAAGCAATTGAAATTTCGGGTATCGACAGAGAAAACACCATTGCAATCGGTGACAGCAGCAACGACCTTGAGATGCTTGAATATGCGGGTATCAGCGTTGCGATGGGCAATTCCCAACCGCACGTATTTGAGATGGCGGACTATGTGACCGATACCGCTGAGAATTCAGGCGTAGCAAAAGCGATAAAGAAATTTCTGTTATAAAGCATTGGGGCGGATTTCGTATCCGCCCTCTTTTATAATTAACGTATTGTCTGATTATAATATTATGAGGAGGGATATTATGAAAGTTTCCGAAATGCCGTACGAAAGAATAACCGTTGAGGAATTCAAAGAGAAGGCTGAAAAGATAATCGAAAAGATCAAAGCCGCAGAATCCGCAGGAGATCTGAAGGCGGCACGAGATGAATACAATAAAATCAGCGAAGAAATCGATACCGCGTGTGCTCTTGCAAACTGTCGTTTCACTCTTAATACAAGGGATGAATTCTACAATGCGGAGATGGATTATTACGATAATGCTATGCCGCTTTTCTCCGGGATTGAAAATGAGTATAAAAAAGCTATGCTCGATTCCCCATACAGAGCAGATGCCGAAAAGCTTATAAATCCCAGAGTTTTCAAGGGATTCGAGATGTCGCTCAAGACGTTTTCGCCCGAGGTTATCGGAGATTTGCAGCAGGAAAATGCGCTTGTTACAAAATATTCGAAATTTATGGGCGAACTTGCATTTGATTTTGAGGGCGAAAAAATGCCGCTCTCCGTTTTGAGGGGGAAACTCGAGGATGACAGCCGCGACGTGCGACGCAAGGCGGCGGAGGCCATCGGAAAAACGATGGAAGCAAATGCGGAAACGTTTGATGAAATATTCGACGGTCTCGTGAAAATCCGCACACAGATTGCCCGAAAGCTCGGCTACAAGAATTTCGTTGAACTCGGCTATTACCGTATGGGCAGAGTGGACTACGATGAAAATATGGTTGCCGCTTTCAGAAAGAGTGTTGAAACCGATATCGTTCCCGCTGTTGCGGAGATGAAAGAACGAATCCGCAACCGTCTCAGTCTTGATAAGATTATGTATTATGACGATGCAATCAGCGTCACGGGCGAGATGCCCCGACCTGTTATCGGTACAGAAGAAATCTTCAGAAACGCACTTGAAATGTATAACGGTATGAAACCCGAAATCGGTGCTTTTATGCAGCGAATGCTCGATGCAGAGGCTTTTGACGTTGAGGCTCGTGACGGAAAATTCGGCGGCGGATACTGCACAACTTTTGCGAAATACAAGCAGCCGTTTATTCTCGCAAATTTCAACGGAACAAGCGGTGATATTGACGTTATTACTCACGAATTCGGTCATGCTCTGGCGGCTGATTATATGTTTAAATATGCCGAGCCCGACTATCCGACGGGCATGGAAACCCATGAATGCCATTCGATGAGCATGGAATTCCTTTGCCACAGGTGGATGAAGGATTTCTTCGGAGAATCGGCAGAAAAATATAAATATAAGCATACCGTTGATGCTCTTTCTTTTATTCCCTACGGTGTTATCGTTGATGAATTCCAGCACGTGGTCTACGAAAACCCTGACCTGACTCCCGACGAAAGAAAGGCAGAATACCGCAAACTTGAGAAGAAATACAGACCATACCTTTCATTTGAGGGTATTCCGTATCTCGAACTCGGAACGAGATGGCAGTATCAGATGCATATTTACGAAAGTCCGTTTTACTATATCGATTACTGCATTGCGCAGTGCGTTGCACTCGGATTCCTCTGCCTTTCAAGGGAAGACTTTGACGGTGCACTCGAAAAGTATGTGGAATTTCTCAAAACAACGGGCGGAGTGTCTCTCACCCGACTTATTGAGAATGCGGGTCTGACTTCGCCGTTTGCCGACGGAGCTCTTGCGGATACCGCAAAGGGTGCTTCGCAGATCATCAAAGAACTTGAAAAAGCTCTCGGTTGATTTTTATGCAGAATTCTGTAATTTGTTTTTCAAAAAAAGCATAATTTTTGGGAAATTTTAAAATTTGTTCTTGTATTTTTAATAAATATA
Organism: Clostridia bacterium; assembly: GCA_017502085.1. Classification (GTDB taxonomy): domain Bacteria; phylum Bacillota; class Clostridia; order Oscillospirales; family Acutalibacteraceae; genus CAG-177. The sequence goes on along the minus strand of JAFVVQ010000035.1, from coordinate 121,692 downwards.
TGGTAACATTATTCTGTTAAAATACGTAATTTGCGAAATTTTAAGGAAAATAAAAACCATAGGGGGTTAACCAAATGGCATTTGCAATTGAAAATGATTTCGAAAGCGCAGTGCAGATTAAAGTTATCGGTGTCGGCGGCGGCGGCGGAAACGCTGTTAACCGTATGATCACCAACGGCGTTCTTGGCGCTGAATTCATCACTGTCAATACTGACAAGCAGGTTCTTGTTCATTCAAAGGCTACTCACAAGATTCAGATTGGTGAAAAGTCAACTCACGGTCAGGGCGCGGGCGGTAAGCCTGAAATCGGCGCAAAGGCTGCTGAAGAAAGCATTGATACTATCACAGATGCACTTAAAGGCACAGATATGGTATTCATCACCGCAGGTATGGGCGGCGGTACAGGCACAGGCGCTGCTCCCGTTATCGCTCAGGCTGCGAAGGATTTGGGCTGCCTTACAATCGGCGTTGTTACAAAGCCCTTCAAATTCGAAGGCAAGAGAAGAATGGCTCTTGCTCAGGAAGGTATCGAAAGACTTGCTGAGCACGTTGACAGCCTTATTGTTATTCCCAATGACAGACTCCGTTCACTTGACGAGAGAAAGAAGACCATTGCTGAAGCATTCGCACAGGCAGACGAAGTTCTTCTTCAGGGTGTCAAGAGCATTTCAGAGCTTATCAAGATTCCCGGCTTCATCAACCTCGACTTCGCTGACGTTACAAGCGTTATGAAGGATGCAGGTCTTGCTCATATGGGCGTAGGCAGAGCAAAGGGCAAGGATAAGGCAGAAACCGCAGCAAACGCAGCTGTTTCCAGTCCTCTTCTTGAAACATCAATTGCAGGTGCAAAGGGTGTTATCATCAGCATCACAGCTTCTGATGACGTTGATCTTGAAGACGTTGAGAATGCAGCAGAAATCATCACAAACAAGGCTCACGAGGATGCAAACATCACTTGGGGTATCGCATTTGATCCCGACCTTGATGATGAGATGGTTATCACAGTTATCGCAACAGGCTTTGATTCAGCATCAAAGAAAGAAGTTGAAGCACCCGTAAATCCCTTCTTTGCAGCTAAGGCAGCAGAAGCTCCCGCTCCCATTGCAGCAGCTCCCGTTGCAGAAGCAGCACCCGTTGCTCCCAAGAGACCTGCCGCTCCCGCAGCACCCAGCATTCCCAGCTTCGGTGTATCGGCAGCACCCGTTGCTCCCGCAAAGGAAGAACCCGCCAAGTCAGGCGATTCCATTGATGACGATCAGTTTTATATTATGATCAACGATATCATCAAGGGCAGCGAAAACTAAAAAATTTACCGCCGCAGGCATTGAGTCTGCGGCGGTTTTTTGTTAAAACGCATATGAAGTTTCCGAATTCATAATCTTTTCAGCAATGTCAACAAGTTGTTCTTCCGTAATGTCACAACCTGATCGGAAAGAAACAATTCGGTTATCCTTATAAAAGGCATAGTATTTTCTTTCTGTTTCATCGTCAACGAAGAATTTGCATCCTTCCGTCTCGGGTGAACTGATATTCATTTCCCTGTAGTCGAAAATTTCATTATTATAAATCAGCTCAGCCTTGCATCTTCCGAGAAGTGGCGTGAATCTCACGTCGGTCACGGTATATTTTATGTATAATCCGTCATCTTCACCGTCGTTGACCGTATGAATAATCCATTCGGTTTCTTTGATCAGAAGCAAATCGCGGACGCTCTTTTCCTGTGAAACCGTTTTACCCGTGGTATCTGTAAACTTGCTGATATCAATCGGCGCGCCTTCGTCAAGATAAACTTTTTCGTTACTGCTATAACCGAATTCGGTTATGACTTTGGTTTTGTAATACGGCTTCGGAATGGCAATGTATGCTCCGATTCCTGCTCCTGTCCAAGCGAATATGAGCATAACTGCGGCAAATCTTTTCAGCCTGATTCTGACGGTTTCATTGTGCTCTGAATTGGTGATTTTTGTTTTGATTATCCTGAAGATTGCGTAAAGCAAAACTCCGAGTGTAATTAATCCGAGAATCAAAAGAATATAGCGTATTCTTATGAATGTTAAAACACCTAATAATCCGCAACCGACGTACATCGGAACCCAGAAAAGAACCTCAAAGCGGATAATCATTTTTGTATCGGTAAATTCGCCGTTTTTTGCGGCGGATCTTGCTTTTTTATACCATATTAAATAGCTTATAAGGTTAAAAACGGAAAAGAAAAACAGTATGGGAGTAAGACAAAAAAATATTTCAGTATCCGTTAAGATGTCAACGGGTGCTTTCCACAGTCTGTATCCGCCGTAAACAGAAAAAAACAAACAAACGAGAGCAAGGAAAAAATAACCGAAAATTATTTCGGCTTTTGCAAATTTATGTATGCATTCAATCTGGATTTCCGCGTCTGTATCAATCGGGGGAGCGGTTTCGTTTTCAGTTGCAAAGATATGAAGTTTATCGTGATTCAGAACATAATTCCATCCGCTTGCTGAACATAAATCAATGAAACTCTGTCTGTCTTCCGAAACGATGACCCCGTTTTCGATGCTGTAATTTTCCTTGACTTCTTTAGAATAATAAACAACGGAGAATCGGAGTTTCTGTGGATTGATTTTTTTGTATCGCCAGAAGGTCGAGCCCATTCTTTCAATCATCCAGCCTTTTGCCGCCATTTTTTCCAGATGCTTTTCGATGTTGGTGTGGTCATAAAGCGAAAAGAACTCGAGACGCCGTTTGTATTCTTCCATCATCATTGCTCCTCTCTGAAAAAATTTTGTAGCCATCGGTCTTTATGCGGATGTGATTCTATTCGTTTGCAGGGGGTTGTCTGGCTTTGCGGATCAGGATGCAGCATCTTTGCAGAGCTGCAATTTTTGTTTTGATAATGCCCTCGTCAGCGAATTGATAACTATATTTTTAAAATAACATCTGATATAGATATTGTCAAGATGAAAACCGCCGTCTTGAACAGACGGCGGTAAATACTGTGCTGTATTTTTATTGTAATTTCCAAGCGATATCTGAGAAGAAAAGCTGCTGCTTAAGTCCCTCAACCGTGGTGTTCTTTGAAATGTGAACGTATTCGATACCCGCCATTTCAGCGAAATCTTCGAGCATTTCGGGGGTTGCATCGTAGGAGAGCACGGTGTGATGAGCACCGCCCGCCATTATCCACATTTTTGCGCCTGTGCAGAGGTCAGGCATAGCCTTCCACATAACTCTTGCAACGGGGAGATTGGGCATTTCCATAATCGGCTTGACAGCTTCGATATCCTGAACGATGAGACGGAGTCTGCCACCCATATCAACGAGAGAAGCAACAACGCCGTTACCGGACTTGCCTTCAAAAACAAGTCTTGCAGGAGGATTTTTGCCGCCGATTCCGAGGGGATGCACCTCGATTTTCGGTTTGTCTGCCGCAAGGGTGGGGCAGACCTCGAGCATATGTGCACCGAGCGAATATTCGCTGCCTTCGGTCAGGTGGTAGGTATAGTCTTCCATAAATGCACTGCCGCCGCCCATACCGTCGCACATTGCCTTGATGATTCTTGTCATGGCAGAAACCTTCCAGTCACCCTCACCGCCGTAGCCGTAGCCTTGCTCCATAAGTCTCTGACTTGCGAGACCGGGAAGCTGGTCCATGCCGTGGAGGTCTTCGAAGGTGTTGGTATATGCCTTTGCGCCTTCTCTGTCAAGAATACGCTTGATTGCAATTTCTTCCTTTGCCTGATAGCGAACGGAAGCGATATCGTCGGTATTCATTGTGTATTTTTCTGAATACTCAGCCATAAGAGCATCGATTTCGGTCTCGGTGACCTTATCCATTTCAGCAACGAGGTCACCGACAGCCCAAGTGTTGACCTGCCATCCGAGTTTCATCTGTGTGCCGACCTTATCACCCTCGGTAACTGCAACCTGACGCATATTGTCACCGAATCTGACAACCTTGAGGTTGCGGCTTTCTGCGTAACCGATTGCGCTTCTCATCCAGAGACCGAGTTCTTTGAGAGGAGCTTCGTCCTGCCAGTAGCCCATAATGATTTTTATGGGCATACCCATTCTGGCACCGATGAATCCGTGTTCTCTGTCACCGTGAGCCGCCTGATTGAGATTCATGAAATCCATATCGATTTCTTCGTTAGGGATTTCTCTGTTATACTGTGTGGCAAAGTGGCAGTAGGGCTTCTGGAGAATTGAGAAGCCGTTAATCCACATCTTGCTGGGGCTGAAGGTATGGCACCATGTGACGATACCCGCACAGTTGTCGTTGTAGTTTGCTTCTTTTATAACGGCGGTAACTTCGTCAGGAGTCTTGACGGTTGCTTTGTAAACGAATTTGCAGGGAATCAGGGGACTTGCGCTGATTTTTTTCGCCATTTCAGCGGCTCTTTCCGCAACAGTGTCAAGCACTTCGGGACCGTAAAGATGCTGACTGCCTACGATAAACCAAAATTCTCTGTTTTTCATAATATCACCTTAAAATGCCTCGACTGCAGCTTTTTCTGCGGCGAGCCCCTTCTTGTAGTTTTCAAGGAATGCGTTGAAGCCGTCGATATCGGCCTGTGTGGGAACAACTTCTGTTGAATCCTGACCGGCAAATACTTTTGCATCAAGATAAGCCTCAAGGGTTTCGCCGTCAGCCTTGTTCTTCATATAGTTAGCAAGGATTGCAATGCCCCAGGGACCGCCTTCGCCCGCGGTTTTCATAACGGAAACGGGAGCCTTGAGTGCGGATGCCATGATTGTCTGACCTGCGAGAGGAGCCTTGAAATAGCCGCCGTGACCGAGAATTCTGTCAACCTTGATGTTTTCGTCTGAAAGGATTTCCATACCGAGGCTGAGAGTTGCTGCTGCGGAGCAAAGCTGAGCTCTGCTGAAATTCTCGAAGCTGAATTTGCTTTCGGGACCTCTGAAGAGCATAGGCTTACCGCTGTCAAGACCCGTGATAACTTCGCCTGAAAGATAGTTATATGCAACAATACCGCCGCAGTCCTTGTCGCCTTCGAGAGCCGATGCAAACATTGCGTCGAGAACTTTATAGTAGCTTACGTCAATGCCCATTGATTTGCACATTGAGGTGAAAATACCTGCCCACGCATCGATTTCGCCGGAGCAGTTGTTGCAGTGTACCATTGCAACGGGTTTGCCTGAGGGAGTAGTTACCATATCTATTTCGGGGTAGAGTCTTGAAAGAGCCTTTTCAAGCACCATCATAAGGAATATGGAAGTACCTGCGGAAACGTTACCTGTTCTTTCGGCAACAGAATTTGTTGCAACCATACCTGTACCTGCGTCGCCTTCGGGAGGACACATCGGGATACCTGCTTTGAATTCACCGCTGGGGTCGAGGAGTTTTGCGCCTTCTTCGGTGAGGATGCCGCCGTTATCACCGGCAACGAGAACTTTGGGAAGAATATCTGCAATCTTCCAGCCGAAGCCTTTGTCTGCGATGTTTTCATCAAACTGTGCAAGCATTTTTGCATCGTAATCGTTTGTGAGGGAGTCTATCGGAAACATACCGGATGCTTCGCCGACGCCGATAACTCTTTCTCCTGTGAGTTTAAGGTGAACGTATGATGCAAGAGTTCCGATATAATCTATATCCTTTACGTGTTCTTCACCGTTGAGAATAGCCTGATAAAGATGAGCGATGCTCCAGCGCTGAGGAATATTGAAATCGAAAAGTGCGGTGAGTTCTTCCGCTGCTTTTGCAGTGATAGTGTTTCTCCAGGTTCTGAATTCGGCAAGCTGATTGCCGTCTTTATCAAAGGGGAGGTAGCCGTGCATCATACCACTGATGCCCATTGCACCGACGGTTTCGAGTTTAATGCCGTATTTTTCTTCAACGTTCTTTTTGAGAGAAGCAAAAGCTGTCTGCAGACCTTCCCAGAATTTTTCAACGGGATAAGTCCAAACGCCGTTGTCATAGCTGTTTTCCCAGTCATAGCTGCCCGAGGCGAGAGGTTCGTTTGCCTTGTCGATGAGAACGGCTTTGATTCTTGTTGAGCCGAACTCAATGCCGAGAGCGGTTTCTGCGTTGATGATAGCCTGTCTGATGTTATCCATAGTAATCACACTCCGTATAATCAAAAATATACATTATAATAATATCAAATCGTTTTAACTCCGTCAAGATAAAAGACGGGATACAGGTCAAATATTAATTAATTGTTACGGATTCTATTGCTTTTTATGTTTTATTTTGTTATACTGTAAAATAACAGTATGCGGCTTAAAATACCGCAAAAAAATTGATGGGAGGAACAAAATGAACCCCGTATCACTCGTTAAGGAAGGTGTGTCAAAGGTCCGCACCTACTGGAAAACTCCGCCTCTCGGCAGATATATGACCTTCAAAGAAATCGGTGCATATTCGGGCGGCGGTATCGGTGCTTATATGATTATCACTCTCGGCACCGCTTGTCTGCTTTCGACCAACAATACGTTGCTTTCGAGCACACTCGGTATTGATCCGACGGATATGTACATTATGTACATTATTGCCGTTGTTGCAAACGTTTTTCTTACCGGTGTCAGAGCAAACATCATCGATAACACACGTAACAAAGCGGGCAAATACAGACCCTATATCGTTACAATGGCGATTCCTTCGGCAATCATCTGTAACATAATGGTCTGGTTCCCTTATGCAAAGCTTGACACATGGCTCGGTGACGGAATGATTTTCGGTGAAACCAGAGGCTACGTTGCAAAGTGTGCCATTGTTATGGTGCTCAACCTTTTGCTTCATTTCTTCTATTATTTCTTCTATGATTCATATGAGAACCTCATTCATGTTCTTTCTCCTCACACTCAGGAGAGAACAGACGTTGCATCGGTCAAGAGTATCGTTTATTCACTCGCACCCACTCTTGTAAACCTCTTCACACCTATTATTGCGCAGAACATATTCAAGACCAACACAACCGATATCCGTGTTTACCGTTTTCTCTATCCCATTCTTACAGTTCTCGGTCTTCTTCTTTGCATTGTTGTTTATAAGCATACTGAAGAGAAGATTGTTCAGGCGAGAACTCACGTTGTTCAGATCAAGTTTACCGATGCCCTGAAAGCGGTTGCAAAGAACAAGTATTTCTGGATCATCTCTCTTGCAACCTGGGTCGGCTTCCTTGAATCTGCATATTCAAATATTCTTTTCTGGCTCTATAACTACGGTGGTGCGTGTTCGGGTAACGTTTACGGCATCGTTGTTACGGTTTACGGCAACGCATCCCTCTGGGGTATGATTCTTGCTCCCTTCTGCGTCAAGAAATGGGGCAAGAAGGCAGTTCTTGTTGTAACAAACCTTTTCAACATTCTTTTCATCCTTATGATGCTTCCGTTCGTCAAGGAAATTTCGGGTCTGACCATCTGGCTTGTTATGGGATGTCTGTGGCTGAACGCTCTTATGGGCTCGTTTATGCATATCCTCAACCCCGCAATCCAGGCGGATATCCGTGACTATCAGCAGTATATTACGGGCGAAAGAATCGACGGTATGTTCTCCGCTGTCGCAACAATCGGTACCGTGATCACTCTTGCCACTTCATCCGTTCTCCCCGCTATTTATGAAAAATACGGTTTGACAAAAGAGAATGCAGCGGTTGTCACCTCAAACCCAAGCGTTCTCAACAGAGTTCTCGGTGACGGTAAAGACGTCGGAACAATTCTTGCTGAGCAGCTTGCAAACGGTCAGGATAACTATAACAATGCGTTCTCCGCTCTCTATGACCCTGCAATTCTTTCGGGACTTCTTCAGGTTCTTATCGTTGTTGCCGCTATCGGTGCTGCGATGAATGTCGTTCCCTATATCTGGTATGATTTTAACGAAAGAAAGCAGAAGTCTGTTATCAGAGTTCTTAAGGTACGCAGTATGTTTGAGGACTACGGCAACGGTGTTCTCAATGACGGTGACCTCGTTGAAGCTATCGATATCATCCGAAAAGCACGTGAAATGGTCAACAAGCCCGCCAAGGAAGTTGATAAAAAATCCTGGAAATCAATCAAGGATAAGACGGAAAGAAAACTTGCAAAGAAAGCTTATCTTGACGCTGTTGATTATAACGAAGAAATCGAAATTTCAAAGTTTATCTGTGATGAACTTGATAAGTTCTCAGGTGCTGAATACGGCTACAGACTTGAAGAAGGTAAACGTATTTATGCCGCAGGTCTTGACGGCATTCTCACAATGAGTCTCTCGGAAATCAGAACGGAACTTGCATCCGCAAAGGGAATGTCAAAGAATACTGCTGAAGAAAAGGCTGTCCGCAAGGCGGCAATTGAAATTGCGAAGAGCAAGTCTTCCGCAGTAAAAGCAGTCAAGAAATATTTTGCTGACGGAGCAAAGCTTGAAGATCCCGACTATACAATTCTTGAACATTCCTATGACAAGGAAGATAATCTTGAGACAGAGCTCAAGTCTCTCAACAATTCTCTCAAAGAAATCAGAAAGTCAGGCGATAAAGAAAGATTTGAAGAAGCAAAGTCAAGAATCGCAGAAATTCAGGCGGAGCTTAAATCAGTAAGAGCAGAGTCTAAGAAAATCAGCGACAACTTTGCAAACTTCAACAGAGCAGCCAAACCCTATAACGAGGCTAAAAAGCTTGTCACTCAAAGCAGAAACTATGAGAAGCTTGATGAAATTGCCGCTGTTTATGAAGAAGCAAAGGTTCGTCATGAGAAAGCTCTTGAGGCTGCAAAAGCTGAAGCAGACCGTAAGTCTGCCGAAGAAAAGGCATATGCCGAAAAGCTTAAGGCAGAAAAAGCCGCAGCAAAGAGAAAGAAATAAATTCAGCAATCAATCAATGACAAAACCCGCAGAGTTTGTTCTCTGCGGGTTTGCTTATTATGTTGGATTCGGGATCAGTGTTTTTCGCATATATATACGTTGCAGGTAATGCTTTCGGCTTTTCTTCTGTCGTTGAAAAGTGCGTGGATTTTAACTGTTTTACCCTCCATATCATCGGGGATATCGACAAAGAAGGTGTTGTTTTTATCGCTTTCGCAAACTGCGTGTTCCCACTGATTGGCTCTGTAATCGGGCGCACGTCGGGGGAATCCGCTGATTTTTCCGTCAAGCTCTGCGGTGCAGTATACGCATTCTGTGCCGTGGGTACCCTCAACGGCAACTGCAATAAATGAGCCATTCTTATATGCGGGTATTGTGAACTCGCCGTATTTTGAAAGCTGAATTCTTTTGTGGCGGTAGTGAGCCTGCATGTTGTTGGCGAAAGCATTTTTGGTTTCAATAACCTTACCGTCTCTGATAAGCCTTACGGCATAGATTCTGTCAACGGGATTTTCAATACGAATATAACGGATTTTACCGTTGATGCCATAGTTCGCAACAATCTTTTTGCCGTGAAGGTCATAAAGGGTATGTGCGGTGAAACGTATGATTTCGGCGGTAAAGTCATCGTCAGCAACCGACATTTTCACGAGGTCGGAACTTTTCCATTCTTTTAGATCAGAGGAGAATTCTGCAATCAGCGGTACTTTCTGCGTAGCTACCTCTCTGGTGGCATAATCACCGGAGAAGAATTCGATTTCGACGGAATCGCAGAGGATTTCTTCTCTGAAGTCAACTCTCAGACATCCGCCGCAGATACGTCTGTTTTCATCGAGATAGGTTTTGCTCTGCGAATCAAAAAAGGTATCATCATTGCCGTCAAACATATTCTTTGCTTCGCAGCCTCGGAGTTTGTAGTGCTTCTGTCCGAAAAATGCATCTCTGGCGGCTTTGACTTGCGGAATATTTGTTTCTCCCGAGCGCCTCAGGCTTCTGCTTTCGAGCGAATCGTTTCCGATGTCAAACATAGCGGTTTCATAAAGGAATTCACCGTTTGCGGGGTTCCTTTCGCTGTTATCAAGGCTTCCGATAAAAACGGGAGCTTTTTCTTTTGTTTCTGCTGTGAGGTATCTGACTTCTACGGGATTGCCGTCTTTGTTTTCTTTTATTATTTCATATTCGCAGTCATTGAGCATCGGCTCTGCTTCGGATATTGCGGCGATTTCAACAAGAGTTGCTCTGAAAGGCATCAGCTCAATTTCAACTTCATCACCCACTTTGAAAATGCCGAGATGCTTTTCGTAAGGATGGTGAATGTTGACTGCAATCGGCTCAGCGGTATCGATTCCCGTTTCTTCTCCGATTCTGACAGTGATTTTCTCAGTTTTCCAGGAGTTGTTACCCGTTGAGATGAACCGCTTCGAATTGCTGCCGCGTGAAACGGCGTTTGCACCGTAGCTTTCGGGCAGACGTTTGCCGTTGACAAGGATTGCGGCATTGCGTGCGTGCAGATTGTAAACTCTTGACAGCTTTGCAAGTTCATCATCTCGCATCAGCCACGGATTGCCGTAGATTTCGGGAGCAAGTATCAGTGAACGGTTAAATGCCTGATAAATCAGCTCATCTTCAAAATAATCAATCGATGACGAAATGCAGACACCGTGATCCTCCGCAAGACGTTCAAGGTTATCGGTGTGACCTCTTGTGAACATAAATGCTCTGTTATGCATAGCGGTGTTTTGATTGCATGAGAGAATATCGACGTAGGTTTCCTGACCGTTCCAGAGGTACGTGGTAACGTATTTTTCTGCCTCAAAGAATTCGAGACGGTGATTGAGCACAACGAGGTCCGGTGAATACTTTCTGCATTCTTTGAGCATATCTGCAAAAACATCTGCTTTTTCGGGGCGCAGATGACCGCATACGCCGTCAAGCTTGAAAAGTGCGAAATTGTGGTCACGGCAGAGATGAACAAAAAAATCGAAGCGTTCTTTCTGTGATTCTTCGGTGTCGCCGTAGCCGTCGGGACTGCCCCACAGACCCATTCTGATGCCGATTTCTTTTGCTCTTGCAACAACGTTGCTGTATTCCTCGGGGTACTGGCTGCGGAATTTCGGACTTTCGGTATTGCCGTAGCCTTCGCTTGCTCCGTCAAAATTACCTGCATCCCAGGCATAGATTTTTATCTGCATTCCGTAGGTATCCTGCAGATACCTGAAAAATTCAAGGTTGACGAGGGTTTGCGCCTCAGTCGATCCTTCGTTTGTGTTGTTAATCCACGAAAAATATTGGGGAATTGAGGGCGTGGAGTTATCAGCGCCTGCGTTTCTTGCTGTTTTGTCCATAAACTACCTCCCTGATTGAGTGATTTAACTATATCATATCAGTACGTTTTCGGCAAGTATAATGTAGAAATAAAAACAAGGCTCGTACGGTATGATTCCGTACAAGCCTTGGTAATTATTCTTTTTCTCCGTTTCGGATTGCAACGCGTCTGACTTTGCCGCTGAAGGTTTTGGGCAGAGCATCAACGAATTCAATGATACGGGGATATTTATAGGGAGCAGTGTTGACTTTGACGTAATTCTGAAGTTCCTTGACAAGCTCGGGTGAGCCTTCGAAACCTTTGCGAAGAACGACCGTCGCCTTGACGATGAAGCCTCTGACAGGGTCGGGGACACCTGTTACCGCAACCTCAAGAACGGAAGGATGCTCAAGCATAACGCTCTCAATCTCGAAAGGCCCGATTCTGTAGCCGGATGATTTGATAACGTCATCGTTTCTGCCGAAGTAAACGAAACGTCCCTGCTCGTCTCTGTAAGCAAGGTCACCTGTGTGGAAGAATCCGCCTCTGTAAGCATCTGCAGTTTCTTCTTCGCTGAAGTTATAACTTGCAACAATGCCGCAAGGGTGTTCTTCGGGGGAAGGTGACTTGATGCAGATTTCGCCGATAGTACCTCTCTGACAGTGGTTGCCGTCGTCATCAAGGATATGTACCCTGAGACCGGGGGCGGGAAAACCGATTGCACCGGGTATGGGTTTAGTCCAGGGATAAAGTGTGCAGATGCTGACGGGTGTTTCGCTCATACCGAAGCCCTCGTGAATTTCGAGACCCGTAGCTTCCTTCCACTTGTTGAAAATATCTGCATTGAGTGCTTCGCCTGCGGTGCAGCAGTGCACGATGGATGAAAGATCGTATTTGCTTACGTCATTCTGAAGCATAAGGCGGTACATTGTGGGGGGAACGCAGAAGGTAGTGACTTTGTATTTCTCAAGCTTTGAAAGGATATCTGCGCCGTCGAACTTGTCGAAGTCATAGACCATAATAATGCTTTCGCCCATCCACTGACCGTAGTATTTACCCCAGAGCGATTTTGCCCATCCTGTGTCGGAAACGGTGAAATGAACTCCGCCGTCAACAACGTGATGCCAGAAAACACCCGTCATAATGTGACCGAGAGGATACTTGAAGTCATGGGCAATGATTTTGGGATAACCCGTTGTGCCCGATGAGAAGTTGATAATCATCGTATCCTTAACGGTTGTTGCCGCATCGCCCGTGGGTCTTGTCCAGTTTTCTTCAGCCTTTTCGAAGCCTTCTTCAAAGTCGATCCATCCATCAACGTTCTTGTGCTTTGTAACGAACTTTTTGAGAATGGTTTCATACTGACCTTCGCCGCCGTCAAAGTATTCAGTGCATTCATCGTCACCTGTAATCAGGGCATACTTGATTTCTGCCTTGTTGCAGCGGTAGACGTAATCTTTTGCCTTGAGCATATTTGAAGCGGGTACCATTATTGCACCGATTTTGTTGAGCGCAAGTGTAACAATCCAGAAAAGGTAGCTTCTTTTTAGTACGAGAAGAACGGGGTCGCCCTTCTTGACACCCTGCGAAACAAAATAGTTTGCCGCCTTGTCCGAAAGTCTTTTCATATCGCCGAAGGTGAAGCGTTTTTCTTCACCTTTGTTGGATATATATAGGAGAGCTTCTTTATCAGGTTTTTCGGTGCCGAGCACGTCAATAACGTCATAGGCATAGTTGAAACTGTCATCGCAGGTGATTCTGAAGTTCTCCTGGCAGTCCTGAAGAGAAACGAACGAATCTCTTGACCTGCCAATAAATTTTTCGTAAATCGCCATAAAATCTCTTTCTCCGTTTGGATTATTTCAGAACGAGAGCGATGAACTGTGCGGAGCTCTCGCCGATAACTTTGTGTGCATGGGGAATTGTGGAATTGAAATATGCGCTGTCACCTTCGTTGAGCTCATAGCAGATATCACCGATATAGAGCATCATCTGACCTGAAAGCACGTAGTCGAATTCCTGACCCTCATGTTCATCCATAACGGGAGGGTTGCCGTTGGGTTCGATAGTTACAAGGAAGGGCTCTGCCTTCTTATCTTTAAAGGTATATGCAAGATGAGAAAATTCGTAGCCGGGGTTGCGGTTAACAACAAAGCCCTTGCCCTTTTTAACAACCGTGCAGGTTGAAAGTCGGGGAGATTCACCGCTGATGATATCGAGAATATCAACGCCGAGAATAAGAGCGATATTGTTGAGTGTGCTGATTGCGAAATCATATTCGCCGTGTTCAAAAGAAATGTAATCATCTTCTGAAATCTCAAGCTTTTCAGCCATTTCAGCGGCGGAAATTTCGCACATTTCGCGAAGGGAAGCAACTCGCAGACCGATTTCTTTTAATTCAAGCATCTGAGTTCTCCTTAATAATTAATCAAAGTTATATCCAAGCTCAACAGCTTTGATGTTGAGGGCAAGCATTGTCTGCTTCTTAGCGGGTACAACCTTTGCCATAACCTTTTCAACGTTTTCGTAGGGCATAACACCGGCTTTTTTGATCATATAGCCGATCATAATCATATTTGCAAGACCTGAAAGACCTTCGTCCGAAGCCATCTTTGTTGCAGGAATGTAGTAAGCTTCAACGTCAGTTCTTTCAACCTTGCGGTCAACGAGTGAGCTGTCAACAAAAATCTTTGCACCTGCAACACATTCGTTTTCGAATTTATCGAGTGAGGGGAGATTCATTGCGATAAGAACGTCGGGATTTGAAACGATGGGGGAGCCGATCTGAGAATCGCTGAGGATAACGGAGCAGTTACATGTACCGCCTCTCATTTCGGGGCCGTATGAAGGGAGCCAGCTTACCTGACGGTCTTCAATGAGTCCGTCATAAGCAAGGAACTTGCCTGAGAAAAGGATACCCTGACCGCCGAAACCTGCGAGAAGAATCTGATGAGTCATAATTATTTATCCTCCTTTTCTGCAAACTTATCCTTATAAACACCGAGAGGATAGTAGGGAAGCATATTCTCCTCAAGCCACTCGAGAGCCTTTTCGGGAGTGAGACCCCAGTTTGTGGGGCAGGTTGAAACAACTTCGATAAGGGAGAAGCCCTTGCCGTCAAGCTGATTCTGGAAAGCCTTTTTGATAGCCTTCTTGGCGTTCTTGACATTCTTTACGTTGTTCACTGCAACTCTTTCGAGATATGTTGCACCGTCAACGTTTGAAAGCATTTCGCAAACCTTAACGGGGAAACCGACTTTACTTGTGTCTCTGCCGTAAGGAGAAGTCTGAGTAACCTGACCGGGAAGAGTGGTGGGAGCCATCTGACCGCCTGTCATACCGTAAATAGCATTGTTTACGAAAATAACGGTGATGTTTTCACCTCTTGCTGCGGCGTGAACTGTTTCTGCTGTACCGATAGCGGCAAGGTCGCCGTCGCCCTGATATGTGAAAACAATGTTGTTTTCGGGGTCGGAACGTTTAACGCCTGTTGCAACTGCGGGAGCTCTGCCGTGAGCAGCTTCAATCATATCGCAGTTGAAATAGTTATAGGCAAAAACGGAGCATCCGACAGGTGCGATGCCGATTGTTCTGCCTTCAATACCAAGCTCGTCGATAACTTCTGCAACGAGACGGTGGATAATGCCGTGAGTGCAGCCCGGACAATAATGGAGAGGTACGTCTGCAAGGGCATGGGGTTTTTCAAAAACAACCATTATTTGTCACCTCCGATGTTATTTGCTTCCTCAATCTTTGAAAGCACGTCAGCGGTTGTGGGAATCATACCGCCGGTTCTGTTGCAGAGAAGAACGGGTTTCTTGCAACGGATAGCAAGTTCGATATCTTCAATCATCTGACCCATTGAAAGCTCAACGCAGACGAAGGACTTGACCTTGTCAGCGGCGGCATTGAGAACTGCCTTGGGGAAGGGCCAGAGGGTGATGGGTCTGATCATGCCGACCTTGATGCCGTTTTCTCTTGCCTTGTCGATAGCGTTCTGAGAAACTCTTGCGGCAACGCCGTAAGCAACGATACAGATTTCAGCATCATCCATACGGTATTCGTCATACATAACTTCGTTGGCTTCGATCTGAGCATAACGCTCGTAACGTTCGAAGTTGTATTTTTCAAGCTCATCGGGCTGGATGAAGAGGGAGTTGACAACATTGTGCTCTCTCTCGCACTTTGTGCCGCAGGCAGCCCAGGATGACTTGTCATATTCCTTGACTTCGCCCATATCGAGTGAAACGGGTTCCATCATCTGACCCATTGTACCGTCAGAGAGAAGCATTGTGGGCATTCTGTATTTGTCGGCAAGGTCAAAGCCTTTGAAGGTGAGGTCAACCATTTCCTGAACTGAAGCGGGAGCGAGAACGATGAGACGGAAGTCGCCGTGACCTGCGCTCTTTGTTGCCTGGAAGTAGTCAGACTGTGAGGGCTGGATGCCGCCGAGGCCGGGACCGCCTCTCTGAACGTTGATGATAAGAGCGGGGAGGTCGGAGCCTGCAAGGTATGAAATACCTTCGCTCTTGAGTGCGATTCCGGGGCTTGAGCTTGAAGTCATAGCTCTTTTGCCGGCTGCAGCAGCGCCGTAAACCATATTGATAGCGGCGATTTCACTTTCAGCCTGAAGGAATGTGCCGCCGATGAGGGGCATTCTTTTTGCCATATAAGCGGCAATTTCTGTTTGAGGTGTAATGGGGTAACCGAAGTAATGGCGGCAGCCTGCCATAATAGCGGCTTCAGCAAGGGCTTCGTTACCTTTCATCAGAACTTTTTCAGCCATTTTTTCTTCTCCTTACTTTTCAACAGTGATTACGCAGTCGGGGCACATTGTTGCGCAGAATGCACAGCCGATGCAAGCTGACTGGTCGGTTACGCCTGCGGGATGATAACCCTTGGCATTGATTTCGTCTTTAAGGAGAGCCACAATTTTTTTGGGGCAAGCTCCTACGCAGAGACCGCAGCCTTTGCAACGGTCTGTGTTAAATGTTACTTTTGCCATATGTATTCCTCCTGTTCATTCAGTGATTGCTTTAGCCCAGGATTGTTTTACGTAAAGCCTGATGGGGAAGCAATCGGGAACTTTATCTTTTACAGATTCATATAAATCTTCTTTGACAGTGGTCATCTTTATCGGAAGAGAACTTGCTTCGGATATTGCCTGAGCATATGCAACCGAGCCGATAATGTCATCAGCGGACGTTTCATCGCCGAGATTGGAGTTGTTGATGATACCCGTGAATTTCATCCCTGCTGCCGTTTCGATTTTGTGCATAACCGCAACGGTTGATGCGCAGTCGGGAGTCAGCGGACGGAATTTGTTGATAACGAGGAGCATCTCATAATCGTTCTGCCTGAGAATCGAGGGGGCATATCTGCCCAGTGCGAGAGCGCCTCTGTCATCGCCGCCGACGTCGATGACCGCACGTATTGATTCGTCATCGATTATCGCATAAGCCTCAGCGGGGAGGGCGGGTACGTCAACGTTTGAGTTTGCATATTCCGACGATATCAGGTGAATTCCTCTGCTTTCAAGAAAAGCTTCGCTGTCCTTGGTGCGAAAATACGGATTGACGATATCGAGGTCTGCAATGTTTACCTTTTCATATGATTCTTTCAGATGAAGGGCATAGTTGACAGCGATATTTGTTTTGCCGCTGCCGTAATGACCTGCGAAAAGAGTTATTCTTTTATGTTCCATATATTAAAGAACTGTTACCCAGTTGAACTTATCTTCAACGGTACCGCCCTGAATGCCTGTAACCGTGTCATAAAGCTTCTGGCTGATTTCACCGATGTTGCCGCCGTTGATGGTCATAACGTCATCCTTATAGCGGAGCTTACCGACGGGTGAAATGACAGCGGCTGTACCGGTGCCGAAGCATTCTTCGAGAGTGCCGTTCTTCTGAGCCTCAAGAAGCTCTTCGACGGAAATCCTTCTTTCTTCAACGGGGAGACCCCAGCTCTTGCAAAGCTCAATAACAGAGTTTCTTGTGATACCGGGAAGAATGCTGCCGTTGAGCATGGGGGTAACGATGGTACCGTTGATCTTGAAGAAGATGTTCATTGCGCCGACTTCTTCGATATATTTTCTCTCAACGCCGTCAAGCCAGAGTACCTGTGAATAGCCATCGTCGTGAGCTTTGACCTGAGCTGCAAGGCTTGCTGCGTAGTTACCGCCTGTTTTTGCAAAGCCCATACCGCCCTTGACTGCTCTGACGTAGTCGTCTTCAATCCAGATACCTACGGGAGCGAGACCGCTTGAGTAATAAGCGCCTGAGGGGGAGAGGATAACGATGAAGAGGTATGTCTTTGAAGGAGCAACACCGAGGAAGTCATCGGTAGCGATGATGAAGGGACGGATGTAGAGCGAAGTGCCGGGAGCCGAGGGAATCCAATCTTTGTCAACTCTTACGATTTCGCTTACTGCCTGAACAAAATCCTCAACGGGAAGCTCGGGAATGCAAAGACGCTTGTTTGTGTCGTTTGTTCTCTTGGCATTCATTTCGGGTCTGAAAAGACGAACTTCGCCGTCAGCACCCTTATATGCCTTGAGTCCCTCGAACATCTCCTGACCGTAGTGGAAAACCATGCAAGCGGGTGAAAGGGAGAGATTGCCGTAAGGAATAATTCTTGCGTCGTGCCAACCCTGACCCTCTGTATAGTTCATCACAAACATATGGTCTGTGAAGATTTTGCCGAAGCCGAGATTGTTTTCATCGGGCTTAGCCTTGGGAGCAGTTGTTTTTTCGATTCTGATATTTAACATTTAAAACACCCTTTCGGTAGATAATTTATTATTTTAACAATGACATAATTATTGGTTTTAATTGAGACCGAGTTTTGCTGCAGCCTCTTCTCTCATTTTGTATTTGAGAATTTTACCGGCCGCATTCTTCGGAAAGTCTTTGACGAATTCGATGTAACGAGGAACTTTATGTCTTGCCATATGCGACATAATGTAATCCTTCATCTGTTCTTCGGTCATTGACTTGCCTTCCTTGAGAATGATACAGGCCATGATTTCTTCACCGTAGCGCTTATCGGGTACGCCGATAACCTGAACGTCCTGAACGTCTTCGTGAGTGAAAATGAATTCTTCAATTTCACGTGGATAGATGTTTTCACCGCCACGGATAATCATATCCTTGAGTCTGCCTGTGATGAGGTAATAGCCGTCAGGTCTTCTGCATGCGATATCGCCGCTGTGAAGCCAGCCCTCAGAGTCGATGGCGGATTCCGTAGCCTTGGGCATTTTATAATAGCCCTTCATAACGTTATAACCTCGCGCAACAAATTCACCGTTTTCGCCGTCGGGAAGCTCTTCACCTGTTTCGGGATCGATGATTTTGCATTCAACGTTCGGGAATGCCTTGCCGACAGTTTCTGTTCTGTCTTCAAGAGATTCGTTGACCTCACCCATTGTGCAACCGGGAGAAGCTTCCGTCTGACCGTAAACGCTGAGGATTTCGGTCATATTCATCTCTGCTGCGGCACGTTTCATAAGGTCTGGCGGACAGTTGGCACCGGCCATAATACCCGTTCTCATATAGGAGAAATCGGTTTTTGCAAAGTCTTCGTGCTGGAACATCGCGATGAACATTGTCGGAACACCGTTGAAGCATGTGATATGCTCCTGATGAACGCAGGCAAGTGATGATTTTGCCGAGAAATAGGGCAGAGGCGAAAGCGTTCCGCCGTGAGTCATCATTGAGGTCATCGAAAGCACCATACCAAAGCAATGGAACATGGGCACCTGAATCATCATTCTGTCAGCGGTGGACATATCCATTCTGTCGCCGATGCATTTGCCGTTGTTGACTATGTTATAGTGTGTGAGCATAACGCCCTTGGGGAATCCTGTTGTGCCCGAGGTGTACTGCATATTTGCAACGTCGTGGCAATTGACAGCGGCTGCTCTGCGGTAAACCTCCTCGATGGGAACTCTGACCGACATATCCATAGCTTCCTCCCAGGTGAGGCATCCCTTCTGGCGGTAGCCGACGGTGATGATGTTTCTCAGGAAGGGGAGTTTGCGGCAATGGAGAGGTTTGCCGGGAACGGCAACTTCAAGCTCGGGACAAAGTTCTGCAATGGACTGTGCATAGTTTGAGTCGAGGCAGGATTCAATTGTGATAAGAGTATGAGTATCGGACTGCCTGAGCAGATACTCTATCTCGTGGATTTTGTATGCGGTGTTGACCGTAACAAGAACGGCGCCGATTTTGGTTGTTGCCCAGAAAGCGATGAACCACTGCGGAAGGTTTGTGAGCCACACTGCAACCTTATCACCGGGTTTGACGCCGAGAGCGATGAGCGAACGCGCGAAAGTGTCAACGTCGTCTCTGAACTGAGAATATGTTCTTGTGTAGTCGAGGGTTGTGTATTTATAAGCTATCTGGTCGGGGAACTTTTCGCACATAACGTCAAGAACCTCGGAAAAGGTCTTGTTGATGAGTGAATACTTTTCCCAGACGTATTTACCGGTGCCCGCTCTGTTGGAGTAGAGAAGCTCTTCGGAATTCTTTTTGTTGTCATAAACGCTGATTGCGTTGATGAAATGGGGAAAGGTGATTTCGGCAATGCCGAAGTCATCCATGGTTTCGGGCTGACATTCATACGAAAGGAAGCCGTCGTAATTTACCGAGTCAAGGGATCTGAGCATTGTGCCGATGGGCAGAGTGCCTTCACCGATGAGGCGGTATTTGACCTCACCGTCCTCAACAACCGAATCCTTGACGTGAACGTGCTTTATATAAGCACCGAGATTTGTGATTGTTGTTTCGGGGTCTTCGTTGAAGAATCTGTAGGGATGGTTGATATCCCAGAGCGCCGCAAGGTTATCGCAGGCAAAAATGTTGAGAAGGTCGCGCAGTCTCTTTGTATCTGCGTAAATGCCGACCGTTTCAACGAGCAGAGCAACGTTATCCTGCTCTGCCTTGCCGATGAGTCTGCCGATAACGGAGGTTACGTGCGAATCCTCTGCCTGACTGTCCTCACCGACGGAATATGCGTGAATTCTGACGTAAGGGCATCTGACTCTCGCCGCAATTTCAATTGCGGTTGCGATTTCTTCGTAGCTTTCATCTGCAGTTTTGCTGTCTGCAATATTACAGAAGGTGTCAATGCAGGGGACTGAAAGCGAATTTTCAATCAGCTTGTGAAGAGTAGCCGCTGAATTGGTTTTGTTGAACGGAGCATCGGAGCCCGTGAATCTGCTGTCTGTTATGTTGTGAATCTCTATACCGTTGAAGCCGAGTTCATTTGCGGTGTTTACAAAGTCAGACCATGAAAGCTCCTGCCATCCGTTGGTTGAAAATGACAGTTTCATATTTCTTTCTCCTCATAAACGATTTTGTTGAGAGCATTGATGTAAGCCGTGATGCTCGAACCGATGATATCTGTGCCGATACCCTTGCCCGAATAAAGCTTGCCGTTTGAACGGAGCTTGACGAGAGCTTCACCCATTGCTTCTCTGCCTTCGGTAACGGACTGAATCTGGAAATCATCCAGCTCATAGTGATGGCCGATTATCTGCTCTATCGTGAGGAACGCGGCGTCAATCGGGCCGTCGCCCATGCAAACCGCCTTGAGAGTTCTGTTGCCCTTCTCGAGAACGATGTTTGCGGTTGAGGAAATGACGTTGCCGCTGTTGATGACGTAGCTCTGAAGTCTGTAAGTGGGAGGTACCTGGTTTGCAACCGATGCGATGATTGCGTCAAGTTCCTTTGCACCGACCTGTTTTTTGCCTGCAACGTTCTTGAAGGCTTCAAACACCTTTGCGGTATCGTCTTCAGTGAGTTCGTAGCCGAGTGATACGATTGCCTTGCTGACCTTCGAAATGTCGGCAGTATCGTCGAGCAATACGTTCGTTGCACTTGAGCCTACGCCGTAATCGAATTTATCCGAATCCGTCTGCTTTGTGTTAATGAGACGGAGAATCTGATTTGCCGAGTAGTTTATTGCCATTGAGTTGACGTCATAGCTTGTACCGAGAGTGTGACCCTTGACCTGAAGTGCTTTCATAACCTTTTCAAGGTCAGCCATCGTGTCGCAGCCGACGGCAGTTTTGATTTCGAGAGCACCTTCGGCAATGCAGCTGAATATACAGGCGTTGGCCATATCAAGTTCGTCGCTGCACTCAACGCCGAGAGTGATATCCTTAACCTCGGGGACAGCCTCGTAAAGCTCCTTGATGAGCTGGGCAAATTCCGTGGGGAGAAGCGCACCCGCTGTGTCACAGAGAGTGACGGTTTTTGCGCCGCTTTCAACCGCAACTCTGACAGCTTCGAAAAGATATTCCTTTTCAGCTCTTGTTGCGTCAACTGCGGCAAACTCAACGTCTTTGCATATCGATGCGCAGTGAGCAGTCAGATTTTTGATGAGTTCAAGCATCTTTGCGGGTTTCTTGTGGCAGATGTATTCCATCTGAACTGCGGAAACAGGGAGCGCAACAAGCAGACGGGGTTTCTTTGTGCCTGCGATTGAGCGCATAGCTCTGTCAGCTTCTTCAACGGAAAAACCTACGGGGCAGGATAGAATGCTGTTCTTTAGGAGGGGGCTGATTGTGCGCAGAACAAGAGTGTCAATTTTCTCGTCGGCAACGGGAGCCGTTTCGATAACGTTGACCTGAAGCTTGTCAAGAAGCTTGGCAATTTCAAGCTTTTCCTTGAAGCTGAGCGCAAGGTCGCCTCTGCGTGCAAATGCTCTGAGTGTTGCATCTGCGATGATGATTTTTTTCATTGAAAATCTCTCCTTTTTTGCCGCTTTCCGCGGCATTGATAAGAACAGCAAAGTAATTCTGTCTGCCCGGCAGAAAAATACTATTGCATTATAATGTTTTCATAATATTATATATAAAAGAGCAATCTGTGTCAATAAAAAAAGGGACTTAAAAGCAACAGAAAAATAAAATCGTATACTGCAACAACGATATTATCGGGTCAGAAATAAATAATGTTTAAAATATACAAAATTAAAGATTTTAACGGTTGACTTTGCTTCTGAAATATTATAAATTAAACTTGTATTTTGCAATCGGAGAGTGATATTGTGGTTCAGGTTGTTGCTGCCCTTATATGGAAAGAAGATAAGTTTATGATTTGCCAGAGACCTCTTGACAAGACGAGGGCGTTGCAATGGGAATTTGTCGGCGGCAAGGTTGAAGCGGGTGAAACTCTTCCTCAGGCTCTCAACAGAGAATGTATGGAAGAAATCGGTGTCGGCGTTGAGGTCGGTGAGATTTTTATGGAGGTTGATCACGTTTATCCGGATATCACCATTCATCTCACACTTTTTAATGCTGTGCTTTCAGACGGAGAACCGAAAAAACTTGAGCATAATGACATCAGATTCATCACGCCCGATGAAATCCCGCAGTATGAATTCTGCCCTGCGGATAAAGATATTCTTGCGAAAATCATTGCGGAATACAAATAAAATCAAAGCCTGAAACAACTTGTGTTTCAGGCTTTTTTCTGTTTATCGGTTTAATTGTTTGTCTGCTTCCGCTCTGATTGGAACGGCGGTGAAAAACGAAAGAAAATCATTGAACGGTTTCAGTGTGAATACAATGGTGATTATCACCGAAACGGGGATTGTTACCCACTCTGCTCCGATGGGAAAAATGCTTTCAAAAAATTCTCTTCCGCCGAGATACGGGTAGATAATGAACAACGCAAAATTGTGGAAAAAGTAGACCGAAAGCGTTCTCTGACCGAGCTTAGGGATGATTCCGAAATGTGTCTTGTCAGGTGTTATCACAATAATGGCAAGGCATACCGCCGCAACGATAACGTAATAGCCGAGTCGGAAAAGAAAACCGTATTCCCACGAAACGGGACCGAGTACCGAAAAAGGATTTCTGCCCGTCAGCAGCGGACGGAGCCAATACATTTTATCGTTGAAAACAAAAACGATGACTGCATAAGCAATCAGAAATATTGCCGAGCTGATTTTCAGTGTTTTTTTTCTGCAGAATTCTTCAAGTTTCTTCAAGTCGGTTATATAACCTATATAATAAAACGGGAAATATACAATAACTCTTGACAGTGCAAGAAAATCTCTGATTTCGGTATCGTATCCGATGATACACGCAAGAGCAATGCTTATCGGCAGAACGAATTTCGGAGAAAAATCTTTCACGATTAACGTTATCACCGTCATTTCAAACAGAGCAAGCATAAACCAGGGGGCGGCGCTCTCGGAAAGCAGTGAAAACTTCGGCGCGCCGACAAATATTGCTTTGTAACCGAAATCGAAAATCTTGAAAAGCAGGTACACGACAAGATAACCCGCTATCTTGTCTTTTCTTTTTTCGTTGACGGTTCTTTTTGCAAATAAACCCGAAACAAAAATGAAAACGGGCATATGAAAAGTATATATAAAGAAAAACAGACTTTTCATTGATTCGGTATCGGCAGTATAATAATCCGCGGCGTGACCGAGAACGACCAGAAAAATCATAATTAACTTGAGAATATCCCATTTTGAGCTTCGTTCGCTTTTTGCAAGACTGTCTGCCATCGTTTACTCCTTTGTTTTTTATTCATTCATATTATAATTTTATCGGGCTGTTATGTCAAGAATGTCGCTTAAATCCGATAATATTATACAAATCAAAATCAGATTTTACACTATTGCAATTTTTAAAATCATAGTGTATTATAAAATAAGATTATTATGAGCGATTATTTCGTGCAAAGGTTAGGGTGTGAAAAAATGACGGATTTTAAATATAAGATATCTGTTGTTATTCCCGTTTATAACTGTGAAGAATTCATCAATCCCTGCATAGGAAGTCTGATGAATCAGACTATGGATTCCTCTGATTTTCAGGTTATTTTCGTCAATGACGGCTCAACTGATGAAAGCGGAAGAATATGCGCAGAGGTCGCGGGTAAATACAGTAATATTGTGTTTATTGACAAAGAAAACGGCGGTGTTTCTTCTGCCAGAAATGCGGGTATCGAGGCCGCAGAGGGCAAATATTTTGTTTTCCTCGATGCAGATGATACTCTTTCAGCCGATACCCTTCAGGTGCTTTATGATTTTTTTGAGGAGCACTATGAAGAAACTGACCTTATAACATACAAAATCATCCCTCACCGTGACGGTGAAAGACTCCCGATGCATTACAGATACAAAATTCTCAAAGAATCGGGAATTTATGACCTCAACGAGGGTGATAACTGGTATATTGCGCAGTCGACGATGAATATCTGTGTCAAAAACAGGGGCAAGGGTAAAAATCTCCATTTTGATACCAAGCTCCGTTTCCACGAAGACCAGAAATATATTTTCACAACCCTTAAGGATAAACTGACCATCGGCTATTGCAGCGAGCCTGAATACTGGTATCTCCGCAGACCGGGCGGTGCAACGGGTTCGATAAGCAAGGCGTACTATATTTTTGAAGACACAATGGAAATGTGGGAAAACTTCTTCAACCTTTATCCCGAAAACGAAGTTCCCAGATATCTTCAGGCATTCTATCTTCACGACGTTTCGTGGAAGAGTGTTTCCGACGTACTTCTGCCTTATCATTATGAAGAAAAAGAATTTGACAGAGCAGTTGAAAGAATCGTTTCGCTTATCCGCAGAATCGATGACGAGGTTATTCTCAGAAGACCCGCGATGGATTTGTTCCATAAGCATTATCTTCTGAAGCTAAAGGGGAGCGAAAACATAACTCTTGAATGCGGTGATGAAGAGCATTCTCTTGTTTTCAACGGAGAAGAAATTTATAAATCCAAAAAGATAACGGCTGTTATCAACAGAATGAAGATAACAAACGGCATTATGAAAGTCGATGCATTTCTGAAATCGCCTGTGTTTATGTATTGCGAGGAGCCTCAGCTCTATCTTTATAAAAACGGTAAATCCGTGAGACTCGGTCTGAGCCATTCGGAATGTGAGAAATATCACGCAGGGATCAGAACTGCGGTTTTCTGGCGCTTCAGATTTGAAATCGATCTCGAAGAAACCGACAGCTTCGAGCTTGAGGTTGTCATTAACGGCAAGAGATATAAGATTTATTATTACTACGGGGCGGCTGTTCCGTTTTCACACGATAAGAGACTCAGAGCTTATTTTGCGGAAGGCAAATGTATCCGCGAAAAAAACGGCGTGTTCACCGCAACAAAAATCAGAACACCGTCCAGTCTTATTCTTGCACTCAGAGTGCTTATCTATCATTTCTTCTATTATCTTAAGGTCAATCCGAGAATTCTCATCAACAGATGGATCGGTCTTTTTGCGAGAAAAAGCAAGAAAAAAGAATGGATTTATCTTGACCGATACGGTGTTTACGATAATGCATATGATCAGTTCAAACATGATATCAAAGTCAATGACGGTGTCAGAAGGTATTACATACTGAACGACTGTGATTGGGGCGATATTGAAGAAAAATTCACCCCTGAAGAACGTCAGTACGTTGTGAAATTCGGCTCTGTCAAACACAGAATGCTATATTTCTCAAGCGAAAAACTGATAACCTCATTCTCCAATCTTTCAAATATCTGTCCTTTCGGCGCCGCCGCATTCAGATGGTATACCGACCTGACAAGACACGAGATTATCTATCTTCAGCACGGTATTCTTCACGCCACTCTGAAAAATATGTACGCAAAAGAGCGTTGCGTGATTGATAAAATCGTTGTTTCCAGCGGCTTTGAGGTTGAGAATTTCGTTGAAAATTACGGATATTACGAAAGCGATCTCATCAGATGCGGTATGCCCCGCTATGATGCATTCAGGCAAGGCACAGAGAAGAAAAACAGAATCGTTTTCTCCCCGTCGTGGAGAGGCAATCTCATCGGAGGTCTGATCAATAACGCACGCGAGGAAAAGCCTGAGGTGTTCCTCGATTCCGATTTCTATAAGGCGGTCAACGAATTCCTCAATTCAGAGCGATTGGGAAATCTGCTTGAAAAGTATGATCTTTATCTCGATTTCAGAAATCATCCGATTTTTAAGTGCTACAACCATCTTTTTGAAATCAGCAACAAGAGAATATGTCTTGAAGATTTCGAAACGAAGATGGATGAATACCGTCTGATGATAACGGATTATTCTTCAATCGTCTTTGATTCGGTTTATATGAGTTGTCCGATTATCTATTTTGTACCCGATTACGATCAGTTCATCGCAGGCATATCTCACGGATACAGAAAACTTGACCTCCCGCTTGAAGAGGGCTTCGGACCGTTCACGCGCACCGCTGACGAGCTTATCGAAAGCCTTGAACAGTATGCGGCAAATAATTTCGAACCCGTTGAACCTTATAAGAGCAGAATGGAAAACTTCTTCCTTTATAAGGATGAGCATTGCAGAGACAGACTCTACGATGCCGTTAAATAGGATAATCATTTAAACAGATAAAATACTCCGTATACCGACCGGCATATGGAGTATTTTTTTTGCATTTTTTTCAAAAAATGTTTCACAAACTTTTATCGCAGGATATCTGTGAATTCGACGGTGTTTGGAGGATTTGTACAAAATCTGTTAATAGTGTTTGTGCAATATTGATAAAAACTTTTTGGGAGTAAAATGATTTCTGTTAGTCATTGACAGTTTGGTATATGCTAATTTGTTGTGCAATATTCACAAAATAATATAGCTATATTTGTGCAAAATTACTTGACTTTTTTGAGAAATTGCGTATAATAGAGACATACCAAGAAGAAAGGATGAATGAAATGAACTACGATAACTACACAATGTACATCGAAAACAAGCTTATCAAGGAAATTGAAGAGGAAAAAAAGTTCACATTCAAAAAGCTTCTTAAAATCCTTGAGCTCAACGCTCTGCTCTCCAGATAAGGAGCCGCACAGCGGGTTTTCACCCGAGAAAATATCACGCAGTTATCTGCTGTGATTTTA
Source organism: Clostridia bacterium (assembly GCA_017502085.1). Taxonomy (GTDB): domain Bacteria; phylum Bacillota; class Clostridia; order Oscillospirales; family Acutalibacteraceae; genus CAG-177. The sequence goes on along the minus strand of JAFVVQ010000035.1, from coordinate 94,715 downwards.
TATACCCCATACGGGCAATCCCCGTATAGGTAACAGAAAAGCAACAGCCTGCAGGCGAAAAACCTGCAGGCTTTTTTGTTGTTTATAAAGCGTTTTTATCCCACTGTTTTCTGCGAGAGACCCTTGATGCCTGCGAGCACCCAGTCAAACTTATCGCTCTCGATAACAGATCCGCAGTATTCGCACTTTGCCGATTTGTTCAGTTCGAGCGGTGCGCCGCAGTTGGGACAGGATGAGGCGTTGATGCCCTTGTTTTCAGAGGTGGTCATTCCGCTTGTGCGGATGAGATTCCATTCATAGGTCATAAATTTCTCTGCAGTGTTGCTGCCTCGTATAATATTTCCCGTTGTATCGTCAACAACGTAGTCAACGATTCTTGTGCGTAATCTTGCAATCATAACGTCATTGCCGCTTTCCTGTTTCCAGCCGATAAGGTCAACGCCCAGAACAGAGATTCTTTCGATGCGGTTGGTCTGTTTGTTTTTGCGATAGGCATCAAGCTGACGGTCAACCTGAGCATAAAATGCATCGGAAAGGCAGGGGCGTATGCCGTCAAGCTTCTTATCCTGCCAGGCATTCTGGAATCTGACGTACATATTTGAAAGCTCTTCGCAGAATTCAGGCTGAGAGAATGCGGGGTCAACGGAACTATATTCGCTGACGGGTCGCAGTGTTGAAGCATCCGTAGGCAATGCACCGGGAACAACGGTTGTTTTTCTGTAGTTTTTGCCTTTTTTCAGACCGAAGAGGATAGCGGTACCGAAAATAATGACAATAAGTATCAGGATAATTACAAGTCCCGATCCGCCGTTTCCGCCGCTGTTTGTATCGTCGTAATCGTTGTCGTAAACAACGTAGCCGCCGCCGTAGTTACCGCCGCCGTAATCATAATCATTATTTCCGTCACCGTAATCGTAGTCGTAGTCACCGCCGTAATCATAACCGCTGTCAAAGTCGCCGCCGAAGTCGCCGCCGTAATCGTAGTCACCGCCGAAATCACCGAAATCGGCGTGAGCAGTTATAACAAACGCAAAAACGATGCACATAATAACTGCCGTGTATCTGAGAATTTTTTTCATCTTTCACACTCCGTTCTGTATTATTCAGAATGAAAATATTGATGAGAGGAATCCGAAAACGTCTTTATCCGTCTCTTCAGTGACTCCAACAGGAACGATATTGCCGTTTTTGTCCTTTTTCATAAACTGCGGATATTTTTCGTAAGTGCTGACGGTCATTTTCTCCTCGGCAAAGAAGAAGGTGTTGAGGAAGATATAATAATCCTCGGGAAATTCCGAGTGACTCAGACCGCTGAAATACCACGTGATTTCGGGGAAAGCGCCGGTTGATGCGTCAACAAGCATATCATCGGAAACGTGATCGTGACCGCAGTCAACAGCCTGTTTGTAGCTGTTACCGAGAGTTTTGCCGAAGGGTGCAACCGTTGCACCGATTGACATATATTCCGTGTCAATAAGGAAATCCGAGTGAACGGCGGGAGTCAGGCTGACGGGAATTGTGGATATGTTGTAGCCTGCGCAGATGATAACGTCTGTGCCGTTATCCATTGTTTCCTGAATGATTTCGGGAAGCTTTATCTGAACGTTATCGTGATAGTATCTGATTTTATCAAGTATGGGAGCATCTTTTCTGCCTTCGAACATCGTGTCGATTGCGTCGTTGAAGTATTCGTCGGGAACAAAGGTCCACGTACCCGCAAGGTTACCGAATGCAGGCGCAAGGCACTCGCTGAAAATCAGGTCAAATTGGCTTGAAAGGTATTTCTGAAGGAAGTTCAGCAGACCGCCGGTGAAACCTGTTTTGTTAAGTATTTTTAAAAGAACAGAGACTGCGTTTGTGCCGTCGGATTCACCCATCACAGAGGTAATAAAACCGAGAAGTTCATCGGCTTTGCCTGAAATATCCGCTTCTTTTCTGTAGAGCGAACCGAGAATCGAGATACCCTGATATGCGGGGGAAAGGAATGCGATTTTTTCAACACCTTCATTGCCGTATTCCTCGAGGTAAGCCGCAACCACCGTGTTGCCCTGGCTGTGGCACATAATGGCTATATCTCTGTGACCTGTAAGGAGCTTCACGTGTTCGATGAAATCCTTGAGTTTATCCGCATTGTCAAGCGGAGAGAGTCTCCAGTCATATTCAAAATCGAAGCTTCTGTCGGTAATATCGTTTGTGACGTTTTGGTGAATGTCGTATTCGGGATATTCGAAAGGATCGATTGAGGTGTTATAAATCGGATTACCGTTATCGTCGCAGGAAAGCTTTGCAAGTAGCTTGTTGGCGGCATTGACTGCCGCTTTGCCGAAAAGAGCTTCGTTGCCCGTTGCAATGCCAATGATTGCAAAAAGCAGAGAAGGAATTGCGCTGATGATATCTGTTGCCGAGGGCGGATAAACCGCTTTGCGGTCATCGCTTTCGGGATTCAGATATAAACCCGCACCGAAACCGGGCACGTAAACTATCGGTATGTTTTCACATTCACAGACTTTTTCTGTTTCAGTATCAGTGGTATCAACGTCGGCAAAACCGATGCTGAAACAAGAGAATACCATGCACAGTGTCAGCAGAATGCTGATAGCTTTTTTCATTTTATTTTCACCCTTTCCGATTTAAACAAGCGGAATTACGTATTCATAGGGAGTATACCAGATTTCGGAAGAATAGCTTCTTGCTCTGATAATAACCTCATCATCGTAAACCTCAAAATTGAAGCCGTTGCCGTTAAGCACCTGACCTCTTGCGTTGAAATACATATATGCAGGCAGATTGATGCTGTGGAACGAGCCTTCGGATTCAACCGATGTGTAGCTCCAGATGGATTCGGTTGCGGCATCGCCGATACCGTTATGAAGATGCCCCGAAATCATAAACACGTTTTCATACTTTTTGAGGATTTCGTTGACTGCATCGGATTCATCACCGATACCGCCGTCATCGGGCTCGGGCTCTTTATCGCCCCAGGTTTCGGGCAGACCGTGTGACTGATTTATCGGCCAATGACTGATAACGAAAATCGGCTTACCGTCTTTTGCGGCTTCAGCCATTTCGGCATCAAGCCATTCAAGCTGCTCGGGGGAGAAGTATGCGGCTGTTCTGTCGGTCTCACTGCCGAGAACAATAAAAGTATAGCCGTTGATTTCGGCGGTGTAATACATTTCGGAAATCTCTCTGCCGCTGATATCGGAGTTGAATTCAATGAAATATTCTTTTGCCTTGTCGAAACTTTCGTCTGTCCACGTATCGTGGTTTCCGCAAGCGAGAATGATTTCGTCAGCCGGGTCATATTTTGAAAAGCTCTTTGCGAGGGAGGACCATTCATCGTATTCTCCATGGTCGGTAAGGTCTCCCGAAAGGACAAGGGCATCGAGTCTCGAATCGGAGTTTTGCATTCCGTCGAGACCGAGTTCAAGCATAAACCTGCGGATGAATTCATCTTTCATATGCACGTCGGAGATTGCGGCGAAATTGAGTCTGCAATCATCGGGATTGAGGGGCACGGATTCTGACTTGAAGTTGCCGAAAACGGGCCACGAAACAAGCATAAGCAAGGATGTGATGAGCGAAAGCAATTTTTTAATAATAAATACCATATTAAACACCGCCTGAAAAAATATATTTTAATTCTAACAGATAAAATTACACTTTTCAACAAAAAATGCTAAAAAGAATTTATTTGAGGGATTTCAGATATTTCTTTTGACTGTCGGAAATTCTGAAGCTTTCAACTGCTTTGCGAATTGTCCTTGCGTGGGTTGCGGGATCAAGTCTGCGGTTTTCGATAAAAGGGATAACCGTATCCCATTGCATTGCAAGGGCGGTTGCAAAATACCACGCAACCATCATACTGACATAGTATTCACCGCAGCTGACGGATGCAACTTTTTCGGCGTGTTCAACGCTGAAATTATCGGTGAGAAAATGCAGCATCAGGCATTCGATTCCGTAGCGCACGGTGAAACATTTGTCCGAGTCAATCCATTGATATGCTTGGAATTCGAGACTTTCGGTGTTTTTGGAAAAAACCTTTGGACGCATTGAATCGCAGACTGCCCAGTTATCGGTGTAAGGCAGAAACTCACCGATTTTGTCGATGCATTTTCCGTAATCGGGAATCATCCCGATAAGGATTGCGTGAAGCATATTCTCGTCATAATACCGGTGGGGGAGATCGCTGAGAAAGATCTCGGCTTCCTTCGTGCCGTAAAGCTCATTTGCAAGTTTCCTGATTTCGGGCACCCGCACTCCGATTATAGTTTCGGGGTCGGTGTCGGGTATCAGACGGGAATGAAAATTTCTGTATTCTTCGTCACGCAGAGCGAAGAGCTTTTTCTGAATTGTGTTCATTTATGAAACCGCCTTGCTGACAGTTATGTTACTGATTCTCGGCGTAACGGGCACGGAGCCGTTGAAATCGTATTCTCCGTTATTTGAGAGTGTGACGGTATTCTCGCCCTGCGCAAGATTGAGATTGAAGGTCACGGTTTTGTAAGTATCCCAGCTGTAAGTGTTTCTGCACCATACGTTTTCTTCAAATCCGTTTGCCGTGACGGTTACGAAGCTTTCAATCAGGTCAACGTTGTAGGCGTGGAATCCGCCCTCGAGGTTGTTTGAATAGGTGAGAGTTACTCTGTAACTGCCCGATTCGGGAGCTGTTACGGTGAATGAAGCCTCGCCGCCGTTGGCGGGTATACTCTCAATAAACCCGTTTTTGTTGATTTTTGTACCGCCTCGAACCGTCATATCCGATGCAGAGAAGCTTTCCGAAAAGCCTTTTTCGGTGCACGGATAAACCGTCAGAGACACATTTTCTGAAGAAATATCAATATAATTCAGACCTCTGCGAAGATAAACGGTTATCTTTCCGTCACTCGTGTTGCCGTTTGCTCCGTCAACCGAAACCGCAGTGTTTTCAATGGTTTCAGCGGTATAGAATCCGTCAGCCGGAGCAACTGCAAGATACGATGTTACTCCGTCAATGCTTCTGTCCGAATCAGGTAAAAGACATACTTTTTCATCCGTATCAACGGGTCTGACAAGCATACTGTCGACAACGAATGTGCCGTTTTTGTGCGAGAGAGTTATTGTGTGAGAACCTTTTTCAAAATATCTTTCAACGTCGAATCTGTCGGTATATTCGCTCTTGATTGTGTTGGGCAGAAGAATTTTTTCCTCTTTGCCGTCAAGGCAAAGCAGTGCCTCTGTGTATGTGCGGTCATCTGCTTTTGTGCCGTCGTTTGCCTTGCCGAAAATGATGCCGAGACTGTAGTTTCCGCTTTCGGGGATTTCAAAATCAAGGGTCACACCGTCGCCGATATGCTCAAATCCGCCGACCATACCGTTTTGCTCACCCGTAGTGCCGTAAGCACTGTCATAGGTGTAGGCAGTGCCGAGCAGTGCGCCTCTTTCGAATTCGTATCTGACGGGCAAAGAGCCGTTGATATATGTTTCGGATTTTTCATCGGATGCGGTTACAACGATATGATAAACCGCCGTCGGGTCGGGGGAGTCAAGGTCGATTTTCATATTGCCGGAGGATGCTTTTGCGGAGTATTCCTTGACGGTTACGGGTTTATTGACAATTCCGCTGAGTCCCTCAAAATAAACGCATTCGATTTTTACGTTAAGATTGTGACCTTTCAGCTGTGTTCTGTCGAGGTTTTTTATGATGATATCTGCATCGTAATCCGCGGTGCTGCAAAGAATTTCAAGTTTTTCTCCGTCAAGGGAGGATATTGCCGAAAGATTTTTATAGTTAAAACTTTTTCTGTTGTATTTGATGACGTTTGCAAAGTCGGAATGCAGAACGTCAATGATTTTCGTCTGCAGACGCTGACCCTCCATGTCGGCATACCAGCGGTAGAGCCACCAGTTTGAATTGGGCGAATTGTTGTCGGCAGCGGTGTCGCAGAGGTTGTTTGCCAGTCTCCAGTATGCAACGTTGCCGTAAACACCCGTTTCTTCCATTTTGACGATATATTTCAGCATATCGTCGGGTACGCCGCATTCAGCCATAGTGCCGTATTCGGTGACGATGACAGGAAGCTTTTCGATGCCGAGATTCTTTTCGGTCAGGCGGTAATCCTCGACGTGTTCATCCCAGAAAAGTGATGAAGTTTCGCCGAGCTCGTGATAAATCATAACGTTGGGCAGACATCCGTTCTTCTTACAGAAATCGAGAAAATGGCTGATTTCATAGGAATCGTAGTCGCAATAACCGGGACCGCCGATGAGAGCGTCGGGGTCAATACTTTTGACGGTGTCGTAGGTTTCTTTCCATGCGGCATAGAACTCAGCCTTTGCCTTTTCGTCAAAATGATACCACGAGTTGTCTTCGTTGGGTGTGCCGAACCAGACGGCATTATCGCATTCGTTATAGAGACAGTAAACGAGTCTGTCGGCGTAATCCTTCTTTGAAAGCTCGGTCACCTTTTCTCTGACCTGCGGCAGAAATCTCTCTCTCATAAAGCTCATCGCATCGTAAGTGCCGTTGCGTCTCATTTCGTCGATTTCGCCGTGACAGTAATACCAGGTGTCGAAGCAATCCTGAAGATAAACCACGATATATTCGCAGGAATCAAGCTGCTCCGCAACGTGATCAACGTCGCCGATGGGGTGCTGGAGTCCGCCGATAACCTTTTGCGAAACGCTTGATATATCAAGGCTTTCAACTATGTTTGAATCGGGAACGTTGCTTTCTGCAAGACCGTAAAGATAGCCCGTTGCTATTGTTGAAATTTCACCCGACGGAGCCGAGGCATCGATTTCGATTACAGGGCGGTAAAAGTACGGTATTCCCTCCGCCGATAATGATAATGCTGTCAGAAACGAGAGAATCAGACTTATGATTTTATGCATAGCGACCTCCGAAAGTTTATTATGATAATATTTTAGCAAATGAATAAAAAATTTTCAACAGAATTATAAAGATTGGCGGAATCAAAGTCGGTTGCTTTGCGTATGAAAATATGATATAATAATACGGTTAAAACTGTTGAAACGGAGGTGTTCTCATGGATATAAATTCGTTCAGGAAAGCAGGGATTGATTTATCACCGTTGGGGTTTGATATGAACGGTGGTTTTGAGAATTATTATTGTACGCCTGATGGGGCGGAGATTCTTGCTTCGTCAGGGGTGGACGGTATTCATTACTGCACAGTGCCGCGATTCGGCGAAATGATTTTTGCCGTCAGTCCGATGAATTTCGGTGACTGCGTTCATCCGATTGCGAGAGACTTTGAGGATTTACTCCGACTTCTGCTGCATTGCGGAGACATTGCCGCTCTGGAGCAATGTTATGCGTGGGACGAAGAACAGTATAAAGCGTTCCTTAGCGATTATCCGCCGACAGAGGCACAGCAGAATGTTCTTGAAGAAATCAGAAACAGATTTTGTCTCGAGCCGATTGAGGATTCTTTTTCATATGTCAAAGGTCTTCAGGCGGAATTCGATCTGTCGCTTGTTCCTTATACCGAAGATTATTATGATCCCGATATGAATCCGTCGGCACCCGAAGTTTCTTCTGAATGGGCGGTGTATTTTGACCGCGGTTATTATAACAAAAATTCAGAAGGCGAAGCGGGAGAAGAAGTTGTTATAGACAAGGCTTTTTTGTGGGGCGATGATATATGGCATATCCCTTCGATATATTCCTGCGAAGAAGGTCTGGTTATTGATTTCTGCGTTGAAATCGCTCCCGAAAAAGAAAAAGCTTTTATGGATAAATGGTATCCTGTTCTTTCAGACGGTCACAGCATCAGCAATGAAATTTATGAGCAAATCGAACACGAAAATCCGATGAATAAGGATTTCGGCTTTGAACTGAAACTTAACGGTCAGCAGATTATCGGAACACACGGTACGTCGGTTTCCTCGATCCCTGCGGACTGTCTGCCCGACGGTGTGAAAAGCGAAAGAGAAGTTGCAGATATAATCAGGCATTACGGTCTTGATGAAACTCGTGCGTGGGTATTTCACCGTTGGTCATGTCCGTGGGTGAACGGCAGAGTGAAAGAAATCAATTCACTGAAGCTGAAGCTTGAGTGCCGCCCCACCGCGATCGAAGGAATCCGCTTCAGAAATCCGTCTGTCGGCGATGAGATCACGTTTGTTCACCCGATTCATAACACGGAGCATAAGCTGACCGTCACGGGATATGAAAAGCAGGAGTTTCCGACCGAGGGATTTCCGCACGCTGAATACGAATTTCCGACGTGTCACACGGCTATATCCTATACTCTGGAGCCTGATTTGGCTGACAGTAATTTCAGGGTCCGTGATTGCCTGAATAATGAGCAGCCCAGGCTCAGACCGAAAAACGGCTTTGAGCCTCAGTCGGATTATGATGCGTGTTCAATGGGTATTATCGGCGGCGCGGACGGCCCGACGGCGGTGATGATTTCTGTAGGGGAGAGTGCTCAGCAGCATATGGCGGTGTCCTCGCTTCGCTTTGAATATGCTGACGATACCGAATGGAAAACCGTCTTCTTTGAAAAACTGATTGAAGATACTGAAGTTAATCTGATATAACAAAAATTGGCTTGAGCGGATGCGGAATCCGTTCAAGCCAATAATTATTTTATTCGGATTTTATCGGGAAATCAGCTTATGCAACTTCCTTTGCGATTTCAACAAAGCCGTTCATGATTGTTGAACCTGCATATTTGCCGAGAGAAATCATTTCCTGATAGTGGCCTGCGATGAGTGCGAGAGCATAGTCGTTATCGGGAACAACGTAGCCGATAGCATCGTTTGCAAGACCGAAGCAGAGTGTATCCTCGCCGAAGAGGTCATCAATGCAGGGAATACCGAAATCCTTGCCTGAGTATGAGCCGTCTGCGAAGAGTGATGAACCGCCTTCGATAAGGTCCTGAACGATTTCGCCGGGCATCATAACTGCCTTGACGTCGCCGAATTCAAGGTAACCGATTTCAACGAAGATATAGTAATTGAAGCCTTCCTTGTAAACGTTGTAGTTTACGAGACCGAGTTTACCGACGAGCTTGATAAGGGGATTTGTAACCTTGATTTTAACCTGATCAATCTTAACATTGAGGATAGGATCAAGTTCTTTTTCTGTTGCGGGCTCCCAGCCTTCAAACCAGAGTGTGTAGTATTCGCCGCCGATTTCCATTTCTTTATTGATTGTATCCCAGTCAGCATTCTTGCGGATAACCTCTTCGGAGTTTGTGAGGTTGAGTGCAATCTGACCGAGCTCTTTACCGATTCTGGAAGCTTCCATCCAGCGTCTTTCGGTGGGAACGCCGTCGCTTGCGGGATGTCTGCCTGTGTAGATACCTGCGATTGCGCCGTTGAAGAACATAAAGTTATAGTCAGCGGCTTCAATTGTCTGACCCATGCTGTAAACGTAGTCACCTGAAAGCTGTCTGCCGTTGTCAACGTCGCTGACTGCAAGACCTGTGATGTCGGGATGAGCGGAGTAATTGACGATCATTGTCTTTCTGTGAGTATCGTCAATAACGTCGGGTGTGAATACGAATCTTGCCATTTCCTGGATAAGCGAATCTGAGGAGGGTCTGTTCTTGTTGTTGAAGTATTCTTCGCTGAGTTCTTTGACAGCATAGGTCATTGTGCCTTCTGTCATGTTCTCGATAGCTTCTTTCATTGCTGTTGAAGCCTGCTTTGTGATGAAATCAAGGTATTCGGTGTCAACGCCGGGAGTCATTTCGCCGACGTGAAGGAATGCCTTAGCCATGTTGCCGAGAAGCTTGGGGAAGAGATTTGTCCAGAGACCCTGAGTATCGATACCGCTGTGAACGTGAGTTGCGGTAACGGTGATGGTGCTGAACTTAACGTCGGGAAGAAGCTCAACGAGAGCCTTTCTGATGTTTCTGATGTCATAGTTTGACATACCGATTGAGTCAACGTTTGCGAAAACGGAAATGCCTCTGCCTGAGCCGTCATCAACTGCGATAACTCTTACGTCAACGCCGTCAACAACTTCTTCAACCTTGTTTGACATACCGTTTGACATTGACATGAAACCGCCGAGATAATAGTTCTTTGTCTGCCAGTCTTCGGGAACGATTGAAGCCTTTGAGAAGCCGAGCTTCCACTTTGCTTCGTCGTCAGCTTCGTCAAGCATTGTTTCTGTGCCGCTGAAGAAATAATCGTTGTTGAAATCTTTCATCTTCATAATTTCTTTACTGTCGGGAACGATTGCGTTGATTGCGCCGATAAGACCGCTGAGAAGCTTATCGAGAGTGAAAACGCCGATGTCGGTGAAAAATTCGCTTGCTGATGAAGCGGCGTTTGCGCCCATTGAAGCGGCGCAGCCGAAAATCATCGACAGAGCAAGAATGACGCTGAGGATTTTTTTGCTGATGCTTTTCATTTTTAGATTGCTCCTTTTTGAAATATTTGCGTATAAACACTCATATATATTAGCACTTTTTGATTCTTCTGTAAAGAGTTTTTTATGTAATGCCCAAAAAAACTCTGCTGCAAATACAATAAAGAATTAAATTATACAAATTTAATTTTTGATGTTGAAAAAACCTGAGTCGGGTTGTATAATAGTAAAAATACTTGAATACAGAAGGATGGGTTCAGATTGGAGAAGCAGAAGAGGGTTGCCGCGATTCACGATATTTCGGGTATCGGCAAATGTTCTCTGACTGCCGCTTTACCTATTATTTCCGCTGCAGGTATCGAAACTGCCGCGTTGCCCACTGCGGTTCTTTCAACACATACGGGCGATATTTCAGGTTATACCTACCGTGATCTCACCTGCGATCTGCCATCCGTTGCGAAGCACTGGAAGTCGCTTGGTATCGGTTTTGACGGCATTTACAGTGGCTTTCTCGGCTCGACGGAGCAGGTTGAAATGGTCTGCAGTTTCATTGATGATTTCGCTGACGGTAATTGCGTGATTCTTGTTGATCCCGCAATGGCTGACAGCGGCAGAATGTATACAACTTTTGATGATGGCTTTGCTGCCGAAATGGCAAAGCTCTGCGGTAAGGCTGATATTATCGTGCCCAATCTCACCGAAGCGGCATTTCTGCTCGGAGAGGAGTACGTTGAGCCGCCTTACAGCAAGGAATATATCGAGTCTCTGCTCTGGAGACTCACATCGCTCGGACCGAAAAAAATTGTCCTGACGGGTGTTTGCTTCAGTGATGACGAAATCGGATGCGCTGTCTTTAATGAAGGCGATATTCACTATAAGTTTTCCGAAAAATATGACGGAATTTATTACGGTACGGGTGATATTTTTGCCTCGGCTCTTATCGGAGCATATATGAGAGGCAAGAGTATCTCCGAGAGTGCCGACATAGCTCTTGAATTTACCTGCGGAGCGATTGCAAGAACATATCTGGCGGGGACCGATACCCGTTTCGGTGTCAATTTCGAGCAGGGATTATTTGATTATATGAAAAAGTTGGGAGGATGAGCAGATGAGCTTTGCCGACAAAGTTTTTATTGATACATGCAAGGATATTCTTCAGAACGGAATCTGGGATACAGACCTTGACGTGCGACCCAGATGGGAAGACGGTACCCCTGCACACACCATCAAAAAATTCTGCGTTGTAAACCGATACAATCTTGCAGAGGAGTTCCCGATTCTCACCTTGAGAAAGACTTTCCTTAAAAGCGCTGTTGACGAAATGCTCTGGATATGGCAGAAGAAATCCAACAATATCAATGATCTCGGCAGCCATGTCTGGGACCAGTGGGCAGACGAAAGCGGAAGCATCGGTAAGGCTTACGGCTATCAGCTCGGCGTTAAGCATCACTATAAAGAAGGAGATATGGATCAGGTTGACCGCGTGCTCTATGACCTCAAGCATAATCCGCAGAGCCGCCGCATCCTCACCAATATCTACGTTCATCAGGATCTGAGCGAAATGGCTCTTTATCCCTGCGCATACGGTATGACTTTCAACGTTACGGGTAACAAGCTCAATGCGATTCTCAACCAGCGATCACAGGATATGCTTGCCGCCAATATCTGGAACGTATGCCAGTATTCGGCACTCACCTGTATGCTTGCTCAGGTCAGCGGTCTCGAGGTCGGAGAATTCGTTCACGTTATTGCTGATGCACATATCTATGACCGCCACGTACCCATCGTCGAGAAACTTATTGAAAAAACTCCGTTTGACGCTCCGAAAGTAACTCTTGATAAGAGCATCACGGATTTCTATTCCTTCACCAAGGACAGTTTCACTGTAGAAAACTATAAATTCCACGAGTTTACGGAGAAAATTCCCGTAGCTATCTGATTTTGTTATATATAAGTTGTAATTAAGAGGTAAATAATGAAAGCAATTGTAAATGTTGACACAAACTGGGGAATCGGTAACGGAGATTCTCTTCTCAACTATATTCCCGAAGATATGAAGTTTTTCAGATCAAAAACAACGGGTAATGTTGTTGTTATGGGCAGAAAGACTTTTATGACTTTTCCCGGGCCGAAGGCTCTTCCCAACAGAGTGAATATCGTTATCACAACTGATGAGAGCTTCAGCGCACCTGACGTTATCGTTTGCCGCTCGCTTAATGATCTTTTCAGACAGCTTGAGAGATACGATACGAACACAGTCTACGTCATCGGCGGTTCTTCCGTTTATGAGCAGCTTCTTCCGTATTGTGACACAGCTTACGTCACGAAGGTCGGAACCTCAAAGCCTGCCGATAAATTTTTCCCTGACCTTGACAGACTCGGAGAATGGTCGGTTGAGAGTGAGAGCGAAGAAAAAGAGTATGACGGTGTTAAATTCAGATTCACCACTTATAAAAAGAACTGACCAATGCCTTGTTTTGATTTAGTTTTACGATTGTGAACAGGAGACGAAAAATGAGTAACATATGGCATAATATCAGCCCTAAAAGAATTACTCCCGATGATTTCATGGCAGTTATTGAAATCAAGAAGGGAAGCAAGAAAAAATATGAACTTGATAAGGAAACGGGTCTGCTGATGCTTGACCGAATCCTTTATACATCCACTCATTACCCTGCAAACTACGGATTCATTCCGAGGACCTACGGTGATGACGGTGACCCGCTTGACGTTGTTGTTATCAGCAGCGAAAGCATTGACCCGATGACGCTTGTGCGTTGCTATCCCATCGGTGTTATTACAATGAAAGACGGCGGAAAGTTCGATGAAAAGATTATTTCAATCCCCGTCAATGACCCGAACTACAATGGCTACAAGGATATTTCGGAGCTTCCGAAACACCTTTTTGATGAAATGAAGCATTTCTTCACGGTTTATAAGTCGCTTGAAGGCAAGGAAACCGTTGTTGACGAAGTTCAGAACAGAGAAAGAGCAATCGAAATCATCAAATCATGCATCGATAACTATGTTGCGGAATTCTGCAGATAATCCGCTTCATTAATATAATAATTAAATTTACTAAAATATAAGGAGTGATTTAAATGGCAATTTATTGTCAGGAGCCTTCAAGAACATTCAGCGAGTATCTTCTCATCCCGGGTTATACCTCAAGAGACTGTATTCCCGCAAACGTTTCATTGAAAACCCCTCTCGTTAAGTTCAGAAAGGGAGAAGAAGAGTGTCCTCTGAGCCTCAACATCCCCATGGTATCCGCTATCATGCAGTCCGTTTCAAACGACACCCTTGCAATTGCTCTTGCAAAAGAGGGCGGTGTTTCATTCATCTACGGTTCACAGTCAATCGAAGATGAAGCTGCAATGGTTGCGAGAGTCAAGGGTTATAAGGCAGGCTTTGTTGTGAGCGATTCAAACCTTAAGCCTGATTCAACTCTTGCAGATGTTCTTGCTCTTTTTGAGAAAACAGGTCACAGCACAATGGCTGTTACAGATGACGGCTCCGCAAACGGTAAGCTTCTCGGTGTTGTAACAAGCAGAGATTACAGAGTCAGCAGAATGAATCCCGAAACAATTGTTGCTGATTTTATGACTCCTTTCGATAAGCTTATTACCGCTCCCGATACAACAACTCTCAAGGATGCAAACGATATCATCTGGGAGCATAAGCTCAACTCCCTTCCTCTCATCGACAGCGAAGGCAAACTCCGTTATTTCGTATTCCGCAAGGACTACTCACAGCATAAAGAAAATCCTCAGGAACTTCTTGATGCCAACAAGAGCTATATCGTAGGCGCAGGTATCAACACACTCGACTATGAAAAGAGAGTTCCCGCACTCGTCGAAGCAGGCGCTGACGTGCTCTGCATTGACTCCTCCGAAGGTTACACGGTATGGCAGGAGCAGACTCTCGCTTTTGTTCGTGAAAAGTACGGCGATAAGGTAAAAATCGGTGCTGGTAACGTTGTAGACAGAGACGGATTCCTCTTCCTTGCAAAGGCAGGTGCAGACTTCGTTAAGGTCGGTATCGGTGGCGGTTCGATCTGTATCACCAGAGAAACAAAGGGTATCGGCAGAGGTCAGGCAACAGCTCTTATCGAGGTCGCAGCAGCAAGAGACGAATACTATAAGGAAACAGGTATCTACGTTCCTATCTGCTCTGACGGCGGTATTGTTCACGATTATCATATGACTCTTGCTCTTGCAATGGGCGCTGACTTCCTTATGCTCGGCAGATACTTTGCACGTTTTGATGAAAGCCCCACAAACAAGCTTATGGTTAACGGTGTTTACGTCAAGGAATACTGGGGTGAAGGCTCCAACAGAGCAAGAAACTGGCAGAGATACGATCTTGGCGGCAAGTCAAAGCTCAGTTTTGAAGAAGGCGTTGACTCATACGTTACTTATGCGGGTTCACTCAGTGACAACGTTGCAAAGAGCCTTTATAAGGTTAAGTCAACAATGTGCAACTGCGGTGTAACCAATATTCCCGACCTTCAGAAGAATGCAAAGCTCACCGTTGTTTCGGCAACAAGCATCGTAGAAGGCGGCTATCACGACGTTATGCTTAAGACCGCCGCAAACCCCGCAAGATAAAACAAACAAAAATAATCGGTTGCCTCACGTTGTGTGAGACAGCCGATTTTTCTTTTATACAGTTTTATTTATCATTGATTGTGAGAACGGGTTCACCTGCTTTGGTCATATATTCAAGCAGAATTTTTCTCATCTCAAGACGGATTTCATCATATTCGGGGTTGCCGATGAGATTGTTTTTTTCGTAGGGGTCGTTCTGAAGGTCATAGAGAAAATCATCTGTGTATGCATCCGCAAATGCTTTGTCGGCATTCTTTGCGGTGACACTGTATTTCCATCTGTCCGTACGAACGGCTCTGCCGATCTGACTTTCCGAAATCTGCATAAACACGCTTTCGTGACCCTTGAGGTCTGTCAGACTCTTGCCCATAAAGTGTCCGGGGATTTCTGCACCGGCTATGTCGAGGATCGTTGCAGGCAGATCGATGAGTGAAACAAGATCGCTGACTCTGCCGCCGCCCGTGAAACCGCCGCCGCAGATGACAAGCGGAACTTTTATACTTGCTTCGTGGCACGAACGCTTGTATTCCGCGTTTCTTGTTCTGAAATGGCAACCGTGATCGGATGTGTATATTATAACGGTGTTATCGTATAAACCTTCATCCTTGAGCGCCTGAATCAGTTTGCCGAAATTGGTATCGACACTGTTGCAGCAGGCAAGATATGACGGCATCTGAAAACGCCAGTCACCGAGCGTGCCTTTGAGGTCACCCGGAATTTCGTAATCCTTGAATCTGTTCTTGAGTCCTTTGGGAGATTCAAAGCGGAGTCTGTCATTCTGGTGGTGAGGCTCAAGCTGGGAAACGAACATAAATAAAGGTTTATCGTGCGGCTTTTTGATATATTCAATGGCGAAATCGTTGATGCAGTCTGCTCTGTATCCCTTGAAATCGATGCGGTTGCAGTTTTCATCAAAAACATAGCCGTTATAGCCGTGTGAAGTAAATTCAAGAATGTCGGCGGCTCTCCAATAATCGTAACCGCCTCTGCGCTCTGCGGGAGTGGGCTTTGTAGCCAGTCGGTGTTCCTTGTCGGATGCAAGATGCCATTTGCCGATATAGGCGGTTTCGTAGCCGACCTCCTTGACACAGTGAGCGATCGTTCTGCAATCTGTCGGAAGGGCGATATCGTTTCTGTAGCAACCGATCTGCGAAGCATAAACACCGCTCTGCAGACACGCTCTCATCGGGCCGCAGACGGGTTGACAGGTAAAAGCGTTTTCAAACAAAGTGCCTTCCTCTGCAAGTGCATCAAGATTCGGGGTTACGGGTAATTTCTGACCGTAGCAACCCGCACTGTCGGCTCTCTGCTGGTCGGAAAAATAGAAAATTATGTTTGGCTTTTTCATATCGTTACCTCACGTTTCTGAGTTTTTCAACGGCATGCATTATGAAATCCATTCTCGGGCAATAACCCGAAAGCTGATTGTAGAGGCTTCTGTATCGCTTACATCCGCCGCCGCAAAGCCGTGCAACGGGGCAGGAGGCACAGAGTTTGTTTTTAGGTTCATCGTATTCCATAAACTTCCGCAAACCTTCGGAATTGAGAATACCGTTTATAGATGACGTATTGATATTCGGGCATTCGAATTCGTCGAGACAGTAAAAGTCACAGGGATAGCAGGTGCCGTCGGCTTCAACAACGAGCTGAGCATTGCATCTGCCTGTTGCTCCGCATTGCTCGGCAACACCGTTTGTGAGCAGCGAGAGCAGATTGTCAAAATCCCTGACGTAAAATCTTTCGCCCCTTGAAATCTCGGCAAACCAGAGGTTGAAGAATCTCTTCTGGAATCTGGCAAAAGATTTTGCGTCAAGACTGAAATCGTTTTTTTCACCGTTGAGAGGGTCGAGGCAGTATATGGGCTGAACGTCACGGAATCCGTTTTCTTTATAGAATTCAAAAAGCTTTGCAGCATCGGTTTTTGCGGTGATAACGGAGAGAATATTGAAATCCACGCCGTATTCCCGAAGAAGAGATACGCCATTGATTGCTTTTTCAAACGAGTCGCAACGGTTGAGGTTGTGAATTGCTTCGTCACCGTCGATTGAAACACCGATAAGAAAATTATTTTCTTTGAAAAATCTGCAGAAATCTCCGTCAATGAGCGTGCCGTTTGTCTGGAGCGAATAGTTTATGTGAGTTTTTTTATCCTTAAGAGTATTTGCGGTATGAACAAATCTTTTAAAAAAATCAAGACCGGCAAGAAGCGGCTCTCCGCCCTGAAACATAAAGCTGATATCGGAATTTTCACCGCAGAATTCAAAAACGTTTTTTATCAGATTGGCGGCAGTCTCTTCCGTCATAACAGTACCTGTGCCGCCTGTTCTGTTTTCGGCTTCGTCGCAATAGAAGCAGTAGTTGCATTTCAGATTGCACAGCGATGAAGCAGGTTTTACCAAAGCGGTCATACGCCGCATAATAACACCTCTTTTACTTATATTAAATTAAGGTGATTTTGTGGATAAACTGAAAGAATATTTTATGTGTTTTGCATTTGGCGGAGTGGCTTACGGACTGGTTGAATTACTTGTCAGAGGATACACCCATTGGTCGATGGTGCTCACAGGCGGAGCGGTGCTGATGCTTCTGAATCTTATTAACAAAAGCAGATCGCTGAGTCTTTTTTTGCGTTGCATTCTCGGTATGATTGTCATAACGAGCTTTGAATTTGCCGTCGGACTGATAGTCAACGTGCGCATGGGTTGGGGAGTATGGGATTATTCACACAAGCCGTTTAACCTTATGGGTCAGATTTGTCTGCATTTCTGCGGATGCTGGTTTCTTATAAGCATACCCGCCTATAAACTTTGCGATCTGATCAGCCGTCAAGTCAGTTTGCTGAGAGATAATTCTTGATGCCGTCAACGGTAGCTTTTGCAAGGATATCTCTGTTTTCGGCTGACTGAAGTGTCTGGCATTCATCGGTGTTGGAAACAAAACCGTATTCAATAAGGATTGCAGGGCATTCTTCAACCCTGATAACGTTGAAGGCATAGAAATACGTGCCTCTGTCAATCTTGATATCGTTTCTGTCCTTGTATATTTCGTTCTTGTATGCGCTGACGAGAGAATTGTGAATCGATTTTGCAAGCGGCTGAGAATACGCTCTGTAATAGTAAGCAGACGTACCTGTTGCCGAAGCGGAAGTGCTTGAATCGCAATGGATGGAAATGAACATATCGGGGTCACGTTCCCTGACGGCATTGTTTCTCTGTGTATAGCTTTTCCAATCGTCGCCGTTTCTTGTCATCACAACGGTTGCACCCTCAGCCTCAAGAAGTTCCTTGACCTTTGTGGCGATTGAAAGGTTTATATCCTTCTCGTTGCTCAGACCGGTAACGTTGACCGAGCATATTGCACCGGGGTCGATACCGCCGTGACCGGGGTCGAGCAGAATAACCGCATCGCTGAGTGATTTCGGTTTGTGGCTGACAGTGATTACCAGCATACCGTCTTTGTTATATTCGTAATGGAAGCCGTAGAATCTGCCTTTGTTGGCGAGAGTGAGGGAGAGAGTAACGGTCGAAGCGGATTTATCCGAGCTCCATTTGCTGCTCTTGATAACAGAATTCATAAAGGAATTGCTTCCGATTGCGGATTCGGTATCGCTGAAAACGAACTCAAGTCCCGTGCAGTTGAGAGAACTGACGGTAACGGGTCTGCCGGGAGCATATAAACCGTAGGTCTGACCCGTCAGTTTTGCATTGAAAGCAACAGGTCTGTTCATATCAAGAACGATAACGGTTTCTTTATCGTTGCAGGATGTTGAAACAACCCTGATTGTGTTTTTGGGCATAACGTAGCCGTCGGAAATTCTGACGTGGGTAATCTTGCCCTGAACTCCCGAGGGGAGCCTCTCCTCGTGAAGATGGGGAATTTTAACACCCGATGCAAGAATATAATATGTATCCGTTTCGTCGAAAACGGCAGTGTCATTTACGTAGTCAAGCGTGTTTTTGGGCAGAGGTGAGCAGTCGGGCACGGAATAGGTTGAAGATGTGTTGCCGGGATAAACCTCAACGTAATCTTCAATGACTTCGCAGATTTTTGCGGTGCCGAGACCGTAATCTCTGGTGTAATAATATCTCTCAAGCATATCGACGTTTGTACCGCCCGTTGTGATGACTGTGGGCGGAGTTGTGATTTGTGCGGTGGGAGTCTTGTCCGATGATGATTGAGTGTCTGTGTTGCTGACAGGTTTCGTGGGAGCCGCTGTGGTCGGGGCTTTCGTCGGAGTCTGGGTTGTTGTCGGTTTGGTTGTGGTTGCGGGGGGCTTCGGTGCGGGCGGGGGAGCAGGCTTAGCGGAAACGTTGATACTGCCGCCGCTCATTGTTTCGGTCAGCGAGCCGTACGTGGCTTTGACCGTGAATTTGCCGAGCTTCTGAACAGATGCCGTGCCCTGCGGAGTCGAGAGAGTTGCTGAGAAATCTGCGAAATCCGATTCGGTATCGGGTGAGGTGTCGTCGCTTTCGCTGATGTTTCCGAGCTCAGTCATATTGATTGTTTTTCCGTTGAAGGTAACGGTCAGCTTTGCACCCTTGAGTGCAATTGCCGTCACTTCAACCTGCATTCCGCCGGGAACGGTTGAATTGTCCGCGGGCGAAACGGATTTGAGAAGCTTGATTTTGTAGGTAACCTCGTAAGTATAGGTTTTACCTTTATGTTCAAATTTCACGGTGTTGCTGCCGGGGTTCAGTTCGCAGTCAACCGAGAAATCGCCGTTTTTGGCAACGTTCAGCTTCTGACCGTTGCAGAGAAGGTCGTATGCGGGACTGGACGATCCTCTGAAAGTGACCTTTGATTCCTCAACAGTGATTTTAGTTTTATTGTAGTTTGTGATTTCAAATTCCTTGTCAAGCAGATAAGTGTCTCTTGTCTTTATGTAGCTCATAACCGATTCGGCGGCGGCACCGCTTGCCGCAGCAATATCAGCGAAGGGATAGAATGCGAGACCTTTGCAAAGAGCCATATCTGCGGAAGCTGAAATCAGAGCGATTGTGTCGGTTGCCTTTTCCGCATTGTAAGACGAAATGCCGAGAAGACAGTGGCAGAGCCAGACGGGAGCTGCTTCCTCGCTCCAGACAAGCTGAGCGTTTGAAAACGCCTTGTTACCCGCCTTGTCATTGCCTTTTTGCTTGAGAAAAACGAAATCCGCTTTTGTGCCGATGAGTGAAGTTATATTTGTGTGGGCATTCTCAAAATTCAGAGGCTCAATGCCGATTGAGATTGCGGAATCCGTTGCCTTTATGCTTTCGCAGATTTTAACGGTACTTTCCGAAAAAGCAGGGTCTGATTCGTCGGCACCCGAAAGAATCACGAAATCAACGTTGTTTTTCCTGACGAAATCTGTCAGATAGTGACTGCCCTGAGAAATATCGGCTTTGATACCGAAATAAAGCTTGTTTGCTTTTGCCGCATCAAAAAGAGGAATGACCGTTTCCGTATTTTCGGCGGTAAGGTCAAAAATAACCGTGTTGAAGCCGATAAAATTGAATTTTGCAAGGTCGTCGGCGCTTTTGTCGGAATATGAGCCGTAAACCGTTGCAACGATTGATGCGGGCAAATCGCTTTTTGGTCTTGTGTTTGCGGAAGCCGTTACGGTTTCCTGCTCGGTGACGGCAGAAGTTGTGCCGTTTTCTCCTTTGGATTGCGAGAATTTGCCCGTGACTGCCATACCGATAATGATACCTGCTATGGCAACCGCAATGCAGATTATTGTTGCTATTATTACTTTGTTGTTTTTCATCATCATTTGTTTCCCCGTTAATTTGCTGAAATGGTTTTCTTCATATTTTCAATTTCTGTTTTGCAGGCGGCTCTTTCAAGGTCGGCATATGAGAATACCGCAAAGCCGCTGTAATTCTTGTTGCTCCTGATTGCCGTTATCTGTCGGGCGAGAATATCGGTTGAATTCTGCCATTCCGTTTTGCCGCTTCCCGCGTAGTTGTCCGCTTTGGCACACTTATAAGCGGCAATACCGCAAACGAGCCTTACGGAGCTGTGTCTGGGCAGAGATGCCCACTGCTTCAGAAGCTTGTTGAAATCTTCGGTCTGATGGTTGAATCCGAAATAAATCTGCGGAATAATCATGTCCGCATAACCTTTATGCGAAAGCCATGTTCTGCAGTCGGCAGAATTTTCGCGAAGGGTTTTGTCAAGCTGACCCGAGGGGCTGATGCTCACAACGAGGCTTGAATCAGTCGCTTTGACGGTTGAATAAAGAGCCGAAACAAAGGCGTTGATATTGGCGACCCTCCATTTTGCAAGGGTCAGTGTACCGCCCGATTGTCTGTAAGTATTATACTGTGTTTTGTCGATTGAAGCATCTGTTGACGGATAAAAATAGTCATCGATATGTATTCCGTCGATGTTGTATTTTGAAATTATTTCCTTAACGCCGTCAAGAATGAGCTTATGATTTTCGGTATCTGCGGGATTATAGTAAATACCGTTTGAAAGAACACACACTCTGCCGTCGGCATTGCCCGAATCAAGGATTATTTTTGCGGGATTTGTTGCGCTGAGAGCGGCAACCTTGTTCTGTGTCGATACTCTGAACGGGTTTATCCATCCGTGAACCGAAATTCCGTTTGCCGCTGCACTTTCGAGCAACACCTCAAACGGGTCGAAGGGAAGTGATGCGCCCTCTTTACCTGCGATATATACCGAATACGGGAAGATTGAGGATTTATAGAATGCGTCGGAATTTGCACGCAGATGAACGAATGCTGTGTTGAGTCCGTTTGATTTGATTGTGCGGAACATTTTGTCCGTAACAGCCTTGTACTGAGCTCTGGTTTTGCCTGCCGCGCTCGTATAGTCATAGCAAGATATCCAGATTGCTCTCATCTCCGACGCCGAAGGCTGCGGCTGAGTCGTGGGAGCGGTCGGTTTCTGCGTTGCGGGTACGGTCGGCTTTTTTGTGGTTGGAACGGTCGGTCTGACGGCGGATGTTGGTTTGTTTGTGGTTTGAACTTGTGATGAAGTGGCTGACGTGACCTTCTGTGATGAAGCTGTGACAGAATTGTCTGCCGTCAGTGTTTCTTCCGGAACGGGTATGCCGCTGATATCGGTCGGTTCCGTCACTCCCGTCGTGTATGTCGTTTCGGTAAAGGAATTGATATCAACGGTATATAGTTCTGTTGTTCCTTCCGTAATGCTGACGGGGTTTGATTCGGAAGAAAGATTTCCGCTTTCGAGTTGACAAGATGTCAGCAGAAGGCATATAATTATCACAAGTGACGATAGTTTTTTCATATCTGTCCTCACTTAATATTCAGATTAAAGGTGATTCCATGCAACCGTTTATCAATGCTTTTCTTCTTTTTTATCTCGTTATTGCCGTTGTGTCGGTTATCCTGACGGTGCATGATAAGCGTGCGGCAATAAAGGGTGCATGGAGAGTGCCCGAAGCAACGCTTATGGGCATCGGATTCATCGGAGGAGCATTACCCATGCTCATAACGATGAAATTGATAAGGCATAAAACCAAGCATATCAAGTTTATGGTCGGTCTGCCTCTTGAAATAATTCTGCACGTGGCGGTCGTTATAGCCGCCGTTTATCTTTACACAAAGTGATTTTTTATTTTCTCTGCCGCCCCGAAAGATTCAGGGCGGCTTTTTTTATTCCCGAATGTATTATAAAGTGCTTAAGTCATAGGGAGTCTGCTGATAAACGAAGTAGTTGAGCCAGTTTGCGAAGATTATGTTGGCGGCGCTTCTCCACTCCATTTTCGGGGTCATTGACGGGTTGTTGTCGGGGAAGTAGTTGTACGGAGGGTCAATGGGTAAACCTTTGTTGACGTCTCTGAAATATTCCTTGGAGAGCGTATCGCGGTCGTATTCCGAGTGTCCGGTTGCGAAGAAGTTTCTGCATGCCATATCGGAAATGAGATGCACGCCCGCCATTTCGGAATATGAAATGATCTGCAGATCTTTGACGAGGGCGATATCGTTCATTCTGTTTTCCGTATGTCTTGAATGAGGTACGAAGAATTCGTCGTCAAGACCTCTCATAAGCGGATGCAGGTTATCAAGGCTTCTGTGGGGGAATACGCCGAAAAGCTTTTTCTCAAGCGGATATTTCGGCACGCCGTAGTGATAGTAAAGCCCTGCCTGAGCACCCCAGCAGATATGGAAGGTTGAATAAACGTGTTTCTTGCTCCATTCGAAGATGGTGCAAAGTTCCTCCCAATAATCCACCTGTTCGAAATCAAGATTTTCAACGGGTGCGCCCGTGACTATCATACCGTCATATTTCTGGTCGCAGATTTCGTCAAAAGTCTTGTAGAATTTCAGCATATGCTCGGCGGATGTGTTTTTTGACTTATGGGATTTGACCTGCAGAAGCTCAACTTCAACCTGAAGCGGAGAATTGCTCAGCAAACGCAGTATCTGCGTTTCGGTTTCAATTTTTGTGGGCATCAGATTGAGCAGAATGATTCTCAGAGGACGGATATCCTGGCTGATGGCACGTTCTTCCGTCATAACGAATATGTTTTCCGCCTCAAGCGCCTTGTGCGCGGGAAGCTCGTTGGCAATTTTGATGGGCATTGTATCACCTCGGGATTATAGTTTGAGTCTTTTGTTTGCGGTAAGGAGCGCCTTCGAAACAGCGGTTGCGATGATGAAGCCCGCAATGGCTTCAACAAGGCCGTTGAGTCCGACAAACCAGACGAAGAATGCGCCGATGTTGGTTGCGGCGGACTGCGTATAGAGATTCGTGAAGATATCCGTTTTCATAAAAAGAAGGATAAACGAACCCACAAACATCAGTGTGTTGAGAAGAGGGCAGGCGAGACTTGCGACGGCACAGGGAAGAGAATTGTTTTTGCAGCCCTTCATCAGTGCCTTGAAGATAAGAGCAGTCAGCAGACCTTCAAGCAGACGCGGAATAAAACAGAGAATGAAGGTGTAAAGCGGACTGTGCTGGAAGAGCATCATACCGAATGCGCTCGTGCCCGAAGCGGCCTGCCAGAAACTTGTCAGACCGAAAACCGCACCGCATACCGCCCCGGCAGAAGGACCGAGTACGATTGCACCGACGGCAACGGGAATAATGTTCAGCGTGATTTCAATGACGCCGATTTTGATGTATCCGATGTTTGTGAAGCCGAAAATCAACAGCAGCGCAACAAGAACGGATAGTTGGGTCAAACGCAGTATTTTTGCGTTTTTCAGGGTCTTTGCGGTTTTTTTCATAATATATTCCTCCTTGCTGTTGCTCCGTAAAGGATGCAACGCAAAATTTGACAGATTAACGGAGTACTTATCTCGGATTATTTTTTATTTTTTTCATAAAGAACCTTTAGTCCGTAGAGGACGAGCTCTCTGTTGAATTCGATTTCTCTTGAGCAGCTTTTGATGAGGTCTCTTGCAAGTCCGCCCGTTGCGACGGCGCTCATTTTACCTTGATTGAGTTCAGCCTCAAGCTTGTTGCATAGACCGTCAATCATAGCGGCAAAGCCGAAAACGGTACCTGACTGCATGGAATCAAGGGTGTTTGTTCCGATTGCGTGGTCGGGGGTTTTCAGGCTGATACTCGGAAGTTGGGATGTTCTCTGCGAAAGCGCATCAAGTGAAATGCCGATTCCCGGTGCGATGGTGCAACCTCTGAACGCACCGTTTTTATCAATAACGCTGATTTTACTTGCCGTGCCGAGGTCGATTACAAGGCAGGGAAGAGGGTAGAGATCAGCCGCACCGATGCAACCGGCGAGAAGATCTGCGCCAAGCTGAGCGGGGTTATCAATAAGAATGTTCATTCCCGTTTTGATTCCGGGGCCGAGCACCATCGGTCTGTGACCCGTTATTCTCTCAATTGCTTCGCACATTGTTGATGAAAGCTCGGGCACAACGCTGCTGAGTGCCGCACCGCTGAAACTGTGTGACGGTGCATCGTGCAGAGCAAATATCTGTTTGAACTCAATGGCATACTGGTCAGGAGTTCTCGAACGGTCGGTCGCAAGGCGTGAAACGAAAACGAGTGTATC
This sequence comes from Clostridia bacterium, assembly GCA_017502085.1. Classification (GTDB taxonomy): domain Bacteria; phylum Bacillota; class Clostridia; order Oscillospirales; family Acutalibacteraceae; genus CAG-177. Next base: position 69,779 of record JAFVVQ010000035.1, on the reverse strand, counting down.
GCCGTTGTATGCGCCCATTGTTATGTTGGTGTTGCCGATATCAATTGCAAGAAACATAAAATCACCCTTTCGGATATATACGCCATATATTATATACTATAATAATTGTAAAATCAACTTGTAATTGTAAATTAAATATGTATAATAAATACAGAAAGCAGGTGAACGTTATGATTTGCAGAATATGTCCTCGCGATTGCGGCATTGACAGAAAAACTGAAAGAGGTATATGCGGAGTCGGAGAAAATTTCAGAATTGCGAGAGCTGCACCTCATTTCTGGGAAGAACCGTGTCTGAGCGGAACAAAAGGCTCGGGTACCGTCTTTTTTTCGGGTTGCAATCTCGGATGTGTCTACTGTCAGAATCAGAGCGTCAGTCACGAAGCCTTCGGTAAAGACGTTACTTCCGATGAGCTTAAAAGAGTTTTCGACAGACTTCTTCAAAAGGGTGTACATAATCTCAATCTCGTCACACCGACGCATTACGTGCCGATGCTGGCTAAAACCCTTGCGGAGTATAAATCTCCGGTGCCGGTTATATATAATTCTTCCGGCTACGAAAAGGCTGAAACTCTGAAAATGCTTGAAGGACTCATTGATATCTATCTTCCGGATATCAAATATTTTGATTCCGCTCCCGCAGAAAAGTATTCGGGTGCGGAGGATTATTTTGAATATGCATCCTCATCCGTCCTCGAAATGCACCGTCAGGTCGGCTCGGTTGAGCTTGACGGGAACGGAATTGCCCGTAAAGGTCTGATTATCCGCCATATGGTTTTGCCGGGCAACATTTCTCAGGCGGTCAAGGTGTTTGAATGGGTGAGGGATAATCTGCCGTCAGATACGTACATAAGCGTTATGCGTCAGTATACTCCGTTCGGCGAAGCAAAGAATCTGCCGCCGATTAACAGAAGCCTGTCTGCAAGAGAATACTCAATCGTGAAGCGGAAAATTCTTGCAATGGGCTTTGAAAACTGCAATTTTCAGAGCGGAGAAGCGGCAACGGAAAGTTTTATTCCAAATTTTAATCTCGAAGGTGTTGACCTTTGATGATTTTTTTGATAAATTGTATTTGTTAATATTTTTTTAGGAGGTTTTTCCATGGCAAAAGGTAAAGGCTTTATGGCCGAATTCAAAAAGTTCATTATGAGAGGCAACGTTATTGACCTTGCAGTCGGCGTTATCGTCGGCGGTGCTTTCCAGGCAATCGTAAAGTCGCTTGTTGATGACCTCGTGATGCCCGTTATCAGCCTTGCAACAAAGGGTCTTGATTTCTCAAAGCTTTTCATTGCTCTTGACGGTGCTGAATACGCGACAATCGAAGCAGCGCAGGAAGCCGGCGCAGCAGTGCTCAGCTACGGCAATTTCATCAGCGCGGTTATCAATTTCCTCATTATGGCATTCGTTGTTTTCTGCCTCATCAAAGCAATCAACGCAGTTGCAGACAAGGCAAAGAAGAAGGAAGAAGAAGTTCCTGCAGAGCCCACCACCAAAGAGTGCCCCTTCTGCAAGAGCGAAATCGCTATCGAAGCAACAAGATGCCCCCATTGCACATCACAGCTTTAATCAGACGAAAAAGCGCAGAGAATTATCGCTCTGCGCTTTTAACTCTTGAGAAAACCCGAAGGCAGGGCTTTCGGTTTTTCTCAAGCGTTAAATAAAGGAGACATTCCAATGAAATTAGGATTTATCGGTACGGGTAACCTCGCAACCGCGATTCTCAAAGGCGTAGTCACATCCGCAACGGTATCTTCGGATGAAATCGCCATCTTCGATATCAATGCAGAAAAGGTCAGAAGCCTCAGCGCAGAGCTTTCGGTCAATGCATTTGAGAGCGCAAACGAAATTGTCTCGAAGTGCGAAAACGTCGTTATAGCCGTCAAGCCTAAGGATATGACGGCACTTATTGAATCTGTCAGCAACGATGCGCTCAGAAATGACCCGCTCATTATATCAACCGCCGCAGGCACTTCAACCGAAAAGCTTGTTGCTTGCTTTGGATATGATGCAAGAATTATCCGCATAATGCCCAATATCAATGCAGCCGTCGGCGAATCAATGACCGCGATCTGCGGTTCACCCGCCGTAACGGAAGACGATAAGAGTTTCGCTCTGAGCTTTTGCTCTTGCTTCGGTAAGGCAATGCAGATTGAAGAAAAATATTTCTCGGCTTTCACCGCCGTTGCCGGATCCGCTCCGGCATTTGCTTATATGTTTGCCGATGCACTTGCTTCTGCGGGTGTCAAATACGGTATTCCCGCGGCCGCTTCGCAGGAGATTGCGGCTCAGATGCTTCTCGGCAGTGCAAAGATGCTTCTCGAAAGCCCTCTTGCGGTCAGCGACCTTATAAGGAACGTCTGTTCTCCCGGGGGCACAACAATCGAGGGTGTGTGCAGCCTTAAGGAAACGGGGTTTGAGAATTCCGTTATTACTGCGGTTGACAAGACTGTTGAAAAAGACCGTAAAATGAGCGGAAAATAAACTGACGGAGGGATTCTGTATGGAACTGATGATTCTCAGTTCACTTGAAAAAGTTTTTTTTGATGAAAAACCGTCAGCAAAGAAATTTGACGGATTTTCGATGCTCAAAAATGAACGGGCATCGTTTCAGACAGCTTTTTGCTCCGAAAAGGATGCAAAGCTCGAGGTCAGAGCTGAGGGTGAGCTTTCGGCATACGCAAAGCTTTATTTTGTTAAAGACGTACCTGTAGGTACGGCTTGTAATCCCGATGCAGATGACTTCTTTCTTCGTAAAACGTCAGGTATGTATCCCGACGTGCTTGTTCCCGTTGACGGCGAAATTTCTGTTGAAGGCGGTAAGTGGTACAGTATATGGACCGAGATTTCTCCCGAGGAGAAGTATGTCGGCAAATCGGAGCTTAAAATAGTTTTATCCGAAAACGGCAATGCAGTTGCTGACGGCTCGGTAACCGTTGAGGTCATTGACTGCTGTCTCGAAAAGCAGACACTCGTTCATACCAACTGGTATCACGCAGACTGCCTTTGCAACTATTATAACGTTGAGCCGATGAGCGACGAATTCTGGCGAATCAACAGAAACTTCATCAAAACCGCCGTTGACCACGGTATCAACTGCATTCTTACTCCGGTTTTCACACCTCCGCTTGATACGAAGGTGGGCGGTGAGAGAAGAACGGTACAGCTTGTCGGAGTGAAAATCAAGGGCAAATCCTATTCGTTCGATTTCCGCAACCTGAAAAAATGGGTTGATATGTGCAGAGATTGCGGGGTTGAATATTTTGAAATCAGCCATCTTTTTACTCAGTGGGGAGCAAAGCATGCACCCAAAATCGTTGCAACAGACCGCAAGGGCAGAGAAAAGAAGATTTTTGGCTGGAAAACAAGAACGTCAAGCAAAAAATACGATGAATTTCTCCGTGCCTTCGGAAATCAACTTATGGCTTTCATCGAAGAAAACGATCTGAAAGATAAATGCATTTTCCATATTTCAGATGAGCCGGGAAAAAGCCACCTCAAAACATATAAGAAAAGGGCAAACCTTATTTTCAGCATTTTTAAGGATATGAAGGTTATCGACGCACTTTCGGAATTTGATTTTTATGAAACGGGAGCCGTCAGAAATCCCGTACCCTGCGAGGATGCGATAGAGGATTTCGTCGGCAAAGTTCCTGAACTGTGGACTTATTATTGCTGCGGTCAGGATGATAAATATTTACCCAACCGTTTTATGTCGATGCCGTCGATCCGCAACAGAATTCTCGGAACGCTGCTTTATAAATACGATGTGAAGGGCTTTTTGCACTGGGGTTATAATTTTTATAATCTGCAGTATTCCGTCAAAGCGATTGATCCCTATAAAATTACCGATGCGGGCGGAAGTTTCCCTTCGGGTGACTCGTTCGTTGTCTATCCTTCGTGTAAAGGTGACGCCCTTGTCAGCCTTCGCTTGAAGGTGTTTTATGACGGATTTCAGGATATTATGGCGCTCAGAACCCTTGAAAATAAAGTGGGTCGCGAAAAAGTGCTTGAATTTCTTGAAAAAGAATCTGTAAAGCCGTTGTCCTTTACGGAGTATCCGCACGAAGCTGAATGGCTTCTCGGCCTGCGCGAAAAAATAAATGAGATGATAAAGGAGAATTTGTAATATGCCCATAGTTTTTGATGCTGAAAAACGTATTTTCAAGCTCGACACCGCAACTTCAAGCTACGTGATTGAGATATATGAGCAGGATTATCTTGCACATCTTTATTACGGCGCAAAGATTCCTGATACCAATCTTTCCGCGTTTAAATTCAGAAGTCCGTTCGCTTCCTTCAGTCCCAGTAATATCAACGTCAGCAACAACAGATTCTCCCCTGACGTTTGTCCGCTTGAGTATCAGGGTGAAGGCTCGGGCGATTTCAGAATTTCGGCTGTTTCAATAAGAAACGCAGACGGCAATAACGTTACCGATATGAGATATAAATCTCATAAAATCTATGCAGGTAAACCCGCTATCGACGGTCTCCCTTCACTTTATGTTGAGGATGATTCCGATGCTACAACCCTTGAAATCCTCACCGAGGATTCCGTAACGGGAGTTCAGACAGTGCTTTTCTACACCGTTTTTGAAAAGCTCGGCGCAATGACAAGAAGTGCTAAAATCATTAACAATACAGACAAAACCGTTGATATTGAACGAGTTTTCAGCTGCTGCGTTGATTTTATGACCTATGATTACGATTTGCTCACCCTTTACGGTAAGTGGGTCAAGGAGAGAAGCCTTGAAAGACGTGCACTTGCAAGGGGACGACAGGGAGTTTCAAGTAAGAGAGGCTCATCGAGCCATTTCCAGAATCCCTTCGCAGCTCTCGTTGATAAGACAACAACCGAGGATTTTGGTAATGCATACGGATTTAACCTTGTTTACAGCAGTAACTTTGCGATTGATGTTGAGGTTGACGGTTACGGCGGAACAAGATTCCTGATGGGTATCAATCCCGAAGCGTTCGGCTGGAAGCTAGAAGCGGGTGAAAGCTTCAGCGCTCCCGAAGCTGTTATGGTTTATTCGGCAAACGGTCTCGGAGATATGAGCCGCACGTTTCATAAGCTTTACGCAAAGCACCTTATCAGAGGAAAGTGGAAAGAGATCAAGCGTCCGTTACTTATCAACAACTGGGAAGCAACGGGTATGGATTTTGACGGTGACACCATTGTTTCGTTCGCCGCCAAAGCCAAGGAACTTGGCATCGAAATGCTTGTTATGGATGACGGATGGTTCGGTTACAGAAACGATGACCGCAGTTCACTCGGTGACTGGCAGGTCAACGAAGAAAAGCTCGGCGGAACTCTCGCTCAGCTTATCGAGAGAATCAATGCTCTTGGTTTGAAATTCGGTATCTGGTATGAGCCTGAAATGATTTCGAGAGACAGCAATCTTTACAGAGCTCATCCTGAATGGTGTCTCCACGTTCCCGGCAGAGAAAAATCAATTGCACGATATCAGTACGTTCTTGACTATTCGAGACAGGACGTTCGTGATTATATATTCAATGAAATGTATAAGGTGCTTTCCGCCAACAAGGTTGACTATCTCAAGTGGGATTTCAACCGTAACCTTACCGAAGTCGGCTCTGCAATTCTTCCTGCTGACAGACAGAAGGAGGTTTTTCATCGCTACGTTCTCGGCACCTACGAGGTTATGGACAGGCTTACAAAGGCATTCCCCGATATGCTGATTGAAAACTGCTCAGGCGGCGGCGGACGTTTTGATCCCGGTATGCTTTATTTCTCACCGCAGATCTGGACCAGTGATAATACCGACCCCATCGAGCGTCTTGCAATTCAGTTCGGCACCTCGATGTGCTATCCCGCATCGACAATGGGTGCCCACGTTTCCGCAAGCAGAAGAACAGGCTACGAAACCAAGGGTAACGTTGCTCTCTGGGGTTCATTCGGCTATGAACTCAATCCCAATAAGTATACCGAAGAGGATGCCGAACTTGTCAGAGCGCAGGTTGCGGAATATCATAAATATTATGATCTTATCCATTTCGGTGAGCTTTACAGACTCATCTCTCCCTTTGAAAATGCTTTCAGAGCGGCGTGGATGTTTGTTTCCGAGGATAAATCTGAGGCGCTGGTCACAAGCGTTGTAATGCGTCAGCCTTATGACAATGCTTTCCTCCTTAAACTCAAGGGACTTGATCCTGAAAAGTATTATCGTGACGAGGATACGGGTGAAATTTATTCGGGAGCGTTGCTGATGAATGCAGGACTTTGCCTGACAGACACAGACAATAATGACGGAGACAGCTTCAAGAAATATTTTAAAGAAGTTAAATAAGCAATACGAAAGGGCACTTCACCGAAAAGGCGAAGTGCCCGATTTTTTTGTTTTGTGTTATTTCTTTTTGATTTTTCTGAGATTTTTGATAACAAGAGCTGTTGCACCTGCACCCAGGGCAACGATTGCTATCTCCTTTGCGGCGGTCAGGACCTGCGAAACGCTCGTGGGTGCGTATGAATAAATGAAAAATTTACCCTTGTTTGTAACGTCATTCTTATCGAAAATATCGCTGAAAGTGACGGTCTTTGATTCGAAACCTCCGTTTTCGTCGAGGTCAAGGATTCTGAAGCCTCTGTTGTAGCCCGGACCGTAAACGTTGAAGCCGCAACCCTGTGAATAGCCGAGTTTTATGCCTTTATAATCGGCAACAAAGCTGTTGTTATGATCATGTCCGACGAAAAGGCCTTCCATTTCCTTCTTTTCAAGGAAAGCATCGATTTCGCCTGTGTTTTTGAACGGTGCGGCAGGCGTTTCACCCATAAAGTCGTTCTGCCCGCAATTATCGGGATCGAGCACGTACCACTCGTTTTTGTGGTTGCCGTATGCTCTGACGCTGCCCTTTGAGAAACGGCCGACTTGCTTGATAACTTCAAAATATTCGGGGGCGGGAATATGCTGGAATGCGATTGAGGGCAGGGGGGGGTCGTAGGAATCACGGATACCTCTGTACCAGTCAATCTGATAGGGCTGAACGGCACTGTATCCGCCGTCAGGATCCTTTGAGTGTGAATCAAAGAGATAAATCAGTCGCTTTGCAACGCCGTTGTCATCGGTCACCGTCAGATAATATGTGCCTTTGTCATCGTCGTTCACGGGTGCGGAATAAACGAACATCGGTGATTCCTTGTAAATCTCAAACTGTTCGCTGTTTGTCATTGCGGAGTCACCGTCGTGATTACCGAAAGTCATTGCAAAAGGAATTCCTTTCTGCTCAAGCGGAGTAACAAGCGCCTTGATAACCTTCCTTACGTTTTCTCTGCCCTTCTTTCCCTGAAACGAAGAGGAATAGCCCTTTATCTGGTCGCCCGTAAAGATGACAAGGTCGGGTTTTTCGCGCTCGAGTGCAGCGGAGATGAATCTTATTGTGTCGATTGCAACTTCGGCGGATTCCTGAGTGTCGGCAATCTGCATAATTCTGAATTTTCCGTTTCTGAATTTCAATTCTTTATTCTGCATGGCTTATCGGAACACCTTTCACAAGTTATATTTTCTGATAATAATGCGGTGTAATGCAACCCGCAAAAAAACTGTCGGAAGCTGTTTGACGAAGAAAAAACAATCACCGCCAAGTTGCCCCGGCGGTGAATTTTTTGTTATTATTCTTCGCCTTCTTTTTTGAAGCCGTATTTAACAAGAACGTTGTGAATTCTGTCTTTGGGGTCAAGAAGGTCGCTGATTGAATCATCGTGGTTAAGCTTGTCGATGATGAATGAGCAGTATTTGGAGAGGTCAACGCTGACGTGCCATTTTCTTTCAAGAAGCTCGGGTGTGGAATAGATGAGGTTTGTTGTGAAGACCTTGTCGATAAGACCTTCTTCATATGCCTTGTCGAATTCCTTGAGACCGTTACAGAAGAGACCGAATGAAACACAGATAAAGATGCGGTTAGCTTTGAGTTCCTTGAGCTTTGTTGCAACTTCGATCATAGAGTCGCCCGATGAAATCATATCGTCGATGATGATAACGTCTTTACCGGCGACGTTTGTGCCGAGGAATTCGTGAGCAACGATGGGATTTCTGCCGTCAATAACTACTGAATAGTCACGGCGCTTGTAGAACATACCGAGTTCAACACCGAGAACTGTTGAGAAATAGATGCATCTGCCCATACCGCCCTCGTCGGGTGAAATGACCATCATGTGGTCGTTGTCGATTTTAAGGTCATCAACGTTCTTGCAGATAGCCTTGATCATCTGATAAACGGGCTGAACATTTTCAAAGCCTTTCTGGGGAATAGCGTTCTGAACTCTGGGGTCGTGAGCATCAAATGTGATGATGTTGTCAACGCCGTATTCAAGGCAAAGCTCACGGAGCATATCTGCGCAGTCGAGAGACTCTCTGCTGGAGCGCTTGTGCTGTCTGCCTTCGTAAAGCATGGGCATAATAACGGTGATTCGTCTTGCCTTGCCGGCAACAGCGCTGATGGCTCTCTTGAGGTTGGCGTAGTGGTCATCGGGGCTCATGGGTACTTCTTTGCCGTACATTCTGTATGTTACACCGTAATTGAATGCGTCGCAGAGGATGAAGATATCGTAACCTCTGACGGTATCCTTGATAACGCATTTGCCTTCGCCGGTACCGAATCTGGGGAAGGATGCATTAATGATATAAGTTTCTCTTTCGTAGCCCTTGAACTGAAGGGTGTCTTTATGCTCGCTTTCTTTTTCTTCTCTCCACTTTGCAAGATATGAATCGATTTTTTCAGCGATTTTTTCACAGCCGGGGAGAGCGATGATTCCGAGCTTACCTACGGGTATTGTGGTTAATTCTTCTCTACGGTCAGACATGGCGCAAATCCTCCAAAAATGTTATATGTATATTCTACAATATTTTTCTCTTTTTGAAAAGCATAATATCAGAAATATGCTATAAAAATTTATGGAAAAAATTGAGGTTTTTTTCAGCAAAATAGCTAAATATCCGCAATCGATACAATGTTGACACAATATTTAGCGGTTTTGGAATATCAAACATAGCTTCTGTCGAAAGTGATGACGGTGAAACAGTTGCTTTCGTATGTTGCAAGTTTACTGTCAAAATCTTCCTTGATTAAATGCTCTGTGAGTTTTATGCCGTAAGGAATAACGAGGTCAAAAATCAGGTTTGTGTGCGTAGGACCCGTAACGATTCTGAAATCGTGGAAGGTAAGGTCGGGTGAAATGCTTCTGAGGATTTCCGCGGTGATATTCTTATATTTATCCGTCATTTCATCGCCGGTAAGTACGGGATCCATATGTATTGAAATCTCAATGCCGAGCTTATCTTTTATGTCCTTTTCGATTGTATCGATAGTGTCGTGAATGTGAATCATATCGGAATCAGAGGGGACTTCCGCATGCAGAGAACCGTAGATTTTGCTGTGACCGTAGCCGTGAAGCACAAGGTCGTGAATGCCGATTATGTTTTCATATGAAAGCACGAGTTTTTCGAGTTCATCAACGGTTTCTTTATCCGGCGGCTCGCCGAGAAGCGGACCGAGAGTATCTTTGATAATGCCGATACCTGCCCAGACCACAACGCCCGCAACGATGATACCCATAACAGCATCGACCGGAAGGTCTGTGAATTTCGAGGCAACAAGAGCAATCAGTGAACAGGTGGTTGCCGCAATATCGCCGATGCTGTCGGCAACGACGGCGTCAACGGAAACGGAGTTGATTTTTTTGCCGATTGTTTTGTTGAATGCGGCAAGCCATATCTTTGCGGCAATCGAGAAAACGAGAACTATAACCGCAGGCACACTGAAAACAACTTTTTCGGGATTTGAAAACTTATCTATTGAGGACTTTATAAGTTCAACTCCCATAGTCAGAATAACAAAAGCGAGAACGAGTGCCGAGAGATATTCGATTCTGCCGTGACCAAACGGATGGTCTTTATCTGCGGGTTTACCCGAAATTTTGAAGCCTATGAGATTGATGACGGATGATACCGCATCAAAAATGTTGTTTGCGCCGTCTGCAACGATTGAAACGCTTCGGGTGATTGCGCCGAAAATCATCTTGAAGACCGAGAGAATGACGTTGAGGACAATACCGACAACACCGCTGAGAATGCCGAGCTTTGTGCGTGCGTTTTCGGAGTCCGCATCGGTTTTGCCGATGAATAATTTAATGAGCAATGCGGTCAAGCTTAACCCTCCTTGCTGATATGAACGTCGAGCTGGGGATAGGGGATGCTGATGTTTTTCTTGTCAAACGCAAGTTTTACGTTTTCCTGCATATAGTAAAGCAGATCCCAGTAATCGTCACTCTTGCACCAGATAAGACAAGCGATGTTGACCGAATTGGGTCCGTGCTCTTTGACGGCAACAACAGGCTCGGGGTCTGTGAGAATGAGTTTGTTCGAGGCGATGACCTCGCGGATTGCGATTTTCGCTTCCTCAATATTCTGGTCATATGCAATGGAATAGAGCAGGTCAAGTCTGCGTCTGTTTTCTGCGTTGTAGTTGATGATGTTGCTTGAAGTAATTGTTGAATTGGGGACGATAACTCTCTTGTTATCGACGGTGATGAACGTTGTATACATCAGCTTGATTTCGTGAACTTTGCCGCTGACAGTGCCGAGGTCAACGAAATCGCCGCTTTTGAAGGGATGGTTGATGAGAATCTGAACACCGCTGGCAAGCTGACTGACACTCTGCTGAAGACCGAGACCTGCTGTGACACCTGCGGCACCGAGTGCGGCAAGGAATGAAGTGACGCTGATGCCGATTGTTGACATTGCGGAGAGAATGAATGCAAGTTTGAGAAGCAGAGTTACACACGTTTTTATGAAGGAGTGAATCGAGGGGTCAACGCCTTTTGCCTGAAGACCCTTGACAACGAGTTTCCCGATAAGATTGCTGATAAAGAATCCGATAACAAGAATCAAAGTTGCCGAAACAATAACGGGGATTTTTGAGATTACGAGGGCAACGATACCGTCGAAATCACGGTTCTGAATCAGTTCAGCGAGGCTTAAAGGATAAATTTTCATTTTTTTGCTCCTTGAAATGTAAAATGTTATCTAATATTCTACACTCTTTCAGGATGAATTTCAATAGTCTGAACAAAGGATATTTGATACATTTTTTATTGGAATTTATATCTTATTTATAACATAATTATTAAAATGTGCCGTTTACGGTTGACAAAACGGAGAGAAAGCTATATAATATCACCGATAGTTTTGGGTTGGGGTAGTTATGCCCTCTCATACTTCACGATGCCGGTGTGGCGAAATCGGCAGACGCAAGGGACTTAAAATCCCTCGGTGGCAACACCGTACCGGTTCAAGTCCGGTCACCGGCACCAGAATGTCTCTACTTGCGCAAACGGAGGCATTAATTAATGAATAATGAATATTCAGAACTCCGAGCGATGTTTTTTGGAAGCGAGAGCCGTTGTAATGTCATTAAGCTCAGGTGTTTTGAATTATTCATTGTTCATTTTTTTTGTCTTTTTCACGGGTGATTGCGATTGTAATCAGTTCCGGGCAGGGTCCGCCCGAAACTTTTCACTTAAAATGGGTAAGGGTGAAGCCCTTCCTGAACTCTTCACTTTTCACTATTCACTCAGATTATTTGAACTGATATTCCTTGACAAACAAACTGTGTTATTTTATACTTTAATTTGTCAAATACTATATTTGGAGAGGATATTTATGAATAATAAAAAAATTATTGTTGCAGGTCTCGGTCACGGCGGTATTTCCGTGGCGGCAATTCTTGCACTGAACGGTTACGACGTAACAGTTTATGAAAAGAAAAAAGAGGGTACTCTCGGTTATGACTGGACGGATATTTTTGCTCCCGGAGCGCTGGAATACGCAGGCATTCCGATGCCGCCCGAAGATAAATACGAATACAAAGAAGATATGACTTTCTTTGCTCCTACTTGCCCCAACGGTCTCAAACAGCATGTGCCGACGGATAAACGTGAAATAAAGATGGAGCGCCGTGATATTTATGAGCATCTCATCAACCATGCTCTCGGTTGCGGTGTAAAGATAGAGTATGGGTGTGAAGTTTTTGGTCCGATTATGCTCGGAAACAGAGTTGCGGGTATCAGAACAGAAAAGGGTGATTTCTACGGCGATCTGGTTATTGATGCCTGCGGAATGAATTCGCCCGTCAGAATGAATCTTCCCGAATACCTCGGTATTGAAAAAGCTCCCGACCGCTCAGAAAAAATCACGATTTTCCGCGCTTTCTTCAACAAGGCAAGTGATGAAGAAGTCGAGGCAAAATTCAAGGTTATGCTTTTTGTAAGAGGCGTCAAGGGCGTCTGCTGGGTTGCTTCCGAAGAAAAATATACAGATCTGCTTGTCGGCAGATTTGATGAAATCGATAACGGTGAGCTTCAGGATTTCATCGGTTATATCCGTGAAAACAACCCGAGACTCGGTACGGAAATTGTCAGAGGCGGTCAGATTGTTGAAATTCCGGTGCGCCAGCCTCTCTCGGTTATGGTTGCTGACGGCTATGCCGCAATCGGTGACAGTGCGTTCATGACAGTTCCGCTAATCGGTTCGGGAATCGCAAACGCACTCAAAGCATCAAAGATGCTTGCGGATACGGTGATGGCGGATAAAAATTGCGAATTCACCGCAAAAACTCTCTGGAATTATCAGTGCGAATACTATAAGAAAATCGGTGCGGGTCTCGCGCCGCTTGCCTGTGCCAAAAAAGTGCTTCTCAACCTTACTCCCGAGGAAATCGACTATTGCTTCAGCAGCGGTATGATTACCGAGGACGATATCACGATGGGTGCGGATTTCAACAGTATCGGCAAATTGTTTGACTTTGATCCCAAAGGCATGGTAAATAAGGCAAAAACCGTCTGCAAGGATCCTGAATTGCTCAAGAAGATTATTCTTTGCGGCGGCAATATGAGCAGAGTTATTGCCGCTTGTGCGATGATGCCCAAGAAATGGAACAGAGAAAGGGTTCTTTCGTGGTCGAAGGTGTACTGCTACCCGTTCAAATAATATATGTGTATAAAAAGCAAAGGTCGGACTCCGCAAGGAATCCGACCTCTTTTATTTTTTCAGATAACTCTGAAGGTTTTTACCTCGAAGGGTTTGATGGCAAAATCGAAGCCGTATGCATCGCAGGGGATTTCAGCCTTATCTTCCTCAATCATATTGCACTCGATAACCTTGTCGAATGCAAAGCCGAGGTCAAGTCTGCAGTTACCTCTGCGCTGTTCTTCTTCAACAACACGGATGATGTAGCCGTTACCGTCCTGAGCCTTCTTGACAGCATCAATGATAACGTTTTTCTTGTCGGTCTTTGCGATAAAGGAATCAGCGGGCAGAGTGCCTTCAACGGCGTCCTTGTTGTATTTTGCAACGGGCAGAATGTTGAATGCGAGAGCCTTCTGAACGGTTTCCTGACGCCAGTCGTTTTCGTGGGGATAGAAAGCGTATCTGAAAGTGTTGATGCCGTGGTCACCCGTTCTGTCGGGGCAGGTGGGGGCGCGCATCAGCGTGATTCTCATATGGCTGCCGTGGATATCGTAGCCGTATTTGCAGTCGTTGATGATGCTGCAGCCGTAGCCGCCCTCGGAAAGGTCAGCCCATTTGTGAGCCGCAACCTCGAAACGGGTCAGATCAAAGAGAGTGTTCCAGTGTGTGGGTCTCTTTGCGGCACCGTGAGCTATGTCATAGGTTGCATCGGTATCCTTGACGGCAACGTCGAAACCTGCTTTGAGCACTTTGTCGCTCTCGTGCCAGTCGACGGTTGTATCGAAGATAACGCTTTCACCGTTCTGCGTGAGGATAATATCCTGAGTGATAAGCGATTTGTTGAATCTGCGCTTGATTCTGATAACACCTCTGACGGCATTACTTTCGATAACTTCAATGCTTTCAGCTTCGGTAAGCTCCCACATTCTCTTCTGATAGTTGAGTTCCAGATTCCATGCGGTTTCGTGGATGCATTTATCAAGAGAAACAGTCAGAATGTTGCCTCTGCCGTCAAGAGCTTCACGCTCATTAATTTTATCGTAAACGCTTGTGATTATTCCGTTTTCGTCGAATTCAACACGGAGGATTGCGTTTTCAAGATATGAAATATCAGCCTCAACGGGGGCGAAGGGTGTTTCGCCTTCTTTGAGACAGAACACCTTGCTGCTGAGGGGTTCAAGTACGTCGGGGAGGAAGACGAATTTGCCGCCGATATAAGCACATGGGAGTGAAAGACCGTCTGCGGCAGTGATATACATTCCTTCGGGAACGCCTTCAACCTCAACGGGTTCATAGCTTTCGCAACCCGCCATATTCCAAACGGTAACGGTATTTGCATCTGCCGATACAGCAGCATTGACGGTGCTGAGAACGTCATCCTTGATAGTGTTACCGATGTCATTCATTATTGCATAATCTCTGCGTGCATCCTCAAATACCTCGTGAATCGAAGAGCCGGGGAGAATATCGTGGAACTGATTTGTCATCAGGATTCTCCAGCCTTTTTCCAGTTCATCCTTGGGGTATGCCTTGCCGAGATGTTTTTCTGCAAAAACGGAGAGCATTTCATCTCTGGTGAAGAGATATTCGCCTTTGCGGTTATTCTTCTTGACGAAAGCCTGACTTGTGAAAGTACCTCTGTGGTTTTCGTAAACAAGTTCGCCGTTCCATACGGGGAGTTCATCTTCGTGAGCCGCCATAGTTTCGAAGAAGTCATCAACGTGGCCGATTTCAGCCTTGGGCAGACCGGGGAAATTCTGCAGTCTTCTGCCTCGTTCAAGCATATTTCTTGTCGGACCGCCGCCGCCGTCACCGTAGCCGTACATACCCATTGCGGTGTTGAGAACGTTTTTGCAGTTGCATTCTTCATCGAAGGTCATAAGTTCATCGACTCTGAAATGGCAGTTGTATGCGGGTCTCATAAGGTGTGCATAGACCTTGTCACCGTTGTTGCCCTCCCACATAAACATACTGTAGGGGAACTTGGTTGTGTCGTTATATGAGAGTTTGGATGTGATGAAGTTAGTCATACCGCAACCCTTGATAATCTGGGGCAATGCCCAGGTGAAGCCGAAACAGTCGGGAAGCCAGTATGTTTTTGAGACCTTGCCGAATTCTTTTCGGAAGAATTCTGTGCCGTAAAGCACCTGACGGATGAGAGCTTCACCCGAAGCAATGTTTGTATCTGCTTCAACCCAGACGTTGCCGCAGATATCCCACTGACCCGCCTTTACTTTTTCTTTGATTTTTTCAAAGATATCGGGATAGTGGTCTTTCATCATCTGATAAAGAACAGCCTCGCTCTGACCGAATGTCATTTCGGGGTAATGATCCATAAGCGTTGTGACGTTTGTGAAGGTTCTTGCGCTCTTGCGGATGCTTTCCTGAATTCTCCAGAGCCAGGCAACGTCAATGTGGCTGTGACCTGTGAGAATAACTCTGCTCTGAGCACTCCATTCGATTTCACTGATCTTTCTGAGATAGTAAGCTCTGGCTTCTCTGACGGATTTTCTGACCTGATCCGCATCGAAGTCGTAATCCACCATATGCATACTGTCATCGATGGCGGCATAAACCTTTGCTTTGATGTGTTCGTCTTTGATGAAATCTATTGCGTCGAAGGCGACCGTGAGGTCGAGGTAATAGCCTTCAACCTCTTCGTCGGCGACTGCAATGCAGGTGTTGCCGAAAAGGCATTCCTGAAATTTTGCACCGTCCATAGCGGCATCGCAGAAATCCATTGAGTCAACGGTTGCTTCGATTTCAAAGGTAAGAACTTCACCCGCTTTTCTGATGCCGAGTTCAACGTCTGTTCTGTCGGGGAGAGAGTCTCTGGAGGTACAGCCCGCAACGTATTTGCCGTTGCATCTGACGAGGGCTTCGCCGCCTACGGGGAGAATGGCTCTGATTTTGCATCCGTCCATTTCTTCGGGGATTGTTACACTCGCCTTGAAGAAATGAGCCGAATCATATGCTGCATACCATCTGTCGCCGCATTTGATTTCGCTCTTGAAATCTTCCGTTTCGTAGTGGGTTTCGAGGAACATTCCTCGGGTATATTCCCAAACGGGGATATCTTTTTTTGCAAGGAAAAGATGCTTTTTGAGCTGTTTGTGCATATCCTTGAGGATACCGATTTTTAAAGTCTGCACTGTTAACACTCCTTTCATAAAGATATAATATCATCTTAATAATATCAAATCAATAATAAATATAAATAAACCGCAAACTTTTTCAAGTCTGCGGCAAGGGAATTCAATATATATTATTTCTGAGGAAGACCGTCTTTGTCATATATACAAGCGGCTTCAATCATAATTTCAATACCTGCGCCGATTGCTTCTTCAACAAGCATATCAACGTCATCAAGTCTTGTGTGATAGTAACGGGGAGGAGTGGGATCCATAGCGGCAAAGCCTGTTGATTTAATGCCCTTCTGAGTAAACGCGGCGGCATCGGATGCGCCTATGTAAACGGATTCGAACTTAAGATCGTAGCCGCAGTTTTTACCTGCTTTCTGAACGAGGTGCTTGACGCCCCAGTCGTGTCTGACGGTGCCGCTCATATCTCTGTCGTAAACAGCCATGGTTTCGAGATCACGGAATGTGTCGCAGGCAACGCAGATTGTTTCGATATCCTTGAGCTCTTTTTCGTGAGCCTTGACGTAAGCCTTTGCACCTCTGAGACCGGATTCCTCTGAACCTGAGCAGATAACCACGAGGTCGGTGTTTTCAAATCTTGTGTCTGTTTCAGCCATAGCTTTTGCAACGCTCATTGCAACGTAACATCCGGTGAGGTTGTCGTTTGCGCCGGGAACACTCTTGAAGGGATTCTGGAAAGCAAGGAAACCGAGCTGGAAGGGGATGAAGATGCAGCCGATAACAAAACCTGCAACCATAAGTCCGTGAGCCTTTTCGGCAGAGAGAGCGCCGTTTGTGCCGGCAAAGATGATGCTGAGAATTGCAATGACAAGGTCGGCAACGAGACCTACGACTGCGGGGATGAGAACGAGCTTCATACCTACGCCGCCGAGAAGATAGTTGAGAGTCCATTCATACTGGCTGTCAGCGTGACCGACGATAATCATACGCTTTTTTGTTTCGCCCGCTGCTTTTCTTGTGGCAATCATATTGTGGCTGGGGTGACCGGGGAAAAGCGGGTCAATGAACTGCTTATACATAAGGAATTCAAGAAGAAGCGGAATGAATCCGAGCACAACGAGAACGAGTGCGATAACGGGGTTGACGAATGCGTTCAGGAATACACTTGCAACTGCACAGGCAACGGTGAAGGGAATGAATCCCATAAAAGCCTGACGGTGAACCTTGAATTCTTCAATTTTCACGTCGTCGCAGTATTTTTTCATTTCTTTTGCCATCAGTTCCTGAGCTTTGAGTTCTTCGGGTGAGCCGGGCTGACGAGGGCCGATTTCGTTGCATATGCGTGTGATGCCTTTGATGCTGAATTTTGAAAGTTTTTTGATATCAAAATTCTTGCTGTAGTCGAGTGCTGTTTTCATAATTTTTCCTCCTGAATTTTATAAACTGTAAACTCCGGATTTAAGAACCGCATATTCGGTATCCTTAACCCTGAAATATTTGTATACGGGTTCATTGAAAAGATAATAATCCGCAACCGTGTAGCTTGAAAGGTCGATCGTTCTTATCTTATATGAATTGGTGTTGCATATAAACAGTTTGTTATCATAGACCTTTATGCAACTGGGATGGCAGAATGTTTTATCTTTGGAGCTGCCGATACGGAATTCAATTCTGTTATGTTTGACGGAATAATTGATAACCGCATTTGCTTCAGGAACGACAAACCAGAGGTCAGCGCCGTTGACTGCAGGTGAAATTGCGGGGTTTTCAAGGTATTCGACCTTCCCGTCGGAAATAAGTTCTCCCGCATTGCCGATAACCTTCAGAGTGCCGTCAGCGTAAGAAACAGCTCTTGTGTTGCTCGTGATGTTGACAACGTCGCAGGTAACGAAATTGCCGAGCACACGCATAACGTCAAACGATGTTTCGCCGAACTTATGGTTTATGTACGATGATACGGGTATTTTTTCGAAAATATCAACTTCCTGATTATAGTGATAGAAAGCAACTGCAACGTTACCGTTCTGGAGAGTTTCTTTGCAAGCGTAAACAAAGCCTCTTTCAATCGGAAATATATCAAGAAGATCTGCGTTGAAAAGTTTCTGCACTTTGATTCCTCCGCGTGGAATGAAATAATAATGCCCCGCCAAGCCGTATGCAGCCGATTGTAACCTGCTCTTTCAGCAGGTGGGTGCCTCCCGATGGGTTCACGCTCCCTTCGTCCGCCGCGAGGCGGGAGGTCTGCAATCCGCCGTCGGAGTCCGGCTCCCTATAATTACGTGTTGGGTTACATATTGACTGCAATTTATCGCACAAGGCAGGGGGAAAAGCGAAATGGAATTATTCTTCGTCGTTTCCTTCGAAATCGTATAATTCAGAGAGTCTTTCTTCGAAAATTGTGCCGACTTCTTCGAACTCGTTGTCATCTTCGATGGGGCAGAGGTAGATTTCGCCATCGTCTTCCTCAACCTTGAGGATTATAAGTTCGCTTTCTTCCTCTGTGATTTTATCGGGATTTTCGGGGAGGGGGAGAAGAGCAACGTATCTTCCCTTGTCTGTTTCAACTCTGTCGAGCTCCTCGAAAACGTGTTCTTTGCCTTCTTCGTCAACGATGCTGACGATATCGGGGGTATATTCTTCCATAATATTATACATCCTTTCAGTTCAATAACATTATTATTTTAACCCGAAATCGGCTGTTAGTCAATAGAAAATCGTGATAACTTAAATAATTTAACACTTTGTGCAAAGAATATAAAAGTTTTCAACAAATGAAGAAAAAACTATTGACAAATCATAAAGTATGTGCTATATTAAAGGCGAGGAAAGAAGACGGAGAAAGTCAAAAAATCACATCGGTTTCCGAATGCGGAGGCAAATGGAAAGACAGTCAAAATCTTTTTGAAAAAACTTGATTTATTGCATCGGATCAATGTGAAAAACTCCGTGAACAATCCCTCTTGACCATATATTTCATAAGTCAAAGGTCAAATAATCTGTCAACTGAATCAAAAGAAAGGCGGCGATACCGATGTACCAGGCAGAATCATCGCTCGCAGCCGCAAATCCGATAAACTGATAATGCGGATTTCTGAAGGAGAACTCAGAATAAACGTCAACTGTAATGACCCTCTCAGACCGTAATAAAACAGATTTCTTGTTCGAATCGGAACTTGCGGTTGTGAGCAACAATTACAATTAAATATGAAATTCAACGGACCGTGTTAAAAAACACGGTCTTTTTGTTTTTAATTTTTTTATATTTTATAATAAAATTTATTGAAATATTTACCTTTTAATGCTATACTAAAAAGATATTGAAAGGAATGATAACCTGTGAGACGAAAAAAGTGGGTTGTTGCGAAAAACGACAAGGATTTTGCGGCGCAGATTTCTCAAGAACTCTGTGTTGATCCCTTCGCCGCATTGCTCGTAACATCCAGAGGTTTTAACGATATAGATGATATTGATGCGTTTTTTGATGCGGATGCTCCGTTGTCGCTCGATCCGTTCACCATCAGGGATATGGATAAAGCGGCTGAAAGAATCAACCTTGCGATTGATTCGGGTGAGCTCATCTGTGTTTTCGGTGACTACGATGCCGACGGTGTGACAGCAACGGCTTTGCTTTCATCCTATCTTGATGCAAGAGGGGCGAACTCGATCCGCTATATCCCCGACAGAATCGCTGAGGGCTACGGTCTCAACGTCGGAGCAATCGAAGAACTTGCCGACAGAGGCGTGAAACTGATTGTCACCGTTGATAACGGCGTGTCTGCCGTTGAAGAAGCAAAGCGTGCGAAAGAACTCGGCATAACACTGATTGTTACCGACCATCACAAGGTGGGTGATATTCTGCCTGATGCAGAGGCTGTTGTTGACCCTCATCGGGAAGATTGTCCCAGCGGATTTAAAGAGATGAGCGGTGTCGGTGTTGCTTTCAAACTCGTTTGTGCGCTTGAAGGCGGTGCAGACGATATGCTGATTGAAGAATACGGAGATCTTGTTGCACTCGGCACCATCGGAGACGTTGTGACCCTCAGGGGCGAAAACCGTATTATGGTGCGCAGAGGCTTGAGACTTATCAACGATGACCCCAGACCGGGTATTGCCGCTCTTATGAGTGCGGCGGGGGTAGGAGATAAAGCGTTTACGGCATCATCAGCCGCATTTACCGTGTGTCCGAGAATCAATGCCGCAGGCAGAATGGGTTCGGCACATAAGGCACTTGAACTTCTTCTCTGCGAGGATGAAGCCGAAGCGGAAAGACTTGCCGCCGAAATCAACTCAATGAATGCTCAGCGTCAGAAAACCGAAACCGAGATCTTTGCGAGTGCGGTAGCGCTGCTTGATTCCAATCCCGAAATGTATAACGATAAAATCATCGTTGTCGACGGCGAGGGTTGGCATCAGGGTGTCATCGGTATTGTTGCTGCGAGAATAACCGAAAGATTCGGCAGACCCTGCGTATGCATTTCCCGTGACGGAGAAACCGCAAAAGGCTCGTGCAGAAGTGTTGAAGGATTCTCGATTTATGATGCAATCGAAGCTGTTTCGGATTGTCTTGAGCATTTCGGAGGTCATACTCTTGCGGCGGGTATCGGAATCCGTTCATCAAAAATAGAGCAGTTCAGAAAAAGAATAAACGAGTATGCGGCTGATATGGAAATGCCGTTTGCTCTGCAGAAAATAGACTGTAAACTTATGCCCTCATCGGTCAGTCTCGACCTTCTTTCTTCGCTCTCCCTTCTCGAGCCTTTCGGCTCGGGCAATCAGCAGCCGTGTTTCGGTCTTTTCGGTGTCAGAATCGATGACGTTTCGGGGATTTCCGAGGGTAAGCATATCCGTATGACCGTTTCGAAAAACGGTGCAAGAACGGGCGTTGTTTATTTCGGTATGCCTGAAAAACGCTTCCCGTTCGAAAAAGGCGATACCGTTGACCTTGCCGTTAATCTTGACAGAAACGTTTATAACGGCGAGGAGAGAGTATCGGTTATTGTCAGGGGGATCAGACCCTCCCTGACTGATGAAGAAAAAGTGCTTTCCGCAATCAGCCTTTATGAGAAATTCGCAAGGGGAGAAAAGCTCACGCGCGAACAAGCTGAAATGCTTCTGCCCGGCAGAGAAACCGAGGTTGCGGTTTATAAGTGCATAAAAGCCGCACCGCTTAAGGATAATTATTGTGAAATGCTTTGCGTACGTCTCGGTGACGACGGCTCGAAGCTTGCCGCAATTATGGCAACGGTTGAGATAATGCTCGAAATGGGCGTTCTTACAGCAGACGAAGATAACAGAATCCACGTTCCGAAGAATCCGCCTAAGGTCAACCTTGAGGATTCGGAGTTAATGCGGAAAATCAAAAGCTTTCTCAGGTGATTTTATGAAAGATTTATATGATGACAAAACTGTATACAGTTGTCCTCAGGAATGCTTCGATGCCCTGATCCAAAGGCTTTCGAAGACGTATTCCGAAGAGGAACTTGCCAACGTCAGGAAGGCATACGTGATAGCTGCCGAGGCTCACAGTGAACAGAAGCGTCTTTCGGGTGAACCGTATATTATGCATCCTCTCAACGTTGCACTTATACTTTCGAAGCTGGGTATGGACGATGCATCGGTTATCGCCGCCCTCCTCCACGATACGGTTGAAGATACAAAAATGACCTATAACGACGTCAAGTCAACGTTCGGTCAGACGGTAGCGGACCTCGTTGAAGGCGTCACAAAAATCGGCAAGGTTCCGCTTCAGACAAAAGAGGAACAGCAGGCTGAAAATATCCGTAAGATGCTTCTTGCAATGTCAAGAGATATCAGGGTTATTATTATCAAACTTGCCGACAGACTCCACAATATGCGCACTCTTATGTTTAAGCCCGAACAGAGAAGAAGAGAAATTGCGCTTGAAACGATTGAAATTTATGCCCCGATAGCTCACCGCCTCGGTATCAGACCGATCAAGGAGGAGCTTGAGGATCTTTCCATCAGTTATCTTGACCCCGTGGCATATCACGATATCGAAGAAAACCTAGAGGCTCAGAGCCGTTCAAGAAACGAATATCTTGCCGATATTAAAGCGAGAATCGAGGACAGAATCCATTCTATGGTTTCGGGTGCTCAGGTCAGCGGCAGAATCAAATCCGTTCACGGAATCTACCGCAAAATGTATATGCGCAATAAGAATTTCGATGAAATTTATGATATCTATGCGGTCAGAATCATTGTTGAATCCGTTATCGACTGCTACAACTGTCTCGGTGTTATCCACGATATGTTCAAGCCGATTCCGGGCAGATTCAAGGATTATATCTCGACTCCGAAGCCGAATATGTATCAGTCGCTTCATACAACCGTTCTCGGCAAGGAGGGCATTCCCTTTGAGGTTCAGATAAGAACGTGGGATATGCACCATACAGCCGAATACGGTATTGCCGCTCACTGGAAATACAAACTCGGTGTCAACGGCACTCAGAAATTCGAGGAGCGTCTTGCCTGGATAAGACAGCTTCTTGAAAGCCAGAGCGACAGCGAAAACGTTGAGGATATTGTTTCGACAATCAAGAGCGATCTTGTGCCTGAAGAAGTGTTTGTTTTCACTCCCAAGGGCGACGTTTTCAACCTCCCGATGGGAGCAACGGTCATCGATTTTGCGTATGCCATCCACTCCGCCGTCGGTAACAAGATGGTCGGTGCGAAGGTTGACGGCAGAATCGTTCCGCTTGATTATAAGGTCAAGACGGGCGAAATCGTTGAGGTCCTCACATCGTCTGCTCAGGGTAAGGGCCCGAGCCGAGACTGGCTGAAGATAGTCAAAACGAGCCAGGCAAGAGCAAAAATCAGACAGTGGTATAAGAAAGAACGCCGTGACGAAAACATTGCAGAGGGCAAAAACGAGGTGGAAAAGGAGTTCAGACGCAACTTCATCCGTCTTTCCGAAGCGGATTACGGAGAGTTCATCGCAAAAATTGCCGAACGACAGCACTGCAAAACGGTTGATGATTTCTATGCCGCTATCGGCTACGGCGGTATTTCTCTGATGAGAATGATGCCGAAAATCAAAGAGGATTATGCGAAGCTGACCAAGACAGAAGAACCTGTTGTGACGGTCGCACCCTCCAAGAAGAGAACGAAGAGCAAGGAAGGCGTTGTTGTTGAAGGCATCGATAACTGTCTCATCAAGTTCTCCCGTTGCTGTAATCCTCTGCCGGGTGACGAAATCATCGGTTTCATAACAAGGGGACACGGTGTTTCGATTCACACGAGAAGCTGTACCAACGTTCCCGCAGACCTCTCAAAAGCGGGCGAGCCCGAAAGATGGATTACCGCATACTGGGATGCCAATATCAAAGAAGAATTCAAGTGCACTCTTAACATTCACTGTCTCAACAGAATCGGCTTCCTTGCCGATGTTTCGAGTCTTCTTGCGAATATGCATATTATGATTAACGATATCAGTACCCGCAATACCAAGGACGGCAGAGCCGACGTTATGGTTACGGTTTCGGTCAACGGTGTAGAACATCTCAATGCCCTCGTTGCAAAACTCAACAAAATCAACGGTGTTCTTGGTATCGAGCGTTCGGGTGTGTGAGGTAAATTATGCGAGCAATAATTCAGCGTGTCAGAAAATCATCCGTATCGGTTGACGGTGAAATCAAAGGCAGTGTCGGTAAGGGCTATAACGTTCTTCTCGGCGTTATGAACGGTGACACCGAGGCTCAGGCGGAACTTCTTGCATCAAAGATTGCAAAGCTCCGTGTCTTTGAGGATGAAAACGGAAAAATGAATAAAAGCATTCTCGATATCGGCGGTGAAATCCTCGTTATTTCGCAGTTTACTCTCTGCGCCGACATTAAAAAAGGTAACCGCCCATCGTTCACGGACTCCGCTCCTCCCGCAGAGGCGGACAGACTCTACGGATATTTCTGTGACTGTCTTCGTACAAACGGCATTTCAAAAGTTGAAACGGGAGTTTTTGCGGCGGATATGCTTGTTGAAATCAGTAACGACGGTCCGGTTACAATTATGATGGATACCGATATCTGGGATAAAAAATAAAGAGGAATTCTTATGACAGTTAAAAAAGTAGACCTGGGTCACGAAGTTTTTGCCAATTGCTACGTTCTCATTGATGAGAAAACGGGGGAGTCGGCAATTGTTGACCCTGCATATTTCAATGAGAAAATCGCAACCGTATTCAAAGATGCGGGTGTCGGTAATCTCAAATATATTTTACTTACTCACGGCCATTTCGACCATATTCTCGGCGTACACGGTCTTAAGGAGGCAACGGGTGCGAAGGTAGTTATTCATAAGGATGATGCAGATTTCCTGCTTGATCCGGATAAAAGCCTTGCGAATGGCAATTTTCCCGAGCCGCAGATTCCCGTTGAAGCTGATATCACCGTTTCCGACGGCGACGAGCTTTTCCTCGGCGACGAACCGATAAGAGTAATAAGCACCCCCGGCCACACAATGGGAAGTGTTTGTTATGAACTTGAAAACGACCGTGTGCTTATCACTGGCGATACTCTTTTCTGTATGACCGCAGGCAGAACCGATCTTTACGGCGGTAATGAGAGTATGCTCATTGAATCCCTCAAAAGGCTCATTGCCCTTGACGGGGATTACAGAGTGCTTCCCGGTCACAACCGTGAAACAACACTCGAGAGAGAGAGAGCACGTAACTGGTATATCAGAAGGATGGTAAAATAAGTGATATTAAGAATTTTCGGGCACGATTTCCATTATGAATGCGAAAATCTATGCAGGGTTTATTTCCCTAACGAAAAAATTAATATAGTCTACGGTGATGACGGTGAGGATTCAAAGACCGTTGTCACACGATGCACTCCGATTGACGCGGGCAATCTGATTTCTGTTTCGGTCAGCCTTGACGGTAATGAAAAAAGCCTAGAATCTACTGTTATTGCTTCAGGAAACGAATTGCGTGATAAAAGTGAACTTAAAACGGCTCAGCTTATTTTCGCCGCTATGTCAGAATTGACGGGCTATACTCCTCCGTGGGGCGTGCTTACGGGTGTCAGACCCTCAAAACTGATGCTCAGGCTGATTGCCGATATGGGTGAAGAGGCGGCGATGAATTATTTTCTCGGCGATCTTCTCGTCAGCCCCGAGAAGGCGCATCTCGCAAAAACTGTAGCAAAAGCTGAAGAAGAAATCGTCGGTCTGTCGGATAAGAATTCGTTCAGTCTTTACGTTTCGATTCCGTTCTGCCCGACGAGATGCAGTTATTGTTCGTTTGTCTCGCATTCCATAGCCAATTCGAATGCAAAAAAACTGCTTCCCGATTATCTTGACCGACTTGCGGATGAAATTGAGCTGACGGGTCAGGTAGCATCGGAGCTTGGGCTGAAGCTGGAGAGTGTTTATTTCGGCGGCGGCACACCGGGTGTGCTTGAAGCCCCGCAGATGGACAGGCTCCTGAGCGGAATTGAAAAAGCCTTCGACCTGTCTTCCGTCAGGGAATATACCGTTGAAGCGGGCAGACCCGATACGATAACTCCCGAAAAGCTTCGTGTGTTAAGACTGCACAATGTCGGCAGAATCAGTATCAATCCGCAGACTTTCAATCAGCGTACGCTTGAGCTTATCGGCAGAAACCATACCGTCGAGCAATCTGTCAGGGCATATATGCTTGCAAAATCCTACGGATTCAGAAGCATCAATATGGATCTGATTGCAGGACTTCCCGAAGAAACCTTTGATGATTTCGTTGCAAGTGTCGATACCGCCGTTTCACTTTCACCCGAAAATATAACCGTACATACTCTTGCACTCAAACGCTCATCGGAGCTTAATGCATCGGGGGTCGGAGTGGCGGACGGTAACACTGCAAAGCGTATGCTCGAATATGCATCCTCAACGCTTTCTGGCAAGGGTTACGCTCCGTACTATATGTACCGTCAGAGTAAGTGTGTCGGCAATCTTGAAAACGTCGGCTGGTGCCTTGACGGTCACGAATGCCTCTATAACGTGTTTATGATGGAGGAATGTCACTCGGTACTTGCTGTCGGGGCGGGAGCGGTTACAAAACTGCGTGAACCGTGCGGCACAAATATCGAACGCATTTTCAATTATAAGTACCCATATGAATATATCTCGGGATTTGACAAAATTACCGAGCGCAAAAACGGAATAAAGAGCTTTTATTTGTCATACTAAATTTTATGGAGAATATGAAATCAGGTGATAAATATGAACTCTGAAAAATACACATTCAGCAAAATCAATGAACTCGCTCTGGATATGCGTAAGTTTATCGGTGACTGCACCTGTGATTACGCAATGAAAGTTGAGAAAACAGCTCAGATGATATTTGCCGATAAAAGCAAAAAAATAATTACACTTGCAGGTCCGAGCTCATCGGGTAAAACAACAACCGCTTCGATGCTTTCCCGTGCTGTTGAAAAACTCGGAGCAAAGGCGTATATTGTTTCGCTTGACGACTTTTATTATTCCCGTAGTGAAAATAAATATCCCGTCGACGAAAACGGCAAATACGATTACGAAAGTGTCTATGCCCTTGATATTGAACGTATCCGCCGTTGTTTCGGCGAACTTTCCGAAAACGGAGAAAGCGTTCTGCCTGTTTTTGATTTCACGGCGGGCGAGAGGCGAGACGGGGTGCGTAAAATCACACTCTCAGGCAATGATATCATTATCGTCGAGGGCTTGCACGCACTCAATCCGATCATTACGGAGAATCTCGATAAAGAAAAGATTTTTGAGATTTACGTCAGCGTGTCTTCAAGAATCTATGACGGAAGCGGTGACGTTCTGCTTTCAAAACGAAATCTCCGTCTTATCCGAAGAGCGGTGCGTGACAGTCTTTTCAGAGGAACTCCGCCTGAAAAAACTTTTGAGTTGTGGGAGAGCGTGATGAAAGGCGAGGATAAATATCTCTTTCCGTTTGAAAAATATGCGGATGTGAAACTCAATTCGTTTCATCCGTGTGAGCCTTGTGTGATGTCAACTCAGGCTATACCGCTTCTGAAATCTGTCAGCGGTGAATACGGCGCACAGGCTGCGGCACTGACGGAAAAACTCAGTTTGTTCAAAAAAGCAGATAAATCGATGCTCCCCGATAATTCTCTTCTCAGGGAATTTACCGGAGCGTGAAAATCATAAAAAGGAGAGTGAGCCCTGTGGCTTCAGCAAAGAAACAATCGGTGCTTAACGGTGCGATGGTTCTTATGTTTGCCGTTTTGCTCGTTAAGATGATCGGCGTATTGTTTAAAATTCCGCTGACCGACCTTATAGGCAGTGTCGGCAGAGGTTATTTCAGTTCTGCGTATGAGGTTTATACACCCATTTTTGCTATTTCGATGGCGGGTCTTCCCGTTGCCGTTTCAAGAATGGTTGCTGAAAACGTTGCTCTTGACCGTTACAGAGAGGCAAGAGGCGTCTTCAAGGTGTCGCAGAGAATCTTCCTTATCGTCGGTACGGTCGGTACTGCAGTGCTTCTTCTTGCGGCATATCCCTATACTCATTTCGTTGAGGGTGTCAGCAGTAAGAGCCTGCCGGCTGTTCTCTGTGTTGCTCCGTCAATCTTTTTCTGCTGTTATATGTCGGCTTACAGAGGATATTATGAGGGCTTACGCAATATGTCGCCCACGGCAACTTCTCAGGTTATCGAAGCTCTCGGCAAACTCGTTGTCGGTCTTCTTCTTGCAAAACTCATTGTTTCATCGGGTCTGAGTCAGTATGATTCGGGAATGCTCGCCACGGGCAACGTCAGTGCAACCGTCTACGGCACAACCGTAACAAGTCTTACCGAAGCCAACAGCGTTATCACTCCTCTTGCTGCTGCGGGTGCGGTTCTCGGTGTAACAATCGGTTCAATCGCAAGTACTCTCTTCCTGATGATTTATTATAAAATCAAGGGTGACGGTTTCACGAGAGTCCAGCTCGTCAACTCTCCCAAATCTGCCGAAGGCACCGTTCTCGCAAAGGAAATGATTAGGATAGCGATTCCCATGGTTGTCAGTGCGCTGATCTTAAACATAACAAACCTTATCGATACGGTCACCATTCAGGCAAGACTCGCAACGGCCCTCGAGACCGATTTCAATGCCGTTGTATCAATGCACGAGTCTGCAATTACCAAGGCGGTCAGCCTTTCGAGACTTGATATTGCCAACAAAGAGGAAGTTGTAAAATATCTTTGGGGTTCATACGGTATGGCTCTCGACTTCAGGAATCTTGTTCCCACAATCACCGTTCAGCTCGGCGTAAGTGCTCTTCCTGCTCTTGCGGCGGCATGGGCAGTCAAGGATAAAACCAACGTTCGTTCAACAATCGAAACCGTTATCCGTATCGGTATGCTTATTGCACTTCCCGCAGGTATCGGTATGGCTTCTCTTGCAACTCCGATTCTCACCGTTATCTACGGCAGAGGTCAGAGCTCTGATGCTATCTCCGTAGTTGCTCCGATTATGATTGCCTACGGTCTTGCTACCTTTATAATGGCGATTTCGACTCCCGTCACGAATATGCTTCAGGCAATCGGCAGAACGGATATTCCCGTCAAATCAGTTGTTGTCGGTGCAATCTGCAAGCTCACCTGTAATTTCATTCTTGTCGGAAATCCCAAATTCAATGTTTACGGCGCGGTTGCGGGCACAATCCTTTTCTACGTTGTGATCGTAACCTGCAATCTCGTTTCGCTCATCAAGGTTGCGAAGGTTAAGATTAACTGGCTTTCAGTTTTTGCCAAACCCTTTGTTTGCGCGGCTCTCTGCGGTGTAACTGCATTTGCTTCAAATGCACTCCTCAACAGAATCTTCCCCGCAGATACATCCGAGAGCATTCTCAATATGGGTACGGTATCGGTTGGTATTTCAGTGATTCTCGCCGTAATCGTCTATGCGATTTCGCTCCTTCTTATAAAAGGACTTGCCCGTGAGGACGTAATTGTGCTTCCAAAAGGAGAAAAAATTGCAAAAACCCTTGAAAAATACGGACTTTTAGGTTAAAATAAAACTCGAACTTTTCCGGAGAAGAAAAATAATGGTTGATTTTAATTTCAAATCTTGCTATAATATGCAAGACCTGACAGAAATAATCAGAATTCTCAGGGCACCCGGCGGCTGTCCGTGGGATGCCGAGCAGACTCACGAGAGTATCAAAAAGAATCTGATTGAAGAATCTTACGAGGTTATCGAAGCAATAAACAAATGCGATAATGAGCTTCTCTGCGAAGAACTCGGAGATCTGCTGATGCAGATTGTTCTTCATTCGCAGATGGAAACGGAAAAAGGTACTTTTAACTTTGATTCCGTTACCGACGGCGTATGCAAGAAGTTGATTATCCGCCATCCCCATGTTTTCGGTGACGTAACGGTTGACGGAGTTGAGGAGGTTCTCACAAACTGGGATGCCATCAAAAGGCAGACCAAGGGTCAGAAAACCACCTCTGAATCGATGTTTTCCGTTCCCCGTGAACTTCCCGCGCTGATGCGTGCGACCAAGCTCCAGAAAAAGGCGGCTGATATCGGATTCGACTGGACTGATGTCGGCGGTGCTCTCGATAAGCTTGAGGAAGAAATTGCGGAGCTCCGTGAGGCGATTGCCAACAAAGATTCCGAAAATGCTTACGAAGAACTCGGTGATGTTCTTTTTTCGGCGGTGAACGTTTCAAGATTCATCAGGGTCGATGCAGAAGAATCCCTCGCTTCGGCAAACGATAAGTTTCTTGCAAGATTTACACAGGTTGAGAAACTTGCAAACGAGCGCGGCATTGATATGAAAACTTCTTCCATCGATGTGCTTGATGCACTCTGGGATGAGGTCAAGGCCGCTGCAGATAATAACTGAATTATGAATACTTCGGTATTTGTAAATATAAAAACCAAAAGAATGGAGAAGAAACATGAATAAGACAGAACTCGTAAACGCAATTGCTAAGGCAGAAGGTATTGAAAAGAAGTGCGCTGAAAAGGCAGTTAACGCTGTTGTTGCAGCTATCACAGATGCTCTTGCAGCAGGTGAAAAGGTTCAGCTTATCGGCTTCGGCACATTTGAAGTTCGTGAGCGCGCTGAAAAAGCTGCCCGCAACCCCAGAACAGGCGAAACAATCACAGTTGCAGCTACAAAGGTTCCCGCTTTCAAGGCAGGCGCTGCTCTCAAGGATAAGGTTTCCAAGTAATCTGAATTTCAATTTTCAGGGCTGCCTTAACGGGCAGCCTTTTGCTTATCGGAGGATATAATGAGACTCGATAAATATCTCAAGGTTTCAAGAATCATCAAAAGAAGAACGGTTGCCAACGAAGCTTGCGATGCAAAGCACGTCACGGTCAACGGCAAGGTTGCAAGAGCGTCTTATGACGTGAAGGTCGGAGACATTATCGAAATTACTTTCGGCAGTAACACAAGCCGTTTTGAGGTGCTCAACGTTTCAGAACACGCAACAAAGGAATCTGCGGCACTGATGTTCAGAGCGCTGTAACAGAATATTAAAGCCTCCCTCGGCATATCATTTACTGATATCTGAAAAAGGGAGGCTTTTTATATGGCTGAAGAAAAGAAAATGTCTGCCGTTCCGCATAATCTGGTGCTTGAAGACAGACGGCTGTTGACGGTTTCGGGAGTTTCCGACGTGGACAGTTTTGATGAGGAGACCGTTGTTGTTTTTACCGATCTGGGTGAACTGACTGTCAGAGGATCTGATCTGCATATTAACCGTCTGAGCGTTGAAGTGGGGGAGTTGACGGTTGAGGGTAACATATCTGCGCTGATTTATTCGCAGGAGCCGATGCAGAAAGGCGGATTTTTCAGCAGGGTGTTCAGGTAAATGGAATATCTTCACGGAATATCTTTTCAGGTGAGCCGCTTTTTTTATTCACTCGGATTCGGATTTCTCCTCGGAATCCTCTATGATGTTTTCCGCATAGTGAGGTTGGCTGTTTCGGATGCAAAACCGTTCGTTGCGGTTATGGATTTTCTCTATTTCTTTGTTTGCGGAATTCTCAGCTTTTTCTTTGTCCTGGTAACGGATGAGGGCAATTTGCGGATTTATACCGTTCTGGGAGAGGTGCTGGGCTGGATGATTTATTATTTTTCTTTCGGTGTTCTTGCGATGAGGGTGAGTGCGGTTGCTGTCAGCGGCATCAGACGGTTGATACGATTGATTTTCAGACCGTTTGCCTTCATTTTTGGAAAAATCGTGCAGTTGCAGAAAAAATCCTTGAAATTTATCAAAAAAAGCTCAAAAAAACAGATAAAAAATAAAAATACATCTTGCAAAAATATAAATGTATAGTGTATAATCTTTATAGTTATTTCTATAATTATAATTTAATGAGGGTAAAGGGTAAAGTTATGGCAGTTGGAAAAATCAAAGAAAGAAAGAGAAGCATCATCCTTGCTGTGCTCCTGTGTGCGTTGATGATCTATTTTGTTGCAACCATCGTCAGCCTTCAGATCAAGGTAAAGGCTCAGCAGGATATCAACGAAACTCTCTCTCTGACTCATCAGCAGATGATTCAGGAAAATGCCGAGCTTGAGGCAAGAATCGAAAACGGCAACGAAGAGGAAAATATCGACCGCATCGCAAGAGAGGAATACGGCTATGCGTTGCCCGATGAAAGAGTATACTACGATTCAACGGACTGATAATCCGTGAATCGCAAAATATATTTATTTAAAATGGAAGGATTTCTTATCGTATGCAAATTGAAGAAGGCGTAATAGTCAGCGGCAAGGTTACAGGCTTAACCGATTTCGGTGCATTTGTTGAGCTCGAGGGCGGCAAAACGGGTATGATTCATATTTCCGAGGTTGCTCCCAACTATGTCAAGGATATCAAAGAACATCTTGCAGTCGGTCAGGAAGTGAAAGCAAAGGTGCTCACAGTTTCTCCCGAAGGCAAAATCAGTCTTTCAATCAGAAAACTCAACGATCAGCCTAAAGAAAGAGATAAAGACAGAGAAAGAGAGCCGCGTCAACCTCAGCAACAGAGACCGCAGCGCCCCAGAGCTGAAAGAAGACCCGCTCCCAACGTTTGGAACGGTCAAAAATCCGATGCACCCGCAAGCGGCGAAAAGATGTCACTTGACGATATGATTGCATCGTTCAAGAAGCAGAGCGAAGAAAAGCAGACTGCGCTCAAGAGAGTTGATTCCAAGAGAGGCAGTATGGGCTATTCACGCAGAGGCTCAAAGCAGTAAGTTACTTATCAGATACGGGGGCATATGCCCCCTGTTTTTTTGCAGGAGGCAAATTATGAGAGAGGTCAACGTTTCCGCAGTGGAGCAGGCTGTCAGGGATTTGTGCATCAGCGCAAATAAGATTCTGCCCCTTGACCTTGAAAAAAGAATATGTGACTGCGCCGAGTGCGAAGTGTGTGAGCTCCCGAAAAGCATTATGAATACGCTTAAGGAGAATATGCAGTCTGCGAGAGAACTCGATATTCCCGTTTGTCAGGATACGGGGATGGCGGTTGTCTTTGCTGAAATCGGACAGGACGTGCATTTTGTCGGCGGCAGCTTTGAGGCTGCTGTCAATAAAGGCGTTGCAAGGGGATATACCGAAGGCTATCTGCGTTGCTCAGTTGTCGGCGATCCTCTGCGCAGAGTCAACACAGGCGACAATACTCCCGCAGTTATTCATACCAAAATCGTTGACGGAGACAAGGTTAAAATTACTGTTGCGCCCAAAGGTTTCGGCAGCGAGAATATGAGTGCACTGAGAATGTTCACTCCCGCCGCAACAAGAGAGGATATCATCGATTACGTTGTCGGTGTTGCAAAAACCGCAGGCAGCAATCCCTGCCCTCCGATGGTGCTGGGTGTCGGTATCGGCGGCACGTTTGAGCAATGTGCGCTGATGGCGAAAACCGCTCTTTGCAGAAGCATCAGTGAAGCAAATCCCGATGAATTCTATTCATCAATGGAAAAAGAGATTCTCGAAAAAGTTAATATGCTTGATATCGGGCCTCAGGGTTTCGGCGGAAAAACAACCGCCCTTGCCGTTATGATAGAAGCCCGACCCACCCATATTGCAGGCTTGCCCGTAGCCGTCAATGTGGGCTGTCACGTGACAAGGCACGAATCAACAATCGTCTGAGCCCTCAGAAAATTACTGAATTGTGAATTTTTTATAGAAATTAATTAAAAATTTCAAAAAACTCTTTATTTTTTTGTGTATATATGCTACAATATGGTTGAGGATAAACTCCTCGATGCTAAATAAAGGGGATGACTATATGAAAATCACAATTACAGGGCGTAAATGCTCACCCAGAGACTCTTTCAAGGAACATGCTGAAAAGAAACTCGCAAAAATCGAGAAATTCTTCGGCGCCGAGGCAGAGGCTAAGGTAACGGTAACTGTTGAAAAGTCATCACAAACCGTCGAAATCACCGTCAATAATAACGGAATGATTTTCAGGTCTCAGGAAAGAGCGGAAAATATGAACGAAGCTCTTGACAAATGTGTTGACACCCTTATCAGACAGATCAGAAAAAACAAAACACGCATTGAAAAGAAACTGCGCTCAGGCAACTTTGATGCATTTGCTGATGAAGCTGAAGCTGTATCGGAAGAAGTCGAGTATGAGCTTGTGAGAAGCAAAACTGTTATTCTCAAGCCGCAGTCGGTTGAAGAGGCTATTCTCCAGATGAATCTTCTCGGCCATCAGTTCTACGTTTTTCTCAATGAGGAGAACGGTGAAATCAATGTTGTTTACAGACGCGCAGACGCAGGTTACGGCCTCATTTCTCCCGAGGTTGAATAATCCGTCGGGGCGGTTATAAAAAGATAATTCGGGCGGGAATCTCAGGGTTCCCGCCTTTTATATGGATAAAAACTTTGTTTAGCAGGAGAAGTTTAATGAAGATTAATTTTGTCATTCCTTGCCTCCTCGGTATGGAGTCGCTTATTGCGGGTGAACTCAGGGAATTCGGCGCGGAAAACGTTGTCAGCGAAAACGGCAGAGTCCTTTTCAGCGGTGATGAAAATATTCTTGCCCGAGTCAATATCTGTTCAAGATTTTCCGAGAGAGTGCAGATTCTCGTCGGTTCGTTTGAGGCAAGAAGTTTTGAGGAGCTTTTTCAGGGTACAAAAGCTCTTCCGTGGGAAGAGTGGATCGGTTCACTTGATGCCTTCCCCGTAAAAGGTTATTCAATCAATTCTGCTCTTTTCAGCACCCGTGACTGTCAGGCGATCATCAAGAAAGCGGTTGTTGAGAGGCTTAAATCAAAATATTCAATCAGCTGGTTTGAGGAAACCGGTCCCGTTCATCAGATTCAGTTTTCGATAATGAAGGATAAGGTTTCTCTCCTTATCGACACCTCGGGTGTGGGTCTCCACAAGAGAGGCTACCGTCTGAACGCTAATGATGCCCCCATCAAGGAAACCCTTGCGGCGGCACTCTGCAGTCTTTCTCATCTGAGACCCTATCACAAGCTTTATGACCCTATGTGCGGTTCGGGAACAATCCTGATTGAAGGCGCAATGATGGCGGCAAACAAGGCTCCGGGTCTCAACAGAAGCTTTTCTGCCGAGAGATTCGGCGTTATTCCCAGAAACGTCTGGGATGAGGAGAGGGAACGCGCGAGAAGCCTTGAGAGACCCTGCGATGATTTCGAGGGCTTCGGTTCCGATATTGACCCCAAGGCGCTTGAAATCGCTAAAATCAACGCTCACAGAGCGGGTGTCGGCTCAAAGCTGAACTTCAGCCTCGGCGATGTTGCTGATTTCAAGCCGCTTACCGAAAAGGGTACGCTGATCTGCAATCCGCCCTACGGTGAAAGACTTCTTGAGCTTTCGGAATGCGAAAAAATCTATGGCGCAATGGGTAAGGCATTCGAGAAGAAACACGGATGGTCTTACAGTATCATCAGCCCTGATGAGGAATTCGAAAAAGCATTCGGCAGAAAAGCCGATAAACGCAGAAAATTATATAACGGCATGATTAAATGTCAGCTCTATATGTATTTCAAATAAACGGAAAGGGCGAAGAAAAATGAAACATATTTTTATTATCAATCCTGCGGCAGGTCAGGGCAAAGCACTCAACTTTATCAGACCCAAAATTGAAGAAGTGTGCCAGAAATATGCTCTTGACTGTGAAATCTATATCACCAAGGCTCAGGGTGACGGCATTGAATTCGTCAGAGAAAGAGCAAAAAGCGGTGAAGAAATCCGTTTCTATGCCTGCGGCGGCGACGGTACTCTTTATGAGGTAGTCAACGGTGCATTCGGCTACAAAAACGTTCAGGTTGCCGTTGTTCCTCTCGGATCGGGTAATGATTTTATCCGTCTTTTCGGCACGAAGGATGAATTCCTCGAGCTTGATGATCAGGTGAACGGTGTTCCCGTTGAATTCGACGTTATCAAGTGCGGCGACGAAATTGCTATCAACCAGTGCTCGATGGGTATGGATGCCGAGGTCTGCGCAATGCAGGGCAAAATCAAGAAGCTTCCCCTTGTTACGGGCGAAGGGGCATATTATATCGGTTGCCTTTATGCAATCATAAAGAAATTCAAGAACAGATTTACTTATACAATCGATGATGGCGAGACCGTAACCGATGACGTTCTTTTCTGCTTTGCGGGAAATTCACGTTGGTACGGCGGTGGCTTCAAGGCGGCGCCTCTTGCTCTTCCCGAAGACGGATTGCTCGACTTTGTTCTTGTCAAGAGCGGATTTTCACGTCTCAAGCTTGTTTCACTTCTCAATATCTATAAGAGGGGTGAACACCTCGACTGGAAGGAAACCACCTTCAAAAGAGGAAAGAAAATTGTTATCCACAGTGAAAAACCCGCCGCAGTCAATGTTGACGGTGAATGCAAATTTGTAACCGATACTTCGTTTGAGATTGTTGAAAAGGGTATCACTTACGTTGTTCCCGCAAAGTCCGAATTCCTCAAAGAACGTGAAAAGCGTCTGAGCGAAAATAAATAATTGATTCATAGCGCAGTCTGCGGGTAACCCGAACTGCGCTATTTGAGGTTTGTTATGAAAAATTCAAACACTATAAGATTCAACAGTGTCGGCAAGCTGAGAATTATGCAGGTCAGCGACCCGCAGGATATGAAATACGTGCGTAAAGCGATGATAAAAATGCTTGATAACGCTTATGATGCGCTCAGACCCGACCTTGTTCTCTTCACGGGAGATAATATTCTCGGTAACCATCTTCTCGATGCCAGAATCGGTGATAAACCGGTTGCGGGAGGCAAATCCGCAACATATGAGATTATGCGTGATTCAATCCGTCATATTGCCGCACCGCTTGAAAAAAGGGGCATTCCCTTTGCAATGATATTCGGTAATCACGATGACAGAAACGATATCTCCAAAACGGAGCAGGCGGATATCTTCCGCAGTTATTCGTGCTGTCTGCCGATGAATAATCAGAAAAACGGTCTCGACTGCGACACCTATAATATAACCGTTCTTCCGAATGAGGGCGACAGACCGCTTTTTAACCTGTGGATGCTTGACAGTGCGTGGTATGACCGCAAGGAAGATCGATGCTTTGAGAGAATCAAACCCGAAACCGTTGAGTGGTATAAGAAAACTTCGGCTCTTCTTAAGGAAGAAAACGGCGGAAAGCCCGTACCCTCGCTGATGTTTATGCATATTCCGCTTCCCGAAATCGTAAATCTGATTGAACCGTGTATGCCCGATGATTTCGGAGCGATACTCTCGCGCGATAACGGCTGGTGCAGACTCAACCCTGAAATAACACGCGGCGTTATGGGTGAATATCCCTGCGTACTTGAAGACGGTGCGGGTCTGTTTGAGGCAGTGCTTGAGTGCGGAGACGTCAAGGGCATAGTTTCGGGTCACGATCATACGAATTGCTTCGAAGGCAACTATATGGGTATCAATTTTATCCAGACATCGTGTGCATCCTTCCGTTGCTACGGCAATGAAACGAGAGGCGTACGTATTTTTGAATTTGATGAAAGAGACCCCTCGGAATATATAACTTATTTCTTCAATTATTCTGACCTGTGCGGCAGAGGTGCGGCGGCAAGATTACGCTATGCAATTGATGCCGACGGTTATCTCAAGGATAAGACGGCTTCAATCACCAAAGCGGCTTCAACGGTTGTTGAGTCGCTCGGTGCAATGTTCAATATCAAAGGAACAAAAGGCGGAGAATAATATGATAGGTCTTATTGATATCGGCGGCGGTATGCGAGGCGTTTATACAAGCGGTATTTACGATTATCTGCTTGATAACGACGTAAAGATCGATTACTGCATCGGCGTATCGTCGGGCAGCGGTAATCTCATCAATTTCGTTGCAAAGCAAAGAGGCAGAAACCGCAAGTTTTATACCGATTATGCGTTTGATAAGGAATATATGGGAGCACTTGCCGTGCTCAAATCGGGTGACCTTGTAAATCTCGATTATATTTATTCCGAAATAACCAACAGTACGGGTAAAGACCCGCTCGACTATGAAACGTTTATGGCGAACGAATGCAAGTATACCTGTGTTTCAACAAACGCAAAAACCGCAGAGCCGTGTTATTTCACTAAAGAGGATTTCAAAAAAGATGATTATACACCGCTGAAGGCAGCTTGTGCCTTGCCGGCGGCGTGCAGACCGGTCAAATTTCGCGAAAAAAAATATTTTGACGGCGGCGTTTCTGACCCGATTCCGATTAAAAAGGCTTTTGCAGAAGGATGCGACAAGGTAATTGTCTGCATCACTCAGCCGAGAGATTTCCGCAAAACGAAAATCCACTGGCTTGCCAATGTATTGCTTGCAAATCATCCTTCCGTTCTCAAAAACATTCTCGTTATGCATCATATGTATAATAACGGCATCGAGGAGCTTCTTGAACTTGAAAGACAGGGTAAGGTTCTTGTTGTTGACCCCGAATTCTGCTATGGGATCGATACTATAAAAAGAGATAAAGACGGTATGCAGAAGCTTTATGAACTCGGTTACCGAGACGGCAAAAAAATCGAGGATTTTGTCAATCAGGCAAGAGCAGAACTGAATAAATAAAGAAAACGGTACACTATCGTGATTGATAATGTACCGTGTTTTTTTATCCCTTGATCTTACCTATGATGCTGAATACCGCAAACGCAGCGATATCGGTCACAACGATTGTTGAGCCGACGGGAGTGCCGTAGATGATTGCAACGAGCAGACCGATGAGTGAGCATCCGACGGATATGACCGCCGCACCGATGATAACGGAGAAGAAACTCTTGAACACTCTCATGGCTGTCAGGGCGGGAAAGATAATGAGAGCCGAAACAAGGAGCGCACCGACGAGGTTCATCGCAAGAACGATAACAACTGCAGTCACAACCGCAATTATATTGTTATAAAGTCTTGTGTTTGTGCCTGTTGCACCTGCAAAGCCCTCGTCAAAGGTGACTGCAAATATCTTGTTATAAAACAGGATAAAAACAAGGATAACCACAACCGCAAGTGCAGTGCAGAGAATGATGTCGCTTTTTGTCAGCGTCAGAATTGAGGTTGAGCCGAAAAGAGTTGTGCAGACGTCACCGCTGATATTGGTTGATACCGAGAAAACGTTCATCAGCAGATAACCTGTTGCGAGTGCACCGACAGATATCATCGCTATTGCGGCATCGCCCTTGATTTTGCTGTTTGAATTGACTCCGAGAAGAACAATCGCCGCAATTACCGTCACGGGCAGAGTTACTGCCATCGGAGCAAAGCTGCAGACAGCCGCTATCGCCATTGCACCGAATGCTACGTGCGATAAGGCGTCGCCGATCATTGAGTATCGTTTGAGTACGAGCGTTACACCGAGAAGCGATGCGCAAAGGGAAATCAGCAATCCCGCAATCAATGCATATTGCACGAACGTGAAGCCCAGATAATATGAAAGCGTCTGAATCATAGGGCATCACCTCCCTGAACGGAGAAGATTTTGCAGATATCGCTCTTCAGATAATCTTCCTTTTTGCCGAAGAAAAGGGGAGTGTGTCCGATGTGAAGTATGTGGGATGCGTGTTCAAGCGCCGCATTCATATCGTGCGAAACCATAATAACGGTTATGCCGTTTTGATTGATTTCCTTGATGAGCGAATAGAGATTCTGCGTCACAATCGGGTCAAGACCCGCAACGGGTTCGTCGAGAATGAGCAGCTTTTTTGTTGCACACAAGGCTCTTGCAAGAAGAACTCTCTGCTGCTGACCGCCCGAAAGCTCCCGGTAGCATCTGTTTGCAAGGTCATCTATGCCGAGCTTTTTCATTGTTTCGGTTGCGGTCTTTTTCTGCGATGCGGAATAAAACGGCTTAAAGCCGCAGCCGTTGAGACAGCCTGAAAGCACGATTTCCCTGACCGATGCGGGGAAATCCTTCTGGATTACCGTTTGTTGCGGCAGATAGCCGATTTCTTTTCTGTCAATGCTGTTGTCAAAAGTGATTTCGCCTGAAATAACGCATTTGTGACCGAGCAACGCCTTCATCAGTGTGCTTTTGCCGGAGCCGTTTTCACCGATGATACAGAGATAATCACCTTCGTTGACCTCAAAACCGAGACCCGTAACAATGGGCTTACCTTCGTAGCCGAGGGAAAGATTATTGCATTCAATTAAAGCCATCAGCCCAGAGCCTCCTTAAAGATTTCAAGATTGTTTGTCATAATGCCCAGGTAATCCGTACCGTTTTTAATATCGTCGGAGGATACCGTCTGACACGAGTCAACCGTCAGCACGTCTGCTCCCGTTGCCTCGCAGACCGTTCTTGCTGTCTTACCGTCGGAGCCTTCGAGGATAAGTACGTAGGGGAGCTTGTGCTCGTTTGTGTGCTCAATGAGATGAGCGAAGGTTTCCGCCGTGACTTCGGATTCGGATGAGCAGCCCGTGAAAGCGGCAATATGTGAAATGCCGTAATCGTGGGTGAGGTATCCGAAGGGGAAGCGGTCTGCAAAAAGAAGAATATCTCTGCTGCCGTTTGCGAAAACCGATTCGTATTCTTTGTCGAGTGCCGTCAGCTTTTCAATGTAAGCGGCAGTGTTTGACCTGTAAAGAGATGCGTTATCGGGGTCGAGTGAACATATTTCTTCGCAGAGACCCTCGGTGATCTTTATTGCATTCCTGATTGAAAGCCAGATGTGTTCATCGGCATCTTCGGGGGAATGGCTATGGTCGTGACTTGAATGGTCGTGAGTGTGGTGACCGCCGTGCTCAAGGCTTTCTATATCCTCGAGAGAAAGCGTATCAACGTAATCCATAATTGCAACGGATTTAAGGTTGGGATTCTCGGTTGAGACGATTGTTCTTTCAACCCACAAATCCGAAGCACCGCCAACGTAGACGAAAAGACTGGCGGTTCGGATTTCAACGATATCCTTTGCCGTAGGCTCAAAACCGTGAAGGTCGGAGCCGTTGGAAATCAGAAGAGACAGATTATCGTCGCTTCCGAGAATGTTTTTGATAAAGTCATATTGCGGGAAGGTCGTGCAGACGATTTTCAATCCGTCGTCTGAAACGGGTTGACCCGAGCAACCGCACAGACCCGCCGTCAATAAGACGATAATGCAGATAACTGCGGAAAATCTTTTCATTCTGTTCCTCCGTCGGCGGTTATTCTTTGCATTCGCCGCATTTGCCGAGCAAAACGGTGTGACTGTCGATTTCAAAGCTGGTATTGTTTCTGATATTGCTCTGAATGGCAGAGGTCATACTGCTGTCAAGGTGATAAACCTTGCCGCAGTCGGTGCATTTCATATGCAGATGATTTTCGCATTTTTCATCCGAAATATACTGATAAACAAAGCTTCTGCTGTTGCCCTTGACCGTTCTGTGAACGAGACCGTCATCGACGAGTTTTGTCATCAGGCGGTAAACGGTGCTCTGGCTGATTGATTCAGCAGCCATAGCTTCGACGATTTCTTCAATTCTGAAGGCTTTTTCCTGATTTTTTTTCAGAAAATTCAGCAGACTTTGCCTTTGATGGGTATGATATGTCTTCATTATCATATTCCTCCGAATTTGAGAATAACTCCTAAATTATTATACATACTTTTGAAATAAAGTCAATACGGCTTCTTGACTTTATTATAATAATGTTTTAAAATAATATAGTCATTTTATAACGCACCCGTAAGGGGTGAAGATTTTTCAGGAGGTAATTATGGCAAAAAGAATCCTTTCAATCATCCTTGCGCTCTGCATGGTTTTCGGCATCTGCGCTATCGCTTCGGCTGACGAAGCTCCCGTTCTCCGTTTCGATGAAAACGGTGAATTCAAGATTCTCCATCTCTGTGACTGTCAGGACGGATATCCCGCAGATAAAAGAATGTTTGCTTATATCAACACCGTTCTTGAAACCTATGAGCCTGACCTTGTAATCCTCGGCGGTGACAACACTGTCGGCGAAGAGGAGACAAAGGAACTTGCAGTTGAAGAACTTGTAAAGCCCTTTGTTGATCACAAGATTCCCTTTACGCTTGTTTTCGGTAATCACGATTATCAGCAGGGTTATACAAACGATGAGCTTTTCGAAATGTATAAGAAATACGGCAAGGAATACTGCGTTGCCTATGATGCAGTCCCTGAACTTCACGGCACAGCTACCCACAATCTTCCCATTCTTGCATCAAAGAGCGACGATATCAAGTTCAATCTCTGGATGTTTGATTCAGGTGCATACGTTGACGGCGGTTACGACTGCGTAAGAAAAGACCAGATTGACTGGTATAAGGAAACAAGCGACAAGCTCGCAGAGAAAGCAGGCGGCAAGGTTCCCTCAATGGCATTCCAGCATATCATCGTCGGTGAAGTTTACGATCGCCTTTTTGCTGAAACTCCTATCGCTCTCGGCGAAATCACAAGAGAATTCAACGGTAAGATTTATTCATTCTTCCCCAAGCTTCATAATTTTGAAGGCTTCCTTATCGAGTATCCCTGCCCCGGTGTTGACAACGAAGGTCAGTTTGATGCAATGGTAGAGCAGGGCGATATGCTTGCTGTCTTCTCGGGTCACGATCATCCCAACTCATTTATAACTGAGCTTGACGGCGTCAAGATCATCAACACACCCAGCCCCACATATAACTCTTATTCCAGCATCGTTAATAAGGGTTCACGCCTTATCACAATCAAGGAAGACGATAACTGGAACTTCACAACCGAGCTTATAACTTATAATGATCTCGTTATCAACGATCCCGATTTTGCTGCAGAAATCGGTGAGAGCAAAGCGGTTGCAATGCTTTATAACTTCCTCGGCGACCTTGCACTCGCTCTGACGAAGGTTGCATCAATCTTCTCAAAGATTCTTCTCGGTTAACAGCGAAAATACCAAACCCCCGATTCCTCGGAATCGGGGGTATTTTTTATGCGGAGTATTTTGTTTTGAGTTCAGCAATTTTCTTGTTTGTCTCTCTCTGATGTACCCAGAAAACGACCTCAAGTTCAGCGAGACCGCCGAGGATGTGCCAGATTGAATGACCGTGGAAGTTGCCGAGTGCGAAACCGTTGATTTCATTGTCACCCCAGAGAGAGGTGATAACAACTGCGATGAGAAGCGTTGAAATGAGGATGATGATAACGCTCTTTTCTTCTTTTTCCATATACTTGAAGTTTGAACCGAAGAGATAGAAGAGGGGAACCGCAGTAAGGAAACAACCGAATTCAGCGAGCGAAAGACCGCCGGTTTTGCCGTCCATCGGAGCTCCGCCGCCGCCGATATAAAGAGGTCTGTTATGAATGACGAATACCTCGTAGGTGAGAGTCACGATTACAATCAGCATAATTGCGGTAACGATTGCGGTGAATACGGTGCGCTTTTTGTTTTTGCCGGGATGGAATTCCATCGCTGCGCAGCAGGCTCCCCACCATACCGTCAATTCAGTGAGTGACATATCGACATAACTGGCAACAAGCTTTGTGGTCAGCTTGAAGGGCTCGAATTCTCCGTAGTTAGCCGTGTGCATACCGACGGATGTAACCGACATAACTGTATAGAGTGCGAGGAATATGTACCAATACCACTTTTTGTTTTTGGTTACCGCAAGAAGCAGAATGCCGATGATACCTGCGAAGGTGTAAACCCAGTTAGTCTGAACAGCGGAATACTGAGCGCAGTATTCTGCGAGAGACATGTTGGCATCGACCATAATTTCCTTGAAGGCAACCCAGTCGATAAAATTGATTTGCATTTTACCGTCTCCTTTTATTAAATTTAAAGTGAAGGTATTTTAACATACAATTCTATAAAATGCAACATAAAAACAAAAAAATGTCGGAATTTGTTGCCAAACTCCGACAAATTCATCTTAAAATGTTTCAACTTTGAGTGAATAGGTTGCTCCGTTTTCAAGTTTGATGCCGTCAACACCCGTCTGAGCCTGTTCACCGTTGACATAAATCATCCAAACGTAACCTGTTGTTTCGTATATGTGTTCTTCGCCCAGAACGGATTCAATCATCAGACCGTAGGGACCTTCTTCACCGGCAATGATGCCCATCTTTGAAAGTGCATCACCGAGAGTTGCTTCCTTGGTGTATACGCCGTATTTTGATTCTGTTCCCGCTTTGTTGACGATTTCGAGATAGAAAGCATTGGTGTAATCGTTCTTGTTACCGAAACTGCTGATGCCATCTTCAAGTGTAACGGGTTCTTTGGGAGCTTCTGTTATGCTGTCTGCGGGATTTGTTGCTGTTGCATCTTCTTTGGGAACAACGTTTGAGTTACAGGCTGCGAGAGTGAAGATGATTGAGATTGCGGCAATAACCGCGAGAAACTTTTTCATTTTAATTATTTCCTTTCGTTTTGAAGTCGGGGAGTTTATGCTTTCTGGCATAGCTTTCAAACGATTTTGTGAAATGTTCACCGCCGTCGTTTTTATAGTTGTTGAGGTATTCGTGGGCATCGAATACGGAATCATGGATTCGAAGCACGCATACCGCAATATTGGAGCAATGGTCGCTGACTCTTTCAAAGTTTGTCAGAAGATCAGAAAGTACAAAGCCGAGTTCGATTGTGCAACTGCCGCCCGTGAGTCTGGCTATGTGACGGCTCTTGATTTCGTCAACCATACCGTCGACAACCTGCTCAAGCGGTTCAACCTCAAGTGCGAGTGATGTGTTGTTGAAACAGAATGCGTCGGCGGTGAGGCTTGTAATCTCGGATATTGCGTTTGCGGCAACCTTGAGTTCAGCCGTAGCCTGAGAGGAGAACGAAATCTCTTTCGTATGAATTTCTTCGGCGGCATTGACAATGTTGAGTGCGTGGTCGCCGATTCTTTCGAAATCACCGATGGTATGGAGAAGCGTTGAAACCGTGTTGCTGTCTTCATCGGATAGCTGATTACCCGAAAGTTTGACGAGGAAGGTGCCGAGTTTATCCTCATAATCGTCGAGTGTCTGTTCGTCTGCGATAAGCTTATCGGCGGTTTTCTGACTGTATCTGTCGATCAGACCGATGGACTGAAGCAGCATATCCGCTGAAAGACGTGCCATTTTAGCAGTCAGTTCGCGACACTGTGCAACTGCGAGAGACGGGGTGGCAAGGAGTCTCTCGTCGAGGAAAACGCCTTTGTTCTTATTCGACGTATCCTTGACGGTCTTGATTGCCAGCTTCTCAAGTGTCTTTGAAAACGGGAAG
The DNA here is from genome assembly GCA_017502085.1 of Clostridia bacterium. Taxonomy (GTDB): domain Bacteria; phylum Bacillota; class Clostridia; order Oscillospirales; family Acutalibacteraceae; genus CAG-177. Next base: position 25,112 of record JAFVVQ010000035.1, on the reverse strand, counting down.
AGCAGAACCGTTGTTGCGACGTTGAAAATTGAATGAACAATCGCGATGCCTGCGGGGTCGATGGGTGCTTTGGTGAATGCAAAATGAAGTATCGAATCGAGAATCATATAGACTGAAAGCCAGAATGCAGTACCGATAAGGTTGAAGTAGATATGAACAACCGAAACACGCTTTGCATTTTTACTGACGCCGATACTTGAAATGAGAGCCGTGACACACGTACCGATATTCTGACCCATAATAATAGGTATTGCCATTCCGAAGGAAATTCCGCCCGTCATCGAGAGCGCCTGAAGAATACCTACGGTAGCCGAAGAACTCTGGATAACCGCCGTCATAACGATACCGACAAGTACGCCGAGCAGAGGATTCGTAAACATCACCATAACGTTGGCGAATTCGGGGCTGTCTGCGAGGGGATCCATTGCGCCGCTCATCAGTTCCATGCCGTACATAAGAACAGCAAAGCCCATCATAATCGAGCCAACGTCTTTGCTTCGGTTTTTCTTTGCCGCCATCATCATAATGATACCCGCAAGAGCAACAAGCGGAGAGAAGGATGAAGGCTTGAGCAGGCTGACAAAGAAGTTGTCGCTGCTGATACCTGCAAGAGAGAGGATCCAGGCGGTAGCGGTTGTACCGATATTCGAGCCCATAATGACGCCGACACTCTGACCAAGCTTCATAATACCCGAGTTGACCAGACCGACAAGCATAACCGTGACTGCGGATGATGATTGGATTGTTGCCGTGATACCCGCACCCAGGAGAAGCGCTTTGATAGGTTTGTCGGTCATCTTGCCGAGAATACGTTCAAGTTTACCGCCCGCAACTCGTTCAAGTCCGTTTGACATTGTTGACATACCGAAAAGAAAGAAAGCAAGTCCGCCCAAAAGGGTGAAAATGTTAAAAACGCTCATTTCAGTAACCTCATTATAATATAATACTTATATAATAAATCCAAACCGAACAAAAATCAACAGTTTATTTGAAGTTTGAAAAGTATTTCTGTTTAACTGTAAAAAAATATGAATTTTTCTCTTTGTTCCTGCCTAAAATGATAACAGAAAAGAGAGTGGCTGTGACGCCACTCTCCGAGTCGGATTATTTTTCGAGAATCTTTTCAATTGCGGCGATTTCAACGCAGATGCAAAGAATCTCAACCGCTTTGCAGAGTTCATCCCTTGACGGGAAGGTGGGGGCAATGCGGATATTCTTGTCATCAGGGTCCTTGCCGTAGGGGAAGGTTGCACCCGCACCGGTGAGCGTAACGCCCGCTTCCTTGCAAAGCTGAACGGTTTTCATTGCGCAGCCGTTATAAACGTCGAGGCTGATGAAGTAGCCGCCGTTGGGAACTGTCCAGGATGCGATGCCCTTGCCTGCGAGATTATTGTCGAATGCGGAAAGAACAGCGTCGAACTTGGGCTTGAGGATTTCTGCGTGTCTGAGCATATGTGCATCAATACCCGCCTTGTTCCTGAAATATTTTGCGTGGCGGAGCTGATTGATTTTATCGTAGCCGATGGTCTGAATTGTCATTCTGCTCTTGATAGCCTTGATATTGTTGTCGGATGCTGCAAGAGCGGCAACACCCGCACCGGGGAATGATATCTTTGATGTTGAGGTTACCTCGATGAAGTTATCCTCTGTGCCGAATTCCTTGCATACATCAAAAATGTTGAGAAGAGTATCGGGTGTTCCGATGTGGTGAACGCAGTAAGCGTTATCCCAGATAACTCTGAAATCCTTTGCGGCGGGCTTGAGTGCGGCAAAACGGCGGACTGTTTCGTCGGAGAAGGTGATGCCCGAGGGATTTGAATACATAGGTACACAGATAACGCCCTTGACTTTTTCATCCTTGATAAGTTCCTCGATCATATCCATATCGGGGCCGTTTTCGTCTGTGGGAACGTTGATCATTTCAATGCCGAAATGCTCGAGGATGGCAAAATGTCTGTCATAGCCGGGAACGGGGCAGAGGAACTTGATACCGTCTTGTTTGCTCCAGGGTTCGGCACCAGCACCGAAAAGCATACACTGGGCGATGTAGTCATACATAATGGTAAGACTTGCATTGCCGAAAACGATAACATTGTCAGCGGGTACGCCGAGAATTTCAGCGAAAAGGCTCTTGCATTCGGGAATACCGTCAAGAATACCGTAGTTGCGTACGTCAAAGCCGTTTGAAGCCTTGAAGTCACCGAGAAGTTCGGGAGCAATGAGTTCGTTTGTGATTTCAAGCTGGTCTGCACCGGGCTTACCTCTTGACATATCGAGTTTGAGACCGAGAGCCTTATATCCGTTATATTTTTCTTTCAGGGCGGCGAGACGCTCTGAAAGCTGAGATTCGTTTAAAGCGGGGATTTGCATTTCCATTTCTGAATACCTCCGAAAAATAATCGTGAACAGGATATATTCTATTATATTGTGACGAATTTTGCAAGTATTATTTTTAAATCTTGCAAATTTTTTTCTTTTTTTGTAAAAGGTTACAAAACAGTTAAAAATAATTACAAAATTAATACAGTTGTGCATAATCCGTTGATAAAAAATTCATTTGGTGATATATTGTATTCGTAATCAGACGGAAGCGTTATCAATGCTGATCTGAAAAGGAGGATGTTGAAATGACTGCACTTGCACAGAAATTCAAGGATAAACTGAGGTTTGAATTTACGGAGCTTAAGAGGGAAATCGGGTTGCTCGAATACGCATTCTGGTGGCTTGTGAGGGTTCTGATGTTTGTGGGAGCGGTTGATTGCCTTGACAGCGGCGATACGGGGCATCTGATTCTGCAGATGTGGGCGAATTTCGGTCTGCTGTTTGTTTTGCCGGAGTTACATATTCTTTCAAGAAAATGGTGCTTTTTTGCGCGCCTGAGCCATCATAACCAGACGGTGGCGGCGTTGATGGTGCTTCTCACGTCTTATCTGGGCAATTACCGTAATTTATACGGTGAGATACAAGCTTTTGATTTCTGGGTTCACTTTTTCAGCGGAATCGTCTGTGTATTTGTAGGGTACGATCTGGCAAAGGCTCTTGCACCTTCAAGTGCGGATAAGTTTGATACAAACATAAAAACCATAACGGGTTTCGGTCTTTCGTGTTTTGCGGCATTATTCTGGGAGATATATGAGTTTGTTTTCGACGCGATTATGACATCGAATACTCAGGCGCACCGCGAAACACCCGAAGCGATTCTATCTGCAATAATTAATCCGCATCCCGATCAGTTTCCGCTTTTTGATACGATGACGGATGCGATTGCGGGTTTCCTTGGGGCAGTCCTCGGCGGAGTAATTTTCAGAATAATCCTCGCAGCAGGGGAGAAGAAAAAAGCGGCAAAACAAAAAGAAAACGTAACTGTGTGTAAATAACAAAACGGAGCAGATTTCTCTGCTCCGTTTTTTGCTTATCTGAAATCAAATAATTCCTTCGGAGTTATTTCAAGAACTTCGCAAAGCTTGAAAATAACGTCAAATGATACACCGACCTTGCCGAGTTCGATAGCACTGATGTGGCTGCGGTCAATATCGGCAAGTTCAGCCAGTTGAAGCTGTGTCAGCTTCTTTCTTTTGCGATAAAACACAACGTTCAATCCGAATTTTTCATAAAGATCTTTGTATTCCTGTTTCAACTCATCACCCTCAAATACTTTTTAATTATATTTTATGGTGATTTACGCAAACATTAAACCTTGTCACAATCGCATTACGATACTGACACGAGTTATATTTTGGGTTATAATAACTACAAATCAAATTTACGGAGGAAAAATTTATGAAAAAAATAGTTGCGATGATTTTAGTGATGGCTATGTGTTTATCGTTGTCTGCTTGCGGTAAGGTTAAAGTAGAAGAAGCTATAATCGGTGATTGGACTTATGATTTGATTTGGACGGGACCGGCTTCTAGAGAAAGAGATAATCCTGATATGTGTATTGCAGAAGGTCATTCTGCCACAAACACTCTAAGTTTTTTTAAAGGTGGAACTTTTGAACTTACAACACGTAGTAACGAAACTGGTTTTGAAACTACTCAATTTAGCGGAACATGGGAGATAGTTGATGGAGTTGTGGTGATTTCGGCAAAGAAATTATGGGACAGCGCTTCATTTAGCTTGGAGATTGACACAGAATCGGAACCCTATACTTTAAAATTCTTGGACACTCCAAATCTTGTCTATACTAAGGTGACTGAAAATTAAATAATATGAATTATCCTATAAAGTTAAATACAAACAAAAACGGAGCAGATTTCTCTGCTCCGTTGATTTTTTTATAGGGTAGGGGAATTAACCGAAATATCTTGCAAGAAGACCTGCAAATGCCTTGCCGTGTCTTGCTTCGTCACGTGCCATTTCGTCGAATGCTTCAAGGTGTTTATTTTTGTTGTTGCAGACACAAGTGTTATGTGTTCAAAGAAATTCAGACAAATTTTAACAAAAACCTTGACAAGATTATGAATATATATAATACTATTATTAAAATATAAGGAGTGGTGTATATGAAGATGCTGAAAAAAACATTGTCGATTATTCTTACTCTGTTGACCATAATTAGTATTATGTCTTTTTCACTTGTGTCTGCAAATGCAGGTGACGGAAATTTCGTCATCATAACAGACGAGGATGCTACACCTGCTGCTGGACTGGAAGAAAAAACTTACGCAACTTATGATCCTGAAACAGGTTATTGGGAAGGCGTGGTTGTTGGAAAACAAAATGCAACCGGTACCACATATGATAATATAGGTTTCTTTTCGGTTGTTCTTTATGATGGGCAGCTTTTAAAGATTCACTGTGAAGAGCGCCCCCATATACTTATGATGCATTGCACCTGCGGTAGGTACAGTTATAATTACTCTGTTGTTGATAACATATCAAATTTTAAAATCCTTCACACTTGCGAATATGTTCTTCACGGTTATTATGAAGAATCGGGCCATATTAAGGCTACGGTGGATGGGGTTGAGCTTGCTAATCCTGTTTATGCAATCAAAGTTACAAACGGCAGACCGTCATCATCCTATGCCGAAGTAGGAACAAGCGTAACTCTTGAAGCAGACCAGATTGATGGTAAAAAATTCAGCCATTGGGTGATCAACGGTGCAACAGTTGCTGATGTGAACGCAAAAGAAACAACATTTACAATGCCTGATAATGAAGTTACAGCCGAAGCGATCTATACTGATTGTGATTGCGATTGCCATAGCGGAAATATTTTCACTATGATTAAGATTTTTATTCAGAATCTTTTTGCTTTAAATCAAGTCTGTGAAGGCTGCGAGGGCGTACACATTAAAATAATTGTTGATATACTGACAATTTTAACTCCGGTATTGATCTGAGCTTTCTTTTCTGAAATTTTTAACAACACGCACATATGTATAATTAATATGTACACCTGTTTATAGGTTAGTTGTTTGGTTGAGTGAATTAAAAATCAATATGAAAAAAGAGTGGCTTTTCAGCCACTCTTACTTTTTTATAGGGCAGGAGAATTAACCAAAATATCTCTGAAGAAGACCTGCAAATGCCTTGCCGTGTCTTGCTTCGTCACGAGCCATTTCGTGAACAGTGTCATGGATAGCGTCGAGACCCTGTTCCTTAGCCATCTTTGCGAGTTCAAACTTGCCTGCTGTTGCGCCGTTTTCAGCTTCAACTCTCATTTCGAGGTTCTTCTTTGTGCTGTCGGTTACAACTTCGCCGAGGAGTTCAGCAAACTTTGCAGCGTGTTCAGCCTCTTCGTAAGCTGCCTTTTCCCAGTAAAGACCGATTTCGGGGTAGCCTTCTCTGTGAGCAACTCTTGCCATAGCAAGGTACATACCAACCTCTGTGCATTCGCCCATATAGTTAGCTCTGAGACCTTCGATGATTTCGGGATCAACACCCTGTGCTACGCCGAGAACGTGCTCTGCTGCCCATGTCATTTCGCCCTTCTGCTCATTGAACTTTGATGCGGGGACACCGCACTGGGGGCACTTTTCGGGAGCTGAATCGCCTTCGTGAACATAACCGCAAACGCTGCAAACAAACTTTTTCATAATTTTTTTCCTCCAGATAATATAAGTTTAATTTTTTTTAATTGACTGATTGATTATCCGATTTTCTCGGAGCAATGGGGGCAGTAGCCCGTGAACATAACCGTGTGCGAAAGAATCCTGCCGCCGAAATGTTCAGATGCCGCTTTACAAAGACCCGCATCATCCATAAAAATATCGTGAACGCCTCCGCATTCAAGGCAGGTGAGGTGGTAATGGGGTGAAATATTACCGTCGTAACGGGCGGTGCCGCCCGATCCGATGCGGATGATTTTGCTTTCACCTTCGAGCATTGCGAGATTTCTGTAGACAGTTGCAAGGCTCAGTGCCGGCATTTCCGCTTTGAGGGAGAGATAAAGCTCCTCGGCGGTCGGGTGGTCGGTTCTCATACATAAATTCTGATAAACCGCATCACGTTGTCGGCTGTGCTTCGTCATTTCAGCGCCTCCTTCCGTGTCGTTAATTACAATATCGATAATTGTTATCATTATTATAACTTCAACTTGATGGTTTGTCAATAGGTTTTTAAAATTTTTTCAAAAAAATTGAACGTACCGCAAAAGTACGTTCAACCGTTTAATTTTCTTTCTTTTTCCTGAATCTGAAAAGTCCGATAAGGATCGAAACAATACCCATAACCTCCGTGCCGACCGCGGCGATTGAGCCGCAGGATGCGTTATAAATCAGCCACATTGCCGAGGTCGGGAGAGTGAGCGCGCGGAGCTGCTGTGCTCTTATGTTCCAGAGTACAAATGATGAAATCATCATCGCGACCGTCGGCAGAAGCGAAAACGGAGAAGTGTATGTGAAGAATCCGCTGATTGCGAAGAGTATTGCAAATACCGTCGGACAAACGGGGGAATCAACAAGCTTTGATTTTGTGCGGAAAGAATAGCAGATGCCCCTGACCATACCGATATAGTTGCACATCATTCCTTCGTATGCGCCGAGCATCAGATAATGAGTGCCGAAAAGCATACCCGCAATCGCCTGCATACAGACTATCTTTTTGTGAGTGCGCTGCTGATATGATAAGAGCAGAAATACCGTTGCAATAACGCTGATGGTCTGCGAAATGAGATAAAGCGCACCTTTTTCCTGAATGAAAATTCTGATTGTTTCCATATGTTTCCTCTTTGCTGAATTGAATTTTACCCGTAATAAAGCCCCCCGAAGTGATTCGGGAAGCTTAGTTTTTTATGCATACAGAGCAGATATATCCGTCTGTTATATCTGCGAATTGCAACGAATATCCGTTTTCGGAGCAGGTGATACCTCCATCGATATCAAAGGTGACGCTTCTGATATCAGCGCCGAGACCTGTTCCCTTGCACTTGAAAAATGCCTCTTTGAGAGTCCAGATTTCGAAAAATCGGTTGAGGTTATCTCCGATATATGTGAGTTCTTCGGGTGAAGCAAATTTTTCGGCAATCCTGAGTCTGACGTTGCGGATTTTTTCAACGTCAATGCCGATTTCGTTTTCCGAGATAGCACACACAACAATGTTATCGCTGTGGCTGATACTGAAAAATAAATCTGTATTGACGGTATAAGGTTTGCCCTTTTCCGTTCTGCCAAAGACAATGCTTTCGGACGGGATACCGCATTTTTCCGAAATCATACGTCGGCAGAGCATATCGGCGGCAATCTTCTGCCTTCTTTTATTATCGTCACGAAGAGAGAGAACTCTGTCTTTTGCATCCGCATCCATAATTGCGAAATGTTCCGACAGTGTTTCGTCGTCAATCTCCGTCACGTTCAGATAGTCAATAATCATCAATTAACCGAGAAAACCGACAACTCTTACCATAATGTAAGAAACAAGCGCACCGACAACGAATCCGCCGATGATTTCGGGGATTGTGTGACCCTCAACTTTTTTGACATCCTTGACGTCTTTGCCATAGAACTTGTCCTGAAGGTCGTTGAAGGCTTCTGTGAGCTTTTCGACAGGCAGACGGACTTTGACTGCATCAAACATTGTGATGAATGCGAAAACACCGCTTGCCGCAAAAATGGGGGAATGCCAGCCTTCGGTCAGGGCGAGAGAGCCGCACAGGGCGATAACCGTTGCGGTATGTGAACTGGGCATACCGCCGAGCTTGAGGAAGGTGCTCGGTGTTACCTTTTTATAAGTTTCACCCTTGCTCTTTTTGTAATAATAGGTAATGAGATTAATGATAACCTTGAGAAGCTGAGCAATAGCCCAGGCAATAAGACAGATGATAAAAATTTTCATATCAAAAAACTCCTCTGAATAATATTATATGTTACTTATTAACATTAAATAAATGCTTTTCCAAACAATAATATAATATTGACTGACAAAAAGCAAGAGAAAAATATTGAATTTTTTAAAAATTTATGTTATTATCAATCAAAAAGTATTTATTATTATGTAATATTATAGAATTTTGAGGGGCAAAAGTATGAAAAAGGTTCACAAGAATGCAGTAACGGTTGAAATCCCTGAGTATCAGACACTCAAGGAAATCGTTGTTACGGGTACTGAAAGAGGCGGCGACAAGAGAATGTATATGTACGTTCGCAATGGTGTTGACCACGAAAGAACGTATAACGAAACCTGGAGAGAAATCTGCGGATTCGGTACATACCTCTGGTCTCTCGGTCTCAGAAATCATGAAAAAATCGCCATTATCGGCGAGAACAGCCCTGAATGGCTGATTGCGTATTATTCATGTATTGTCGGCGGATATATTTCCGTTCCGATGGATTGCAAGCTTCCCGCTGATGACCTTGCTGACCAGCTCATCCGTTGCGATTGCGACGTGCTTGTTTATACGAGCAAATTCAACAGCATGGTTGAGGATTTCAAAAAGAATCCCGATATGCCTGTGAAGCATTACTTCAGCGCAGACGAATTTCCGACCTATCTCAAGAAGGGTTACGAAATTTACGATGCAGGTGAAAGAGGCTTCGTTGATGCGGAAGTCAAGCCCGAAGACCTTGCAAGTATCGTCTATACCTCAGGTACAACGGGTAAGAGCAAGGGCGTTATGCTTACTCACAAAAATATAGCCAGTGACTGCTCCGCTTCCTGCCGTTGTATTTCAGGTAAGCACGTAATCGGTTTCCTTCCTCTTAACCATACTTTTGCCTGGCTGAGTGCTCTTTTTGCAACTTACATCGTCATCGAATGGGGATATATGTGCGAAAGCATCAAATCGATTTCGAATGACCTCAAGAAAATTCAGCCGTATAATTTCTCGGGTGTTCCGCTTGTTGTTGAAACAATCTATGACCGCATCTGGAAGACTGCAAGAAAAACAGGCAGAGAAGAAGTTCTCAAGAAGGGTCTCAGAATCAGCCGTTTCCTTATGAAGCTCGGCATTGACAGAAGACGCAAGATTTTTAAGACAATTCTCGATAATCTCGGCGGTAATCTCAATATGATTATCTGCGGCGGTGCTACTCTTGATCCCAAATACGAAGAGGGTATGCGTGATTTCGGTATCGACGTATTCAACGGTTACGGCCTGACTGAATGCTCACCCGCAATCACCTGCAACAAGCCCGGCAAATTCAAGCCCGGCAGTGTAGGTACTCCCATCGGTTGCTGCGAAATCAAAATCCACGAGCCCGATGAAGAAGGTGTTGGCGAAATCTACGTCAAGGGTACGAACGTTATGGTCGGTTATTACGGTGAACCCGAAGCGACTGCAGCCGCATTTGACGGCGAATGGTTCAAAACAGGTGACTTCGGCAGAATCGACGAGGACGGTTTCCTCTTCATCGTCGGCAGAAAGAAGAATCTCATCGTTCTTTCAAACGGTAAGAACGTTTCTCCCGAGGAGCTTGAAGATAAGCTCATGATGATTGACTATGTCAGCGAGGTTCTTGTTTACGAAGAGAACAAGAAGATTGTTGCAGAGTTTTTCCTCAACGAGAAGGAATATCCCGATGCAAGAGAAAGAATCAAGGCTGATGTGGATGCATTTAACCGCAAGATGCCTCTTTTCAAGAATATCAATAAAATAAAAATTCGTGATGAGGAATTCCCCAGAACAACAACCCTCAAAATTGTCCGTAAATATATGGAACAGAAATAAAAAATCGGCTTGAACAGGTTCAATACCCGTTCAGGCCTTTTTGTTTGCCGATTATTAAAACAGGACGGATATTATCCGTCCTGAGCTTTTCAATGTTCGCTTAAACCTCAATAATATTCGCTTCGATGCCCAGTAAGGGCAGTAACTGACTTGTAAGAACTTCAGTAGGTATTCTGACGGTGCAGGTATTTACTCCCGCGTGAAAGCAGAAAAACTCGTTCTCAAGCAAATCTTTATCGAGTGCAAAGCGTATTTTCTTTTCGCTGTCAAATAAGAGGCTCATCACTCCGAGAGAGCCGGGTGTCGTGTCTGTCAGATTCATCATTTCTTCTGCAGAGACGAAAGAAAGTCTTGACGAACCGAGTTTTTTGGAAATTTCTTTTGTGACGAAAGGCTTGTCGCCCTTCATTGAAAGGAGAAAATATGCGGTGCCCGGAGTGTTACGGAGCAGAAGATTTTTGCAGATTTCTCCGCCGAGGATCGCTTCGACCGATTTGCATTCATCAATGCTCGAAACGGGGGAGTGATTCGCTTTGTCGAAAGAAATTCCGTTCGCTTCAAGAAATCCGCATATATAAGCAATTTTTTCTTCGTTATTCATAATTCAGCCTTTATCTGTCAGTTTCCGTGACGGTAACGGTCTGCCACGGACCGCTGCTTGAATCCTCGTGGATGAGTGTACCGTTCTGATATGTGTGGATGTTAAGATAATCATCTTTGTTGCGGTCAACCGCCCATTCAATGGTTTTATCCGTCTTGGGATAAATAACCTCGTTGGAATAGTCGCCGTTACGGAGTGTTGTGCAGCAGAAATTCAGGATGTTTCCTCTTGTATCGAACTGAACGAACAGCCTTGCGTTTCTGCTCTGGATATAATAGGTGTTGCCCGTTTTTGTGAATTCAAGGGTTTCGTTGATGCCAGAGTTTCCGTCGCTTTCTGAACGGGAGATATAGCGGAAAGAGTCGCTTGAACTGTAATCCACAATATATTCACGGGTTGTTTCTTCCTTGATGAAGCGAAGAATGAATGAATTTTCCGTGTTTTTCTCGAATCGGATTGCAGCACCGTCGGCAACAGAGGAATAAACTTCAACTGCCTGCTCGGAATCCATTGAGGTTGTGAAGCTTTCGGTAAGGCTCAGACCTTCAAAAATAAAGGGATCAAAGCCTGTTGCGATGAAATCCTCGTCAAGAAAAAATGAGTCGGGATTTTCGCTTTCAAGCGATTTGTTATGCTCTGTTTCGAGCATCTGTATTTTATTTTTAACCGCCGAAACAACGGCGTAATAACGCTTCAGGCACTCTGCGTAATTCTTTTTGTTTGAAGGAAGGTCAAGCATATCGGCTGTTTTCGGAGCACGGGTCGTTGTTTCAACAGGTTCCTTTGAACCGCATCCGCAAAGAAAAAGAAGCAGAAATGCAAGGACAACGGCAATTGCTTTTTTCATATTTACCTCAAAATTCAAGGAGCAAAGAATAATCTTTGCCCCCGTAATAATCTGATTTATTTTTCGCTCAGAAGCTTTGCAAGCTCATCCATAAAGGTGTTGATATCCTTGAACTGGCGGTAGACCGATGCAAAGCGGACATACGCAACCTCGTCAAGGTCCTTGAGCTTATCCATTGCAAGTTCACCGATTCTGACGCTGGTGACCTCGCGGTCGAGCGAATTCTGGAGAGTTGCTTCGATTTCGTCAACTGATTTTTCGATACTGTCAAGGGGAACGGGTCTCTTTTCACAAGCGCGGAGCATACCGTTGAAGAGCTTGTTTCTGTCAAACACTTCTCTGGATTTATCCTTCTTGACAACGATGACGGGAACACTTTCGATGATTTCGTAGGTTGTGAAACGTTTGAAGCAACCGACACATTCTCTGCGGCGGCGTATACGCTCGCCTTCGTCGGTGGGTCTTGAGTCGATAACTTTGCTTTCTTCGCAGCCGCAAAACGGACATTTCATTGGTTGAACACTCCTTTGAAATTTCTCATAGACAAATTATACCATATATTGAATATTTTTCAAGTCTAATTATATAATCCCTCAAGATAACGCATTGCTTCGCCCAGTTCTGACGGATCACCGAAATTGTGGCGGTAAAGTTCGATGACGTAGCTGCCGCCGTAACCGCTTTTTTTCATTATCTCAAAAAGCTTTGCAAAATCGAAATCACCTTTTGAAGGAGGCATACAGTCGGCTGTTTTGTTGTGGTCGCTGACATGGATATGCACGATATCGTCGGCAAATTCTTTTGCAAACTCAAGAGGGTTGAATCCCGCTCTGTTAGCTTGTTTGACGTCAAATACCATCCTGAAATCGTTGCCGAGAAAAGCTTTCATTTCACGCATAAATTCGGGACTTTCGCTGAGATGCTTGTTGACGTTTTCGGGCGTGACGGTAACACCCGCTTTTTTGCCCTCCTCAATCATCAGGGCAAAACGCTCGAAATATTCTTCGTGCGTGATTCTTGCGGGGAGTTTAGAGCCATGGATTACCATAAATTCCGCGCCGAGAGTGTTGATAACCTCAAAAGCGGATTTGTAGTAATCGAGCATATCGAAGAATCTCTGCTTGTATTCGCTGAAGAGCATCGTTGTTTCGGCAAAAGATGTGAAGGGGTGCAGAGAAAGAATTTTCATTCCATATTCATTTTTAATTCGGTTGAGTTTTTGTGCATATTCAACCGTCAGTTCGCTCGGGGCGTTGATAAAAACCTCGGTAGTGCCGACACCGAGTCTGCCGAGAATTTCAAGGCTTTCTGCGGGTGACATAGGATAAAGGCACGAGGAGGAAACACCGATTGGCATTGCTTTTCATTCCTTGTTGGTAAAATTTTAGATTTGAATAAGAGGGCTGTCGGATATATAATGGATTAAGAGGTGACAAAATGAAAAACATATTATCCGCAATCAGTCCGACCTCAAGATATATTCTGCTTTCGGGCGGTGTTTCGGTCATACTGACCGTCGCCGTATCCGCACTGATGTATTTCGGGGCAGGAGTTTTTATCGATTATCATCGTGCAATGCTTCTGGCAGATAAGATGCTTGAATATTCAAGACCGATGTCCGTAGCCGTCAGCACGGCGGCTCTTTGCTTTGAATACCGTGCAAAGAGGATCAATTAATTTTATCATAACGGCAATATTAAATCAACAAAAAGTCGGAGAAAATGATTGGATTTCTCTCGACTTTTTTGTTTTAATGTGTTAAAATATTTCTGTTGAAATCCGAAAAATAATTCGGGAGGTCAGAGAAAATGTTAAAAATTGCAATGCTGTCAAAATGGCACGTTCACGCAGAAGGATATGCAAGGGATTTGCGTGCGACAGGTAAGGCTGAAATCACCTGCATCTGGGATGAAAAACCCGAAAGGGGAAAGGAATGGGCAGAGAGACTCGGCGTTGATTTTGAGCCTGATATTGATAAACTGCTCGCAAGAGATGACGTTGATGCGGTCTGTTGCAATACCCCCACGACAATGCATACCGAGGTGCTTATCAAAGCCGCAAAAGCGGGTAAACATATCTTCACCGAAAAAACGCTCGCTTGTACCGTAAAAGAATGTGAAGAAATTGTCAGGGCAATCGAAGAAAACGGCGTGAAGTTTGTTATTTCGATGCCTCATAAAGCCTGGCCCGTAGTCAAATTTGCAAAGGAACACATTGCAAACGGAGATTTCGGTACGGTCACCAACGTACGCATCCGCAATGCTCACGACGGAGTCAGCGGCAAGTGGCTTCCCGATTACTGGTTTGTCAAAGATGATTGTGCAGGCGGAGCGATGATGGATCTCGGATGCCATCCGATGTATCTTCTCTCATTTATCTGCGGTATGCCCAAGAAAATCACGGGTATCGCAAATTCCGTTATGGGTACCCCCGTTGATGAAAATGCCGTTTCCGTTATCGAGTTTGAAAACGGAGCAATCGGTGTTTCGGAAACCTCTTTCCTTGCTTATTCATCGCCATATACGATTGAAGTTCACGGCACAGACGGTATTCTTCTCTCGCAGGGCGGTAAGATACAGTATAAAACGAAAGAAACCGCGAAACTTGTCAAGGACTTTATTGCTCCCGACAGACTGCCCGAGGCAAGTGAAAATCCGATTAACGCCTTTGTCAATGCGTGTGTTGACGGCAAGGAAATTCCCGAGGAATACGGCACAAGATCCGCCGTTGACCTTGCAAGGCTTCTCGAAGCAACGTATATTGCCTATGAAACAGGCAAAACAGTAGAATTCTGAGGTGAAAAATATGAAAACAGAACTGCATTATTATGACGTTTACCCCAAGGTTTTTCCCGTCGGCAAGGAGATTGAGATTACCGTCAAGCCTCTCGGTGACCACGCAAAGTTCAAGAATCCCGACCAACTCATTCTTTACGTTCTCGGCATTGAGGACGGAAATATCAGGGATTTCCCTTGCAGAAAGAATAACAAGACCGTTGATTTCACAATCGAAGCAGACGGCTCCGTTAAGTTTAAGAATGTTTTCGAAAAGGAACAACAGTATTTTATTCGCTTCTGGGATGCCGAAACCGATAAGAGAATCGTTCAGCTCGGCGTTTATGCCGTTGCTGATGATCTTGTCGGCAGATATCCTCTGATTGGTGATCTTCATATGCATACCTGCCGTTCAGACGGTAAGCAGGCACCCGCCATCGTCAGCGCAAACTACAGAAAGCACGGCTACGATTTCTTTGCAATCACCGACCATGAACGCTATTACCCCTCGCTTGAGGCAATCAATGCATATAAGGATGTGCCGATTGAATTCAACATCTGTCCCGGCGAAGAGGTACATATGCCCAGAGATAACCCGGAATTCGGCTGCGATCCTCATATCGTTAATTTCGGCGGAAACTATTCTGTAAACGGAATTGTTGACGAATCCGATCAGATTATCGAAGCAGGCGAAACAAAAGAGCTGCGCTCATTCAACGGTGCGGAATGTCCCGCTGTTATAACGGCAGATGAATACAGAAAAGAAGTTCTGGCTCTTGCCGAAACGCTTGATATTCCCGAAGGTATTGAAAAGTTTACCTATGCAGGTATGGTATGGGTATTCAACCATATCAAAAAGGCAGGCGGTCTCGGCATATTCTGCCATCCCTATTGGATTTCCAACGTCAACCACGTGCCCGAAAATATTGTTGAGTATCTGATGGAAACACAGCCGTTTGATGCGTTGGAGGTTCTCGGCGGTGAAAATTACTACGAGCAGAACGGCTTCCAGACTCATAAATACTATGATGACAGAGCGCTGGGCAGAAAATATCCCATCGTCGGCAGCACCGACAGCCACAGCTCGGTCAATAACGAAAATGCCTACGTTGCTTCAACAATGGTATTCTCACCTGCAAACGAAAAGGATGCAATCATCGCCTCAATCAAGGATTTCTATTCCGTTGCGATTGACGGTATAAGCAAGGAATTCCGCCTTGTCGGCGACCTTCGCCTTTCAAGATATGCCTGCTTCCTTCTTAAGGAATATTTTCCGCTTCACGATGACCTCTGCTATGAAGAGGGCAGGGCGATGAAGGATTACGTCTGCGGAATCGAGGGCGCAAAAGAAACCCTCGAATTCATCAGCGGCAGAGTGAAGAAGCAGAGAGAAAAATATTTTGCATTTTAATTCAATATCAGCATAAATTCAGCCCGAAACCGTTAAAGTTTCGGGCTTTTGCTATCTTATATATTCATCTTTGATTGCACACACGTAAAAAATACCGTAGCTTTTGTATCTGTCATCGGGCGGTGCATCGGGAAGCTCAACAAGAAACTTGTAGCAGGGGATGAACAGACCGTCAATGCTCTTGTAAATCAGTTCCGATTTAATTACGCAACCCTCATCTTTGATGCCGTAAGGCACGGTTGAGAAATATTTGCCCTCAAGCAGTTCTTTTTTTGCGGTTTTTTCAGATTTGACGGGATAATTTCCGATTTTTACGGAGTCAATTGTCGAATCACTGATGTGAATTGAATTCAGCATACCGCCGCTGTCGATCATAAATTCGGCATATTGAACGTTGCTTTTCAGAATATCGTCTTTTCCGTTTCCCGATGAATCGAATACACGGTAGGTGTAAATGTATGTGCAGTCGGCAAGCATCTCACGTGACGTTATGAATGCGGGGGATTCAAAGCTGATGAATTCCGAAATGAAATCCGCAAAGATATCGCTGAAATGCTCCATAGCTTTTTCTCGGTTTTCTTTTGCCGTCGGGTCAAAGTCATAATCAAGCTTGTGCGGTCTGGAAAATATTGCCGTTACTCCGCCCGCCGCATTGACAATAATCGTGCCGCCCTCGGATTCAGAGGTGATTGCGTAAACAAAATCGTTTTCATATCCGCCGTATAGGTCATTGGCACGGGACTTGACTTTGTTATCAACCGAAATGCCTGTCAGAGCCGAAGTCTTTGCGAGCCTTTGCTCAAGCTGATTTTCAGTCAGAGCAGCGGGAGTGCCTTTTTTATCGTGGGTGTTATCTGTATAAACGGGCATGGTCAGAAAATGCTGAAATTCAGGGTATCCGTATTCATATTCATCCGTGTTATCGAGAGCTACGCCTTCAAATCCCATTGCGTATTCAGTGAGCGGAACGGATAATTCTATCGGTTCAGGCTTGTGATATGTACTTAAGCCGATAATTGACACCGCAACGAGAACAAAAATGGCGGCAGCGACAACGGCGGGCTTCGCAATGCGGAATTTTTCTGTTTTTTTAGTTTGCCCGTCATTGTCTGTCAGCAAATCATCGTCGATGAAGTTCATTGCAGTCATAATATCTTCTGATCTCATAAATCATACCCCTCCTTTTCAAGATGCTTTTTCAGTTCTTTTCTTGTTCTGTGGAGAATGCTCTTAATCTTTGCTTCACTCATATTTGTTTGTAACGAAATATCCTTGATTGAATCGGCGTAAAAATACCGCATTACGAAAACTTTTCGTTTTTCGGAGGATATGCCACGCAGAAAAAGGCTGATTTCTTTGCCGAGAATTTCGCTTTCCACCGATTTTTCGGTGCTTTCGTTGCCCGAGACACATTCTGCAATTTCATCGAGCGTGAGAGTTTATTCCGATGCTTTGCGTTTGTGACGGTTTTGCTTTCTGTACGTATCAATTGCGGTTTCACGAGCGATTTTGCCGATATATGCAGAAAACACGACAGGTTTGTTGGGCGGAATGGAATTCCATATTTTTAAGTATGTATCATTCAGGCATTCGGTTGAATCCTGAATATTGCCTGTTATGTTATAAATGATTTTTGTCAGATATTTCTCATATGAGGTCTGTGTTTCACTGATAGCTGATTCGTTACGTTCCCAATAAAGCTGAATTATCTGTTCATCCGTCATTTTTTTCGCCTCCCGTCAAAGATTTCTGAAGGTCCTTCACCATATTAACCGTCAAAAAAACGTATCGGTTTCAAAATATTACGGCATTGTAATCATTTTGTTACAAATGTTACAGAATAACGTGCGAAACTGTAAACAATTGTAATTGGACTTACGGCGGTCTGCGGTATAGAATATAAGTGTAAAGAAAACGAAGGGGGATATGAGATATGCTTTTTAACGTTTTTGCCGTACTTGTTCTTGCGGCAACTCCCGCACTTTGCATACTTTCGGGTAAAAATGAGGGTAAGGAAGACTGAACTGAATATGCGGGGAGTTGAAGGGGCTGAAAAACAGCCCCTTATTTTTTGCGGAACGAAAAACGGGCGATCCGAAAATCGCCCGTTCAACCGAATTAATTTAATGAATATTAAAGACCTGTCTTTTCGGCAATATACTTTCTTGCCTTGCAAGCATATTCGTAGGGATTAGCCTTTGCGGGATCCTGCTCAGCTTCAACAACAACCCAGCCTTCGTAATCGGCTTCGGAGAGGATGTCAAAAACAGGTGTGAAATCGAAGTCGCCGTCGCCGGGAACGGTGAATGCGCCTGCTCTGACGCAGTCAAGGAAGCTCCAGCCCTTTTCTTTGCCCTCATTGATAACGTCCTGACGGATGCTCTTGAGGTGAACGTGCTTGACTCTGTTGACATACTTCTTGAGAACACCGATTGCATCTTCGCCTGAGAATGAAAGGTGACCTGTATCGTAAAGAAGATAAACGAGATCGGGGTCTGTGAGTTCCATAAGTTTATCGATTTCGGCTTCTGTCTGAACACCTGTACCCATATGATGATGAACGGTGAAATACATACCCTTTTCTTTTGCGAGTCTGCCCATTTCATTGAAGCCCTTTGCGATGAGTGCCCACTGTTCGTCGGTATAGACGGGCTTATCACCGAAGATGCTCAGAGCCTTGCCTTGAATGGAATTGCCCTGCTCGGAAGCACCGATGACTTTTGCACCGAGAGCATGAAGAAAATCTCTGTGCTTGATGAAAGCTTCGATTGTTGCCTCGTAGCCGTCGGAAAGAAGAAGAGAGGAGAACCATGCGTTGCAGATGCGCAGACCTCTTACGTCAAGCTTGTGCTTAAGAGTTTCAACGTCTTTGGGGTATTTATTGCCGATTTCGCTGCCCTTGAAGCCGCTGAGAGCCATTTCGCTCACGCACTGCTCGAAAGTGTTTTCCGCACCGAGGTCAGGAAGGTCGTCGTTTGTCCAGGCGATAGGAGCTATCGCAAGGCTGACTTTTTCTTTGTTAAGCATTTTGTGTTCCTCCGTTTATGTGAATTAATATAGTCTTGCTTTTTCGATGTTGGCTTTCATATCTTCATATGCAGCCTGAACCTTTTCGCTTGTGGAAACCTCAGCAACGCCGACTCTCCACCAGGCATCGTAGCCGTCACTCATACTGCCGTGAACAACCTTGATGTCGAAGAGACAGGGAAGAGTCTGCTCTTTTGAATCCTTGATTGCGTCACGGAGTTCGGCAACGTTTGTTACTGTATAAGCCTTGCAGCCGTATCCCTCTGCAATTTTAGCAAAGTCAACGGGCACGATGGCACCGTCAAGCATACCTGTGAGGGGATTTCTTGCCTGGAAGCGTGTGCCGAAGGTATCTGTACCCTGATTGTTCTGAAGGTTTTCAATGCAACCCCAACCCGAGTTGTCAAAGAGCATAACATTGATTTTGGCACCCTCCGCAACAGCGGTATAAAGCTCACTGTGAAGCATCAGGAAGCTGCCGTCACCAACCATTGTGTAAACTTCTCTGTCAGGCTCTGCGAGCTTGACGCCGAGTGCACCGCAGATTTCGTAACCCATGCATGAAAAACCGTATTCCATATGGTAAGTCTTGGGTACGGATGCTCTCCAAAGTCTCTGCATACAGCCGGGGAGACTGCCTGATGAACCGATAACAACGGAATTCTTGTCGATGAGCTTATTGATTTCACCGAGAGCCCTTGTCTGGGAAAGACCTTCCTGAAGATATGCGCTGTAGCAACGGTCCATTTCCTTAACGTAGTCTTCCTTTGCCTGAGCAACCTCTTCACCCCAGTTGCTGCAGTATTCGCGGAGTGAGAGTGCACCCATAATATCGAGTAAAGCGGTTTTTGCATCGGCAATAACTGCCGTTGAGTCCATTTTGAATGCGTCGAAGGAGCACACGTTGATTGAAAGTATCTTGCAATCGGGATTATGGAATCCCCATTTTGATGCGGTTGTGAAGTCAGTGAGACGTGTGCCGACTGCGATGATGAGGTCAGCCTGTTTTGCAATTGCGTTGGCTGCCGCACCGCCCGTAACACCTACGCCGCCCATATTGAGGGGCAGATCCCAACGGATATTGCCTTTACCTGCCTGGGTTTCGCCGATCGGAATATTGAATTTTTCAGCGAAGAAGCGTGCGGTTTCCCATGCTTCGGAATAAGTTACACCGCCGCCGACAATGAGCATCGGCTTTTCACTTCTCATTATTGCGGCAACTGCTGCTTCTATTTCACGCTGAGTGGGTGAACGGCGGTCAAGATACCATACTCTCTTCTTGAGGAAGTAATCGGGATAATCGAATGCCTCGCCCTCAACATCCTGAGGCATTGCGAGACAGACTGCACCTGTTTCAGCGGGGTCTGTAAGAACACGCATTGCGTTGAGACAAGCGGTCATAAGCTGCTCGGGTCTTGAGATTCTGTCCCAGTATCGGCATACTGCCTTGAACGCATCGTTAGCCGTAACCGTATAATTTGTGGGCTGTTCGATCTGCTGGAGAACGGGGTCGGGCTGGCGGCAGGCAAAAGTGTCACCGGGGAGAAGCAGGAGGGGAATACGGTTTGCCGTTGCAGTACCTGCGGCGGTGACCATGTTGAGTGCACCGGGACCGATTGATGACGTGCAGGCGATAATCTGACGGCGGTTCTTCTGCTTTGCGAAAGCGATGGCAGCATGAGCCATACCCTGTTCGTTTTTGCCCTGATAGAATTTGAGGTTGTGTCCGCCCTGTTCAAGGGCCTGACCGATACCTACGACACATCCGTGACCGAAGATGCCGAAGATACCGTCAACGAATTTAGTTTCGACGCCGTCAAAACTGATATACTGATTATCGAGGAACTTGACGAGTGCCTGAGCCATTGTCAGTTTCATGTTTATTTCTCCTTCTCGGTTAATTTTCAGGGGGCCACATTTTTGCTTCGTTCTCACTCTCGGTTACCCAGAGATGCTCGGGAACGAATGTGGGGGTGATATAGGGATCCCCGTCAAGATGTCTGATAACCCAGAGATACCAGAGGGCATAGCCGGGTGCGGTTGTCTGGGGGTGGGTTTCTTTCTCGGTGATGAAAACAGTCGAATTCTGATGAGTTTTGACAACATCTTCCGAAAGCTCTGCAAAACCGTAACCGTTTTCGGGGTTGAATTTGTAGAAATAAATCTCGGGTTGAGGATGCCAATGGGGAGGATAGCTCGACCATTTTCCGGGATATCCGATAACTTCGCCGAGAACAAGATTTGAATAGGGAGCATTGGAATAGTCGAAAACGGTGCGAACGATTCTTGTTGAAGCCTCGCGCATTGTGCCTGCGCCTCTGTCTTCGCTTCTGCATTCCTCGGGGGTATAGAGCTTTGAGGGGAAGGAGCGTTCGTTATCTGTTCTCTGAACAGCGATTTCAACGTCACTTGCGGCTGTGAAGGTAACCTTCACGTCGTTTGCTACGTGGAGTACCCAGGGGTCATAGTCAAAGCAATTCGGGCGGTTGACGCTGACGGAATTGCCTTCCCATTCAAAAGTCATTTCGCCGCTGATGAGCAGATAAGCGCGTTCAAGATGCTGGTTTTCGCTGAAAACGTCGCCTTTTTTCATTTTGAGGATGCCGAAATCCATAAGAGCATTGTGGATTTTGTCGTCGATAGTGGTGATTTCGTGATAGCCGTAGTCATAATTCTGCGGTCCTCTGATATGTTTCATAAACAGTCCTTTCCCGAGTCAAAATGCCCGATATACTGAAATTAATCATATTTATGTTTATTATATACCATATATAGTAACATTTCAAGCGATTTCATCCAAATAAGAATATTAAAAACGGAAATTTTTTTCGAAAAAGGGGTTGACATTTCTGCGTAAATAATATATTATATTCAAGCGTCAAAAAACGAATATGATCCATTAGCTCAGTAGGCAGAGCACTTGACTTTTAATCAAGGTGTCCGGAGTTCGAATCTCCGATGGATCACCAAACACTTGATATCCGAACTAATCTATGAAAACGGTTTAGTTTGGGTATCTTTTTTTCTTATCAATAAGTAAACAGCAAAAAAGACGGTAGTAACTTTGATTTGTTACTACCGTCTTTTTATGTATTCAGCTTAATACCTTCTCGAGATAACCGAGCCAGATTACCGTGTATTTTCTATTGAGATGGATTCCGTCACTTGCAGCGTCATCAACAAGATTTCCCCGGGTATCCATAAGGCAGGGGGGAGGCGCAATATAATTTATATCCATATCGTCTGCAAGTTGTTTGATTCTTGCATTGAGAGTTGCGATTGTTCCGTTGTTGCAGTTACATTCATTTTTGTCAGATGTTGCAGCACTTATAGGGATTATTGCGTGAAGATATATTTCGGCATCGGGAACTCTTTTTTGTACTTCATTTATAACGGTTGCGTATTTTTTTATGAAATAATCAGTATTCGGCCAACCGCACTCATTATCACCGAACATAAGTATTATTTTATCAAAGTCTTTGCCGTTAAGTTCATCGAGGATCACTACGTCGCTGTCGGTTACGTGTTTTGTAAATACTGTTCTGACGTCAAGTCCGACAACTGGGTAAACGTTTTTGGCAAGACCGCTTTCTTTGATGGAGACGAATCTTGAGTTGCCCAGAAAAGCACAGTTGTCGAAACAGGGATTTTCTTCTGAGGGATAAGTAAAAGAGACGGTCTTATCCAACGAAGCCGTTTTCGTTAAAGTGGCTTCGTATGTTGGAGACTGTGTGTGTGACTCTTCTTTTTGAGCTTTGAAGGAAACACTTCTGCTTGCTGTGATTTCGGCTTTTGAATCCGGTTTTGATACGAGCTTTTTAAAGGTAAATGCACCGATAAGTGCAATTGTTGCTATTATAGGCAGAATAAAAATAAGTTTTTTGCTTTTCATTTTGAATCCTCGGAATATGTTTTTTTGAATTATATATCTTGTGGACGAAGAATTCAATTAATAAATGATTACAATTCAGTTACAAATAATTACAAAATTCGACTTTGTGTCGGAACAAATGAATGTAGGATGTATCTTTTAATATAATAAGGCAGTCAAGGTGTCTTTAACAAATAAAGGTGTCTTAATATCCGGATTCGGAACAATAGAAGCATAGCGCAAAAGAGCCTTTTTGCTATTCAGCCCAAGAGGAACAATGCGTTCTTTGCTGCCTTTACCGTTGACAATTACTATAATGTAATAATGCTGTGAAATAGTTATAGATTTTTTATTGCTTCTATGTTATTATTAAATTGGATTATTATGAGAGGAGGCGGAATATGATCAGGACTCAGAAAAAAACTCTGATTTATCTTGTCTGTGCATTGGTTCTTGCAATGGCAGGCATACTCTATAACGGCATCAATTTTTCGCTTACCGACTCATTTTCAGGGAATGCATTTATGCTTCTTCCACATATGGTTTTTGTTGCATTATCTTTCGGCTGGGTTATTTCCGTGCGGCGCAGAATTCTTGACAAACGAATCCGAAGCTATCTGATTTCCGTCGGTCTGCTTATGTCATTCTGGCTTGCAGAGAGAACGACGAAATGGTTTTATGTTTCCGAATTTTCCGATCTGTGCAGATATATGTGGTATGCTTTTTATATTCCGATGATTCTCATTCCGCTTCTCGGTGTGTTTATCACAACCTATATCGGAAAACCCGAAACATACAAAATGCCGTGGTGGCTCAATCTACTTTATATCCCCGCATTCGCACTCATTCTTTTTGTTTTCACAAACGATTTTCATAATCTTGTGTTTGAATTTCCGAACGGAATTTATTATTTCAATGAGCAATATGAATACGGTTTCGGTTTTTATATAGTATGTGCGTGGTTCATTATTCTTGGTTTTTATTTTGTAATTTCTCTTGTTATAAAAAGCCGTGTACCCGGCAGTAAAACCGTTCAGAAGCTGCCGTTTATCATTATGGTTTGCTCCGTTATTTTCTGGGTGCTTTATGCTCTCGGTCTTATCAACGCCGACCTTACTGCTGTTGACTGCCTTATGATTACTCTTCTCCTTGAAAGTGCAATTCAAAGCGGTCTTATCCGTTCAAATGCGGGTTACACGGAATTCTTTGAAATTTCAACGGTTGCGGCGCAGGTTGTTGATAAGAATTATCAGACTATGTATATTTCTTCCTATGCCGATGATTTGCCCGAAGACGTGATGCGAAGTGCATTGGACAAGCCTGTTGAACTCGGCAAAACAATGCTTCACGGCAAGCCTGTTTCGGGCGGATACGTATTCTGGCAGAACGACATAAAAGAAATCAAAAAGCTGATGAAAAGTCTTGAAGAAACCCGTGAAAGGCTCAGCGAAAACAACTTTCTGCTGAAAGCGGAAATTGATATGAACGAGCAGAAAGCACGTTTTGAAGAAAAGAACAGACTCTATGACCGTATTGCCCGTGACGTTTCATCACAGCTTATAAAAGCGGAAGAATTACTCACTCAGGCAAAGCAAAATCCCGAAGCGGCTCACAATGCTTTGGCAAAAATCTGCGTCATAAGTGCATACATAAAACGAAGAAGCAATCTGCTTTTACTCGGCGAAGAAAACAAGATTATTTCATCATCAGAACTTGAATTCTGTCTTCGTGAATCGCTTGACAATATCCGCTTGCTCGGCGTTCATTCATCATTAAAAAGCAAGTGCTCGGGTAGTCTGTATGTTGAAAATGCGGTTGCCGTTTATGACTTGTTTGAAAAAACAGCCGAGTTATTCATCGACGATATCAACGCTCTTATGGTATCGCTTAAATGCGAAAACTCCGTTATTGAACTCAATCTCCAGATAGGTCTGAATGACGGTGCCGATACTTCTGCACTGAACACACTTTATTCAGCTGACGGAAGTGTCACATGCGACATTGATGAAAACGATGTTGCGGTTTATATTCTCCTTTCCGAAGGAGGTGCATCGGATGATTAACCTTCTTGAAACGGGAACTTATATTCAGGCGTTATTTATGTCGGTTTTGTTCCTTGAAGCCGTAATAAATATTTGCTGTGTTCCGAATCTTTTTTTTCGTGATTACAAGCCTCTGACAAAGGTGTTTACCGTTCTTTTCAATCTTTTGGGTTTTGCTCTGCTTGTTATTCTTACAACGGGACTCAACGCATTTATTTTCAGCCGTGATATTCCTTATCCGAGCATATTGCTTCTTGAAAATGCGGAATATTCTCTGATGTTCATTCTGGCAAACCTTGCTTTTCTTGTTTTTCTTGGTGTCGGAGAAATCCGTTATCGTAAAAACAGCGTTTCGTCGCTTTCCATAAAAGAAAGCTTCGACCATCTTCCGACAGGTCTTTGTTTTTCAAAAGCCAATGGCACAGTAC